>NZ_JBVHKV010000008.1:10260-372636 GCF_055559335.1 Streptomyces sp. NPDC024555
GGCGGCAGCGTCCCGTACTGGCCGGTGTCACCCTCGCCCTGCGGCGGCAGCGTCCCGTACTGGCCGGTGTCACCCTCGCCCTGCGGCGGCAGCGTCCCGTACTGGCCGGTGTCACCCTCGCCCTGCGGCGGCAGCGTCGCGTACGCACCGGTGTCGCCCTCGGCCTGCCGGGGGACGAAGACGCCCGGGTCGTCGTCCTCGTCGGGTGCCGGGGCGCCCATGGGCATGCCGTCGGCGCCCGCCGGGCCCGGACGGCCGTCGCCGGCGCCGTCCGGGGACCCGCCGTCCGGCTCGCCCTCCGCCAGGGCGGCGGCGCGGAGCCTGCGGGCCCGGCGGCCCTCCCCGGCGACCGGCTCGGCCGGGACCGCGAGGTCCGCGTCGGGCAGGTCGTCGTCGATCTCGCGGCGCCGGCCGGGCAGGGCCATGACCACGAGGACGACCGCGAGCGAGATCTGGGCCCAGATCCACGCCCGGTGGGTCAGCGGGGTCTCGTACGTGAGGGACAGGGCGCCCCCCTCGGCGGGCAGCGCGAAGCCCTGGGCCCAGCCGTCGACGGTCTTGCGGTCGAGCGCCCGGCCGTCGAGCGTGGCCTGCCAGCCGGGGTCGGCGGCCTCGGCGATGCGCAGGGTCCGGCCCTCGGCGCCCGCGGGGATCTTGGTGTGCACCTCGACGGGGCCCGATTCGACCGGCAGCGGCTCGTCGGCCGCGGCGGACGGAACGATCATGACGCGGGCGACCTGGCGGCGGTCCACCCGCCACAGGGCGCTGCCGTCCAGCTGGCTCAGCCGGCTGAGGCCAGGGGTGGCGTCGAGCACCCGGCTCATCTGCTTCGGGGCGCCGTCGCGCACGAGGACGTACCGGATCGCGAAGCCGCTGAGCTGGCTGCCCTGGTCGGCACCGGAGCCGGCCACCAGATTGGCGACGACCTTGTCGAGGTGGCCGTTGCCGCCGCCGGACTCGGCCAGTTCGGCGTCGCCGAGGCGGGCGCCGGAGCCGCGGACCAGGGTGTACTCGACCAGGTCCGACGAGGTTCCGCCGAGCACCAGGGTGCGCGGTTGGTCGCGGGTGCCGGACTCCTCGGCGACGAAGGCGGGCACCTGGACCGGGTCGCGGCGCTCCAGCGGTCCGGCCGCGCCGCCGATCATCCAGCCGGCGGCGGCGAGCACCGGGGCGGCCGCGGCGGCCAGCGCGATCAGGGCGGCGACCGGCTGGCGCCAGCCGAAGCTCTGCTCGGCGACGCGGACCCGGGCGCCGTCCGCGCCGACCAGCGCGGCGGCGATGAGCGCGGCGCCGTAGACGAGGGTGGCCGGTCCGGCCCAGCCGGAGCCGTTGGCCAGGGCGGCGAAGACGAGCCCCACCAGGGCGGCGGCCCAGGCGGTCCGTACGGCGAAGCGGCGCTCGGAGCGCAGCAGTGCGGCCAGGGCGGCCAGCACGATGCCGAGGAGGAGGACCCCGCCGGCCGCCTTGGGACCGCCGGGGCTGATGCCCAGCAGATCCAGGGCGGAGGCCTCGCCCGAACCGGTCTCCAGGCCCGCTTCCTTCAGGAAGGACGAGGGGCTGCCGAGCAGCGAGAGCGACCAGGGGGCGAGGACGAGCAGCGGGGTGCCGACGGCCGCGACGAAGCGCAGCGCGTAGGCGGTGAGGTCGTTGCGGCGCAGCGCCAGGACCCCGAGGCCGAGCACCACGGCGAGCGGCCAGACGATCGGCGTGAACGCCATCGCGAGGGTGAGCAGCAGGGTGTACGCCCAGGTGGCGCGCCAGCTGCCGCGGGCGTCGCCGGTGGCGCGCATGCCGTGCGCGGAGACGGCGGTGCGGGCGATCAGCGGGAGCAGGACCGCCAGGACGGCGGTGCCCAGCCTGCCGGTCGCGAGGGCGCCGGTGGCGGCGGGCAGGAAGGCGTACGCGATGCTCGCCCAGGCCCGCAGGAGCCGTGAGGGCAGCAGCGGGCGGGAGACGAAGTAGGCGGTGAGTCCGGCGAGCGGGACCGAGCAGACGAGCAGCAGGGTGAGCGCGAAGCCGGTGGAGCCGAGGAAGAGCGCGGAGAGCGCCGAGAGCACGGCCAGATAGGGCGGTGCGGTCTGGGTGCCGCCGGTGCCGATGGTGTGCCAGCCGTCGGCGTAGCGGCCCCAGAGGTCGGAGACGTCGGCGGGGGCGGGCAGCAGGGCGCCGCCGGCCAGGGCGCCGCCGCCGAGCAGGCCGCGGCAGGCGACGAGCGAGACGAGGAGGAGCACGGCGAAGAGGACCGGGCCGGGCTTGCGGCCGATCCTCTTCAGCCGGGCGAACTGGTCGATCTCCAGGTAGTCGGCGTCGTCGCCGCCCGGTCCGGACTCGACGGCGCCGTGCCGGGAGCCGCCGGTGTCGGCGTCGGAGCCGCCGCCGAGGTTCCCGGCGACCTGTTCGACGGTCGCGCGGACGGTGGCGCCGGGGGCGGGGAAGAGTCCGCGCAGTTCGGCCTGGTCGACGGCGCCCTTGCCGCGGCTGCGGCGGGCTCCGAGGATGCGGCCGGGGCGCAGCAGGGTGCCGAGGAGGCCGGTGACCTCGTCGAGCGCCTGGCCGGGCACCTTGCCGACGAGGTAGGCCAGGGTGCGCAGCAGGGTGCCGAGGACGAGCCGGAGCAGGACCCAGGGCAGCCGCTTGCCGGGGGTGTTCACCAGCATGGTGTAGACGGCGCCGGCCTTGTCGACGCGGTGCGGGTTGGCCACGGAGCGGCCGGCGCAGTCGATGGGGCGGCGTTCGCGGGCGGAGGCCTCGGCGTGCCGCAGGACGGCGTCGGGGGCGACGAGCACCCGGTGTCCGGCCCGGTGGGCGCGCCAGCACAGGTCGACGTCGTCGCGCATCAGGGGGAGCCTGCGGTCGAAGCCGCCGAGTTCCTCCCAGACGTCCCGGCGGATCAGCATGCCGGCGGTGGAGACGGAGAGGACGGTGCGGACCTGGTCGTGCTGGCCCTGGTCCTGTTCGCGCCGGTCCAGTCCGGTCCAGCGGCGGCCGCTGTTGGCGATCGAGACGCCGACCTCCAGCAGCTGGCGGCGGTCGTACCAGCCGCGGAGCTTGGGGCCGACGATCGCGGCGTGCGGGTCCTCGTCGACGACGCGCAGCATCTCGGCGAGGGCGTCCGGCTCGGGCGCGCAGTCGTCGTGGAGCAGCCAGAGCCACTGCACCGGTTCGCCGTGCGGCAGTTCGGGCAGGTCGTAGGCGTCGTCGCGCCAGGTCCGGGTGACCGGGTCCCAGCCGCTGGGCCGCTTCAGATAGGGCAGGTCGTCCGGGGTGAGGACGCCGGCGGTGCGGCTCGCCTCGTCGACGGCGGTGCCGAAGCTCGTACGCCGCGCGAGGTGCAGGACGCGGTCGGCGCCGAGCGCCTCGGTGACCAGGCGCGCGGAGTCGTCGGCGCTGCCGGTGTCGGCGGCGACGACGTTCTGTACGGGGCGTTCCTGCCCGAGGAGTCCGGCGAGCGCGTCGGGCAGCCAGCGTGCGCCGTCGTGGGAGACGAGCACGGCGGTGACGACATGCCGGGGGAACTCGGGGGCGGTGGCGGCCGCGTACGGCGCCGCCGATTGGCTGTGCACGGACATCGAGGTACGGGCCCTCCGGCCGGGTCCGGGGGGCGTCCCCCCGGGGGCTGCTTCGGTGTACACGCGCGCTCTGTCGGGTCGTTGGCGCGTCTCGGACGGGGCCCCACACTAACGGTACGGATAACCGGGGTGGCGCGGGAGCGGGGAACGGGGTCGGTGGTACGGAGCGCGGTGCGCCCGGACACGACGACGGCCCGCCGCCTGCGGGCTGGGTGCAGGCGGCGGGCCGTGGCCGGAAACCATCGGGCCGGGACGTGGTCGGCTCCCGGCCGGGAGCGGCGGGGCCGCGTCAGACGGCGGCCTTCTTCAGGCGGCGCCTCTCGCGCTCGGAGAGACCGCCCCAGATGCCGAAACGCTCGTCGTTGGAGAGGGCGTACTCCAGGCATTCGGAGCGGACCTCGCAGGCGAGACAGACCTTCTTCGCCTCGCGGGTCGACCCGCCCTTCTCGGGAAAGAAGGACTCGGGGTCGGTCTGGGCGCACAGTGCGCGCTCCTGCCAGCCGAGTTCCTCGTCCGCGTCCTCGACCAGCAGTTGCTGGAACAGCTCGGTCATGTGCGCCCCTCGTCTGTCTCTTGCGTCCCCGTGATGCGGCCGTGATCGAATCGGCCGAACGACACGGGTGAAATTACAGGTATGTAGCTCTGGGCGAGTCAAGCCCGCATCTGCTATTGGGCCCCGTATTCACTCTGCGGAACCAAGCGTACGCAGAAAGTGTGCAAATCACCAAAAACCTGACATATGCCATAGCCCCCTTCACCCCCGAACCTGCCACTGGAAGGAACTCCCCCGGGGGCGGACACGTTGCGATTCGGTCACCGAAGCGATCAAGATCACAGTCGGATCACGGGCGGCGGCGTTTGAGGGCACGGCTGTTGCGCCACATCTCCGGCCCCGCGTCTGCATAAACCTTTCTCCGGATGGAGTAACCGGATGAGGTGAAACATTACCGCCAAATCGGGCATTGGGTTGACAGGTGCCGCCCCTCCCCGCTCTCCTTGATGGCATGCCAGTGACCTCAGCGATGCGCGCCACCCACGTCCGTGGGTTCCGCAGCGCTGTCCAGGCCCGCTGTTGCTGTTCCAGCTGTCTCGGCTGTTGAAGCCCGCGCGCTCCAGCCGTATCCCGCTCATCCCGGACCCCCGGACCCGTTCCCCCGTGGCCTGACGGCCCCTGTGGTCACCCGGTCCCGCGGTCCTCGCGACACCCCTGCACCGCACCCGCGCCACCTGCCGAGGAACCACCGCACCCATGAACAGCGACAGCGACCTCCAGATCGCCGGCGACCTCCTCGAGGTCCCCCACCTCCTGCGCCCCGCCCGCGAACACCCCGCCACCGTCGCGGAATTCGTCGGACTCGCCCGTACCGTCGCCGCCGACCGCGCCGCCTGGGCGCCGCTCGTCCGCTACGACACCACCACCCGCTGGTACCACCGGCTGCGCACCGGACCCGGCTACGAGGTCTGGCTGCTCAGCTGGGTCCCCGGCCAGGGCAGCGGACTGCACGACCACGGCCCCTCCTCGGGCGTACTGACCGTGCTGGACGGCGAACTGACCGAGCGTACGGACCGCGGCAAGCGGACCCTGGCCGCCGGCGCCCAGCGCGTCTTCGCCCCCGGCTACGTCCACGAGGTGGTCAACGACTCCCTCGAACCCGCCGTCAGCCTGCACATCTACTACCCGGGCCTGACCGACATGCCGATGCACGCCACCCGGTGCGCCGCGGCCCCCGCACCGACCCCGGCCTGAGACCCCTCCCCAACGACCGGGCTCCGCCTGACAGACTGTTTCCATGCGCATTGTGGTTCTGGCCGGCGGTATCGGTGGTGCTCGTTTTCTTCGTGGCCTCAAGGAGGCCGCGCCGGACGCGGACATCACGGTGATCGGCAACACCGGTGACGACATCCATCTGTTCGGCCTCAAGGTCTGCCCCGACCTCGACACCGTGATGTACACCCTGGGCGGTGGCATCAACGAGGAGCAGGGCTGGGGCCGCACCGACGAGAGCTTCCACGTCAAGGAGGAGCTCGCGGCCTACGGCGTCGGCCCCGAGTGGTTCGGCCTCGGCGACCGCGACTTCGCCACCCACATCGTCCGTACGCAGATGCTCGGCGCGGGCTATCCGCTCAGCGCCGTCACCGAGGCGCTCTGCGCCCGCTGGCAGCCGGGCGTGCGGCTGCTGCCGATGTCCGACGACCGGGTCGAGACGCATGTGGCCGTCGACGCCGACGGCGAGAGCCGGGCCGTGCACTTCCAGGAGTACTGGGTGAAGATGCGCGCCTCGGTCCCCGCGCGGGCGATCGTGCCCGTCGGCGCCGAACAGGCCAAGCCCGCGCCCGGGGTGCTGGAGGCGCTCGCGGGGGCCGACGTCATCCTCTTCCCGCCGTCCAACCCCGTCGTCTCCATCGGGACGATCCTGGCCGTGCCCGGGATCCGCGAGGCCGTCGCCGAGGCCGGGGTGCCGGTCGTCGGGCTCTCCCCCATCGTCGGCGACGCCCCGGTGCGCGGCATGGCCGACAAGGTCCTCGCCGCGGTGGGCGTCGAGTCGACGGCGGCCGCGGTCGCCGTGCACTACGGCTCCGGGCTCCTCGACGGCTGGCTCGTCGACACGGTCGACGCGGGCGCGGTGGACGAGGTGGAGGCCGCGGGCATCCGCTGCCGCGCCGTCCCGCTGATGATGACCGATGTGCCCACCACCGCCGAGATGGCCCGGCAGGCGCTGGCCCTCGCCGAGGAGGTGCGCGCGTGAGCGCCGCCGGGGAGGGCGCGCCCTCCTACCGGGTGTGGGCGCTGCCGGGGCTGCCGGAGGTGCGGGCGGGGGACGATCTGGCGAAGCTGATCGCCGCCACCGAGCCGGGGCTGGCCGACGGCGACGTGCTGCTCGTCACCTCCAAGATCGTCTCCAAGGCGGAGGGCCGGATCATGGAGGCCGCCGACCGGGAGGCGGCCATAGACGCGGAGACGGTACGGGTGGTGGCCCGGCGCGGACCGCTGCGGATCGTGGAGAACCGGCAGGGCCTGGTGATGGCCGCCGCCGGGGTCGACGCGTCGAACACCCCCGCCGGCACGGTGCTGCTGCTGCCCGAGGACCCCGACGCCTCCGCGCGGGCGATCCGCCGGGGGCTGCGGGACGTCCTCGGCGTCGAGGTGGGCGTCGTCGTCACGGACACCTTCGGGCGGCCGTGGCGCAACGGACTCACCGACGTGGCGATCGGGGCCGCCGGGGTGCGGGTCCTCGACGATCTGCGCGGCGGCACCGACGCGTACGGCAATCCGCTCTCCGCCACGGTCGTCGCCACCGCCGACGAACTGGCCGCCGCCGGTGACCTGGTCAAGGGCAAGGCCGAGGGGCTGCCCGTCGCGGTGGTGCGCGGGCTCGGCCAGGTGCTGGACCCGGACGACGCCGAGGGCGCGCGGGCCATGGTGCGGGTCGCGGCCGACGACATGTTCCGGCTCGGCACGTCCGAGGCGGTCCGCGAGGCGGTGACCCAGCGGCGCACGGTGCGCTCCTTCACCGGCGACCCCGTGGACCCCGGGGCGGTGCGCCGGGCCGTGGCCGCCGCGGTGACGGCCCCCGCGCCGCACCACACGACGCCCTGGCGCTTCGTCCTGCTGGAGTCGGCCGCCTCGCGGACCCGGCTCCTGGACGCGATGCGGGACGCCTGGACCGCCGATCTGCGGCGGGACGGCAAGAGCGAGGACTCCATCGCCAAGCGCGTCCGCCGCGGCGACGTCCTGCGCCGGGCCCCCTACCTGGTGGTGCCCTGCATGGTGACGGACGGCTCCCACACCTACGGCGATCCCCGCCGGGACACCGCCGAGCGCGAGATGTTCGTGGTCGCCGCCGGCGCCGGCATCCAGAACTTCCTGGTCGCCCTCGCCGGCGAACGGCTCGGCTCCGCCTGGGTCTCCTCCACCATGTTCTGCCGCGACGTCGTCCGCGACGTCCTCGGACTCCCCGCCTCCTGGGACCCCCTCGGCGCCGTCGCGATCGGCCACCCGTCCGAGACCCCGGCCCCGCGCACGGGGCGGGACCCGGAGGACTTCGTCACGGTGCGGTGAGGCCCGCCGCCGCGCCCCGCTACAACGGCGCGATGTTGCGCGGAGTCATCCGGGGCGCGTGGCGGGGCGGGGTGTGGCCGGAGAGCAGGATGAGGCGGGTCGCGCGGTGGCGCTGGCCCTCGTAGGGGGCGAGGAGGGTGAGCATGGCCTCGTCGTCGGCGTCGCGGTCGCCGGCCAGGGCGTGGCCGACGATGCCGGGGAGGTGGAGGTCGCCGACGGTGACGGCGTCGGCGGCGCCGTTGGTGCGCTGCAGGGTTTCGGCGGCCGTCCAGGGGCCGATGCCGGGGACGGCCTGGAGGCGGGTGAGGGCGTCGGGCAGGTCCATGGCCGCCGCCTCCTCCATGCGGCGGGCCACCCGGACCGCGCGCAGGATGGTCGCCGAGCGCTTGCTGTCGACGCCCGCGCGGTGCCACTCCCAGGAGGGGATCAGGGACCAGGTGCGGGCGTCGGGCATCACATAGAGGCCGTACTCCTGGGGGCCGGGGGCCGGCTCCCCGTAGGTGCGGACCAGCAGCCGCCAGGCGCGGTAGGCCTCGTCCGTGGTGACCTTCTGCTCCAGGACCGAGGGGATCAGGGACTCCAGCACCAGGCCGGTGCGCAGCAGGCGCAATCCCGGGCGGCGGTGGTGGACGGCGGCGATCAGCCGGTGGCGCGGGGTGAAGTCCTCCGGGGTGTCGCCCGCGCCGAGCAGCGTGGGCAGCTGGTCCAGCAGCCAGGACGCGCCGGGCCCCCAGGCCGCCGCCTCGATCCGGCCCTCGCGCGCGACGACATGGAGCGTGCCGGGGCCCGCCGGGGTGCGGCTGGCCCGGCGGACCGAGCCGTCGGCGGACATCCGGAACGTGGGGTCGGCGGGGCCGCGGCGCAGCGGGCCGAGGACGAGCCGCAGGTCGAGCGGGCCGGGCGGGGTCCAGTCGCGGGTCAGCGCCGCCGGTACGGGCGTCGCCGTCTGGCGCGGGACGGCCGCGCGCGGGGCGCTGCGGGGGGCGAATCGTCCTGCCACGGGTGAAGGTCCTCGGTAGTCGGGGCTGCCAGTCGAGGGTACGGCCGAATCAGGCCGGCCGGGCCGTCCTCGTACGGGTGGACCGCTCCGGTCATTCGTCCGAGGAGAACCGGAGGGAGGCGGCCGGGAGCCGGGCTCCGCACCAGACGCGGACGCCCTCGCGCAGTTCGTTGTCGGCGCCGACGTGGGCGCCGTCACCGACGACCGCGCCGGCCAGCACCGTACGGCTGCCGATCCTGGCCCCGGCGCCGACGAGGGAGTCGGTGATCACGGCGCCCGGTTCGACGACGGCGCCCGCGAGGACGGTGGAGCCGTCGATCCTGGCGCCCGCGCCGATGACGGCGTCGTCGCCGACGACCGTGCCGCCGGAGAGCTTGGCGTCGGGGGCGACGGTCGCGGTGGGCAGGACGAGCCGGTCGCCGCAGCGGCCGGGGACGGCCGGGGAGGGGGCGCGGCCGAGGACCAGGTCGGCGGAGCCGCGTATGAACGCCTGCGGGGTGCCGAGGTCCAGCCAGTACGTGGAGTCGACCATGCCCTGGAGGTGGGCGCCGTCGGCGAGGAGTCCGGGGAAGGTCTCGCGTTCCACGGAGACGGGCCGGCCCGCCGGGATGGTGTCGATGACCGAGCGGCGGAAGATGTAGGCGCCCGCGTTGATCTGGTCGGTGACGATCTCCTCGGGCGTCTGGGGCTTCTCCAGGAAGGCGGTCACCCGGCCGGTGTCGTCGGTGGGGACGAGGCCGAAGGCGCGCGGGTCCTCGACCCGGGTCAGATGGAGCGAGACGTCCGCCCCGGACTCGGTGTGGCAGGCGGCCAGGGCCCGGATGTCGAGGCCGGTGAGGATGTCGCCGTTGAAGATCAGGACCGGTTCGTCCGGGCCGGAGACGAGGCGCTCCGCGACGTTGCGCAGGGCGCCGCCGGTGCCGAGCGGGTCGCGTTCGGTGACGTACTCGATGTGGAGGCCCAGCGACGAGCCGTCGCCGAAGTACGGCTCGAAGACCTCCGCCAGGTACGACGTCGCGAGGACGATGTGCTCGACCCCGGCGGCCCTGGCACGCGCCAGCTGGTGCGTGAGGAAGGGGACGCCCGCGGCCGGGACCATGGGTTTGGGCGTGTGCACCGTGAGCGGGCGCAGCCGGGTTCCCTTGCCGCCGACCAGGAGGATCGCTTCTTTTGCCTCTGTCACAGCACTGTCTCTGCTTCCTGCTGGGGCCGGGCCGGGGTTTCGGCTGGCCAGTGTATGCAGACCGGAAAGGACGTCCTCGGTCAGCAGCCCGCAGCAGGTCTCCGGCGCGTCCGGCGCCGGGCGGCTCCTTTCGCGTCAGCGGCCCTGCAGCCGGGCCGATCCGGTCCGTGCGGTGCCGAGCTTCTTGTAGAGACGCGCTCCGGGGCATTCGGTTGCGAAACCGTCGCGGTGTCCGGAGATGACGTTCAGTTTGACCTTCCTGCCCTTCTTGTACTTGTTGCTCCCGGCGGAGACGAGCGTCACCTTGCCCTTGGGGTTGGCGCCGAACAGGCCGAGCTTCCAGGCGGTGAGCTTCTCGACGGCGGTGACGGCCGCGGCGGGCGGGTTGGACGAGGTGAAGGTCCCGAGCACGGCGATGCCCATGGTGTTGGTGTTGAAGCCGAGGGTGTGCGCGCCCATGACGGCCTTCGTCACGCCTCCGGCGCGGCCCTCGTAGATGTTTCCGCACTTGTCGACGGCGAAGTTGTAGCCGATGTCGCGCCAGCCGCTGCTCTTGACGTGGTAGCGGTAGATGCCGCGCAGCACCGACGGCGCCTGGGAGCAGGTGTAGTTGTTGCCGGTGGCGCTGTGGTGGATGAAGGCGGCCTTGACGCTCTTGGTGTACGCGAAGGCCTTCTCGCGGAGCTTCTCGTCGGCGCCCCAGCCCTTGCGGGTGATGATGCGGGGGCGGGGGCCGATGTACGGCTTGGCGCCGGGGGCGAATCCGGCGGCCGCCTGCGTGGCCGCGCGGCTCAGGGCGGGCAGGGCGGCGGCGCCGAGCGCGGTGGTGCGGTCCGCGCCGGCCGCCGTGTTCCGCTCGGGCGCGGCGCCGGGGTCGACGAGTTCGAGACGGAGTCCGGCGGGGAGCGGCAGGGGGGACGTGCCGCGGGCGGCGGGGGTCTCGGGCACCACCCGGACCTCGACGCCGTCGGAGGCGCCGGTCCAGAGCGGGGCGGTGGATCCCCGGGCGGCGCCGGAGTCGCGCTCGGCGGTTCCGGCGTCGGCCGAGTGCTCGGCGTTGTGGGTCTCCAGGCCCTGCCAGCCGGACCAGCGGCCGGTGGCGGTGGCGCGGGTGCGGACCTGGGCGGTGCCGTGGAGTTCGGTGTTCACGTCGTCCCAGACGACGCCGACCAGGGAGAACGGCTGGACGCGGGGTCTCGACAGCCCCTGTCCCGGGTCGGCGGCGCCGGCGGACCGGGAGGAGGGCGCGGTCAGGGGGGCCAGGGCCAGGGAGCGGGTCGAGCCGGGCGGGTCGGCGGGCTCGGACGCGGTGGCCGGACGGGCGGTGGTGTCGGGGGCGGCGCCCGCGGGCGCGGCGAGCGGCAGCACGAGGGCCGACGCGCAGGTGACACCTATGGCGGATGCAAGGAAGGCACGCATACAAACGATCCTTGGCACAAGGGGACGAGTCCGGCGACCGGGATGTTCCGGGTCAGTTGACGGCCCGTCTGCCGAACCGGTGTACCCGGCGTCCGCCGCACCGGTGGCCCTCCACCGCCGCCGCGTACGCTTCCGCCCATGAACGCCAGCGACCGCACCCCTGCCGACCTGCTGCGTTCCGCGCTCGCCGCGGACCCGGCCCGCCCCTTGGTCACCTTCTACGACGACGCCACCGGAGAACGCGTCGAACTCTCGGTGGCCACCTTCGCCAATTGGGTGGCCAAGACGGCGAACCTGCTCCAGGGCGACCTCGCCGCGGAGCCGGGCGACCGGCTCGCGCTGCTGCTCCCGGCGCACTGGCAGTCCGCGGTCTGGCTGCTGGCCTGCGCCTCGGTCGGCGTGGTCGCCGAGGTGCAGGGGGACCCGGCCGCCGCCGATCTCGTGGTGACCGGGCCGGAGGGCCTGGAGGCGGCGCGGGCCTGCGGCGGGGAGCGGGTCGCCCTGGCGCTGCGCCCGCTGGGCGGCCGGTTCCCGCAGGTCCCGGAGGGCTTCATGGACTACGCGGTCGAGGTGCCGGCGCAGGGCGACCGCTTCGCCCCGTTCGCACCGGTGGACCCGGGGGCGCCGGCCCTGGCGGTGGGCGGGATCGAGCTGACCGGGGCGGAGCTGGTGGAGCGGGCGCGGCGGGACGGCGCGGCGCTGGGGCTGGACGCCGGTTCCCGGCTGCTGTCGGGGCGGGCGTACGACAGCTGGGACGGGCTGAGCGCCGGGCTCTTCGCCCCGCTCGCGACCGGCGGGTCCGTGGTGCTGTGCCGGAACGCGGACCGGCTGGACGCGGAGGCGCTGGCCCGGCGGGTGGAGAGCGAGCGGGTCACGCTGAGCGTGTGAGACCCCCGGTCGGCGCCGGCGGGGCCGGGTTCGTCAACGCACCGGTACGACAAGCGGCCTGAGGACCACTCGTCCGGACCAGCGTGGGCCGAGCCCTCCCGTCGATCCGTCAGCTCCGGTACATGATCTGCGGTACGGACCACTCAAGGCACAACCAAGCGTGAGGTTCAGCCGTCTACTTGTGCGACCGGCGGCCGTACGCGCTGCCGAACGTGAAGGATGGACGCAGACGTGACCGAAAGCGCCGGCACACCGGACGGGCCCGAGGACCCGGACGGGAAGGGGGACCGGACGCCCGACGCGGCGCAGCCGGCGGCGGGCGGCGCGCCCGGCCCGGACTCCGGCGAGCGGTCCGCCCCGGCGGACGCCCCGGGCGGTGAGACGCGCAGCGGCTCGGGCAGCGGCCCGGGGCACGCCGCCCCGCCCCCGGACGGCGTCCCGGCGGCCGTCGCCCTCACGGTGCGGCGGAAGCGGCACTGGCTGCGGTGGACGGCGCTCGGCGCCTCGTTCGTCGTCCTGGCCGCCGCGGGCACCGGCTGGTGGCTGTACAAGAAACTGGACGGCAACATCCGGACGGACACCTCCGCGGCCGCCGAGTTGAAGGCGTACGAGAAGGAGCGCCCGGCCCAGGTCGTGCACGACGCGCAGAACATCCTGCTGATCGGCTCGGACAGCCGGGCCGGGGACAACCGGAAGTACGGGCGCGACGACGGGGGCAGCCAGCGTTCGGACACCACGATCCTGCTGCACCTGGCGGCGGACCGGAAGAGCGCGACCGCGATGTCGCTGCCGCGCGATCTGATGGTGAACATCCCGGAATGCCATAAGACGGACAAGAGCGTCAGCAAACCGCAATTCGCCCAGTTCAACTGGGCCTTCGAGATCGGCGGGACGGCCTGCACCATCCGGACCGTCGAGAAGATGACCGGCATCCGGATCGACCACTACATGGTCGTCGACTTCAGCGGCTTCAAGAACATGGTGAACGCCGTGGACGGTGTCGAGGTCTGCCTCAAGGAGCCGATCGACGACTCCTCCGCGCACCTCAAGCTCCCGGCGGGCCGCCAGAAGCTCAACGGAGAGCAGGCCCTCGGCTACGTACGGGCCCGCAAGTCCATCGGCAACGGCAGCGACACCGAGCGGATGGACCGCCAGCAGCAGTTCCTCGGCGCCCTGGTCAACAAGGTGCAGAGCAACGGCGTCCTGCTCAACCCCACCCGGCTCTACCCGGTGCTGGACGCGGCCACCAAGGCGCTGACCACCGACCCCGGGCTGGACAGCCTCAAGGACCTGTACGACCTGGTGCGCGGGATGCGCAGCGTGCCGACCGACCGGGTCCAGTTCCTGACCGTGCCCCGGCAGTCGTACCGACTCGACGCCAACCGGGACGAATTGGTACAGCCCGATGCGGACAGACTCTTCAAGCAGCTGCGCGACGACGAACCCGTCGCCGTGGTGCCCGCGGACCAGCTGAAAGAGGACGGAGGAAAAAACGCTGACGCCGATGAGGCATCGGGACCGTCGCCCACACCCACGTACTCGGGAAACAATGCGGCGGCCGACCTGTGCAAGCAGTAAAGCAATAGCCAAACAGTCATAGACGTTCGGCGCGCAATGGGAAGAATGCCCGGTTGTAAAGGCCGTGGAATGTGTCACGCCCGTCGCTGCGCACCGAACAGGACGGATAGTGTGACGCGATCCGGTGCTTCCGGCCAGCTGGCCGCGCACTTCAGGAACCAGAACTGAGCGCCCTTTTCGGGGGGAGGGCGCGTCGCGTGGCACCGACGGAGGACTCAAGCGACCGTGGATGCACAAGGCCGTGGGCGGGCGGAAGAATTCGATCCCGCAGACCAATGGGTTCTCAACCCGGACACCGGCGACTACGAATTGCGACTGAATCACTCCGGAGGGGATTCGACCCGGGCGCCGGGGGTTCCGGCTCCCCGTCGTTCCGCGCCCGCGGACGGCGGTCCCGAGACGGGCCGGCGGCGCGGCGCGCCCGCCGAGGGCACGGTGCCGCGCCAGGGCGGCCGCCGCGCGGCCGGACCGCGCGGCCAGGAGCCGGCCGGGTCCGCCGGTGAGGGTCCGGGCCGCCGCAAGCGCAAGGCGCCCCGGACCCGCCGCAAGAAGGTCCTGGTCTGGACCGGCGGCGTGATGGCCTTCCTGCTGGTGGGTGCCTCGGCGGGCGGCTACTGGCTGTACCAGCACTTCAACGGCAACATCAGCACCATCGACATCGGTGACCGGGGCAACAAGGAGGTCATCACCGCCAACGCCCCGCTCAACATATTGATCATCGGTACGGACAAGCGGACCGGCAAGGGCAACGAGGGCTACGGCGACAAGGGCAGCGTCGGCCACGCCGACACCAACATCCTCTTCCACGTCTCCGAGGACCGCACCAACGCCACGGCGATGAGCATCCCGCGCGACCTCATCACCGACATCCCCGAGTGCAAGTCCAAGCAGGAGGACGGCTCGGAGAAGACGATCCCGGGCCTGAACCACGTCCGGTTCAACCGGAGCCTCGGCGAGGCCGGCCGCGACCCGGGCTGCACGATGGACACCGTCAAGGCGCTGACCGGCCTCCAGGTCGACCACTTCATGATGGTCGACTTCAACGCGGTCAAGACCCTCTCCACCGCGGTCGGCGGCGTCAAGATCTGCCTCGCCCACCCGGTCAAGGACAAGGACTCCAAGCTCGACCTGCCGGCGGGCGAGAGCACCGTGCAGGGCGAGGAGGCGCTCGCCTTCGTCCGGACCCGGCACGCCTACTCCAACGGCAGCGACCTCGACCGGATCAAGGGCCAGCAGCAGTTCATCGGCTCGATGATCCGGCAGATGAAGTCGAGCGACACGCTGACCAGCCCGACGAAGCTCTACAAGCTGGCGGACGCGGCGACCAAGGCCCTCACGGTCGACTCGGCCATCGACTCGGTGCCGAAGCTGACGACGCTGGCCAAGGAACTCACCAAGATCGACACCAAGAACATCACGTTCGTCACCATGCCGGTGATAGACAATCCGGACGAGCCCAAGCCCGTCACCGTGGTCGCCCATCCGACCCAGGCGGAGCAGCTCTTCTCGATGATGCGCGACGACACCTCGCTCACCGAGGTGGCCGCGCAGAAGAAGAAGGCCAAGAGCAAGCAGGATGCGCTCCTCAACGGAACCAAGGCACCCGCCGCCGACGTCCGAGTCGACGTCTACAACGGTGGCGAGGTGCCCGGCGGTGCGCAGCAGACCGTCACCTGGCTCCAGAACGACAAGGGCGTGCTGAAGTCCACGAACAAGGCCAACGCCCCGCAGAAGATCGACAAGACGACGCTCGTGTACGCGCCGAACCAGGCCGATCAGGCCCGTGCGCTCGCCGAGATGATGGGGCTGCCCGGCTCCGCCATGAAGCCGGGCACCGAGGACGCCGTGGGGAAGCAGCCGATGGTGCTGACGCTGGGGAAGGACTTCAAGGAGGCGGGTACGCCCATCAAGGCCCCCGCGAAGATCGACATTCCCAAGGCCAGCGCCGACAAGGCGGAGTGCGCGAAGTGACACCGTGTCACCGCGCCATACGAGTCTGAGCAGCAGGGGGGTCCCGGTGGGACGGAGCGGTATGCCTGGGGAGGGGACCCGACCACGCGTCGGTCCCGCCGGCCAACTCGGCTGGGACGACGGGCTGTACGGCGCGGAGGACGGGAACGACGGTGAGCGGTCCGCACCGTCGGACTCCGCGGAGGGCGGCGGTGGCCGCGGCCACCGCGCCGGGAGCCACGGCGGACGCCGCGGCCGGTCCCGCCGCGCCCCCGGGAAGAAGAAGCACCGCGTCCTGCGGTGGATCGCCTTCTCGGTCGCCTTCCTCATACTCGGCACCGGCGCGGCCGGTTATCTGTACTACGAGCACCTCAACAGCAAGCTCCGCAAGGGCGAGCGCAGCGCCGGCAACAGCGGCGCGAAGAAGGCCGCCCCGAACGCGGACGGCCAGACCCCGCTGAACATCCTGCTGATCGGCTCCGACAGCCGCAACAGCGCGGAGAACCTGAAGCTCGGCGGTTCGAAGAGCAGCGTCGGGGGCACCCCGCTGGCCGATGTGCAGATGCTGCTCCATGTGTCGGCCGACCGGAAGAACGCCTCCGTCATCAGCATCCCGCGCGACACCCGGGTGAACATCCCGGCCTGCGAGAACCCGGACACCCACAAGAAGTACCCGGCCAGCAACGGCATCATCAACGAGACGCTGCGCGGCGGCCCGGGGTGCACCCTGGACACCTGGGAGCAGCTCACCAAGGTCTACATCGACCACTGGATCATGGTCGACTTCGCCGGTGTGGTGGACATGGCGGACGCCGTGGGCGGCGCCTGGGTCTGTGTGAAGCAGAACGTCAACGACGTGTCCAAGCCCGGGGTCCCCGGCGGCTCCCATCTGCGACTGACCGCGGGCCGTCACAAGATCAAGGGCGAGACCGCCCTCAAGTGGCTGCGCACCCGGCACGCCTTCGAGAGCGACATCGGCCGCTCCAAGGCCCAGCACATGTATCTGAACTCGGTCATGCGCGAGCTGAAGGGCCAGAACGCCTTCACCGACACGGGCAGGCTGATGAACCTCGCCGAGACCGCCGTCGAGTCGCTCCAGGTCTCCGAGGAGATCGGCACCGTCAAGAAGCTCTTCGACCTCGG
Organism: Streptomyces sp. NPDC024555; assembly: GCF_055559335.1. Classification (NCBI taxonomy): domain Bacteria; kingdom Bacillati; phylum Actinomycetota; class Actinomycetes; order Kitasatosporales; family Streptomycetaceae; genus Streptomyces; species Streptomyces sp. NPDC024555. The sequence goes on from NZ_JBVHKV010000008.1 coordinate 27,051, forward strand.
CATGCAGCTGAAGAACGTGCCGCTGGACAAGATGACCATGCTGACGATGCCGCGCATCGCCGACCCCCAGAACCCGGATGCCCACGTCCTGCCGAAGCCCGGGGCCGCCGACAAGCTCTGGTCGATGCTGCGCGACGACGAGTCGCTGGACCCGAAGGACCGGGCCAAGGCGAAGAAGAAGGCGGCGGCCGGGCCGAAGGCCGGTGCGCCCGCCTCGCTGGGCGTGACCGTGGTCAACGGCACCTCCGCGGACGGCCGGCCCGCCACCGAGGGCCGGGCCGGTCAGGTCCGGGACCTGCTGAAGGCCAAGGGCTTCACCGAGGCGGACACCTCGACCGACCCCGGTTCGACGCTGACGACCGAGGTGACCTACCCGCACAGCGCCGGGGCCCAGGGCAAGGCCGACGCCCTCTCGGTCGCCAAGGCCCTGGGGCTGCCCACCAGCGCCGTGGCGGAGACGCCGGACGGGGCCGGGCTGACCCTCACCGTCGGCTCGGACTGGCGGTCCGGGTCCACGTTCCCGAAGGCCCCCGCCGCCGACGCGGAGGACAGCGATCCGCTGGAGGGCACCGAGGCCAGCAACAGCTCCAAGACGGACGACTGCATGGACGTGTACTGGCCGTACCGCCAGATGTAGCGGAGCACGCGCTGCGCGAGAGGGGGCGCCCGGTCCGGCCGGGCGCCCCCTCTCCTGTGTCCGCGCGGGTCAGGCGACCGTGGTGCCCGCCTCGCCCAGCGAGGGCCGGCGGCTCGCGATGACCTTCCTGGCCAGCGAGCGGGGGCTGGTCAGGAAGCCGAAGCCCCAGGACATGTGCATGGTGGCCAGCGCGACGGGGATCTGCGCCCGCGCCTTCAGCGACAGCCCCTTGCCCGCCGGGAGGGATCCGGCGACGATCGCGGCGGCGTACCCGCCCGGGACGATCAGCGCCCAGGGCGTGACGGCGGCCCCCACCACGAGACCGGCCGCGAGGGCGACGACGGCGGTCGGCGGGGCCAGATAGCGCAGGTTGATCGAGCCGGAGTGGTAGCGGGCGACGACATGGCGCCAGCGGCCGTAGTCCTTGTACTGCTTGGCGAGCGCCCGGACCGAGGGGCGCGGGCGGTACTGCACGCGCAGCTCGGGCGAGAACCAGATCAGGCCGCCCGCCTCGCGGATCCGGAAGTTCAGCTCCCAGTCCTGGGCGCGGATGAACTCGACGTTGTAGCCGCCGGCCTTCTCCAGGGCCTCGCGGCGGAAGACGCCCAGGTACACGGTCTCGGCGGGACCGGCCTCGCCGCCGGTGTGGAAGGCCGCGTTGCCGACGCCGATCTTCGAGGTCATCGCGGCGGCGACGGCGTCCTCCCAGGCGTTCTCGCCCTCGGCGTGCATGATGCCGCCGACGTTCTGCGCGCCGGTCTCCTCCAGGAGCCGGACGGCGGTCGCGATGTAGTTCGGGGAGAGCATGCCGTGGCCGTCGACGCGGACCACGATCGGGTGGCTGGAGGCCTGGATCGCGGCGTTGAGCGCGGCGGGGGTGCGGCCGGTGGGGTTGGGCACGGTGTGGACCCGGGGGTCCTCCGCGACCAGCTCGGCGGCGATCGCGTCGGTGCGGTCCGTGGACGGGCCGAGCGCGATCACCACCTCCATCTCTCCGGCGTACTCCTGCTCCAGGATGTGCCGGACGGAGTTCCTGAGATGACGTTCCTCATTGAGCACCGGCATGATCACGGAGACGGCGGGGTGCTGCGCGGCAGACATGTGGTCCTCGGATGGTCCTCGGGGGCGCCGGGGGTCTCTCACCCCACCAAGCGGCATGATTCGGCCGCCACGTTACCGCGAATGGGGGACACCGGCGCGCGCCGCCGGCCGGGCTGCCGGGATGGAGATCGTATGGACCTACCGTACGAATTGTCCCTCTTTCAGCGGAGGTCCCTCCCATGCCCGCACCCCGGCGCTCCCCCCGTCCGCCCCTGCCGCGCCAGGCCCCGCCGCGCCCCCGGCGCCCGCCGAAGCGGAACGAGCGGCCGCGCTGGGGCATGCGCGTGGCGACCGGGCTCTCCGTGCTGGTGCTCGGCGCGGGCGGGATCGGCCATGCCGTGGTGACCAACCTGGAGAACGGGATCGACCGGATCGACCCCTTCAAGGACATGAAGAACCGGCCCGCGGGCGGCCACGGCATGAATCTGCTGCTGGTCGGCACCGACGGCCGCGACCGGATCACCGCGGAGGAGAAGCGGAAGTACCGGCTGGGCGGTGCGCCCTGTCACTGCACGGACACGCTGATGCTGGTGCACCTGTCCGAGGACCGGAAGCGCGCGAGCGTCGTCAGCCTGCCGCGCGACAGCTACGCGGAACTGCCCGCGCACCGGGACGGGACCAGCGGCAAGGAGCACGCCGCCCATCCGGTGAAGCTGAACGCCGCCTACGCCGAGGGCGGGCCGAACCTGACCGTGCGGACGGTCGAGCAGATGACCGGCGTCAAGGTCGACCACTATCTGGAGGTCGACTTCACCAGCTTCATGACGACCGTCGACACCCTCGGCGGGGTGAAGATCTGCACCAGCCGCCCGATGAAGGACTCCTACACCGGCCTCGACCTGGCGCCCGGCACCCATGAGCTCAACGGCGGCCAGGCCCTCCAGTACGTACGCTCCCGGCACATCGACGGCGCCGCGGACCTGGGCCGGATGCAGCGCCAGCAGAAGTTCATGGCCTCGCTGATCAAGCAGGCGACGAGCAGCGGGGTGCTGCTGAACCCGGTGCGGTTCCGCGAGGTGGCCTCGACGATGCTGAAGTCGGTCCGGGCCGACACCGGCTTCGGCACCGAGCAGATGCTGGAGCTCGGCCAGGCCATGCGGGGCTTCTCCGCCGCCTCGTCGGAGTTCACCTCGGTCCCGCTGGACAACGTCGCCTACCCGGTCAAGGGCATCGGTTCGACGGTGAAATGGGACCCGAAGAAGTCCCGGGCGCTGTTCGAGGCCCTGCGGGAGGACAGGCCGCTGGCGGTGGCCCGTCCTCACCAGGAGCCCGCGAAGAAGGTCGACGTGGACCCCCGGCGAATCCGGGTGCAGGTCTACAACGGGACGCCGAAGGACGGGCTCGGCGCCACCGTCGACGCCGCGCTGCACGCCACCGGGTTCGACACCACCCGCGCCCCGCTCACCGCCCCGGAGCGCGACCTCAAGCACACCCTGGTGACGTACGACCCCCGCTGGGACCGGTCCGCGAAGACCCTGGCGGCGGCGCTGCCGGGGGCGCAGCTCAAGGCGGTCACGGGGCAGGGCGGCACGCTGAGGGTGACGGCGGGCGAGGACTACCGGGCGGTGGAGCGGGTGCGTGCCGAGGAGCCGGATCCGGGCCGGTTCGGCGCGGTGAAGGGCGACGAGGTGGTCTGCCCGTAGGACCCGGGGGCGCGAGGCCGCGGGACTGCGGGACCGCGGGACCGGTTACTCGTCCTCGATGCCGTCGGCGGCGCGCTTCTCGCGCAGTTCCTTGATGGCGCGGCGCCGGGCCAGCCGGTGGGTGCGGCGGATCTGGGCCTCCTGGTAGCGCCGCTTGTCGCGCTCGGTCTCCGGGACGACGGGCGGGACGCGGCGCGGCCGGCCGTCCGCGTCGACCGCCGCGAACACCAGATAGGCGGTACCGACCTGGGTGGCGGGGGTGGACTCGTTCCAGCGCTCGGCCATGACGCGGACGCCGACCTCCATGGAGGAGCGGCCGGTCCAGTTGACCTGGGCGCGGACGTGCACGAGGTCGCCGACGCGGACCGGCTCCAGGAAGACCATCTCGTCCATCGAGGCCGTCACCGCGGGGCCGCCCGAGTGCCGCCCGGCCACCGCGCCCGCCGCGTCGTCGACCAGTTTCATGATCACGCCACCGTGCACCGTACCCAGCAGATTGGTGTCGCTGCCGGTCATGATGTGGCTGAGCGTGGTCCGCGAGGCTGCGGTGGGCTTGCCCGGAATGTCACCCTCCGGGCGCGGGGCCTGATCTGTCATGCCCTCCACCTTATGCGCGGCCCGGAGGCCCGTCGCAATGCATCAGCTTCGCAACAGCCGCGGTCCGATTTCCCTCACCCCCTGTAGGAGCGGCGGCCCCGGCCTGCACACTGGTCCGTATGAACGAGTGGCCCGAGGGCTGGAGCGACGACAACCGCAGCGGCAACCGCTACGGGCAGGGGAGCATGAGCGACCGGCCCGAGGGCGCCCGCTCGATGCCGCATGTCCAGCGCCGCCCCGCCCCGCCCCGGCAGCGCCCCGCGCCGCCGAGGCAGCGGCCGGTGCCCCAGCAGCCCGCCGGCTACGACGAGGGCCCGCAGTACGACAGCGGGTACGACAGCGGCTACAGCTCCGGCCAGGTCTACGGCGGCGGCCGGGGCGGCGGCCAGGGCGACGGACCGGGGGGCGGCGGATATCCGCAGGGCCGTCCGGCGTCCGCGCCCGACTGGCGCCGCCGGATCAAGATCGGCGCGCTGACCCTGGTGGTCGTGGTGCTGGCGGTCTCCATCGGCACGTACTTCTGGGCCGACTCCAAGCTGAAGCGCGAGGTCGACCTCTCCAAGGTCATCGAGCGGCCCGAGGGCGGCGACGGGACGAACTACCTGATCGTCGGCTCCGACAGCCGCGCGGGCATGACGGCCGACGACAAGAAGCGGCTGCACACGGGCTCGGCCGAGGGCAAGCGGACCGACTCGATGATGATCCTGCACGACGGCTCGAACGGCCCGACGCTGGTCTCGCTGCCCCGTGACTCGAACGTCGAGATCCCCTCGTTCGTCGGCTCCGAGTCCGGCAAGCGGTACCCGGGCAAGGGCCGGACGACCAAGCTGAACGCGGCGTACGCCGAGGACGGCCCGGAGCTGCTCGTCCGCACGGTGGAGTTCAACACCGGCCTGCGCATCGACCACTACGTCGAGATCGGCTTCGGCGGCTTCGCCAAGATCGTGGACGCGATCGGCGGGGTGGAGCTGGACATCCCCAAGGCCTTCAAGGACAAGTGGTCGGGCGCCGACTTCCAGGCCGGCAAGCAGACCCTGGACGGCCAGCAGGCCCTCGCCTTCGTCCGGACCCGGCACGCCTTCACCTCGGACCTGGACCGTACGAAGAACCAGCAGAAGTTCCTCGCGGCCCTGGCCAGTCAGACGGCGACCCCGTCGACGATCCTCAACCCGTTCAAGCTGTACCCGACGATGGGGGCCGGCCTGGACACGCTGATCGTCGACAAGGACATGTCGCTGTGGTCCCTGGGCCAGATGTTCTTCGCCCTGAAGGACGTCACGGGCGGTGACGGCACCTCGCTGAACATGCCGATCTCCGGTTCCACCGGCGGCAACCTGGTCTGGGACAAGGCCAAGGTCAAGCAGCTGGTCGAGCAGCTGAAGAACGACGACAAGGTCACCGTCACCGACAACTGACCGCAGCCGAAGGGCCCGGACGCCGTCCGGGCCCTTCGCCGTGTCCCTACGCCCTCCCGTGGGCCAGCACCGCCACATGCGGCAGCGCCAGCATCCCGTCCGCCCCGAGGAACTCCCGGCACAGCCCGTCGTACGCGCGCTTCGCGGCCGCCACCCCGGCCGGGCCCCGGCTGTTGACCAGCCGGCCGATCGCGGCGACCCCGGACGCGGGCCCGTCCCACCAGTCGTCCGGGGCCACCCGGTGGTCCCAGGCGACGGCCTCGCTCCGTACGTCCGCGGCCCCGGCCTCCTCCAGCAGGGCGCCCAGGCCCTGCGGGGTGCGCGGGAAGTTGTGCTCCTCCTCGACCGTGGCGAGCCAGTCGGGCCGGGTCAGTCCGGCGGCCTCGGCGGCCCGGCCGGCCAGCGCCTGGCCGGGGGCGCCGGGCACCTGCCAGATCGTGACGGCGATCCGGCCGCCGGGCCGGGTGATCCGGCGCAGCTCCACCAGGGCCTCCAGCGGCCGGCCGACGTGGTTGAGGACGAAGTTCGCCACGACCGCGTCGAAGCCGTCGTCGGGGTACGGGAGCAGGGGCAGCGTGCCGGTGCGCACCTCGGCCCCGGGCGCGGCCCGCCGGGTCGCCTCGGCCATGCCCGGCTCGGCGTCCACCGCCTGGACGGCCGCGCCGCGTGCCAGCGCCGCCACGGTCACGGTGCCGCTGCCGCATCCCACGTCGAGGACCCGGCTCCCGGCGCCCACGGCCGCGGCGTCGAGCAGGTCCGGGACCGTACGGGCGCAGAGGCGGGCGAAGGTGCGGGCGTAGCTCTCGGCACGGCCCTCCCAGATCCGCCGCTCACTCACGTCGAACGCCGTCATGCGCCGCCTCCTGCCGGGCCCTGCGGCTCCGTCTCGTCCAGATCCTCGTACAACGCGCCCAGCACCCGTCCCGTCGGCCCGCCCCCGGGTGACAGTTCGGCCAGCCGCCAGCGGGGCAGCTCCGCCTCGATTCCGGGCGGGAGGTCGCCGTCCGAGGGGCCGTCCAGTCCGTACAGCACGCCGGACACGGTCTCCCGGGCGATCTCGCGGGCCAGCTCGCCCAGTTCGCCGGGCGTGAGCCCGAGCCCCAGCGCCCGCCGGACGCATCCGCTCGCCGGGCCGTCCTTCCGGTAGGCCTCGACCCAGGCGGGTGCCGCCGTGCTCCAGGCGTCGATGTCCTGCCACACCATGCGGAGGAACCGGTAGCGGGCCAGCTGCGGAAGGTCCTCCTCCGCCTCCGACTCGGCCCAGCCCGCGGCGTCGTCGGCCCCCAGCGCCTCGAACAGGGCGGTCAGCCCTTGGATGTCCGTCGTCATGGACCGCGAAGCTACGCCACCCCGCGCACCGCGTCCAAGGGGTGCGGTGCGCCCTCAGCCGCGGAAGTTGCGGGCCAGCCAGGGGCTGAGCATCGTGCGCGGGACGAGTTCCCGGTACGTCTCGTCCCCGGGCAGGGGGACGACGAGCCACTGGCCGGGCGGGAAGAGCTTCCCCTTCACGAAGGCGGTGCCGCCGTACACGGAGCGCAGGAAGGCGGGCACGGAGTCGCGGGGCACGTCGTGGAACTCGACGCCGTCGACGGTGATCCGCGCGTCGTCCTCGGGGAAGAGCTGGACGGTGACGTCGGGCGCCCCGCCCAGCTCGACGAAGGCCTCGTGGGGCAGCGAGCCGTCGGTGTCGAGGACGGTGAAGGCACCCGCCGAGGTGCGGCGGGAGGTCCGGTCGGCACCGATGTCGTCGGTGACCGTCATCTCCAGGCCGTACGCGCGCGCGACCTCGCGGACCGCGGTGACGGCGGTCTCGGTGCTCGGCAGATGCGGATGTCCCATGCCGTGATCATGCCCGAGCGGGCCGTGCGGGCGGGCGGCGGGTGTCGGTGCCCGCCCGTAGGCTGCGTTCCGTGGGCCAGGAACGGGAGGATCCGGTGAGCGGGACGACGACGGTGGCCGAGGTGAGGGCCGAACTCGCCGCGCTGGAGGACCCCAGGGCGCGGGCGGTCAACGAGCGGCACGGCGACGACCACGGGGTGAACCTCGGGAAGCTGCGCGCCCTGGCCAAACGGCTCGGGACCCGGCAGGAGCTCGCGGAGGAGCTGTGGGACACGGGCGACACCGCCGCCCGGCTGCTGGCCCTGCTGGTCTGCCGCCCCAAGGCCTTCGGGCGGGACCGGCTGGACGCCATGGTCCGCGAGGCACGGGCGCCCAAGGTGCTGGACTGGCTCGTGAACTACGTGGTGAAGAAGAGCCCGCACGCGGAGGAGCTGCGCCTCGCCTGGTCCGCCGACCCCGATCCGGTGGTCGCCGCCGCGGGCTGGGCGCTGACGACCGAGCGGGTGGCGAAGCGGCCGGACGGACTGGACCCGGGCGCGCTGCTCGACGTGATCGAGGCGGAGCTGAAGGACGCCCCGGACCGGTTGCAGTGGGCGATGAACCACTGCCTGGCCCAGATCGGCATCTCCGACCCCGCGTACCGGGCGCGGGCCCGCGCCATCGGGGAGCGGCTGGAGGTCCTCAAGGACTACCCGACGCCGCGGGGCTGCACCTCTCCCTACGCCCCGGCCTGGATCGACGAGATGGTGCGCCGGAACGAAGGGCCGTAGCGGACGCGCGAAGCCCCGCCGCCGGGGCGTTCCGGGGCGGGGCTTCGGGGGCCGGTGGGCCGGTGCTAGGGCGTGTCCGGAAAGTAGCGCCGTCCGCCCGCAGGGCGGGCTCGGCGGCGTCTGGTGCGTGCGATCGCAAGGCGGAGGGTCGCCCCGATACTGGATGTATCGGGGTGATCCCGACAACGCCGCGAGCGTGCGTGCCAGGCGTCGCCGAGCAGGCGGGACTTTCCGGACACGCCCTACGGCAGGTTGCGGGCCATGACGATCCGCTGGACCTGGTTGGTGCCCTCGTAGATCTGGGTGATCTTGGCGTCGCGCATCATCCGCTCCACGGGGTAGTCCCGCGTGTAGCCGTAGCCGCCGAGGAGCTGGACGGCGTCGGTGGTGATCTCCATGGCGACGTCGGAGGCGAAGCACTTGGCCGCGGCGCCGAAGAAGGTGAGGTCGCCGTCGACGCGCTCGGACTTGGCGGCGGCGGAGTAGGTCAGCTGGCGGGCCGCCTCCAGCTTCATCGCCATGTCGGCGAGCATGAACTGCACGCCCTGGAAGTCGCCGATCGGCTTGCCGAACTGCTTGCGCTCCTGGACGTAGCCCTTGGCGTAGTCCAGGGCGCCCTGGGCGACGCCGAGCGCCTGGGCCGCGATGGTGATGCGGGTGTGGTCCAGGGTCTTCATCGCAGTGGCGAAGCCGGTGCCCTCCTCGCCGATCATGCGGTCGGCGGGGATGCGGACGTTGTCGAAGTAGACCTCGCGGGTCGGGGAGCCCTTGATGCCGAGCTTCTTCTCCGGGGCGCCGAAGGAGACGCCCTCGTCCGACTTCTCGACGACGAAGGCCGAGATGCCCTTGGAGCGCTTGGTCGGGTCGGTGACGGCCATGACCGTGTAGTACTCGGAGACGCCCGCGTTGGTGATCCAGCGCTTCACGCCGTTGAGCACCCAGAAGTCGCCGTCGCGGACCGCGCGGGTCTTCATGCCCGCCGCGTCGGAACCGGCGTCGGGCTCGGAGAGGCAGTACGAGAACATGCCCTGGCCCTTGGCCAGCGGGCCCAGGTACTTCTTCTTCAGGTCCTCGGAGCCGGAGAGGATCACCGGGAGCGAACCGAGCTTGTTGACGGCCGGGATCAGGGAGGAGGAGACGCAGGCGCGGGCCACCTCCTCGATCACGATGACGGTGGCGAGCGCGTCGGCGCCGGCCCCGCCGTACTCCTCCGGTACGTGGACCGCGTGCAGGTCGGCGGCGGTGAGGGCGTCCAGCGCCTCCTGCGGGAAGCGGGCCTCCTCGTCGACCGCGGCCGCGAACGGGGCGATCTTCGCCTCGACGAGCGCACGCACCGTCTCACGGAGCATGTCGTGCTCCTCGGCCGGACGGTACAGGTCGAAATCGGTCGAACCCGCCAAGACGCTCACTCCCCAAGCTGCTAACTACCGTTAAGTAACCCAATTTTAGGCGCCCGCCCCGGCCCCGGCATACGGACGCGGGCCGTGAGCTTCACGACAGCCGGAACGGGCCGGCCCAGGGGCCAGGACTATGCTCGTGCACCGCACGTCTGCCCGCATCTCACAGGAGCACGTTCATGGCCCTCAGGATCACTGTGATCGGCACCGGCTACCTCGGCGCCACCCACGCCGCGGCCATGGCCGAGCTGGGCTTCGACGTCCTGGGACTCGACATCGTGCCCGAGAAGATCGAGCTGCTGTCGGCGGGCCGGGTGCCGATGTACGAGCCCGGTCTGGAGGAGATCCTCCAGCGGCACGTCGCCGGCATCGAGGGCTCCACCGGACGGCTGCGGTTCACCACCTCGTGGGCCGAGGTCGCCGAATTCGGCGATGTGCACTTCGTCTGCACGAACACCCCGCAGAAGCAGGGCGAGTACGCCTGCGACATGAGCTACGTCGACAGCGCCTTCGACTCCCTGGCCCCCCTGCTCACGCGGCCGGCCCTGGTCGTCGGCAAGTCCACCGTGCCGGTGGGCTCGGCCGCCCGGCTCGCGGCGCGGCTGGCGGAGCTGGCCCCGGCGGGCGAGGCGGCCGAGCTGGCCTGGAATCCGGAGTTCCTGCGCGAGGGCTTCGCCGTCCGGGACACCCTGCACCCGGACCGGATCGTCGTCGGCGTGGAGAGCGAGCACGCCGAGAAGCTGCTGCGCGAGGTCTACGCGGGACCGATCGCGGAGGGCTCCCCCTTCGTGGTCACGGACTTCCCCACCGCCGAACTGGTGAAGACGTCCGCCAACTCCTTCCTCGCCACCAAGATCTCCTTCATCAACGCCATGGCGGAGGTCTGCGAGGCCGCCGACGGCGACGTGGTGAAGCTGGCCGAGGCCATCGGCCACGACGAGCGCATCGGGAACAAGTTCCTCCGGGCCGGCATCGGCTTCGGCGGCGGCTGCCTCCCCAAGGACATCCGCGCCTTCATGGCCCGCGCCGGTGAGCTGGGCGCCGACCAGGCCCTCACCTTCCTGCGCGAGGTCGACTCCATCAACATGCGCCGCCGCGGCCACATGGTGGAGCTGGCCCGCGAGGCCGTCGGCGGGAGCTTCCTCGGCTGCCGCGTCGCGGTGCTCGGCGCCACCTTCAAGCCGGACTCGGACGATGTGCGCGACTCCCCCGCGCTGAACGTCGCCGGCCAGATCCACCTCCAGGGCGGCCAGGTCACCGTCTTCGACCCCAAGGGCATGGACAACGCCCGCCGCCTCTTCCCCACCCTCGGCTACGCGGAGACCGCCCTGGACGCGGTGCGCGGCGCGGACGTCGTGCTGCACCTGACGGAGTGGAGCGAGTTCCGCACCCTCGACCCGGAGGCCCTGGGCGCCGCGGCCGGACGGCGCGTCCTCCTGGACGGCCGCAACGCCCTGGACCCGGAGGTCTGGCGCGCGGCCGGCTGGACGTTCCGCGCGATGGGCCGCCCGAAGGCCTGACCCGGGCCGCCCCTCAGCCGCGCCGTGCGCGGTAGGTCCGCATCTTGGCGCGCGCCCCGCACACCGACATCGAGCACCAGCGGCGGCGCCCGGCCGGGCTGCGGTCGTAGTAGGCCCACCGGCAGTCCGCCGCCTCGCAGGCCTTGAGCCGGGCCCAGGTGCCGTCGGCCGCGGCGGCGGCGACGGCGGCCGCGACCCGGGCCGTGAGCCCCGGGGGCTCCTCCACCGGCCGCAGCGCGACCCCGCCCGCCCCGTCCACGGCGACCCTCAGCGGCGCCTCGGCGAGCAGCCGGTCCAGCACGCACAGCGGGCTGTCGTCGGAGCAGTGGCCCGCGTGGGCCAGACAGGCCGCGCGCAGGGCCTCGCGCAGGGCGCGCGCCGCCGGCACCTCCGGCTCCGCGAGGGCGAAGGCGGCCCGCCCCTCCGCCGTGTCCAGGGCGTCCGCGCCGGTCTCGACGTTCAGGGTGTTGACCAGCGCTTCGACCAGCGCGAGCCCACCCGGCGCGGAGTCCCTCTCATTCATGGTTGCGACGTTACCTCTCGTACGGCAGCATGCAGTAACGGTTACCGGTTGAGCGACTCAAGCGGTAACCACCTGTCCGTCGTTGTGCCGAGGAGGAAACACCATGGCTCTGGCCTCAGTGGGATCCGTCGTCCTGGACTGCCCCGACCCCGTCGCCCTCGCGACCTTCTACGCCGCGCTGATCGGCGGCGAGGTCGAGCAGCAGGAGGGCTGGGTGGAGCTCACCGGCGGCGCCGGGGCGCAGCTCGCCTTCCAGGCCGCGCCCGGGTTCGTCCCGCCGAAGTGGCCCAGCCCCGACGCCTCGCAGCAGTTCCACCTGGACCTGACGGTGGAAGACCTGGACGCGGCCGAGCGCGAGGTGCTGGCGCTGGGCGCGACGGTGCTGGAGGCGGACGACCGGGAGCGCACCTTCCGGGTGTACGCCGACCCGGCGGGGCACCCGTTCTGTCTCTGCGCCTGCTGAGCGGGCGCGCCGGAGGAAACGCCCCGGTGGCTCAGGCCGCCGGGGCGTCCAGCTGCTCGATCGTGGCGTGCGAGGGGCCGCGCAGCGCCTGCTGCTCGCGGGCCACGTCCTCGGCGGCGCGCAGCACCCGTACGGCGTTGCGCCAGGTCAGCTTGGACAGGTCGGCGGCGGACCAGCCGCGGCCGAGGAGTTCGGCGATCAGGTTCGGGTAGCCGGCGACGCTCTCCAGGCCCCGCGGGAGGAACGCGGTGCCGTCGTAGTCGCCGCCGATGCCGATGTGGTCGACGCCCGCGACCTCGCGCATGTGGTCGAGGTGGTCGGCGATGGTGGCCACGGTCGCGACCGGGCGCGGGTTCGCCGCCTCGAACGCGGCGTGCAGCTTCATCGCCCGCTCGGTGGTGTCCAGGTGGTGCAGCCCGTGGGCGCGCAGGTTCTCGTCGGCGGCCTTCGTCCAGGCGACGGCCTCCGGCAGGACGAACTTCGGCACGAAGGTGGCCATGGCGATGCCGCCGTTGGCCGGCAGCAGGGCGAGGACGTCGTCGGGGATGTTGCGCGGGTGGTCGCAGACGGCCCGCGAGGACGAGTGCGAGAACATCACCGGTGCGACGGTGGTGGCCAGCGCGTCGCGCATCGTGGTCGCCGCGACGTGCGAGAGGTCGACCAGCATGCCGGTGCGGTTCATCTCGCGGACGACCTCGTGGCCGAACGGGGAGAGGCCGCCGACGCCCGGCTCGTCCGTCGCGGAGTCCGCCCAGGCGATGTTGTCGTTGTGGGTGAGCGTCATGTAGCGGACGCCCAGGGTGTGCAGGGCCCGCAGGGTGCCGAGCGAGTTGTGGATGGAGTGCCCGCCCTCGGCCCCCATCAGGGAGGCGATCCGGCCCTCGGCGCGGGCCGCCTCCATGTCGTCGGCCGTCAGGGCGCGCCGCAGGTCGGCCGGATAGCGGTCGAGCAGTTCGGCGACGACGTCGATCTGCTCCAGCGTGGCGGCCACGGCGTCGTCGCCGGCCAGGTCGGAGCGCACGTACACGGACCAGAACTGGGCACCGACGCCCCCGGCGCGCAGCCGGGGGAGGTCGGTGTGCAGACGGGCCGACTGGTCGGTGGCGATGTCGCGGGCGTCCAGGTCGTAGCCGACCTGTTCGCGCAGCGCCCACGGGAGATCGTTGTGACCGTCCACGACGGGGTACTCCGCGAGGAGTGCGCGCGCCTCTGCCAGCCGGTCCATCGCCGTCCTTCTCTCTGTCCGCCGGGCGTCCGCCGGGTCTGCCTACTTGCCGAAGCCGAAGGAGTCCGCGCCCGTGACCTTGGCGCGCAGCCGCTTGCCCTTCTCGGTGGCCTGGCCGTTCAGGTCCGAGAGGAACTCCGTCATCCTCGCCCGCAGCTCCTCGTCGTGCGCGGCGAGCATCCGGACGGCCAGCAGTCCGGCGTTGCGCGCGCCCGCGATGGAGACGGTGGCGACGGGGATGCCGGCGGGCATCTGGACGATGGACATCAGGCTGTCCATGCCGTCCAGGTACTTCAGCGGTACGGGGACGCCGATGACCGGAAGCGGGGTGACCGAGGCGAGCATGCCGGGCAGGTGCGCGGCGCCGCCGGCACCCGCGATGATCGCCCTGAGCCCGCGGCCGGCCGCCTCCTCGCCGTACGCGATCATCTCGCGCGGCATGCGGTGGGCGGAGACGACGTCGACCTCGTACGGGATCTCGAACTCGTCGAGGGCCTTGGCCGCCGCTTCCATGACGGGCCAGTCGGAGTCCGAGCCCATGACGATGCCGACGGCCGGGGCGGCGGAGGCGGAGGCGGGGGAAGTCATTCAGTGATCGTTCCTCGCAGATAGTCGGCCGCGTGCCGGGCGCGCTCGCGCACGTCCGCCAGATCGTCGCCGTAGGTGTTGACGTGGCCGACCTTGCGGCCGGGCTTCACGTCCTTGCCGTACATGTGGATCTTGAGCTGCGGGTCCCGGGCCATGCAGTGCAGATAGCCCTGGTACATGTCCGGGTAGTCGCCGCCCAGGACGTTGCACATGACCGTCCAGGGGGCGCGCGGGCGCGGGTCGCCGAGCGGGAGGTCGAGGACGGCCCGGACGTGGTTGGCGAACTGCGAGGTGATCGCGCCGTCCTGGGTCCAGTGCCCGGAGTTGTGCGGGCGCATGGCCAGTTCGTTGACCAGAATGCCGGGCTTCCCGTCGGGTCCGCGGGTCTCGAAGAGTTCGACGGCGAGGTGGCCGACGACGCCCAGCTCGGCCGCGATGCGCAGCGCGAGCTGCTGGGCCTCGCCCGCCAGGGTCTCGTCCAGCTCGGGGGCCGGGGCGACGACCGTGTCGCAGACGCCGTCGACCTGGAGGGACTCGACGACCGGGTAGGCCACGGCCTGGCCGTGCGGCGAGCGGACGATGTTGGCCGCCAGCTCCCGTACGAAGTCGACCTTCTCCTCGGCGAGGACCGGGACGCCGGCCCGGAAGGGCTCGGCCGCGTCCGCCTCGGAGCGGACCACCCAGACGCCCTTGCCGTCGTAGCCGCCGCGCACGGTCTTGAGGATGACGGGGAAGCCCCCGGTCTCCTCGGCGAAGGCCGCGGCGTCGGCCGGGTCCGCCACGATGCGGTGGCGGGGGCAGGGCGCGCCGATCTCGGTGAGCTTCGCGCGCATCACCCCCTTGTCCTGGGCGTGCACCAGCGCGTCGGGTCCGGGGCGCACGGGGATGCCGTCCGCCTCCAGGGCCCGCAGATGCTCGGTGGGCACATGCTCGTGATCGAAGGTGATCACGTCGCAGCCGCGCGCGAAGGCGCGCAGCGTGTCCAGGTCGCGATAGTCGCCGACGACGACTTCGCCCACCACCTGGGCCGCCGAGTCCTGAGCGGTGTCACTGAGGAGCTTGAACTTGATGCCGAGGGGGATGCCCGCCTCGTGGGTCATACGGGCGAGCTGTCCGCCACCGACCATGCCGACTACCGGGAACGTCACCCGTCCAGGGTATCCGCACGCTCCGGCGGCGCCCGACGACGCCCTCGGGATGCGGAGGAGGGGAGTCCGGGTGGCGGCTGTCACAGCCTCGCCACACCTGTACCGGTACTCACGGGCGGCGGGCGGATCCCCTGGTTAGCATGGCTGGGTTGACGGAACACCGAGCGGAACCGACAGACGGGCTGAACGAGACCATGAGCGAACGGGGCGCACTGCGGGCGCGGCTGGAGCTGCTGGCCCGGGAGATCGCCAAGTTCGGCGTGGTCGGCGCGGTCGGCCTGGTGGTGAACATCGCCGTGTCCAACCTGCTGTGGCGCTACACGGACATCCCGACGGTGCGCGCGGGTCTGCTGGCGACGTTCGTCGCGATCCTCTTCAACTACGTCGGCTTCCGCTACTGGACGTACCGGGACCGCGACAAGTCCGGCCGCACCCGTGAGCTGACGCTGTTCCTGCTGTTCAGCGCGGTGGGCGCGGTCATCGAGACCGGTGTGCTGTACGCGGCGACGTACTGGTTCGGCTGGGACACCCCGGTCCAGAGCAATGTCTTCAAGGTCCTCGGCATCGGCATCGCGACGCTGTTCCGCTTCTGGTCGTACCGGACCTGGGTCTTCCGGGCGCTGCCCGCCAAAGAGTCCGCTCTGAGCCCCCCCGCCGAGGAGCCCGCGCGCGCCGCCCGGCCCGTGCAGGTCCCCGCTCCCGCACCGGCCGCGGTCGTCCGCGTCGAGGCGGACACCGCCCGGCGCTAGGGCGTGTCCGTCATCTGACCGGACGTTCCGGTTCCTTCCGGGGCAGGGCCACCTGGCTGAGGAAGAGCGCGAAGACGGGCGGCTGCTGCTGGAGCAGTTCCAGCCGTCCGCCGTCCGCCTCCGCGAGGTCGCGGGCCACGGCGAGGCCGATGCCTGTGGAGTTGCGGCCGCTGATGGTCCGCTCGAAGATCCGCGCGCCGAGGTCCGCCGGGACGCCCGGTCCCTCGTCCGTCACCTCGATGACCGCCTGGTTCCCGGTGACCCGGGTGCGCAGCGCGACCGTGCCCCCGCCGTGCATGAGCGAGTTCTCGATCAGCGCGGCCAGCACCTGGGCGACCGCGCCGGGGGTGCCGACGGCGCTCAGTCCGTGCTTGCCGGAGCAGACGATGGCCCGGCCCTCGCTGCGGTAGGCCGGGCGCCACTCCTCGATCTGCTGCTTGACGATCTCGTCCAGGTCGAAGACGACGGCGGAGCCGGTGCGCGGGTCCCGGGCGTTGGTGAGGAGCCGCTGGACGACGTCGGTGAGCCGCTCGACCTGGGTGAGGGCGATGTTCGCCTCCTCCTTGACGGTGTCCGGGTCGTCCGTGACGGAGATCTCCTCGATCCGCATGGAGAGCGCGGTGAGGGGGGTGCGGAGCTGGTGGGAGGCGTCGGCGGCGAGCCGGCGCTCGGCGGTGAGCATCCGCGCGATCCGTTCGGCGGAGGCGTCCAGGACGTCCGCGACCCGGTCCAGCTCCGG
Organism: Streptomyces sp. NPDC024555; assembly: GCF_055559335.1. Lineage (NCBI taxonomy): Bacteria > Bacillati > Actinomycetota > Actinomycetes > Kitasatosporales > Streptomycetaceae > Streptomyces > Streptomyces sp. NPDC024555. The sequence goes on from NZ_JBVHKV010000008.1 coordinate 43,405, forward strand.
CACCCCGTAGCGCTTGTGGCGCGGGCGGGGGTCGCCCGAGCCCAGCCGTTCCGCCGTCTCGGCGAGGTCGGTGAGCGGGGAGGCCAGCTTGTTGGCCTGGCGTACGGCCAGGAGCACGGCGGAGACGATGGCCAGCAGCGCCACCGCGCCGATGATCAGCAGGGTGCGGCCGACCTCGCGGGTGACGGCGGAGCGGGACTCCTCGACCGTGACCCGTTCGCCGTGCTCGCCCTCCTCGGTGGCGCTGATCACACTGCCGGTGGGGCGGTCGCCGACCTCGATCGGGGCGCGGCCGGGCATCTTGACCAGGGCGTAGCGGGTGTCGTCGATCTGCTCGGCGAGCACCCCGGGGTTGATGCGCTCGGCGCCCAGCAGCCGGCTCTCGATCACGCTGATCAGCCGCAGCGCCTCGGAGTCCACGCTCTCCTGGGCGCTGGTGCTGATGGTGCGGGTCTCGACGATGACGAGGGAGACGCCGAAGACGGCGATCACCACGAGGACCACGGCGAGGGTGGAGTTGATCAGGCGTCGGCGCATGGCGGCCTCTGTACGTCAGCTCGTGCGGGACCGGTGTGCGTCAGCTCTTCTCGAAGCGGAAGCCGACGCCGCGGACCGTGGCGATGTAGCGGGGGTTGGCGGCGTCGTCGCCGAGCTTCTTGCGGAGCCAGGAGATGTGCATGTCGAGGGTCTTGGTCGACGACCACCAGGTGGTGTCCCAGACCTCGCGCATCAGCTGGTCACGGGTGACGACCCGGCCGGCGTCCCGGACGAGGACCCGCAGCAGGTCGAATTCCTTGGCGGTGAGCTGCAGTTCCTCCTCGCCCATCCAGGCGCGGTGGGACTCGACGTCGATCCGGACGCCGTGGGTGGCGGGCTGCGGGGCGGGCTCGGCGGAGCCGCGGCGCAGCAGGGCCCGGACCCGGGCGAGCAGCTCGGCCAGCCGGAAGGGCTTGGTGACGTAGTCGTCCGCCCCGGCGTCGAGGCCGACGACCGTGTCCACCTCGTCGGCGCGGGCGGTCAGCACCAGCACCGGGACGGTGTGGCCCTCGGCGCGGAGCCTGCGGGCGACCTCCAGTCCGTCCATCCCCGGCAGCCCCAGGTCGAGCACGACCAGATCGATGCCGCCCTGGAGTCCGGCGTCGAGCGCGGTCGGGCCGTCTTCGCGGACCTCGACCTCGTATCCCTCCCGCCGCAGGGCGCGGGCCAGCGGTTCCGAGATGGATGCGTCGTCCTCGGCGAGCAGTACACGGGTCATGGACTGATGGTAGTCCGCGGACGCGAGAAGGCGTGAGGTGATCGGAAAGGCCTGCGGGTCCGTGCTCGACTGGCGCTCAGACCTTCGAACAGGGGAGTGTGGACACCCTCTGACCTGTGATCCATCTCTCAAGTCCTGTTATTTCGGCTTCTGTCGTGCCGTATGGTGTTCGGACGCCTGTTGCACGACTCAAGGACCCTTGGGCAGCTGTTGACGCCCGGGGTCCTTGTGCGTGCGGGGGCCGGTACCCGCCGGCCCGGAAACAACCAGTGAATGACCTGTGGGCCGGGCCCGGGACACCGACGAGGGTGTGTCCGGGCGTGGATCCCGGCGCGGTGGGCGTACCCGCGCCGGTGCCGGCCTCCCCCCACCGGGCGCGTACCGCTCATGAGCGACGCGTCCCGAGCACACAAGGATCGATCATGGCGTCCAGCCTGACGAAGGACCCGGCGAGCACCGCGGGCGGCGAGAAGACCTTCTTCGGCCACCCCCGCGGCCTGGCCACGCTCTTCATGACCGAGATGTGGGAGCGGTACAGCTTCTACGGGATGAAGGCGCTGCTCCCGCTCTATCTGATCGCGCCCGGCGGCCTGCACATGAACGCCACCACCGCGACGGCCATCTACTCCGCGTACATGTCGATGGTCTATCTGCTGACCATGCCGGGCGGCTGGGTGGCCGACCGCTTCTGGGGGCCGCGCAGGACGGTCGCCATCGGCGGCGCCGTCGTCATCCTCGGCCACATCACCCTCGCGGTGCCGAACTCGGGGAGCTTCTTCGCGGGCCTGGCCCTGGTCGCACTCGGCTCCGGACTGCTGAAGGCCAACATCTCCACGATGGTCGGCCACCTCTACAAGGGGCCGGAGGACCCGCGCCGCGACGGCGGGTTCACGCTCTTCTACATCGGCATCAACATCGGCGCGTTCCTCGCCCCGCTCTCCATCGGCACGGTCGGCGAGAAGGTCAACTGGCACTTCGGGTTCGCACTGGCCGCGATCGGCATGGCGCTGGGCCTCGCCCAGTTCATGCTGGGCACCCGCCACCTGAGCCCGCAGAGCAGCGTCGTCACCACCCCGGCGACGGAGGAGCAGAAGCGCTCGGCCCTGCGCAAGGGCATGATCTGGCTGATCGTCGCGGTCGTCCTGTACGGCCTGCTCGGCATCACCGGGAACTTCTCCGACTGGGCCACCGTGCCGCTGAGCATCGCCGGACTGGTCATCCCGATCACCGTCCTGGCCCGGATGAAGCGGGACAAGGAGCTGACGGCCACCGAGCAGTCCAAGCTCTCGGGCTACATCTGGTTCTTCGTCGTCGCCGCCGTCTTCTGGATGATCTACGACCAGAACGGTTCGACCCTGTCGATCTTCGGTGAGAACTCGACGACGAACACCCTGTTCGGGTTCGACTTCCCGACCTCCTGGTACCAGTCGCTGAACCCGATCTTCGTGATGGCGATGGCCCCCGTGCTCGCCTCGGGGTGGCTGTGGCTGAACAAGCGCGGCAAGGAGCCGAGCACCGCGGTCAAGTTCGCCTCCAGCCTGGTGCTGATCGGCGTCTCCTTCGCGGTGTTCCTGATCCCGCTGATCGACACGGCGGCCAACGGCGGCAAGGTCAGCCCGATGTGGCTGGTGGCGATCTACTTCGTCCAGACGGTCGCCGAGCTGTGCCTCTCCCCCGTCGGTCTGTCGGTCACCACGAAGATGGCCCCGGCGAAGTACGGCTCCCAGATGATGGGCGTCTGGTTCCTCGCGGTCACCGCGGGCGACTCGCTGACCGGGCTGCTCACCGCTCCGCCGGTCGGTGTCGACCTGGACACGACGGGGGCGGTCGCCTTCGAGGTGATCCTCGCCGTGATCGCCGGTGTCGGCATCTGGATGTCGCGCAGGAGCATCGCCCGGCGCATGGGCGACGTGGGCTGAGAAGCCCGTTCCTCCGCGCACGAAGGGGCCGCCGCACCGTTTCCACGGTGCGGCGGCCCTTCGCCGTACGGGTTACGCGGTCCGGGTCACCGGCCCGAGCGCAGCCGGCGCCACGGGGTGAAGGTGAACACCGCACCGCCCAGCAGGATCGCCGTGCCGGCGACCAGGCCGAGCGCGCGCAGGGCCCCGTTGTCCTCGGCGCCGGTGGCGGCCAGACCGCCGCCGGAGGCCGTGCCGCCGCCCGCCGCACCGCCGGAGGCCGCGTCGCCGCCGCCCGCCGCGCCGCCTTCCTGGGCGGTGGTGTCGAGTTCGAGCGAGGCCTGGACCGCGCCCGTGACCTTGCAGGCGATCGGGATCTTCGCGCTGCCCAGCGTGACGTCGATCTGCAGGGTGCCGGGCGTGAGCGTCGACTTCCCGGAGGCGCCCGGCTTGTACGTACCGGTCATGTCGGGCAGGTTGACCGGCTTGCCCTTGGTCAGCGGCTCCGGATTGCCCGGACCCGCGGCGTTGACGAAGCCCTTGTCGGCCCCGCCGACGACGATCTTCATCGACGGCTTCAGCGCGCCCGCCGGCAGATCGGCCGGGCTGTCCATGACGCCCTTGGCGGTCTTGACCGTGAGCGCGTAGCTGCCGCCGCTCTTCTTGGCGTTGATCGTCACCTTGGAGGCGATGTCGGCCGGTCCGGGCGACTCGCAGGCGAAGTGGACGGAGACCTCCTTGCCCGGGAAGTCGGTGGCCCCGCCGGACCCGCCGGTCGTCCCGCCGGAGGTGGTGCCGCCCGCCGTCGTGCCGCCGCTCGTGGTGCCGCCGGAGGTCGTGCCGCCGGAGGTCGTGCCCCCGGAGGTGGTGCCGCCCGCGGTGGTCCCGCCGTCCGTGGTGCCGCCGGCGGTCGTGCCGCCCGCCGTGGTGCCTCCGGTGGTGCCCCCGCCGCCCTCGGTGACCTTGATCGTCGCGCCGGGCTGCACGGTCTCCTTGGGCGTGCACTTGGTGTCCGTGGAGATGGGCTTGGAGACGTTGAGGGTGTAGGCGTCGGGGGTCAGCGTCAGCTCACCCGCCTTCTCCAGTTTCAGCGACCCCTTCATGTCCGACATGACCATCGGGCTGTTCTTGGGGATGGCCGGATTCTGCCGGGGCCCCTCCACCTTCAGGTCCCCGGTGGCGGCGCCGCCCAGCTTGACGGTCCCGGACGGCTTGACCGTGTCCTTGTCGAGGTCGATGACGTCGGGATTGTTGGAGGCGGGCTGGACCGTCTTCCACACGACCTCGACGGTGTCGCCGACCTTGGCCTCGGCGGGCGCGGTCAGCTGCACCTTCGTGGTCCCCTGCACGGGCGGCAGTCCGGATATGGCCGGGGGGACGCACTCCGTCTTGAACGAGATGTCGGCGGCCTGGGCCGGGCTCGCGGCCAGCAGCATGCCCGCCCCGCCGATCATCATCGCGACTCCCGCCGCGACCGTCCTGCGTTGCGTACTCACGAATGTCCCTTCGTCGTCGGTCTGTGCTCTGACGGTGCGGATTCAGGGGTGAACCACGGCAGGGCCGCCGTGGTGGTGCCGCCCGGCGCGGCGGCCGGTGCGGGTCCGGGGGGCCGGTCGCCGCGCGGTTTCGACAGCCGGGCGCGCACTCCGGCGCGCGTGGAGGTGCGCCGTCCGCAGCGGCCCGCTCCCTGTCCGGAGCGGGGCCGGACCTTGTCGACGACCGCCATGCCGATCCGGAAGACGGCCGCGGGCACCACCAGGCAGAGCAGGATCCAGAAGAGCGTCACGCCCCACGGACGGCCGACCCCCCAGGGCTGTTCGGCCAGCACCTTCGTGCCGTACTTCACCGAGATCTGGTAGTCGCCGTGGGCCCCCGCCGACAGTTCGACGGGCAGCTCGACCAGCGCCTTGCGACCGGGCTCGACCGTGCCGCGCCACTGCCGGTCCTCCCACTGGGGGGCGTAGACGCCGTGCGAGACGCCGATCCGGAAGACCGGGTCCTTGACCGGGGCGGAGCCCAGATTGCCGACGGTGAAGACGAGCCGGCGCGAGGGCGGGGCGCCGAACCAGGTGAGCAGTCCGCTGTCCCCCTCCAGCCGGGTGGCGGCGAGGACGGCGAGCCTGCCCTCCCCCGACTCCTTCGGCAGCGCGGCGACGGGATGGCCCGCGACCACGAACGGGGCGTCGGCCAGGGCCTGTTCCCCGGTGACCGTGGCGACATGGACGACGCACGGGCAGGGCACGGGCGGCTCGGCGACCGGCAGCTTCTTGGTGAACGCGCCCTTCTTGTCGGTGGTGACGGCCCGGCCGTCGCCGTTGGCGCAGGAGTTCGTCCCGCCGATCACCCCGCGCGCCGGGGTGGACTGCCCGCAGATCAGCATCATCAGCAGGGTGTCGGGCCGCCAGCCCGTGCCCCTGACGGTGACCTCGCCGCCCTTGCCCGCCTGCTTCTGGGAGAGCGTGAGCGCCGGCTTCGGGTCGGCCGCGGCGGCGTGCGGCGCGGCGGCGAGCAGGGCCGGCAGGAGTACGGCCAGCAGGGCGGCGGCCACCGCGGCCGCCCGGGGCCGTGCGGTCCGGGGCGTCGCCGGCCCGCTGTGCCGCCGCGCGCTTTCGGTCCGTCGAGTCACGATTCCGCTCCCGCCTTCACCAGGTGCCTCTCGTCGGAATGCTGTCGGGGGTCCGGACCGGGGTCCCGCCCCGGACCGTCGGGGTCCGGTTCCCTCCGCCGCCGGACGCGGCGCCGCAGGACGTACCCGCCCCCGGCGACGGCGGCCAGGAGCACCGCCGCGCCCGCGGCCGCGGCCGGCCACGGGACGAAGAGCGCGGAGGCCGCCGCCTCGGCGTGCGCGCCGCCCGCCGCCGTGACCCGCAGCCGCACGGTGACCGAGTCCAGGGCCGGGGCGTCCCGCCACGGTTCGCTGAGCCTCACCCGCTGGCCGGGCAGCAGTTCCACCGGCAGCGTGCGGGGGCCGCGCCGCAGCAGCGGCCCGAACACCCCGTCCGCCTCGACGGCCAGCCGGGGCACCAGGACGGCGTTGCCCCGGTTGACCAGCGTGTAGTGGACGGCTCCCCGGGAGACCGTGACGTCCTCCGCGGTGAGCGCGGCGAGCGTCGGGCCACCGACGCGCAGCTGGACCCGTACGCCCACCGCGCGTCCGCCGCTCTCGGCGACGACGGCGCCCGGATGGTCACCGGGCAGCGCGTCCTCGGGCACGGTGAAGGAGACCGGGACGTCGGCCCGGGTGCGGGCGGGCACGGTCACCTCGGTGCGCGCCGTCCGCAGCCAGGCGCCGGTGCCGGTGGACGCGTGCGCGCCGCGTACGGCGAAACCGCCGTCGTCCGTGTTGTACGCGTCGGCCCCGCGCAGCCGTACGGTCACCGGCTCCGTCCCCGGGTTGATGACCGACAGCCGGTCCTGGAGGACGCTGCCGGGCAGGCCCTCCAGATAGAAGGAGGGCCGGGCGTCGTCCGGGTCCGTGCCGTCCGAGGCGGGCACCGCCGTCCAGGCCGGAGCGGCCGGGCGCGGCGCGGCGCCCGCCGGACCGGCCGGGGCGAGGACGCACCCCAGCGCGACGAGCAGCGGCAGGGCCAGGCGGATGACGTGACCGGACGGCGGCGGCATGGGCGGCTCCCTCGGGCGTGACGGCGGCGGCGGTTCGCGCGGGGATCAGCCGGTGGCCCGCTGTCCGCGCCGGGTCAGCCAGAGGACGCCGGCCGCACCGGTCAGCAGCACCGTGCCGCCGAGGGTGCCCAGCGCCACCGCCGAGTCCATCGGCCCGGTCTTGGGCAGCGCGTCGGTGGCGGTGCCGCCGCCCGCCGCGGTGACGTCCAGGCTGAGCGAGGGTCCCGGGTTGTTGGACGGGGTGCAGGTCGTCGTCGTACCGAGCGCCTTGATGGTGAGCACCCCGGCGGTGAAGTCGACCTTGCCGCTCTTCTTCGGGGTGTACGTCCCCGAGAGGTCGTTGATCTTGATGGGGCTGTTGGCGGGGATCGCGGCGGAGTTGGCGGGGCCGGAGACCCGGACCTCCCCCGGGTCGGCGCCGCCGACCTTGATCACCGCGCTGGGGTTCATCGCGCCCTTGCCCAGTTCGACCGGGCTGGAGGAGACGCCCTTCTGGAAGGACATGGTCAGCTTGTAGCCGCCGTCGCTCTTCACGCTCTTGATGTCGATCGGCGACACGGCGGCCTTGTCCCCGATCGGCGTCTTGCACTGGTAGTTGACGTCGACGACCGTCGCGTGGGCGGCGGGCGCGGCCAGCAGCACCGACGCACCCGCCAGTCCGGACGCCAGCGCGAGAGCTGTTCGCTTCTGGTACGACACCTCGAATTCCCCTCAGGCCGGGAGTCGCCCGCGCCGCTCCTGGCGGCACCATTAACTGACGACACATCAGATTGGGCGCTCAAGGTACGCCCGGGGCCTTGTGGAGGGAAGACAAAGAGCGCGCCGATCCGGCGCGCTCTTCGCGGGGGTGTCGTGGAGGCCGCGGCGGACGGGACGCCGCCGCGGGCCGCTACGCGGGGGCGGCCAGCTCCGCCCAGACGGTCTTGCCGGGCTCGCCCGGAACGCGGACGACGCCCCAGTCCAGGCAGAGCCGCTGCACGATGAACATGCCGTGGCCGCCGGGCCGGCCGGCCCGGTGCGGGGTCCGGGGCGCGGGCTGTCCGGCGCCGCCGTCGGTCACCTCGACCCGCAGGGCCTTCGGCAGCCGGGCGATCCGCAGCTCGTCGGGACCGTCCGCGTGCAGACAGGCATTGGTGACCAGCTCCGAGACGACCAGCAGGACGTCCTCGGCGGCGGCCCTGCGGTCGGCCGTCGACGCGGGCAGCCAGCCCCAGTCGTGGAGGGCCTGACGGGCGAAATCACGGGCCGTCGGCACGATGCCGCCGGTCAGCCGGAGCGACAGCGTCCGCCACTGCCGCTCGGCGGATTCGGCGGAGGCCGCACCGGCGTCCACGTCCGCACGCGGGCCCGCGTCGGCGCGCGCACCCACGCCCGCGCCGTCCGGCTCGCGGCCGAGGTCGCCCGGCGGATGCTGCCGGGTGGTGCTCATCAGCGCTTCACCTCACCGATTCACCATGTCGCCATTGAAGATACGAATACGAATACTGCTGGGAACTACGCATACTGCTGGCCCTACGGATACCTCTGGGGACACGGACACCGGCACCGCGCGGATACGTGTCCCCGCCGCCCGGCCCGCCGGGGTGTCTCCTGCCCGACGGAATCGTGACAACACCCACTTCGTCCTCGCGGATCACGTGACGAGGGCGACAGGAGGGGCGCCCGGGGTGCCGGCACGGGACACCTCAGGTGTCCAGGGCCTCTTCCAGGGAGTCATGGACGGTGAAGACCGCCTCGGCCCCGGTGATCTCGAAGACCCGCGCCACCACCGGCAGCATTCCGGCCAAATGGACCCCTCCCCCGGCGGCCTCCGCCTTCAGACGGGCACCGAGCAGCACGTTCAGCCCGGTGGAATCACAGAATTCGAGGCGCGAGCAGTCGACCACGAGGCGCACGCGCCCCTCGTCGATCGCGTGCTCCAGGGGCTCGCGCAGCAGATCGGCCGTGTGGTGATCGAGCTCACCGACCGGCGTCACCACCTCGCTGCGGCCCTCGGTCCGGGCCTCGACCTGAAGCCGCCCCCGGTTCGCGCTGCCGACCGTCCCGCGGTCCATGCCCGTCCCTCTTCGCCTCGTCACTGTCTGCATCACTGCGCATGCAGATGCGTTGCAGCTGTCGCTGACGTTGCTGAAACCCTACGCGTTCCGTGCGCCACGCGGTAGCGGAAGACCTCAACAAACCGGACATTTAGCGTCAATTGGTGGTTGTGAGGGGCCGCAAGGACCGGGTAAGGGTAGAGGGACACCCACAACACGGCCGGCTTTGGAGGCGCCGCTTCACCGCAGGAACACGTATGGGCATCGGCAGCCATATGCCGAGAACGATGGAGGAGACCATGTCACCCCGGCTCGACGGACCGCGTACCCACGACGCGACGTCGGCATGTCCTCAGGGACTGACCGCATCAGACTCCCCTGCCGCGACCGTCCAGGACGCCGCGCGCACCCGCACCACCCGTCACGACCGTGACACCGACCAGGCCGGCACCCCCCATGACGCCGGCACCGCGACCGACGGTCTCGAAGGACTTCCCGAGATACCGCCCTACACCGAGGTCGGGCCGCTGGACGCCAGGGCGCTCTCGAAGACGCTCTTCGCCCGGCTCGAATCCCTCGAAGAGGGCACGCACGAGTACTCCTACGTGCGCAACACGCTCGTCGAACTGAACCTCGCGCTGGTCAAGTTCGCCGCCTCCCGGTTCCGCTCGCGCAGCGAGCCGATGGAGGACATCATCCAGGTCGGCACGATCGGCCTGATCAAGGCGATCGACCGCTTCGAGCTGAGCCGGGGCGTCGAGTTCCCGACCTTCGCGATGCCGACCATCATCGGCGAGATCAAGCGCTTCTTCCGCGACACCAGCTGGTCCGTGCGCGTCCCGCGCCGCCTGCAGGAGCTGCGGCTGGACCTGGCCAAGGCGGGCGACGAGCTCGCCCAGCAGCTGGACCGCTCGCCCACTGTGGGCGAGCTCGCCGACCGCCTCGGCATCACCCACGACGAGGTCGTCGAGGGCATGGCCGCGAGCAACGCGTACACCGCGAGTTCGCTGGACGCCAAGCCCGAGGAGGACGAGACCGAGGGCGCGCTGGCCGACCGGCTCGGCTACGAGGACCACGGACTCGAAGGCATCGAGTACGTCGAGTCCCTGAAGCCGCTGATCGCCTCGCTGCCCGGCCGCGACCGCCGGATCCTCTCGCTCCGCTTCGTCGCCAACATGACGCAGTCGGAGATCGGCGAGGAACTCGGCATCTCGCAGATGCATGTGTCACGGCTGCTCTCCCGCACCCTGGTCAGGCTCCGCAAGGGGCTGACCCTGGAGGAGTGAGCGCGCTCCCCCGACGGACCGAGGACCTGCCCCGCCGGGCGGGTCCTCGCCGCGTTTCCGGCTCCTCAGCCCCCGTACGGCGCGACCACGCGCACCCCGCCGCGCCAGACCTCGTGGACGAGCGGCACCCCCGGCCGGTAGGCGAGGTGGACATGGCTCGGCGCGTCGAGCACCACCAGATCGGCGCGGGCGCCGGGGGCGATCCGCCCGATGTCCCCGCGGCGCAGCGCGGCCGCGCCGCCCGCGGTGGCGGACCAGAGCGCCTCGTCGGGGGTCATGCCCATGTCGCGGACGGCGAGGGCGATGCAGAAGGGCAGCGAGGAGGTGAACGAGGAGCCGGGGTTGCAGTCGGTGGAGAGCGCGACGGTGGCCCCGGCGTCCAGCAGCCGGCGGGCGTCGGGCCAGGCGGCCCGGGTGGAGAACTCGGCCCCCGGCAGCAGTGTGGCGACGGTCGACGACTGGGCGAGGGCGTCGACGTCGGCGTCCGTGAGATGCGTGCAGTGGTCGGCGGAGGCGGCGTCGAGCTCCACGGCGAGCTGCACGCCGGGCCCGTGGCCGAGCTGGTTGGCGTGCACCCGGGGGTGGAGCCCCCTCGCCCGGCCCGCGGTCAGGATCTCCCGGGCCTGGTCGCCGTCGAACGCGCCCCGCTCGCAGAAGACGTCGATCCACCGGGCGTACGGGGCGCAGGCGTCGAGCATCGGGCCGGTGACCAGGGCGACGTACCCGGCCGGGTCGTCCGCGTGGTCCGGGGGCACGATGTGCGCGCCGAGGAAGGTGACCTCGTCGGTGTGGCGGGCCGCGATGCGCAGCGCGCGGGCCTCGTCCTCGACGGTGAGCCCGTAGCCGGACTTGGTCTCGAACGTGGTGGTGCCCTGGCGCAGCGCCTCGGCGAGATAGCGGGCGACGTTGGCGTCGAGCGCCTCGTCGGTGGCGGCGCGGGTGGCGGCGACGGTGGTCCTGATCCCGCCCGCGCTGTAGGGGCGGCCGGACATCCGGGCGTGGAACTCCTGGGTCCGGTCGCCCGCGAAGACCAGGTGGGAGTGGGAGTCGACGAAGCCGGGGATCACGGCCCGGCCGCCCGCGTCGACGGCGTTGTCAGTGGCGGGTGCTTTGCTTGACTCACCGGTCCAGACGACGCGGTCGCCCTCGATGACGACGGCCGCGTCCCGGATCGGCGCCAGGGGGGAATCACCGCCGAGGGAGGGGTCGTTGGTGATGAGTTCGCCGATGTGGGTGAGGGCGGTCGTCGTCATCGGGGGTCTGCTCTCCTTGCGGACGGTCGACGGGGCGGGACGGCTGCTCAGCGGTGCAGGGCCGCGACGGCGTCCGCGAGGGTCCGGGGGACGTCGGGGACCAGCGTGTGCCGTCCGTCGCGCACGAGGTGGCGCCCCGCGACCACGGTGTGGCGCACATCGGCCGCGGAGGCGGCGAATACGGCCGCTTCGGCTGCCAGCCGGGGCACCGGTCCCGCCGTTCTGACGGAGTCCATGGCCACGGTGACCAGATCGGCGGGGGCGCCCGGTTCGAGGACGCCCGCGTCGGGCCGGCCGAGGGCGGCGTGGCCGTCGGCGGTGGCGGCGCGCAGCAGGGCGGCGGCGGTCCAGTGGCCGCGGGCCCGGGTGCGCAGGCGCTCGTTCAGCTCCATCGCGCGGGCCTCCTCGAAGAGGTCGATCACGGCGTGGCTGTCGCTGCCCAGCGAGAGCGGGGAGCCCGCGTCCTGGAGGGCGGCGGCGGGGCCGATGCCGTCGGCGAGGTCCCGTTCGGTCGTGGGGCACATGCAGGTGCCGGTGCCGTGGGAGCCGACGAGCGCGATGTCCTCGGGGGTGAGATGGGTGTTGTGGACGCCGGTGGTGCGCGGTCCGAGGACCCCGTGGTCGGCGAGGAGCCGGGCGGGGGTGCGGCCGTGGACGGCGAGGCAGGCCTCGTTCTCCGCGGTCTGCTCGGAGAGGTGGACGTGGAGCGGGGCCTGCCGTTCCTCCGCCCAGGCGGCGACGGTGGCGAGCTGGTCGGCGGGGACGGCCCGCACGGAGTGCACGGCGGCGCCGATCAGCGTGTGGTCGTCGCCCTTGAGCAGCGAGGCGCGCTCCGCCCAGGCCTCGGCGGTCCCGTCGGAGAAGCGCCGCTGGTGCGGGTCGGGTTCGAGGGGGGCGGAGGGCCGGGGGCCGAAGCCGGCGGAGAGGTAGGCGGTGTCGAGCAGGGTGATGCGGATGCCGGCCGCGCGGGCGGCGGCGATCAGCGCCTCGCCCATGGCGTTCGGGTTGTCGTAGGGGGTGCCGCCGGGCGCGTGGTGCAGATAGTGGAATTCGCCGACGGCGGTGATGCCCGCCAGCGCCATCTCGGCGTACACCGCGCGGGCCAGGTCGTAGTACGTGTCGGGGGTGAGCCGGGACGCGATCCGGTACATGGTCTCGCGCCAGGTCCAGAAGGTCCCGGAGCCGACCTGGACGGTGGAGCGCAGGGCGCGGTGGAAGGCGTGCGAGTGGGTGTTGGCGAGGCCCGGCAGGGTGAGGCCGCGCAGCGCGGTGGCGCCGGGCGGCGGCGTGGTGACCCCGGTGCGCACCCCGGCGATGCGTCCGCCGGCCACCTCCAGGAGGACGTCCGGTTCGGCGTGGGTGCCGAGCCAGGCCTGGGAGAGCCAGTACGTCTCGGTGACGGGTCCTGCCGTCGGGTGGGTCGTCAGCGGCACGCGAGACCTTCCAGTACGTCGGCGAGTGCGGTGACCCCGGCGGCGCAGTCGTCCTCGTCGGCGTGCTCGGCCGGCGAGTGCGAGATTCCGGTGGGGTTCCGTACGAACAGCATGGCGGTGGGGACCGAGGCGGACAAAATACCCGCGTCGTGTCCGGCGCCGGTGCCGAGGACGGGGATGTCGTGCCCGGTGTCCCGGTCGGCGGAGTCCTTGAGGAGGGCGCCGATCTCGTCCCGCAGCGCGTGCCCGAAGGCGATCTCGGGCGTGAAGGACTCGCGTACGACGTCGAGGTCGACGCCGGTCCGCGCGGCGTGCTCCCGGGCGGCCTGCTCGATCCCGGCGACGACGGTGTCCAGGGTGTCCTGGTCGGCGGCGCGGGAGTCGAGCCAGCCGCGCACGAGGGAGGGGATGGCGTTGACGCCGTTGGGTTCGACGGCGACCTTGCCGAAGGTGGCGACGGCCCCGGCCAGCCCGGCCTCCCGGCGGGCGGCGAGCACGGTCTCGGCGTACGTGAGCATGGGGTCGCGGCGGTCGGCCAGACGGGTGGTGCCCGCGTGGTTGGCCTCGCCCCGGAAGTCGAACCGCCAGCGTCCGTGCGGCCAGATCGCCGAGGCGATGCCGACCGGGTCGCCGGTGAGGTCGAGGGCACGCCCCTGCTCGACGTGGAGTTCGACGAACGCGCCGATACGGGCGAGCCGTTCGGGGTCCGGGCCGAGGGCGCCGGGGTCGTGTCCGGCGGCCTCCATGGCCTGCGGCAGGGTGATGCCGTCGGCGTCGCGCAGCCGGTGGGCGGCCTCGACGGTCAACTGCCCGGCGGCCAGCCGGGAGCCGACGCAGGCGAGACCGAAGCGGGCCCCCTCCTCGTCGCCGAAGTTGGTGATGGCCAGCGGCCGGACGAACTCCGCTCCCCTGCGGCGGAGTTCGTCCAGCGCGGCGAAGGAGGACACCACGCCGAGCGGCCCGTCGAAGGCGCCGCCGTCGGGCACGGAGTCCAGGTGCGAGCCGGTGACGACGGCGCCGGCGGCCAGCGGGTCGCCGAGCCAGGCCCACTGGTTGCCGTTGCGGTCGGTCTCCACGGCGAGTCCGCGGGCCTCGGCCTGCGCCCGGAACCACGCCCGGCAGTCGGTGTCGGCGGCGGTCCAGGCGTAGCGCCGGTAGCCGCCGCTGTCCTTGTTCCGGCCGAGGGGGGCCAGCTCGCGCCACATCTCCTGGAAGGAGGCGGGGGCGTGCGGGGCGGGCGGCGCCCCGCCGTCCGCCCGTTCGGTGCGCGTCACGCCGTGCCCTCCGCCGTCCGGTCCCCGTCCTCCGTCATGGGGACGCGGACGCCCTGGTCGTGGGCGACGGACTCCGCGATGTCGTAGCCGGCGTCGACGTGCCGGATGACGCCCATGCCGGGGTCGTTGGTCAGGACCCGGCGGATCTTCTCGCCGGCGAGCTTCGTGCCGTCGGCGACCGTCACCTGCCCGGCGTGGATCGAGCGGCCCATGCCGACGCCGCCGCCGTGGTGGAGGGAGACCCAGGAGGCGCCGGAGGCGACGTTGACCATGGCGTTGAGCAGCGGCCAGTCGGCGATCGCGTCGGAGCCGTCGAGCATGGCCTCGGTCTCGCGGTACGGGGAGGCGACGGAGCCGCAGTCCAGGTGGTCGCGGCCGATCGCCAACGGGGCGGCCAGTTCGCCGCTCGCCACCATGTCGTTGAAGCGCTCGCCGGCCCGGTCGCGTTCGCCGTAGCCGAGCCAGCAGATACGGGCGGGCAGGCCCTGGAAGTGGACGCGCTCGCCGGCCATCCGGATCCAGCGGTGCAGGGACTCGTTCTCCGGGAAGAGGTCGAGGATCGCCTTGTCCGTCTTGTGGATGTCCGAGGCCTCGCCGGACAGGGCGGCCCAGCGGAAGGGGCCCTTGCCCTCGCAGAACAGGGGCCGGATGTAGGCGGGCACGAAGCCGGGGAAGTCGAAGGCGCGCGCGTATCCGGCGAGCCGCGCCTCGCCGCGGATGGAGTTGCCGTAGTCGAAGACCTCGGCGCCGGCGTCCATGAAGCCGACCATCGCCTCGACGTGCCGGGCCATGGACTCGCGGGCGCGCTGGGTGAAGTCGGCGGGCTTCTCGGCCGCGTAGGAGGCCATGTCGTCGAAGTCGACGCCGACGGGGAGGTAGGCCAGCGGGTCGTGGGCGCTGGTCTGGTCGGTGACGATGTCGACCGGGGCGCCCTCGGCGAGCATCCGGGGCAGCAGATCGGCCGCGTTGCCGAGCAGGCCGATGGAGAGGGGGCGGCGGGCGTCGCGGGCCTCGACGGCGAGCTGGAGGGCGTGTTCGAGGCTGTCGGCCTTCACGTCCAGGTAGCGGTGCTCGATGCGGCGGTCGATGGCGCGCGGGTCGCAGTCGATGCAGAGGGCGACGCCGTCGTTCATCGTCACGGCGAGCGGCTGGGCGCCGCCCATGCCGCCGAGCCCGGCGGTGAGCGTGATGGTGCCGGCCAGGGTGCCGCCGAACTTCTTCGCGGCGACGGCGGCGAAGGTCTCGTAGGTGCCCTGGAGGATGCCCTGGGTCCCGATGTAGATCCACGAACCGGCGGTCATCTGGCCGTACATGGTGAGGCCGAGCGCCTCCAGGCGGCGGAACTCCTCCCAGTTCGCCCAGTCGCCGACCAGGTTGGAGTTGGCGATGAGCACCCGGGGCGCCCACTCGTGGGTCTGCATGACGCCGACCGGCCGGCCGGACTGCACGAGCATCGTCTCGTCCTGCTTGAGCGTGCGCAGCGTGCGGACCATGGCGTCGAAGGAGCGCCAGTCACGGGCGGCCTTGCCCGTGCCGCCGTAGACGACGAGCTTGTCGGGGTGCTCGGCGACCTCGGGGTCGAGGTTGTTCTGCAGCATCCGCAGCGCGGCTTCCTGCTGCCATCCCAGGGCGCTCAGTTCCGTACCGCGCGGTGCCCGTACGGGGCGGGGTCCTGACATGGCGGTGCCTCCTCGCGACTGTGAATTCCGTATTCACATCTTGAGTGGATGAATAGATCCAGTCAACAGGGTGGGGCGAACGGTCTCCGCGCGTCCCGCCGGCGGCACAGGGTGGGGCATTCTCCCCGAGCTCGCGCATGTACCGATGGAAAATGCCAGAAGCCCCACCAGGAGTGAGCACGTTGCGTAACCTCGGGCTCACAGCCGCACGCAGCGTCGGAGGGGAGTCGGCGTGCCCGGAATCGACGAGTGCCTGCTCGATGTCATGAGACTGCCCGGTGCCCGTGGCGCCGCCGTGGTCGACTGGACGAGCGGTCTCGCCCTCGGCACCATCGGTGACGCGCCCAACGGCGATCACGAGGCCACCGCCGCGGAGACCGCGGAGGTGGCGCGGATGGCGGCCGAACAGCCCGCCTTCGCCCTCGGCTCATCCGACGCGGCGGACGCCCCGCAGGACACGGCGTCCCCGCAGGCGGCCCCTCCCGTCGAGGACGTCATCGTCACCGCCCGCTCCGGCTACCACATCCTCCGTTTCGTCGAGACGGACTTCGACAGCAGCGTCTTCCTCCACCTCTGGCTGGACCGCGCGGAAGGCAATCTGGCCCTCGCCCGCATCCGGCTCGGCGAGATGGCCGAGCGGCTGGTCCTGGCATGAGAGCGACCGCCCCCGCCCCGGCCGGTGTCCTCTCGCCGATGCTCCAGCGCCTCGCCGCCGAACGCGCCACCGGCGCCCTGATGCGCGACCGCGGCACCCTCTATCTGGCCGAGGGCCAGGTCGTGCACGCCGAGTCCCCGGCCACCCCCGGCATCGACGTCCTGCTCACCCGCGGCGGCGCGCTGCGCCGCGAGGGCTGGTGGGACGCGGTCGCCGAGGCCGGTGCCGGACAGCGGGTCGGCCGCCATCTCGTGGACAGCGGCCGGGTGCCGGGCGGCGCGCTGGAGCTGTGCCATCTGGGCGCGCTGTACGACGCGGCGTTCTTCGCCCTCGCCCCGACCAGGACCCCGGCCCGCTTCCGCTACGGGGTCGCCCACTGGATCGGGCCGGTGCGCCCCGTCCCCGTGGAGGCCGTGCAGCGCGAGACGCTCCGGCGGCGGGAGCTGCTGGAGCGCATCTGGCCGGAGGCGGTCACCGACAGCGCCCCGCTGACCCGGACGGGCCTGCCGGCCGACGCCCCCGTGCCGCCCCGTCAGCGCCGGGTCCTGGAGCGCGTGGACGGCGTGCGCACGGCGACGGACATCGCCCAGGAGCTGGGCAGGTCCGCGTTCCACATCCTGGTGGACCTGCGTCGGCTCGCGGCGGCCGGGCTCGTCGCCGCCGTACCGGAGCCCGCCGGTCCGTACGCCTCCGGCCGGGTCGCGCTCCCCGAGGTCACGGCCGACCCCGACATCGCTCTGCTGCGCCGGCTCCGAGACGCATTGGAGGCCCTGTGATACGCGCGCTCAGACAGCGTGCCGGGAGGAGACAGCTGATGGTGCCCGAGGCCGAAGTGCAGGACGTGCTGGCCGAACTCCAGCGGTTACGGGCCCGCGTCCCGCTCCTCTCCGGCGCCCTGGCGGCCAGTGCCGACGGTCTCGTGCTGGCGCACGACACCCCGGGCGTGGAGGCGGAGGGCGTCGCCGCGCTCACCGCGGCCGCGCTCGGCGTCGCGGTCCGGATGACGGACGCGACCGGCCGCGGCGGCTTCCGCGAACTGCTCGTCCGCGGCGAGTCCGGCTACATCGCGACGTACGCGGCGGGTTCCCAGGCCGTCCTGACCCTGCTCGCCGAGGACCGCATCAACGTCGGCCGGCTCCATCTGGAGGGCCGCAGATCGGGTGTCCGGATCGGCGCACTCGTCGACGCCGCCCTGGACGGCCCCCCGCAGCCCGCCGCCGGGCCACGCGCCCCGCTGCCGCCCCGTACCGCACCCCAGCAGCCCGGCACCCTGCCGCACCGGCCGACATGACCCCCGCACACCCCCCGCAGCCCTCCGGCACGCCCCAGAAACGGAACCGGTCCTCCCGACCGGTCAGGGAAAGGAAACGAGCAAGCATGGCGAACACCGAAGCGTCACTGAAGGAAGCGATGTCGTCCATCGAGGGCACCACCGGTGTCGCCCTCGTCGACTACACGAGCGGCATGGCGCTGGGCACCCTCGGCGGCGGCAAGGACTTCAACCTGGAGGTCGCCGCCGCGGGCAACACCGATGTCGTCCGGGCCAAGCTGCGCACCATGGAGCACCTGGGCATCAAGGACGAGATCGAGGACATCCTGATCACCCTGGGCACCCAGTACCACCTGATCCGGCTGCTCAAGTCCCGCGGCAACAACGGCCTGTTCCTCTACCTGGTGCTGGACGCGGGGCGGGCCAACCTGGCGATGGCCCGCCACCAGCTGAAGAAGATCGAGGCCGAACTGGAGGTCTGAGCACGGCGCGCCCCCTGCCCGGCGGACGGTCCGGGGTCCCCGGACCCCGTCCGCCCAGGGGGCCCTCACTCGACGAACAGCCCCCGCGCCGCCGCCGTCGCATCGAACTCCTCCAGGCGCGCCTGCGCGTCCGGCAGGCCGTCGCACATGGCCTCCAGGAGCACGCGCCCGAGCAGCATCGGCGCGCAGGCGGTGTCGAAGGCGAGGCCGGTGCCGACGGCGGCCGGGATCAGCAGATCGCTGTGGGCGGCCACGGGGGCGAACGCCGAATCGGCCACGGAGACCGTGGTGAGCCCTTGCCCGCGTGCGTGGGCGAGGGCGTCGACGACCTCGCGCGGGTGGCGGGGCAGGGCGAAGCAGATCAGGGCGGTGGCCCCGGCCCGCCGGGCCGCGTCGATCCGGTCGTGCAGCATGCTGCCGCCCTCGTCGAGCACCCGGACGTCGGGGTGCACCTTGGCCGCGAAGTAGCCGAAGCCGCGCGCCTGCGAGGAGGCGGCGCGCAGCCCGAGGACGAGGAGCGGACGGGAGGCGGCGAGCAGCCGGCCGGCCCGTTCGACGGGTCCGGGGTCGGCGAGCAGCTCGGCGAGATGGCGCAGGTTCTCGATCTCGCCGAGCACGGCCTGCTGGTACTCGTTGACGGCGTCGGCGCCGTCCTGGCCCGTGTCCTCGGCCGGGCCGGCCGGGGCGTACTCGCGCAGGTGCCGGCGGAGCGCCGGGTAGCCGTCGAAGCCGAGGGCGACGGCGAAGCGGGTGACGGAGGGCTGGCTGACCCCGGCCAGCTCGGCCAGTTCGACGCTGGACAGGAAGGGGGCGTCCCCGGCCCGGCGCACCATGGAGTGGGCGATGCGCCGCTGGGTGGGCGTGAGCCGGTGCCCCTCGAACAGCTGCTGCAACCGCGCTCCCGCGCTGCTCGCGCTCATCCTGTCCCCTCGCTGGATCCCGGGGCCGAGGACCGGCACCGCCGGATCCATTCAGCCAGCCGGTCGTCTGCATGTCCATATGCAGCCGGACGGACCCGGGCCCCGCATACGCCGCCCGGCCCCCCGGAAACCGGGGGGTTAGCCCCACTGACGCGGCCTCCCCCGCTTCGTACCGTGGTCGGTATGGACGCACCCGACACCGAGCTCAAGAAGGAGCTCAACGCCACCGTCCGGGCCCGTGGGGAGCTGGGGGACGAGTACGAGTCCGCGCTCGTCGACTCCTTCCTGGAGAAGGTCGAGCAGCGGCTCGACACCACGCTCGACCGCCGGGTCCGGCGCCATCTCGCGGAGCAGCGGGTCGCCGTGGCCCGCGGGGCGCGCGCCCCGGAACCGCCGCTGGGCCACTTCGGCGAGCGCTACGGGCTGGCGATCATCTCGCTGGTCCTGGCGATCCCGCTGACCGCCATCGCCGTGGTGAACGCGGGGATCGGCGGGCTGCTCGTCGTCTGGTTCGGCATCGTCGGCGTGAACGCCTTCCAGGCGGCCGGCCACGGCGGGCTGTTCCGGAACCGGGAGCGGCGGCAGCCGGCGTCCGACTGGGAGGACTGAGCCCGGGGCGCGGTCTCAGGCCTGCCGGGTCGGCAGGACGACGAGCTGGCGCAGGTTGATGTGGCGGGCCCGGCTGGTGGTGTACGCGATCAGGTCGGCGATCTCCTCGCCGGACAGCCCGCCCAGGGCGTCGAACATGCCGCCGAGTTCTCCGCTCAGCCGCGGGTTGTCGATGTGGTCGCCGAGTTCGGTGGTGGTCAGGCCCGGCTCGATGTTGGTGACGCGGACGTCGCGCGGCCCGAGTTCGGCGCGCAGCGAGGCCGAGAGATGGGTGAGCGCGGCCTTGGTGGCGCCGTAGACCGCGTAGTCGGGGAAGACGACGTGCGCGCCGATCGAGGAGATGTTGACGAGGTCGGCGGTGCGGCCGTCGGCGGCGGCCGCGAGCAGGTCGGCGGTGAAGGCCCGGGTGATCCGCAGGGCCCCGGTCACATTGGTGTCGATCATCCGCTGCCATTCGTCGGCGCGGCCCGCGTCGAGCGGGTTGGGCAGCATCACCCCGGCGGCGTTGACGACGAGGTCCACCGGGCCGAGCCCGGTGCGCACGCGCTCGGCGGCGGCGTCCACGGACCCCTGGTCGGTGACGTCGGCGGCGACGGCCAGTGCCCGCCCGCCGTCGGCGGTGATCGCGGCGGCCAGCTTCTCCAGCCGCTCGGCGCGGCGGGCCAGCAGCGCCACCCGCGCCCCGTGGGCGGCGAGCAGCCGGGCGGTCGCCTCCCCCATGCCGCTGGCGGCCCCGGTGACGACGGCGGTACGGCCCGCGAGCGTGGCGTACGACATGGTGGTTGCTCCTCCGGCTGGTGCCCCCGGGGCGTCTCCCCGGGGCCGGTGACCACTCTGCGGCGGGGCGCGGGGGCTGCCCAGGGGTGCGTCTTTCCTGGGTCCGGCAGTACCAGGCTCGGCGGCGGGCGCTCTTCTACGATCGGGCGCATGGACGGCGATCTGGGGGACTTCCTCCGCTCACGGCGTGCCCGCATCCGGCCCGAGGACGTGGGGCTCAGCTCCTACGGCCGGCGGCGTGTCCCCGGGCTGCGCCGGGAGGAGGTGGCGCAGCTGGCCGGGGTGAGCGTGGACTACTACATCCGCCTGGAACAGGGGCGCGGCCCCAGCGTCTCGGACGCGGTGCTCGACGCGATCGCCCGGGTGCTGGACCTGGACGCGACGGAGCACGGCTATCTGCGCACGGTGGCCCGTCCGGCGTCCCGGGTCCCCGCCGCCGCGGTCCCGGCGCGGCGGGTGCGGCCGGGGGTGCGGCTGCTGCTGGACGCGCTGGAGGGGGCGCCCGCCTTCGTGCTGGGGCGCCGGATGGACGTGCTGGCGTGGAACGCGCTCGGGGACGCCCTGAACGGTTTCTCCCGGATGGCGCCGGAGGGGCGGAACATGCCGCGTCAGGCGTTCCTGGACCCGGCGGCGCGGGAGCTGTACCCGGACTGGCCGGCCGTGGCGGCGGAGACGGTCGCCCATCTGCGGCTGGACGCGGGGCTGCACCCGGACGACAAGGTGCTGGCGACCCTGGTCGGCGAGCTGTCGATGAAGAGCGAGGACTTCCGCAGGCTCTGGGCGGACCACGGGGTGAAGGCGAAGACCCACGGGGTGAAGCGGATCGCGCATCCGGTCGTGGGCGAGCTGACCCTGCCGTACGAGACGCTCGCGCTGCCGGGGGACCCCGGGCAGTCGCTGGTGGTCTACACCCCGGAGCCCGGTTCCGTGACGGCGGAGCGGGTCGCCCTGCTGGCGGGCCGGGCCGTCCCGGACGGGGACTCCGGCCGGGAGAACGACCGGGAGGGCGGCGAGGGGAGCGCCGGGGGTCCGCGCGCGTAGACATGGCGCGGGGACCGCCGCACCCCCGGTTTCCCAGGGGGCGGGACGACGGCGGTCCCCGCGAGGGACGCGGTCCGGGTCAGGGCCGGTCGCGCGTCCGGGCGACGGTGGAGGTCCGGGAGCCGCTCCGTAGTCCGGTGTCGCCGTATCGGTGCCGGCGGTTCTCCCCCGCCGACATCCACCACTGTGCCCGAGCCGTGTTAAGCGGGTGCTGCGCGGACGTGTCGCGCTCGTACCGTTTCCGGAAAGACCGCCGTCACGGGCCGCGGGACCGGACGGCCCCGCCGCCGGTGACGCCGGACGGCTCCTACGCGTCCTTGGCCGTGTCCTTGGCGAGGAAGGCCAGCAGGTCCTGGCGGCTGACGACGCCCTTGGGCCTGCCCTCGACCAGGACGATCGCCGCGTCGGCCGCGCCCGTACCGCCGAGGACCGCCATCAGGTCCTCGACCGGTTCGCCGGAGCCGACCTGCGGCAGCGGCGGGGACATGTGCTTCTCCAGGGGGTCGGAGAGCGAGGCGCGCTGGGCGAAGAGCGCGTTGAGCAGTTCGCGTTCGACGACGGAGCCGATGACCTCGGCGGCCATCACGTCCGGGTGGCCCGCGCCGGGCTTCACGATCGGCATCTGGGAGACGCCGTACTCGCGCAGCACGTCGATGGCCTCGCCGACGGTCTCCTCCGGGTGCATGTGGACCAGGGTGGGGATGGGCCCCTCCTTGTGGTTCAGCACGTCCGCGACACGGGCCGAGGGGCCGGTGTCCTCCAGGAAGCCGTAGTCGGCCATCCACTCGTCGTTGAAGATCTTCGAGAGGTAGCCGCGTCCACTGTCCGGGAGGAGGACGACGACCACGTCGTCGGGCCCGAGCCTCTTGGCGACCTCCAGGGCGCCCACGACCGCCATGCCGCAGGAGCCGCCGACGAGCAGGCCCTCCTCCTTGGCGAGGCGCCGGGTCATCTGGAAGGAGTCCTTGTCGGACACGGCGACGATCTCGTCGGTGACCGTGCGGTCGTACGCCGTCGGCCAGAAGTCCTCGCCGACGCCCTCGACCAGATACGGGCGGCCGGAGCCGCCGGAGTAGACGGAGCCCTCCGGGTCGGCGCCGATCACCTGGACCGCGCCGTCGCTGACGTCCTTCAGATAGCGGCCGGTGCCGCTGATGGTGCCGCCGGTGCCGACGCCCGCGACGAAGTGGGTGATCCGCCCCTCCGTCTGCTCCCACAGCTCCGGACCGGTGGTCTCGTAGTGGGAACGGGGGTTGTTCGGGTTCGAGTACTGGTCGGGCTTCCAGGCGCCGGGCGTCTCACGGACCAGCCGGTCGGAGACGTTGTAGTACGAGTCCGGGTGCTCCGGGTCGACCGCCGTGGGGCAGACGACGACCTCGGCGCCGTAGGCGCGCAGCACGTTGATCTTGTCCGTGGACACCTTGTCCGGGCAGACGAAGATGCACTTGTAGCCCTTCTGCTGCGCGACGATCGCCAGGCCGACGCCCGTGTTGCCGCTGGTGGGCTCGACGATCGTGCCGCCGGGCTTCAGCTCGCCGCTCTGCTCGGCGGCCTCGATCATGCGCAGGGCGATGCGGTCCTTGACCGACCCGCCGGGGTTGAAGTACTCGACCTTGGCCAGGACCGTCGCCTGGATGCCGGCCGTGACGCTGCGCAGCCTCACCAGCGGGGTATTGCCTACGAGACTGATCATCGAATCGTGGTATCGCACCGTGTCACTCCGGGGTCTCCGAGATGGTCCGGCCAGCGTATGCGCACCGGCACCGGATTGGGCGACGCGATTGAACGACGGTCGGTTGGGGGCAGGTAGCACTGTGTACGGCGGTACGGCGACGAGGAGGTGGACCGGACTGTGTCGAGAGCACGTGTGGCACGGCGGATCGCGGCGGGCGCGGCCTACGGCGGTGGCAGCATCGGGCTGCTGGGCGCCGCGGCGGCAGGCGTCCTGCTGGCGGAGGTCCAGCTGGCGAAGCGGCAGGTGGGCGGCGGTATCGCCCCGGTCCCGCCGAGCGCGGACGGGCGGTACGGGGTGGCGTTCACCGGACCCGCGGAGCCGCTGCGCTTCGGACTCCTCGGGGACTCCACGGCGGCCGGGCAGGGGGTGCGGCGGGCCGGGCAGACCCCGGGGGCGCTGCTCGCCTCGGGGCTGGCGGCGGTGTCCGAGCGCCCGGTGGACCTGCGCAACGTGGCGCAGCCGGGGGCCCGCTCGGACGATCTGGAGCGGCAGGTCTCGCTGCTGCTGGCGGACCCGGCCCGCACCCCGGACGTCTGCGTGATCATGATCGGGGCGAACGATGTGACGCACCGGATGCCCGCGACCCAGTCGGTGCGCTGTCTGACGACGGCGGTGCGGCGGCTGCGCACGGCGGGCGCCGAGGTCGTCGTGGGCACCTGCCCGGACCTGGGCACGATCGAGCCGGTCTACCAGCCGCTGCGCTGGCTGGCCCGCCGGGCGAGCCGGCAGCTGGCGGCGGCGCAGACGATCGGTTCGGTGGAGCAGGGCGGCCGGACGGTGTCGCTGGGCGATCTGCTGGGCCCTGAGTTCGAGGCGAACCCCCGGGAGCTGTTCGGCCCGGACAACTACCACCCGTCGGCGGAGGGGTACGCGACGGCGTCGATGGCGGTGCTGCCGACGCTGTGCGCGGCGCTCGGGCTGTGGCCGGAGTCCGATCATCTGGACGGGGCACGGCGCGAGGACATGCTCCCGGTGGCCAAGGCGGCCTCGCAGGCGGCCGTGGAGGCCGGTACGGAGGTCACCGGGGCGCGGGCGCCGTGGGCGCTGCTCAAGCACCGCAGACGGCGGCGGCTGCCCGCCGCCACGGAGCCGCACCCGCACGAGGAGCCGCAGGAGACGGAGGGCGGTTCGACGCGGGTGGAGCCGCGCCCGGGTCCCGGCAAGGACGCCTCGCCCCGGCACGCGTGAGGGGCCGGGGCCCGGTCTCCCCACGGGCCGGGGCCCGGCGGACGGCCGGGTCCCGGGGCCTCCGGCACCGAACTGAGCGGTTGCTTAGAAAAGAGTCGGGCATCACATGCCGCGTCGGGTGACCTCGGCAGTACGTCCGGGTAACTTCCAGAGCAGTCCTGCCTGACAGCCTTCCAGCCCTCATGGAGCCGCGTGATGCCCGAAGCCGTGATCGTCTCTGCTGCCCGTTCGCCCATCGGCCGGGCCTTCAAGGGTTCGCTGAAGGACCTGCGGGCGGACGACCTGACCGCCACGATCATCCGGACCGCCCTGGACAAGGTCCCGGAGCTGGACCCCACGGACATCGACGACCTGATGCTCGGCTGCGGTCTGCCCGGCGGCGAGCAGGGCAACAACCTGGGCCGCATCATCGCCGTGCAGATGGGGATGGACCACCTGCCCGGCTGCACGGTCACCCGCTACTGCTCCTCGTCCCTCCAGACGAGCCGCATGGCGCTGCACGCGATCAAGGCGGGCGAGGGCGACGTCTTCATCTCGGCCGGTGTCGAGATGGTGTCCCGCTTCGTGAAGGGCAACTCCGACAGCCTGCCGGACACGCACAACCCGCTCTTCGCCGAGGCCGAGGCCCGTACGGCCGCCCGTGCCGAGGAGTCCGGCGCGAGCTGGCACGACCCGCGCGAGGACGGGCTGGTCCCGGACGCGTACATCGCGATGGGCCAGACCGCGGAGAACCTGGCGCGGCTCAAGGGCGTGACCCGCCAGGACATGGACGAGTTCGGCGTACGGTCGCAGAACCTCGCCGAGGAGGCCCTGAAGAACGGCTTCTGGGAGCGGGAGATCACCCCCGTCACGACCCCCGACGGCACGGTCGTCTCCAAGGACGACGGCCCGCGCGCGGGCGTGACGCTGGAGGGCGTGCAGGGCCTGAAGCCGGTCTTCCGCCCGGACGGCCTGGTCACCGCCGCCAACTGCTGCCCGCTCAACGACGGCGCCGCGGCCCTCGTGATCATGTCCGACACCAAGGCGCGCGAGCTGGGCCTGACCCCGCTGGCCCGGATCGTCTCCACCGGTGTCTCGGGCCTCTCCCCCGAGATCATGGGGTACGGACCGGTCGAGGCGAGCAAGCAGGCGCTGAAGCGGGCCGGGCTGACGATCGGCGACATCGACCTGGCCGAGATCAACGAGGCGTTCGCCGCCCAGGTGATCCCCTCCTACCGCGACCTCGGTCTGCCGCTGGAGAAGGTCAACGTCAACGGCGGCGCGATCGCCGTCGGCCACCCCTTCGGCATGACGGGCGCCCGGATCACCGGCACGCTGATCAACAGCCTCCAGTTCCACGACAAGCAGTTCGGTCTGGAGACCATGTGCGTCGGCGGCGGCCAGGGCATGGCGATGGTGATCGAGCGCCTGAGCTGACCGGACACCGCGCGGAACGGGCCGGGGCCACGCACCCGGCCGGTGTGGCCGGTTCCGAGCCCCGTCCGTGACCGAATCTCCCCCAGGATGTGACCTATCTCCTGGGGGAGAGCCATTTCCGCAGGTCACACCAGGAACAGGGGTAAACCCCAGGCACAAAGACCTGTCCAATTCGTGACGTAATGCACTGACACATGGTGCCGGTAGGGGACAAGCTGATGTAGGAAGTCGGGGGATCGATTGAAACCGGGAGTATGTCAGTGAGCGCCATGCCTCTTGCCCTGTTGCTGACCACCGCCGCTGCCACGGCCGTGGGCGCTGCCGCGCTGCACGCCGCTCACGGGCTGCGCCGCCAGGTGACCGCCCTCCGCCGGGAGCTGGCCGACGACCGCGCCCGTACCGCTGCCGTACCCGCCCAGAACCGTCATGACACCACCGCGGCCTCCGCCGCCGAGATCCGCGCGGCCGTCGCCGAGGCGCTGGCCGAGGAGCGGGAGCGCGAGCTGGCCGAGGCCCGCGCCTTCTGGGCGACGCAGGAGGCGCGCGACGCGGCCGACGCCCCGTCCCTGCTGGGCGGTCTGGCCGGTCTCGGCGAGGACGCCCCGTTCTTCATGCCGCGCCAGAGCGATCTGGCCGGGCTGGACTCCCTGGACCTGGACGCCACCGAGGCGCTGGAGGAGCTGACGGAGCTGGCCGGGCTGACGGACCTGCCCGACATGGCCGACCTCCCGGAGACCGCCGAGTTCGCCGAGGACTCCCCCGAGCTGGCGGCCGCCCGCCGCCGCCACCCCTCGCACCCCGACTTCGTCCCGGTGCAGACGCCCGTCGTCACCGACCACGAGCGCACCGTGAACCGTCTGGAGGAGCTGGCCGACAGCCGGACCGAGCTGTCCGACGTCCGCCCCGGCCCGCTGGGCACGCTCGACGTGTACGTGTTCGCCGACGGCACCACGCTCTGCATGACCCCCGGCCACCGCGAGACGGCCGAGCAGCTGGCCGCGTCGCTGCGCGCCGGCGAGCACCCGGTGCTGCTGGGCGGCTCCGGTGTCTCCGGCGCCTACGCGCTGACCTTCTCCTGCGGCAAGGAGAACGTGTACATACTGGCCGACCGCGTCATAGCGAGCTTCTGAGCCCGCGACGACCGGTCTCCGGCCCCACCGGGGCACAGCGGCCCTCGCCGGCCGCTGCCGGGACGCCCCGGAGCGTCCACCGCACTCCCCTGCGGCCGGCCCTCAGGCGAACGCCCGCCCGGCCGCCTCCTCCACGTAGCGCACGGCCTCGTCCAGCTCCTCGGACGGGGCCGTTTCCAGTGCCACGGCCAGATCGCGCCCGGCGACGGCGAGCTGGTCGCCGACCGCGAAGATCCCGGCGTCCGGCATGGTCCGGGGCTCCCGGCCGGGCTCCTCGGCCCGCTGGGCCCGCGCCGCCAGCTCCCGGGCCGCTGCCAGTCCCCCGGCGGCCGCTCCGCGCTGGAGCCTGCTCTGCGGGGCGGCGCGCAGCCGGTCGGCGAATCGGTCCACGGCGATGATCAGGGGGGTCGTATCGAGCACCCCGCGACCCTACGCGCCCGCACGCACCCCGGGCCAACGACCGCCGCCCGCCGCCCCCGCCCGCACCCTCGTCCGCGCACGACGACGGCCCGCGGGCTCCTGTCGGAGCCCACGGGCCGTATGCGTCACGTCACGCGCCCGTGCGGCGCGCGGCCTCAGTCGTCGCCGCTGAGGATGGAGAGCAGGCGCAGCATCTCCAGGTAGATCCACACCAGGGTCATGGTGAGGCCGAAGGCCGCCAGCCAGGACTCCTCGCGCGGAGCGCCGTACGCGATGCCGTCCTCGACCTGCTTGAAGTCCATCGCCAGGAAGCAGGCGCCGAGGATGATGCCGATGACACCGAAGAGGATGCCGAGACCGCCGCTGCGGAAGCCCAGGCCGTCACCGCCGCCGAACACGGCGAACAGCAGGTTGACCACCATGAGGAGCATGAAGCCCATGGCGGCGGCCATCACGAAGCCGTAGAACCGGCGGGTGACGCGGATCCAGCGCATCTTGTACGCGAGCAGGACACCGGCGAAGACACACATGGTGCCCATCACCGCCTGCATCACGACGCCCGGTCCGATGTACGTGCTGACCGCGCTGGAGATGACGCCGAGGAAGACGCCCTCGAACGCCGCGTACGCCACGATCAGCGCCGGGACCGGGGTCCGCTTGAAGGACTGGACGAGCGACAGCACGAAGGCGATCAGCGCGGCGCCGATCGCGATGCCGTACGACTTGCCGAGGTTCGCCTCGTCGACGGGCAGCAGCGCCCACGCCAGGGCGGCACCGAGCACGACCGTGCCCAGCGTGATCGCCGTGCGCGTCACCACGTCGTCGATGGTCATCGCGCCGGTACGGGCCGGTGCGGGGGCGCCCGTCTGCGCGTACGGGTTGGTGGCGTACGGGTTCGGGGCGGTGCCCTGCGCGTACGGGTTGGCACCCGCTGCGGGGGCCCCGGCCTGCGGCGCCGTGTTGAAGCCCGCGTAACTGTTGTCGCGGCTGAAGCCCCGTCGCGAGAAGACCGGGTTGCTGCTCCTCATCTCACTCCTCCATGGCCACCCAGCGTGGCCTTCCCACAAGAGTAATGGGTAGGCAAAGCATTCTCCCTAGTGCCAGAGGAGGATCTTTCACGAACCCTCGGACGCCTCGGCCAGCCGCTCGAAGGTCTCGTTGAGCACCGCGCGGCGCTCCTCCTTGTACGCGGGGTCCGGGTCCAGGTCGTCGATGGTGCGCTCCCAGACGTCCAGGTAGGTCTTCTGCCAGGACCTGATCAGGGCGGGCGGCGGGAGGGTGACCCCGGCCCAGCCCTGCCGGTGCAGGACGAGGAGCAGCTCCAGGTCGCAGGGGACGCCCACCCCGCCGTACTCGTCCGGTTCCAGCTCGACCGGGTCGCCGTTCATCGCCTCGGTGATCCCGGCCACCAGCCGGGAGACGAGGTCCCCGAGACGGTCGGCCGCCGTGTCGCTGTCGAAGTTGCCCGCGCCCCAGGTGCCCACTGTCCGCCTCCGTGTCCGTGTGCCGTCGTCCCGCCCATCACAGCAGGCGGCACTGACAACGGCGGGTCCGGACGGCCGCCGGGCTCAGTGGAACAGGTTCTGCGGGAAGTCCGTGAGGAAGACGAGCAGCACCACGCCCATGAGCAGCACCGAGACCGCCCCCTCCAGCAGGGCGGCGCGGGGGCTGCCCGCGAGGGTGGCCGTGCGGTGCGGGTCGGCGGGGTCGTAGCGGACGGTGACCCGGGCGCCCTCGATGTAGCGCTTGTTCCCGCCGTCCTGGAACTCGACCCACTGGCCGTCCCGCGCGGTGAACGCGAAGACGTGCCAGGCCCGCCGGTCGCCCGAGGAGCCCGTGGCGGTCGTCCGCTCCTGCACCCGGACGCAGCGGGCCGGCGCGGTCACGCCGGAGCGTGCGCCGCGGACCTGCTGGACGGTCCGGCCCAGGGACCGGACCGCCACCGCGGCGACGACCCCGGCGATGACGAGCGAGGAGTCCATGGAGCACCTTCTAACCGTTGCGCAGCCTGTCGACGAGGAAACCCACCGCACACCCAACCACCAGGACGACCATCTGCACCAGGAAGGTGAGGACGGTGAGGTCCGCGCCCTGGGAGAGGAAGACCAGCAGCTGGAGCGCGACGGCCGGGGTGAACGCCGCGATCCAGTGCCGCACCCGCGACTCCCGGGAGGCTCCCTGGTGGAGGGCGGCGGCGGCCCAGACGCCCAACGCCACACAGGCCGCGGTCGGCAGGTGGAGGAGCAGGACGGTGCGGACCGGAGAGTCCATCGTGGAGACGTCGTCGCCCGTGATGACGTCCCAGACGAGCACCGCGAGGGCGACCTCGGTCACCAGCGTCACCACGATGCCGCCGGCCCACGGCAGCATGAGGTTGAGGAACCGCGGCCGGTCGTCGCCGGTGGCGGACGCGGGGCCGTATCCGCGGTGGTGTACGTCGTATCGGGACATGGGGCTGCCTCTTCGTCGTCGCCCGGTGCGCGGGAGCTACTTGACCTGGATGCTGTCGACGATCTTCGTCCGGTCCGCCTCGGTGAGCTTGCCCTCCTGGGCGTCGATGCGGACGGAGTAGATCTTTCCTTCGGAGTCGACGCCCGTGATGACCACGCCGTCGACCTTGGCGCCCTTCGGGGGAAGCTGCGGCAGCCCCGTACCGGTGTAGGTGAAGTCGATGCGCTTGGCGCCGTCGGCCCCCTCGATGCCGGCGTCCTTCGTCGCCTTCACCTCGGTGGACGCCATCAGCAGCGCCCGGCCGACCGAGGCCGCGTCGTCGCCGGTGGTGGCGTCGGCGAAGCCGCTCTGGATGGTCACCTTCACCGTCGCGCGGCCGTCCTCGGTGCGCAGGGCCGCGGCGTCGTTGAGCTTGCCGCGCTCGGCCGCGGACTGCTCGGTGAGGTCGGCCGGATAGGCCAGGGACACCGTCGGGCCGGTGAGCTTCTTCCAGTCGGCGGGCACGGCCGGGGCGGCCGCGTCCGAGGACTTCTCGCCGCCGCAGCCGGCCAGCACGAGCCCGGCGCCGAGGACGGCGGTCGTGACGGCGACGGCCCGTACCGCCCGCCGGACGGAAAGCTTGGTCATGATCACGTCTCCTTGTACCGGTGGATCACTTGGCACAGTAGCTGTACGGGAAGAAGGAGCGCTGACCGTTGGAGGGTGCCCCCAGGAACTCGGCCTTCGTCAGGCTCTTCTGGGACTCGGAGCTGGTGTAGGCGCCGTTGATGCCGGCTATCTCCAGGTTGATGTCGAGCCCGATCTCCTCGGAGGAGGAGGAACCGTCGTACTCCTGCTTGCTGACCTGGCCGTGGTTGAACGCGTAGTGGCCGAAGGGGTCGCCCGGACCGGGGTCCTTGGTGGGGACGGGGGTGCCGGTGAACAGGTAGTTGAAGGCGCTGTTCATGCCCTGGCCGGAGAAGAGCTGCTGCTTGATGGCGTCGGACTCGGCCTGGCTCATGTTCTTGTCGTCCAGCGGGACGGTGGTGGTGACGACCTGGGTGGTCGTGCCGCCGCCCTTCTCGTTGCCGTTGATGTCGCCCTTGAGACCGGCGTTGGCCTCGGCCTTGCCCTCCAGGGTGCGGGTCATCGTGATGCTCTTGACCTTGCCGGTCTTGCTGTCGACCGTGACGGTGATGGCACCGGCCGCCGAACCCGCGGCCTCGGCGCCCGCCTTGACGGGGCCGGCCTCGCCCTTCGCGTAGGCACCACCGCTGACCTTGGCCTGGTAGGTGTACGCGTCGGTGTTGTTGATGTGGTTCTGCGTCAGCGTGACTTCGGAGGACTGGGAGAACTTGACGCCGACCTCGGCGGTGGCGCCGGGCTTGGGGGCCGGGGTGGTCGTGCCGTCGGGGTTGACCGTGTCCGGGGTGTTCATGCCCTTGCCGAACTGGAGACCGGCCTGACCGGCGGCTTCGAGGCTGATCTTCTGGGTGGTGATGTGCTTGTTGCCCAGCTTGTCCTCGATGTTCTGCTTGAGGCGGCTCTCCTTGGCCTTGGGCCCCTTGCCGAACCAGCTGGCGACCTCGGTGGAACCGCCGATGATCGGGCTGAGGTTGGAGAGCTTGTTGAGCCGGCTGAGCTTCTTGTACTCCTCCAGGTCCTTGCGGAACTGGTCGGCCTCCTCCTGGGAGTCGAAGATCCAGGTGTCGCCCGTGGTGACCGTGAGGCCGGCGGCCAGCTCGACCTTGTCCTTGCCGACGTTGCCGATCTTGATGCCGCCCTTGGGCTTCTCGGTGCCCTTGACCGAGCCGGCGTCCGTGAAGGTGAGCGAGACCTGCTCGTCGTTGTCGTCGACCTTGCCGTCCTTGTTGACGTCGGTCTTCGCCTTGAGGGTCGTCTCCTCGAAGCCGAACTCGCCGCCGAACTCGATGCCGAGCGTCTCGAAGGACACCCCGAACTTGCCGCCCTGGGTCCCCGCCTTGGTCACCGTGGCGCAGGTCAGCGGCTCGAACGCGGCGTTGGGATCGCCGCCCGCGTCGTCCCCGGTGCCGCTGGAGCAGCCTCCGCCGCCGCCCCACACGGACGAGATCGTGCAGGAGAACTTCGAGCTGATCCGCCCGCCGAGATCGGTCACCAGGAGGGCGCCCACGATGGCCACGGCCACCAGGACCATGCCCACGTACTCCAGGGCCGTGCCGCCCCTGTCGTCCCATGCTCCGCGCGAGGACATGAGCCCCCGACACCTCGTCCGTGGCATGTTGTCCGTCCTCCCCGATGGCCTTAGGGCTCGGAGGTTACGAGAGGAACAGCCGTGCGGACACGGGCCCGTGGGCCCAAATGCGGGACCTCATTCCGGACGTACCGCCGGGAAGCGGTGGGCCCAGTGGGTCCAGGGGTCCCGAAGCGGTCACGACGGGGTCCGGCAGAGGGCCGGGGAGCGGCTACGGGGCGCGGTGCGGGGCCCGCCGTACCGCCAGGACCGCCAGGTCGTCCTGCTGCTCGCCCGCGGTGAACGCGTGCATGTCGTCGACGAGCGAGCCGACCAGCCGGCCGGCCGTGATGTCGTCCCGTCCGCGGAGCCGCTCCTCCAGCGGGTAGAAGTCCCCGGCGGGCGAGCGGGCCTCGGTCAGCCCGTCGGTGCACAGCAGCAGCGTGGCCCCGGCGGGGAAGTCGAACCACGCGACCGTACGCGGCTCGTCGACCAGGGACGCCAGGCCCAGCGGCACATGCTCCTCGCCCTCGCCGACGGCGGTGACGGTGCCCTCGTGCAGCAGATAGGGCGCGATGTGCCCGCAGCCGACGACCTGGGTCCCGGTCTCCTCCCCCACCCCCAGGACCAGCGCGGTGACGAACCGTTCGGGCTCCCCCCGCTGCCCGGCGTACGCGTTGTGCCGCACCACCGCCGCCTCCAGCGCGTCGACGAGCGCGGTCACGGTCGCCTCGCGGTGCGCGGCCTCCCGGAAGGCCCCCACCACGTCGATCGCCATGCCGATCGCGGCCAGGCCCTTGCCCTGGACGTCCCCGATGAGGACCCGGCTGCCCCACGGGGTGGCCACCACGTCGTAGATGTCGCCCCCCACGAGCTTGTCCTCCTGGAGGGGCTCGTACACCCCGTCCACCAGCACCTCGTCCGTCAGCACCGGCAGCGGCCGCAGGATCTGCCGCTGCATCGCCGCCGCGGTCGACCGCAACCGCACCAGGGCGCTCTCCCGCGCGATACGCACCCGGGCCCCGTAGACCGCCAGCACGCCGAACCCGACCGCGAACAGCGTCAGGATCACCCGGTCCAGCACCGGTTCACCGGGCTGGATGACCACCGGCGCGACGACCACAAGGCTCACCCACGCCGACACCATCGCCGTCTGCCCCGGACTGCACAGCGCCGCCGCGAACGCCGGCAGGAACACCAGCAGCCCCAGCAGCAGCACCGCCGTGCCCGTCAGCAACCCGAGCACCACCACCACGGCCGTCGCCGCCAGGGTCGCCAGAACCACGACGCGGGTGGCGGGCGTCCGGATCCCGTTCATCTCGTCGCCCTCCGCACCGCGCGCCGGGGACATCGCTGCGCGCAGCGGACGGAGCATGGCGGACTTCCTCCCACGGCGGTACGGACCACACCGGCCCGCCGCACACGGCGACGGCCGGGCGGCCTCGATCCTGCACGCCCACGAAGAAGCCTCGGGGAGGCTGGCCGTCACGCCCGGGGAAGTGCCGCCGTACGGGTGGTTCGGGAGTGGTGCCGTGGGAGGGGGCGCGTCGGCGGTGGCGAGCGCGGTGGTGCCCGGAGCCGGACTTGAACCGGCACGCCCCCGAGGGGCAGCGAGGTTTAAGCTCGCCGTGTCTGCGTTCCACCATCCGGGCCTGGCGTGCGGCTCCGCGTTGGCACATGACCCTATCCGGGGGCACTCCTCCGGCAGGCGAACAGTGGCGCGATGTTGTCTTATTTTATTGATCGCTTGAGGGTCCGTCAGCACACGTGGAAGGCATAGTCACACGCCTGGGCGGGGTGGCGGGTGCGGGAGACCCGTATCCGAATTGACGGAAAGTCGCCGCACCCGCACAGCGGTTTCGCCAGGGGCGCGCCACCGATCGCCAGGGGCGCGCCACCCCCCGCGTCGGCTACTCCTTCGCGACCGTGTCGTTGACGCAGCGCAGGACGGGGTGTGCGCCCAGGGCGTCGGGGTTCGGGAGGCGGGCTCCTGTGATCATGAACACGGTGGTCTCGCCGGGGAGCAGGGTGACGAGCATGCGGTCGGCGACGGCCGCCGGGTCGAGGCGGTCGGGGAAGAGGGACAGGTCCTTGAGGAGGGTGCGGGCGGTCACCTCGACGCGGTAGGAGGGCGGGCCGGCGACGTCGGGGTGCTCGGTGACGGTGACGTCGTAGCGGGGCGGTTCGAGGGCGAGGCGGGTGTCCTCGTCGAAGAATCCGGTGGTGCGGGTGGCGCCGAGGCGGGCGGTCAGGAGTTCGGCGGCGGGGTCCGCCGGGGCGGCCACGGACGGCGGGAGGGGGACGCGGGTGACGCCGCGGGGGGCGACGGTGACGGTCTCGGTGTGCGTGGCCAGGGCCGTGCCGTCCAGGGCGTGGCGGGTCAGCCGCAGGGGGCCCGTCCAGGGCTCCGGGGCGTCGTTCACCAGGTGGGCGGCGTCGTCGCGGATCACGATCAGGCGGTCCGCGTACACCTCCCGCAGGGCGTACCAGAGCGGTTTGCGGCGGCCGTCGCCGTCCACGGCGGCCCAGGAGACGACGGGCCAGCAGTCGTTGAGCTGCCAGACGATCGTGCCCATGCAGTACGGGGTGTGGGAGCGGAAGTGGCGGATGCCGAAGGCGACGGCGCGGGCCTGGTTGAGCTGGGTGAGCCAGTGCCAGTCGTCGAAGTCGTCGCCCGGCAGCGGCAGGTGGTCGCCCAGTCCGCGCAGCAGTTTGGCGTTGCCGTCCTCGGCCTTCTGGTGGTGGGCGAGCAGCGGGGCGTCGGGGGTGAGCGGGCCGCCGACGGCGCGGCGCAGCGTGGCGTACGCGGGCGGGCCCTGGAAGCCGAACTCGGCGACGAAGCGCGGCACCCGGTCCGCGTAGGCCCGGTAGTCGGCGCGGTTCCACACGTCCCAGACGTGGATCGTTCCGTGGGCCGGGTCCTGGGGGTGGAGGTCCTCGGTGCCGGAGTAGGGCGAGCCGGGCCAGTACGGGCGGGTGGGGTCGGTCGCGGCGACGATCGAGGGCAGCAGCTCGTGGTAGTAGCCGTGGCCCCAGGTGCGCTCGCCCAGCTCCTCGCGCCAGCCCCAGTCGGCGTGTCCCTCCAGGTTCTCGTTGTTGCCGCACCACAGCACCAGGGAGGGGTGCGGGGCGAGGCGGACGACGTTCTCCCGGGCCTCGGCCGCCACCTCGTCCCACAGCGGCTGCTCCTCGGGGTAGGCCGCGCAGGCGAACGGGAAGTCCTGCCAGACCAGGAGGCCCTTCTCGTCGCAGAGGGCGTAGAAGTCGTCGCTCTCGTAGAGGCCGCCGCCCCAGACCCGGACCAGGTTGACTCCGGCGGCGACCGCCTGGTCGAGGCGGGCGGAGAGCCGTTCGCGGGTGACCCGGGTGGGGAAGCAGTCCTCGGGGATCCAGTTCACCCCGCGGACGAAGACGTCCTCGCCGTTCACCGCGATACGGAACGCGTCCTCGTCCAGGGTGACGGAGCGGAAGCCCGTACGGAGCGTCCGGACGTCCTCGCCCACCCGGACCGTCACCTCGTACAGCGGCTGGGCGCCGTGGCTGTGCGGCCACCAGGCCTCGGCCCGGGGGACGGAGAGGGTGACCGTGACGCGGGGCTCGTCGCCGGTGGTGGTGAAGGCGGCCGCCTCACCTTCCACCGCGACCTCGCCCGACAGCGGTCCATGGCCGTCGTGGTCGAGCTCCAGCTCGGCGGTCAGTCTCGGCACCCCGGCCTCGTCGAGATCCGGCAGCAGGGTCACCGAGGCGATGCGCGGGCCGCTCCAGGTCTCCAGCGCGACCGGGCGCCAGATGCCCGAGGTGACCAGCGTCGGGCCCCAGTCCCAGCCGAAGTTGCACGCCATCTTGCGGATGAAGGCGTACGGCTCCGCGTACGCCCCGGGCCGGTCCCCGAGCCGCTCGCGCAGCTCCTCGGCGTAGGTGTACGGGGCGGTGAAGCGGACGACGAGGGTGTTGGCGCCCTCGCGCAGCAGCGGGCGGACGGGGAAGCGGTAGGAGCGGTGCTGGTTGGCGGTGCGGCCCACCTCGGTGCCGTTGAGCAGGACGGTGGCGACGGTGTCGAGGCCGTCGAAGCACAGGGCGGCGTGGTCGTGGCCGTCCGGGGCCCAGTCGAAGGTGGTGCGGTACGTCCAGTCGGTGCGGCCGGTCCAGCCGAGCCGGGTCTCGTTGTCGTCCAGGTACGGATCGTCGATGAGCCCGGCCGCGAGCAGATCGGTGTGGACGCAGCCGGGCACGGTGGCGGGGAGCCCCCCGGCGGGCAGGTCCACGGGCACGGGGCCGTCGGCGGTCAGCGTCCAGCCGTCGTGCAGGGGGAGATGACGGAGGGTCACGCGGCGGTCCTTCCGCAGTCGGGGAGCTGGGCGCAGGCGACGAAGTGGTCCGGCTCGGTCTCGTGGAGCCCGTCCCCGGGGGCGCCGCCCGCGTGGAAGGCGCACGCGGTCACCGGCTCGGGCGGGTCCCACGGGGTGTTGAGGCGGGGGACGGCGGCGAGCAGGGAGCGGGTGTAGGGGTGGACGGGGTTGCCGAACACCTTTTGGGTGTCGCCGCGTTCGACGACCCGGCCGCGCCGCAGCACGACGGTCTTCTCGGCGAGATAGGTGCCGAGCGCGAGGTCGTGGGTGATGTAGAGGACGCCGAGGCCGCGTTCCTTGAGGACGGCGAGCAGGTTGAGCACGTCGATGCGGGTGGAGGCGTCGAGCATGCTGGTGATCTCGTCCGCGACGAGGAAGCTCAGGTCGAGCAGCAGGGCGCGGGCGATGAGGAGCCGTTGCAGCTGGCCGCCGCTGAGCTGGTGCGGGTAGCGGCCGAGCACCTGGCCGGGGTCCAGCCGTACGTCCCGGACGGCCTTCTCGACCCGGTCGGCCCACTCCTTGTCCGGGACGCCCGGGTGGTAGGCGCGGCGGATCATGTCGAAGACGCGGTCGGCGCGGAAGACCGGGTTGTAGCAGGAGAAGGGGTCCTGGAAGACGCCCTGGACGCGGCGGTAGAAGTCCTTGCCGGGGCGGACCGGCCGGCCGTCCAGGGTGAGGGTGCCGGAGGTGACCCCGGTCAGTCCGAGGATCATCCGGCCGATGGTGGACTTCCCGCTGCCGCTCTCGCCGATGAGGGAGACGACCTCGCCGGGGGCGGCGGTGAAGGACACCCGGTCCACGGCGGTGACGGAGCCGCCGCCGAACGCCCCGGCGCGGTAGGTCTTGGTGACGTGGTCGAGGCTCAGCATCAGGCCTTCCAGCATGCGACGGAGTGGCGGGGGGCGATCTCCACGACCGGGGGCTCCTCGGCGCACCGCTCGTCGGCGAGCGGGCAGCGGTCGCGGAAGCGGCAGCCGGGCGGGGGGTCCAGCAGGGAGGGCGGGGCTCCGGCGATGCCCTTGAGGGGCTTGTCGGCGTACCGGGCGCCGACCTCGGGCAGCGAGCCGAGCAGCAGTTTGGTGTACGGGTGGCGGGGCGCGGTCGTCAGCGTCTTCGTGGGCGCCTTCTCGGCGAGCCGGCCCGCGTACATGACCATGATGGAGTCCGCGATGTGCGAGGTCAGCCCGAGGTCGTGGGTCACGAAGATCATGCTGGTGACCAGGCCCTTGTCGCGCAGTCCGGTGAGGGCGCCGACGACGGCCCGCTGGGTGGAGACGTCGAGCGCGGAGGTCACCTCGTCCGCGATGAGGACGGACGGGTCCAGGAGCGTGGAGATCACCATGACGGTGCGCTGTTTCATGCCGCCGGACAGCTCGATCGGGTAGCGGTCCAGGACGTCGTGGTCCAGGCCCACCAGGTCGAGCCTGCGGTGCAGTTCGGCGGTGTCGACGGAGGCGCCGCGCGAGGCGAGCAGTTCGCGGATCATCCGGCCGATGCGGCGGGTGGGGTTGAGCGCGCTCATGGAGTACTGCGGGACGAGCGATATCCGGTGGAAGCGGAAGGCGTTCATGGCGCGGTCGTCGGACACGGGCACGTCGTCGCCGTCCAGGGTGACGGTGCCGCCCGCGTGCCGCATCCGGCCGTCGAGCCGGATCAGCGACTTGCCCAGCGTGCTCTTGCCGCAGCCGGACTCGCCGGCCAGGCCCAGGATCTCGCCGTCGGCCAGGTCGAAGGAGACGCCGTCCAGGGCCCGGACCTCGCCGCGCAGGGTGCGGTAGTGGACCCGGAGGTCGGTCACGTTCAGGGTCATGGGGGTCACGCCTCCCGCAGTTTCGGGTTGAAGACCTCGTCGAGGCCGACGTTGGCGATGTACAGCGCGCCGACGATCGCGGTGATCCCGGCACCGGGCGGGACGAACCACCACCACATGCCGAGCTGGAGCGCGCTCCACTGCTGGGCGCTCTGGAGCATCATCCCCAGCGAGACGCCCTCGGTGGGGCCGAGCCCGATGAAGTCGAGCGAGGAGGCGATCAGCACCGAGCCGCCGAAGAGCAGGATGAACATCATGAAGAGGTAGGAGCTCATGTTGGGCGCGATCTCGCGGAAGACGATGCGCCAGGTGCCGCTGCCGCTGAGCCGGGCCAGGTCCACGAACTCCCGGGTGCGCAGCGAGAAGGTCTGGGCGCGGATGGCGCGCGCCGCCCAGGGCCAGGAGGTGAGCCCGATGAACAGGCCCTGCACGGCGACCGAGCGGACGCCCAGATAGGCGTTGATGATCAGCAGGACGGCGAGGGCGGGCAGGACGAGCACCACGTTGGTGAGCATGTTCAGGATCTCGTCCACGGCTCCGCCCCGGTAGCCGGCCAGGAAGCCGACGAGCATGGCGATGACGGCGGCGATGGCCCCGCCGACGACGCCGACGAGGAACGTGGCGCGCAGCCCGTGCACGAACTGGGCGTAGACGTCCTGGCCGAAGGTGGTGGTGCCCATCCAGTACGTGCCGTCGGGCGGGGCGGCCTGCGGGCCCACGTATTCGTTCGGGTCGGCGTTGTCGAGCAGCGGCGGGCCGATGATGCCGACGATCAGGAGCAGCACGACGACGGTGAACCCGATGATCAGCTTGGGGTTGCGGACCGCGTAGTGCAGCGTCTCCCGGCCGGGGCGGGCGGCTGCGCCGGCCCCGGCGGACGGCTCGGTGGCCGGTTCGGGCGCGGTGCTCATGACTGGCCTCCTGCCATGCCCGTACGCGTACGGGGGTCGACGACGACGTACACGATGTCGATGAGGAAGTTGGCGATCAGGACGCCGATGACGATGAACAGGAAGGCGCCCTGGAGCAGGAAGAAGTCCTGGTTCTGGATGGCGGCCAGGATCAGCGAGCCGAGCCCCGGATAGGCGAAGACGATCTCGGTGACCAGGGCCCCGGCCACCAGGACGCCCAGCTGGAGGGCGAGTCCGGTGATCTGGGGCAGGACGGCGTTGCGGAAGGCGTAGCGGCGGATGAGCCGCTGGGGGGCGCCGAGGGCCGAGAGGTAGGAGGAGTAGTCGGACTCCAGCTCGTAGATGATCATGTTGCGCATGCCGATGGCCCAGCCGCCGAGCGCGACCAGGAAGAGCGAGAGGAACGGCAGCACCCAGTGCTGGAAGAGGTCGGTGGCGAAGGCGAAGGACCAGCTGGGCTGGATGTCGAGGCTGTAGCCGCCGGAGAGCGGGAACCAGCCCGCCTTGGAGCCGAGCGCCCAGGCGAGGATGACCGCGATCCACATGTAGGGCATGGCGGTGAGCAGATAGCCGGCCGGGAGCACGGTGTTGTCGAGCACCTTGCGGCGGGCGGCCAGCGCCCCGGCCCAGTTGCCGACGAACCAGCTGAGCAGCACGGCCGGGACCATCAGCCCCAGCGTGTACGGCAGGGCGTCGAGCAGCACCTCGGAGACGGGCTTGGGGAACACCCAGATGGACAGCCCGAAGTCGCCCTGGAGCAGGGAGCCCCAGAAGTGCAGGTACTGCTGCCAGACGGGCTCGTCGAAGCCGAAGAGGTTGTTGTAGTAGGAGCGCATGGCCTCGACGGCCTCGGGCTGCGAGACCCGGGCGCGGGCCACCATCGCGGCGACCGGGTCGCCGGGCATGAAGCGCGGGATCATCCAGTTGACGGTGACGGCGACGACGAAGGTCAGCGCGTAGATCAGAAGTTTGCGGGCGAAGTAGCGGCGCAAGGGGGCTCCCCGGGGAGAGCCCCGCCGGGCGGTCGGCGGGGCGTGGCCGCCGGCCGCCCGGCGGGGCGGGCGTGGACGCGGAGCGGGCGGCACGGACCGGCCGCTCCCGGACCGGGCGGCGTACGGCACTCGCGTACGCGTCGCGGTCCGGTTCCGGGCGGCGCGCGGTGGCCCGTGCGCCGCCCGGGTCTCAGAACAGCCGGATCACTTGGCGGGCTTGAGCTGGGTCAGCGCTTCAAAGCCGCCCATCTCCAGCCAGTTGCGCCACAGGGCCGGTGCGTACTTGGGCGCGCCCGGGGCGTCCGAGGGCCAGTTCGTCCAGGTCCCGGTGGTGGACTGGGCCCAGAGGCCGTTGTACCAGAGGGGGATGACCGGCATCTCCTTCAGCTGGATGGCCTGGATCCGCGAGATGACCTTCTTCATGCCCTCGGTGTCGTCGGTCTTCACCCCGCCGAGTTCCTGGACGAGCTTCCAGGCCTCGGGGTTCTCGTAGCGGCCGAAGTTGACCGTGTTCTGCTGCTTCTGCACGGGCAGCTGGAACATGTACTCGTAGTACGTCCACGGGGTGCTGGAGAGCTGGCGTTCGTTGTTCACGACCAGGTCGAAGTTGCCCTTGCCGCGCTGTTCGTTGAGGGCGTTGGCGTCCGGGAACTCCGTGGTGATCTTGATTCCGGCGGCCTTGGCGGAGGAGGCGATGACCTTGGCGGCCTCCATCCAGTCGGTCCAGCCGGTGGGCACGGCGAGCTTCAGGCTGATCTTCGAGCCGTCCGTGTTCTCCACGAAGCCGTCGCCGTCGGTGTCCTTGTAGCCGCCGTCGAAGAGGATCCGCTTGGCCTCGTCGGTGTCGAAGGAGAAGCCCTCGCGGGCCACCAGGTCCTGGTCGACGAA
The DNA here is from genome assembly GCF_055559335.1 of Streptomyces sp. NPDC024555. Taxonomy (NCBI): domain Bacteria; kingdom Bacillati; phylum Actinomycetota; class Actinomycetes; order Kitasatosporales; family Streptomycetaceae; genus Streptomyces; species Streptomyces sp. NPDC024555. The sequence continues at coordinate 84,375 of NZ_JBVHKV010000008.1, forward strand.
CGCGTCCCACTGCGGGAGCAGACCGGTCGGGTTCGCGGCCTTGACCAGTTCCCCGTAGACGCCCTTGACGATCTTGCCGGTGTCGACGGACGCGGCGAGCGCCTTGCGGAAGACCGCGTCGTCCATCGGCTTCTTCGTGGTGTTGGGCACCAGCCAGGCGGTGTTGGCGGAGAGCATGTAGGGCGGCTTGTCGTAGTACGAGACGACCTTCTTGCTCTTGATCAGCGAGGAGGCGCCGGGCAGGAAGTTGTTGCTGAGGTCGAGCTGGTTCTGGCCGAGCTGGCCGATGACGACCTCGTTGCTCGGGTTGGAGACGTCGACGATGTAGCGGGGCGCGGGCTTCATGGAGAGCGCCTTGACGCCCCACCAGTCGTCGCGCCGCTGCCAGACGACCCGGTCCTGGGTGTGGCTCTTGAGGGTGTACGCGCCGGTGCCGACGGGCTTGTCGTTGACGCCGTCGAGGACCTCCTTCTCCGTGCGCTTGCCCCAGATGTGCTCGGGGACGATCGGCTGCCCGTAGAGGGTGAAGTCCCACTCCTGGTAGCGGGCCTCCTTGAAGGTGAAGCGGACGGTCGTGGCGTCCACCGCCTTGGCGTCCGAGAGCCAGCTCCACAGGGTGTGGAAGGAGGAGGCCTCGATCTTGCCGATGCCGTAGGAGTACGCCACGTCCTGGGCGGTCAGCGGCTTGCCGTCGGACCAGGTGATGCCGGAGCGCAGCTTCACCTCGTACGTCGTGTCCCCGGTCCAGGAGCCCGACTCGGCGAGCCAGGGCGTGAGCTTGCCCGCGTTGGGGTCGAAGTGGAACAGCGTCTCGTAGACCAGGCCCTTGGTGCCGGTGGCGTGGTCCCAGTTGTGCAGCGGGTTGTAGTTGGCCGGCGGCCCCCACTGCGTACCGGTGGTGTAGAGCGTCTCGTTGCGCGGGAGCGCACCGCCCCCGCCGCCCCCCGTGCCGCCGGAGCCGCCCCCCGAGGAGCCGCCTCCCGTGCACGCGGTGGCGGCGAGTCCGATCACGGCGAACGCGACGGCGATCCGTCCGCGGAAGCCCGTGCCCATGGTCCCTCCTTCTCCCCGCCGTCCCTGCCGAGCGGAGCTGCTGAACCGGGTAAGTGCCGTGAAGCTAAGGCCGTGAGGAAGGGCTGTCAAGATGGCGGGAGCGCTCCCATTTCTTTGGTTCCAAGGGAAGTTGGACGATCACTCTTCATGGACTCCCTCTCCTGGCCCGGAAGACTGCTGGCTAGGATGCGCATGGATAACGAACCGGTTAAGCGAGGTCGCATGCCCAGACACCGCCCCACGATCGCCGACATAGCGCGCCGCGCCGGGGTCTCCAAGGTCGCGGTGTCCTACGCCCTCAACGACCGGCCGGGGGTCTCCCCCGCGACCCGCGCCGCCATCAAGGCCATCGCCCAGGAGATCGGCTGGCAGCCCAACAGCGCGGCCCGCGCCCTGACCGGCGCACGCGCCGGCGCGGTCGGCCTCGCGCTCTGCCGGCCCGCCCGGCTGCTCGGCGTGGAGCCGTTCTTCATGGAGCTGATCAGCGGGATCGAGAGCGAACTGGCCCCGCGCGGCCGCGCCCTGCTCCTCCAGGTCGTCGACGGTCCGGAGCAGGAGCTGGAGGTCTGCCGCCGCTGGTGGGGCGAGGGCCGGGTGGACGGGGTGTTCCTCGCCGATCTGCGCGCGGACGACCCCCGCGTCGCGGGCGTGGCCGGGCTGGGCCTGCCGGCCGTGGTGATCGGGCACCCCTCGGCGGCCGGCCCGCTGCCCGCCGTCTGGTCCGACGACCACACGGCGGTCCGGGACACCGTCACGTATCTGGCCGCGATGGGCCACCGCTCGGTCGCCCGGGTCGCGGGTCTTCCGGGGCTCAACCACACGGAGCTGCGCGACCGGGCCCAGCGCGAGATCTGCGCCGAACTCGGCCTCGGCGAACCGGTCATCGTCCACACGGACTACTCCGGCGAGGAGGGCGCGCACGCCACCCGGCGGCTGATCACCTCGGCGCGGCGGCCGACCGCCGTCGTCTACGACAACGACATCATGGCCGTGGCCGGGCTGTCCGTCGCCCAGGAGATGGGCCTCGACGTCCCCCGCGACCTCTCCCTGATCGCCTGGGACGACTCCCAGCTCTCCCGGGTGGTCCGGCCGCCGCTCACCGCGCTCGGCCGCGACATCCCGGCGTACGGCGGCCATGCCGCGCGCACCCTGCTGACCCTGATCGACGAGGGTGCGGCGGCGGGCTACGAGGACGCGGCGGCCCGGCTGGTACCGCGCGGGTCGACGGCCCCGCCCCGGTAGCAGGGCCCCCGGAGCGCGGAGCCGTCCGCCCGTACGGGGACGGCCGGTGTCATACCGCAGACGTACGCCGGGCCCCGGCGGTGCGACTCAGGGCTGTCCCGGGAACGGGCATCGGGAGTGACGACCGGCGGCCGTACGGCGGAGACGATGGTGAGGTGCCCCTGCCCCGGGCCCCCGCCGCCCGGCGGGTCCGGCGGGCGGGCCCCGCCCCGTACACCCCACCCGACCCTGGAGTCTCCCGTGACCACCCTGTCCACCGCTCACCGCGCCACCGCGGTGGCCGCCCGCGCCACGGAACTGTCGAAGGTCTACGGAGAGGGCGAGACCAAGGTCACCGCCCTGGACCGGGTCACCGTCGACTTCCCCCAGGGCGAGTTCACCGCCATCATGGGCCCCTCCGGCTCCGGCAAGTCCACGCTGATGCACTGCGTGGCGGGTCTCGACACCTTCAGCAGCGGTTCGGTGCGCATCGGCGAGACGGAGCTGGGCTCCCTCAAGGACAAGCAGCTCACGCAGTTGCGCCGGGACAAGATCGGCTTCATCTTCCAGGCGTTCAACCTGCTGCCGACGCTCTCGGCGCTGGAGAACATCACGCTGCCGATGGACATCGCGGGCCGCAAGCCCGACCAGGAGTGGCTGCGCGGGGTCATCGACATGGTGGGCCTCGCCGACCGGCTGAAGCACCGGCCGACCGAACTGTCCGGCGGACAGCAGCAGCGCGTCGCGGTCGCCCGCGCCCTGGCCTCCCGGCCCGAGATCATCTTCGGCGACGAGCCGACCGGGAACCTGGACTCCCGCTCCGGCGCCGAGGTCCTCGGCTTCCTGCGCAACTCGGTGCGCGAACTGGGCCAGACCGTGGTGATGGTGACCCACGACCCGGCCGCCGCCTCCTACGCGGACCGGGTCGTCTTCCTGGCCGACGGGGCGATCGTCGACCAGATGCTGCACCCCACCGCCGACAAGGTGCTGGACCGGATGAAGGCGTTCGACACCAAGGGCCGCACCAGCTGAGCCCGGGGCCCACCGGGTCCGGTCGCCACGACAGGACCCCGGCCCCCGCCGACCGCCCACCCCCGCCGGCCCACTCCTCCCGGGACTGACAGAAATGCTCCGTACCGCCCTGCGCAATGTGCTCGCGCACAAGGCCAGGCTGCTGATGACGATCCTCGCCGTGATGCTCGGCGTCGCCTTCGTCTCCGGCACCCTGGTCTTCACCGACACCCTCGGCCACGCCTTCCGCAACCAGTCGGCCAAGAGCTACGACGACGTCGCGGTGGCCGTCACCACGCACGCCGACCGGCGCGACCCCAAGTCCACCGGCATCAACGCCGCCACCCTGAAGCGGATCCAGGAACTGGACGGCGTGCGGAACGCCGCCGGCCGGGTCGACGGCTTCGCCGGGGTCGCCGACCCCAAGGGCAAGCTGATCGGCAACGGCTGGTCCAACACCGGGGCCAACTTCGCCCCCGGCACGGACGGCAAGGACACCCAGTACACCTTCACCGACGGCACCGGCCCCACCGCCGCCGGCCGGATCGCGCTCGACGCGGACACCGCGAAGAAGGGCGAGTACGAGGTCGGGGACACCGTCCGGGTCGCCACCAACGGGCCGGTGAAGGAGTACACCCTGTCCGGGGTCTTCACCACCGAGGACGGCGCCGTCAACGCCGGCGGCAGCCTGGTCCTCTTCGACACCGCGACCGCCCAGAAGCTGTTCCTGCGCCCCGGCGAGTTCCAGGACGTCGCCGTCTCCGCCACCCCCGGCACCTCCGACCAGCGTCTCCTGGCCGCCGTGAAGCCGCTGCTGCCCAAGGACGCCGAGGCGAAGACCGGCACGGCGCTCGCCGACGAGCAGGCCGAGCAGATCGAGTCCGGGCTGAGCAACCTCAACAAGCTGTTGCTGGCCTTCGCCGGTATCGCGCTCTTCGTCGGCGTCTTCCTGATCGCCAACACCTTCACCATGCTGGTCGCCCAGCGCACCAAGGAACTGGCCCTGATGCGCGCCGTCGGCGCCTCGCGCCGCCAGGTCAAGCGCTCGGTGCTCCTGGAGGCCGCCGTGGTCGGCCTGATCGCCTCCGTCGTCGGCTTCGCCCTGGGCCTGGGCCTCGCCACCGCGCTGCGCTCGGCGATGAGCCTGATCGGCGGGAAGATCCCGGCCGGACCGCTCGTGGTCGCCCCGGTCACCGTCCTCGCCGCCTTCGCCGTCGGCGTCGTGATCACCGTGCTCGCCGCCTGGCTGCCCGCCCGCCGGGCCGCGAAGATCCCCCCGGTCGCGGCGATGAACAGCCTGCACGCGGTGGCCACGGTCAAGTCCCTCGTCCTGCGGAACTCCATCGGCGCCTTCCTCACCCTGGCCGGCGGCGCGGCGGTCGTCGGCGGCGCGGCGCAGTCCGGGTCGAACGGGCAGCTCCTCATCGCGGGCGGCGCCTTCCTCGCCCTGATCGGCGTCATCGTCCTGATCCCGCTGCTCTCCCGCCCGGTGATCGCCCTGGTGCGGCCCGCGCTGCGCCGGCTGTTCGGCGTCTCCGGGAAGCTGGCCGCGCAGAACGCGGTCCGCAACCCCCGGCGCACCGGCGCCACCGCGTCCGCCCTGGCGATCGGCCTCACCCTCGTCACCGGCATCTCGGTGCTCGGCGTCACCCTCGGCCGGGCGGTCGACAAGGTGACCACGGACAACATCCGCGCCGACTACATGATCTCGATGGCGAGCGGCGACGCGCTCGACGAGTCGGCGCTCACCGCCCTGGAGAAGGCCGACGGCGTCACCGCGGTCTCCCCGCAGCAGGCCCTGTGGCTGACGGTGGACGGCCAGGGCGTCTCCGCCTCGGGCGTCACCCCGGGCGCGGTGGAGAAGGTCCTCTCCGTGGACGCCGTGGCGGGCTCGCTGGACGCCCTCGGCCGGGGCGAGATCGCCGTCTCCGACAAGACCGCGGCCTCGCACGGCTGGAAGACCGGGGACACCGTCACGGTCACCTACCAGGACGACAAGAAGGGCCGTCTGAAGGTCGGCGCGCTCTTCACGGACAACGAGTTCCTGTCGCCGGTCCTGGTCCCCCGCGACGTGGTGGCCCCGCACGAGGGCCGGCCGGACATCCGCGAGATCTGGGTGAAGACGGACGGCGGGGCGAGCGACGCCCGCGAGCAGGCCCTGGTGGACGCGCTGGGCGACAACCCCGGCATGAGCGTCATGGACCGTCAGGACATCCGGGACATGTTCGGCGGCTCCGTCAACCTCGCGATGAACATCATGTACGGCCTGCTGGCGATGGCCCTGCTCATCGCGGTGCTCGGGGTCGTCAACACGCTGGCCATGTCGGTGTTCGAACGGCAGCAGGAGATCGGCATGCTGCGGGCGATCGGCCTGGACCGGCGCCGGGTGAAGCGGATGATCCGGCTGGAGGCGGTGGTCATCTCGCTGTTCGGCGCGGTGGTCGGCATCGGGCTGGGGCTCTTCCTCGGCTGGGCGATCGGGCAGACCGTCGCCAAGGAGATCCCCGAGTACGTCCTGGTCGTGCCGTGGGGCCGGATCGCGGTCTTCCTGCTCCTGGCCGGACTGGTCGGGGTGCTGGCCGCGCTCTGGCCGGCCCGCAGCGCCGCGAAGCTGAACATGCTGACGGCCATCAAGACCGAGTAGCCGCGCCCGCGCGCAAGGGGCCGGTGTCCGCGATCGCGGACACCGGCCCCTTCGCCGTGCGGGCGCGCTCAGGTGCTCGCGTCGGCCGTCCACTCCCGGGCGCGCAGCGGCGTCCGGGAGGCGCCGTCCTCCTCGGGGCGGACCGCCAGGATCTGGTTCACCCCGATCTTGTTGTGCTCGAAGGAGAGCGCGGAGGCGGCCATGTAGAGCCGCCAGACCCGGGCCCGGCCGGGCGAGGTCATCCGCACCGCGCGCGGCCAGTCCGCCTCCAGGTTCGCCACCCACCGGCGGAGCGTCAGGGCGTAGTGCTCGCGCAGCGCTTCGACGTCCCGCGCCTCGAAACCGGCCTCCTCCAGGGTGGCGAGGGTCCGGCCGAGCGGGGCGAGCTCCCCGTCGGGGAAGACATAGGCGTCGATGAACTCGTCCACGTGGTAGGCGGATTCGTCCTTCTCCGGGCGACGGGCGATCTGGTGGTTGAGCAGCCGTCCGCCGGGCCTGAGGAGGGCGTAGAGATCGTCGGCGTACTCGCGGTAGCGGACCGCGCCGACGTGTTCGGCCATGCCGATCGAGGAGATCGCGTCGTACGGGCCGTCGCGCACGTCCCGGTAGTCCTGGACGCGGATCTCGACGCGGTCGGTCAGGCCCTCCTCCGCGATGCGCTTGCGGGCGAAGGCGGCCTGCTCGACGGAGAGGGTGACCCCGGTGACCCGGGCGCCGTACTCCCGGGCGGCGTGGATCGCCATGGAGCCCCAGCCGCAGCCGACGTCCAGGAGCCGGTCGCCCTCCTTGAGGGCGAGCTTGCGGCAGACCAGGTCCAGCTTGTCGCGCTGGGCGTCCTCCAGCGTTCCGCCGTCCTCCCAGTAGGCGCAGGAGTAGACCATGGACGGGCCGAGGACCAGGGCGTAGAAGTCGTTGCCCACGTCGTAGTGGTGGCTGATGGCGGCCTTGTCGCGGCGCTTGCTGTGCCGGGTGCCGGCGCGTCCGCGGACCTCCTCGGGCGGCGGCGGGGGCGGCGGCCAGGGCCCGGCCAGCCGCAGCAGCCCCTGGGCGGCGGCGCGCAGCTTCGGATCGCGTACGGGGTGGACGCGCTCCCCCGTGCCGTCGCCGCGTTCCCAGATCAGACCCGCCATCAGGTCCAGGGCCTCGTACAGATCGCCCTCGATGTCGAGTTCGCCGGCCACCCAGGCGCGGGCCAGGCCCAGCTCCCCCGGCTTCCAGAGCAGCCGGCGCAGCGCGCGGCGGTGCTTGACGACGAGGACGGGGGCTCCGGGCGGTCCCGATTCGCTGCCGTCCCAGGCCCGGATGCGGACCGGCAGGGGGGCGCCCAGCAGTTCCTGGGCGAGAGAGGTCAGCCGCAACGCGGCGTCGGCCATGGCGCACACCTCCGTGATGGTGTTTCCCTACGTGCGGGCACGCCCGCGCATGCCCGCACCCCGCCCCGGCACCCGCTGCGCCACGACGAGGTACACCCCCCTCAACAGTCTCCGGCGGCCGGGCCATCCCGCTACCGCGCAAGGGAACGGCAAAATCCTTGTACGGGGCACACATCCCGGGGCGGCGGGGCTCCGCGGCCTCGCGGTGCCCCGGGTCCGGATACGCCGAAGGGGCCGTCCGCACCACGGATGGCGGACGGCCCCTTCGGGCGTCGTGCGATGTACGGCCGGGGATCCGGGGATCCGCCGGTCAGGGCGTCAGGAGGCCTTGGCCTTCTCGCCGGCCGGCTGGGCGGCGGCAGCGGGGGCCGGGGCGGGCTTGGCGGCCTCGTAGAACTCCTCGCGGGGAGTCTCCATGGCGCCGAGCGAGACGACCTCGCGCTTGAGGAACATCGCCAGCGTCCAGTCGGCGAAGATCCGGATCTTGCGGTTCCAGGTCGGCATGGCCAGACCGTGGTAGCCACGGTGCATGTACCAGGCGAGACGGCCCTTGAGCTTGATCTTCATCTTGCCCATGACGATCATCGCGACGCCCTTGTGCAGGCCCAGACCGGCCACCGCGCCCTTGTTGGCGTGGCTGTAGTCGGCCTGCGGGAAGCCGCGCATCCCGGAGATCACGTTGTCGCCGAGGACCTTGGCCTGGCGCAGCGCGTGCTGGGCGTTGGGCGGGCACCAGGCGTTGGGGTTGCCGGCCTTGCGGCCGATCATGTCCGGAACCTGGGCGTTGTCGCCCGCGGCCCAGATGTAGTCGGTGCCCTGCACCTGGAGCTTCTCGCTGGTGTCCACGTGGCCGCGGGGGCCGAGCGGCAGACCGAAGCGGGCGAGCGCCGGGTTCGGCTTCACACCGGCGGTCCACACGATGGTGTTGGAGTCGACCTCCAGGCCGTTCTTCAGCACCACGTGACCGTCGACGCAGGAGTCCATGGAGGTCGAGAGGAAGACCTCGACGCCACGGGACTCCAGGTGCTCCCGGCCCCAGGTGCCCAGCTTCGGGCCGACCTCGGGAAGGATCTTGTCGGCGGCGTCGACGAGGATGAAGCGCATGTCCTCGCGCTTCACGTTCGTGTAGTACTTCGCCGCGTCGCGGGCCATGTCCTCGACCTCGCCGATGGTCTCCGCGCCCGCGAAGCCGCCACCGACGAAGACGAAGGTCAGCGCCCTGCGGCGGACGTCCTCGTCCGTCGTCGAGTCGGCCTTGTCCAGCTGTTCGAGGACGTGGTTGCGCAGGCCGATGGCCTCCTCGATGCCCTTCATGCCGATGCCCTGCTCGGCGAGGCCGGGGATCGGGAAGGTGCGGGAGACGGCGCCGAGCGCGATGACCAGGTAGTCGAAGGGCAGCTCGTAGGACTCGCCGACGAGCGGCGCGACCGTGGCGACCTTGCGGTCCTGGTCAATGGTCGTGACGCGGCCGGTGAGTACCTCGGCCTTGGGCAGGACGCGTCGCAGCGGGACGACGACATGCCGGGGCGAGATGCTGCCGGCGGCAGCTTCGGGGAGGAAGGGCTGGTAGGTCATGTACGACCGGGGGTCGACGACCGTGACGGTCGCCTCTCCGTAGCGCATCTTCTTGAGGATGCGCCGAGCTGCGTACAGGCCTACGTACCCACCGCCTACTACGAGGATCCTGGGACGCTCCGTGGTGCTCATGCCATCGAGTATCCACCCCCCTCGGGGGGCATGCTCGTGAGCCCCTTCACAAGGATGTGGCCCCTATCTGCTACACTCCGCGGCCCACGTGACCCAGGTCATGACCGTACGGGGGAACCACCGCATCCCGGTGAACGTTGTTCACCGCCTGTGAGCTGGCCCTTGATTCGCCGCCCCGGCTGGACCACGCCCCCCGGCGGCCCGCCCCCGGACCCCCCGGAATCCCGCCGCGCACGGCCGGAGTGACCCGGCCCACTCCCCTCGGACCCCGTTCGGAGCCGAAGTGCGCCCCGAGCACCCCGATTCCTTGTGAAGAACTTCACGAAGTTCGTCGCGCGCTGCCTCCAAAGAGCCCCCGCGCATGCTCCGGAAGTCTCAAAGGTGCAGGCCAAAGTGCGTATGAGCAGGGAGCCCCGGCCCCTCGGAAGACCGCTGCGCGGGCCGTTCCGAGGGGTGTTGCCCGAGGGGCCCGGGAAGGTGTCCCTCGGGGCTCAGCGGGCCGCGTAGAAGGCGATGCCGTCCAGGATGTCGTGCTCGCTGACGACGACCTCGTGGGCGCCGGTCCGCTCCATGACGGCGAGCAGGATCAGCGCGCCGGAGATGATCACGTCGACCCGGCCCGGGTGCATGGCGCCGATCGCCGCCCGTTCGGCGTGGGTGGAGGCGAGGAGCCGCGCGGCGATCTCGCGGACCCGCTCCACGGGGATGCGGGAGTGGTGGATGGCCTCGGAGTCGTACTCCTCCAGGCCCAGCGCGATCGCCGCGACGGTGGTGACCGTGCCGGCCAGGCCGACGAGCGTGCCGGCCGAGGCGATCGGCACCGTCCCGGCCGCCAGGTCCAGCGCCGCCGCGACATCCGCCCGGATCGCGTCGGCCTGCGCGGCCGTCGGCGGGTCGGTGACCACGCCGTCGCGGACCAGATGGCGCTCGGTCATCCGGACGCAGCCGATGTCCACGGACCGGGCCGCGCGCACCCGGTCGTCGCCGACGACGAACTCGGTGGAGCCGCCGCCGATGTCCACGACCAGATACGGCCGCGCCAGGTCGTCGCGCCCGGCCAGCTCCCGGGTGGCCCCGTCGAAGGAGAACGCGGCCTCCTGGTCGCCGCTGATCACCTCGGGCTCGACGCCGAGGATCGCGTGGATGCCGCGGACGAACTCGTCCCGGTTCTCCGCGTCCCGGGAGGCGGAGGTGGCGACGAAGCGGATCCGCTCGGCACCGTGCTCCTTGATCACGTCCGCGTACCGGCGGCAGGCCGCGAAGGTGCGCTCCAAGGCCTCCGGCGCCAGCCGGCCGGTCCGGTCGACGCCCTGGCCGAGCCGGACGATCTCCATCCGGCGGTCCAGCTCGACGAGCCCGCCGGTGGCGGGGTCGGCGTCGGCGACCAGCAGACGGATCGAGTTGGTCCCGCAGTCGATGGCGGCTACACGCGTCATGTCCTCAAGCCTCTCCGGCGCATCGTGTGGTGTTCTCAGGCCTCGTCCGACGCCTCGTCCGGCGTCCCGCAGGGCGTCACGCACGGCCCCTTGCGCCACCACTCCGGCAGCATGGCGATCGCCTCGTCGCCGAGCGGGTTCACCCCGGGCCCGGCCGCGAGCGAGTGCCCCACGAGCACGTGCAGGCACTTCACGCGGTCCGGCATGCCGCCGGCGCTCGGGAAGCCCTCCAGGACCTCGATGGCGTCGCGGCGGGCGAGGTAGTCCTCGTGCGCGGCGCGGTAGGCGGCGGCCAGCTCGGGGTCGGTGGCGAGACGCTCGGTCATCTCCTTCATGACCCCGTTCGCCTCCAGCGTGCCGATCGCGGAGGCCGCGCGCGGGCAGGTGAGGTAGTACGTCGTCGGGAACGGCGTGCCGTCCTCCAGCCGGGGCTGGGTCTCCACCACGTCCGGGTTGCCGCACGGGCACCGGTGCGCGATGGCGCGCAGCCCGCGCGGCGGGCGCCCCAGCTGCTGCTGGAAGGCGGCGATGTCCGCCTCGGTGGGCGGGGTGGACTCGGTCTGCGGAGGGGGCGTTTCCATGCCTGCCTAGGGGTTCTGATCGGACTGCTCGAACTGCGGGTTCTGCAGCGGTACAAGGGGGGCGGCTCAACCGCGGTCGGCGCTGTCCACGCCGTCCCACAGGTTGGAGTGCCACGGCCGGCCGGAGTCCTCCGGCGCGCCGTCGCGCTCCCTGGCCGCGTCCGGGTCGACCACGGTGTAGCCGGTCTCCCCGGGAAGAAGGTAGTGCAGGTGCTCGCGGGCCAGCCGCCTGATGTAGGCGTCGTCCTGGAGCCGGGCCTTCTCGTCGCGCAGCTGCTCGGTGCGCTTCTCGGCCTCCTGCGCCAGCCGCTCCTGTTCGGCGATCTCGTCGCGCTGCGACACGTAACTCCGCATCGGATAGGCGAGGGCGACGATCAGCGAGCAGACCACCAGGGCCAGGAAGGCGGCCCGGCCGGTGAGCCGGGAGCGGCGGGCCTGACGGCGGTTCTGGGAGCGGTAGACGCGGGCCGCGGTCTGCTCGCCGAGCAACCGCAGCCGGGTCGCGGTGGAGAACCGGTCCCGGTCCTTCGCGGCCATGTCTCCGCCTCCCCATTACGCACGTCCGTCCCCGCACACGGTACGGGACCGAGTGCGGGGACGGACGGAGGCCGGGTCGGTTGCCCCGGGCCGGATCAGCCCTTGAAGCGCGGGAACGCCGAGCGGCCGGCGTACACCGCGGCGTCGTCGAGGATCTCCTCGATGCGCAGCAGCTGGTTGTACTTGGCGACGCGGTCCGAGCGGGCCGGGGCGCCGGTCTTGATCTGGCCGCAGTTCACGGCGACCGCGAGGTCGGCGATGGTGACGTCCTCGGTCTCGCCGGAGCGGTGCGACATCATGCACTTGAAGCCGTTGCGCTGGGCCAGCTCGACGGCGTCCAGGGTCTCGGTCAGCGAACCGATCTGGTTGACCTTGACGAGCAGGGCGTTGGCGGAGCCCTCCTCGATGCCGCGGGCCAGGCGCTCCGGGTTGGTGACGAAGAGGTCGTCGCCGACGATCTGCACCTTGGCGCCGAGCTTGTCGGTGATGACCTTCCAGCCGGCCCAGTCGTCCTCGTACAGCGGGTCCTCGATGGAGACCAGCGGGTACGCGGAGACCAGCTCCTCGTAGTACTCGGTCATCTCGGCGGCCGAGCGGGACTTGCCCTCGAACTCGTACGTGCCGTCCTTGTAGAACTCCGAGGCGGCGACGTCGAGCGCGAGCGCGATGTCCTTGCCCGGGGCGTAGCCGGCCTCCTTGATGGCCTCGACGATGAGGTCCAGGGCGGCGCGGTTCGACTCCAGGTTCGGCGCGAAGCCGCCCTCGTCGCCGAGACCGGTGGACAGGCCCTTGGTCTTCAGGACCTTCTTCAGGGTGTGGTAGACCTCGGCACCCCAGCGCAGGGCCTCGGAGAAGGACTCCGCGCCGATCGGGGCGATCATGAACTCCTGGATGTCCACGTTGGAGTCCGCGTGCGAACCGCCGTTGAGGATGTTCATCATCGGAACGGGCAGCAGGTGCGCGTTCGGGCCGCCGAGGTAGCGGAAGAGCGGCAGGTCCGAGGCCTCGGAGGCGGCGTGGGCCACGGCGAGCGAGACGCCGAGGATGGCGTTGGCGCCCAGCGAGCCCTTGTTCTCGGTGGCGTCCAGGTCGAACATCGCCTGGTCGATCAGGCGCTGCTCGGTGGCGTCGTAGCCGACCAGCTCCGGGCCGATCTGCTCGATGACGGCGAGGACGGCCTTCTCGACGCCCTTGCCCTGGTAGCGGTTGGGGTCTCCGTCGCGAAGCTCGATGGCCTCGAAGGCACCGGTGGAGGCGCCGGACGGAACGGCAGCACGGCCGGTGCTGCCGTCGTCGAGGCCGACCTCGACCTCGACCGTGGGGTTTCCGCGGGAGTCGAGGATTTCCCGGGCTACGACGACGTCGATGGACGGCACGAGGCATCTCCTTCTGGGATATGACGCTTGGGGTGCGGGGCCACGTGGGCCTTGCGACAAGAGCCTAACCGGCCCGGCGGCCTGCATCGGCCGACCGCCCGACCCCTGGGACGAAAAAGGACCCAAGGGCATGCATCGCGGGAGGAAACGGAAGAAATTTACTGACTGGTAACGACAACAGTTGAACGCTCCCCGGCCCGAACGAGCGGACCCCGGCCCGGCACGCACGGGGGGAGGGTGCGCGCCGGGCCGGGGCGTCCGGAGTCAGCGACGAGGAGGGATCGCGACTACTTGGTCAGGTGGAGCTGCTGGCCCGGGTAGATCAGGTCGGCGTCCTTGACGATGTCCTTGTTCAGCTCGAACAGGGCCTGCCAGCCGCCCTCGACACCGTGCTCGGCGGCGATGGCGCTCAGCGAGTCGCCGGTGACGACCTTGTACTCGCCGTCGCCCTTGGCGACCTTCTGGCCGGTCGGGGTGGTGACGGTCTTGGCGGCCTTCTTCGGCTCGCTCTTCGCCGGGGCGGAGGAGCGGTCCGAGCGGTTGGTGGCCGGGGCCTCGGTGCGCTCGGCCTGCTTCTGGGGCGCGGCCTCCTGCTTGGGGGCCTGCTCGGTCTTGGCGGCGGAGGAGCCGGTGTCGACGCCCGGGTCGACACCGTCGTTGGTCAGGTTGCCGGCGCCGGCGCAGGCCCAGGCGCCCGGACCCTGGAGGGCGAGGAGCTTCTCGGCGGTGGCGATCTGCTGGGCCTTGGTGGCCAGGTCGGCACGGGGCGCGTACTGGGTACCGCCGGCGGCGGCCCAGCTGGACTGGGAGAACTGCAGGCCGCCGTAGTAGCCGTTGCCGGTGTTGATGGACCAGTTGCCACCGGACTCGCACTGGGCGACGGCGTCCCAGGTGGCCACCGAGGCGGCGGAGGCACCGGTCGCGCCCATCAGCGGGACGGCGACGGCGGCACCGGCGACACCGGCGAGCGTGGCGATCCGGACGGCCTTGGAGGGGCGGCGGTGCTTGTTGGCCTTGCGGTTGAGCAGCATCGAGAGTTCTCCTCACCGACGCCTGCGAGGTGAGCTGTCGGGTTCGGGCCTAGTGAGTTGCCCGGTCGCACGTCCTAGCGTGCGACTTCACCCCAAGCCGGTCCCGGCGTCCTGCGACGTCCGGCTCCGGCGCCTACCTGGGTCCCCCGCTCCTGCCTACGGCGCTTTCGCGTCTGTTCCCTCCGACCGACGGCAGGATTCGGCGTGACGGTCGACGGGGCCCGCGGTGCGAGCGGTTCAGACCGTAAACACACCCAACCCCGACATTCAAAGACGGACATACCGGAAAAACATCCCTTACTTGCATCTGACAAACCTACATTTGCGCAGGTCGGAACGGATGCGACGGGACCTCCCGGACACAACACGCCAGTTCACGCAAAGAGACCTATGTCTCACTTGGTCGAAAGTGGGACATAGGCCTCTGAACTACCCCGGAATCCGGGGCTTTTTCAGCCGGTGGACCGGGCCGGAGTCACTCGGCCGGCGCACCGAGGTCGAGGCTCTGGCCAGGAAGGATCAGGTCCGGGTCGGAGCCGATCTCGTCCTTGTTGGTCTCGTAGAGCGCCGTCCAGCCGCCGGGCAGCTCGTGCTCCTGCGCGATCGCCCAGAGGTTGTCGCCGGTCCGGACGGTGTACGTGCCGTCGGCCGCCGCGACCCCGGCGTCGCGGGCACCCGCCGTGCCGCGCGAGGTGTGCCGCCCCGCGTCGCGGTCCCCGTCGCGGCCGGTCTGCCGGGTCTCCTCGGGCGCGGGCGCGCCGCGGTGCCTGCCGCCCTGCCCGCTGCTCCCGGCCTGCTCCCCGTCGCCCCGCGCCGCGCCGGAGGCGTCCGCCCCCGCGTCGTCCCGCGCGTCCCCCGTACCGGCCGACGGCGACGCAGACGGGGAGGCCGAGGCGTCCGGCTTGGCGTGCTTGCCGCGCGAGGCGTCCGCGCCCTGGTCGTCCGTGCCGCCCCGGTCGTCCGCGGAGGCGTCGTCCTGGGTCCCGGTCTCCGCCGAGGGGTCGGTGCTCGCGCTGCCGGACGGGTCGGCGGAGGGCTGGTCGGCCGGGACGCCGCCCGGGTCCACCCCCGGCAGGCCGGTGTCCGTGGCGAGCCCGGAGATGACCGCACAGCTGGGCCACGCCTTCGGGCCCCGGTCGGCCAGCACCTTCTCGGCGACGGCGATCTGCTGCGAGCGGCTGGCGAGGTCGGCGCGCTCGGCGTAGGACTCGCCGCCGTACGCCTTCCAGAGCTCCGGGGAGAACTGGAGGCCGCCGTAGGAGCCGTTGCCGAGGTCGGCACTCCACATGCCGCCGCTCTCGCACTCGGCCACCCGGTCCCAGGTGGAGGCGTCCGCCGCGTGGGCGCCCGCGGCGCCGAGCAGCGGGATGGCGATGGCCGAGCCGGTCACGCCTGCGGCGACGACGATGGCGGGAGCCTGTCGGGGACGACGGTGCCTGCCGTTCGCGGAGCCCATGGGGATGCCTTCCGTGTGACGGGTGGGTCGAACGGTGAACCTAGCGGGACTCGAACGGATGTCACAAGTCGATGCAGCGCAGATCACGCCGACATCACAGAGTTGACAGAAAGTCACCTTCCGCCTGTGCCCGCTTCCGGACCGAACTCGACCGGAAGCGTGCGCAGTCCGCGCATGATCAGCCCGCCGCGCCAGCGCAAATCGGCTGATTTCCCGGCAAGCCGGAGGTCCGGAAGGCGTTTCAGCAGCGTGGCGAGGGCCGTCTGGCCCTCCAGCCGGGCGAGCGGCGCCCCGAGGCAGTAGTGGATGCCGTGCCCGTACCCCAGGTGCGGGTTGTCACGCCGCGCGAGGTCCAGTGTGTCCGGCCCCTCGAAGCGCGCCGGGTCCCGGTCGGCGGCGGCCAGCACCACGAGCACCGGATCGCCCTCGGACACCCGCTGCCCGCCGATGGTCAGCGCCTCGGTGGCGTACCGCCAGGTCGCCAGCTCCACCGGCCCGTCGTACCGCAGCAGTTCCTCGACCCCGGTCGCCAGCAGCTCCGTCTCCCCCGCGGCCAGCGAACGCTGGAGCCGGGCGCGCTGCTCCGGATGGCCGAGCAGGGTGTGGACCCCGTTCCCGATCAGGTTCACGGTCGTCTCGAACCCCGCGAACAACAGGATGAAGGCCATCGCGGCGGCCTCGTTCTCCGTCAGGTGCTCGCCGTGGTCGCTCGCCCGGATGAGCCCCGAGATCAGGTCGTCGCCCGGGTCCTCGCGCTTGCGGTGGATCAGCTCCAGGAGGTAGTTGCGCATCTTCTTCACGGAACGCGCCACCCCGCCGCGCGGGCCGCCGCCGTGGCGGATCATCATGCCCGCCCAGTCCCGGAAGTCGTCCTGGTCCTCGGGCGGCACGCCCAGCAGGTCGCAGATCGCGTAGATGGGGAGCGGGAAGGCGAACTCGTGGATCAGGTCCGCCTCCCCCTTCGCGGCGAAGCCGTCGATCAGCCGGTCCGTCAGCTCCTGGACGCGGGGCGCGAACGCGGCGACCCGGCGCGGGGTGAACGCCTTGGAGACGAGCCGGCGCAGCCGGGTGTGGTCGGGCGGGTCGATGTTCAGCAGATGCGTCATCAGCTCCGCCTTGCGCTCCCCCGGGATGCCCGTCTTCCCCTTGGCCCGCGCGGACCCGGCGTGGTGGGCCGGGTTCTTGGAGAGCCGGGCGTCGGCGAGCGCCTGCCGGGCGTCCGCGTACCGCGTCACCAGCCAGGCCTCGACGCCGCTGGGCAGCGTGGTGCGGTGCACGGGGCTGTGCGTACGCAGCCAGGCGTAGGCGGGGTACGGATCGGTCGCGAACTCCCAGGTGAAGAGTTCGGGCGCGGGCGGGACGGTGCCGTCGGACCCGCCGTGGGCGGGGCATCCGGGCGGGGCGTCGGCGGGGTGGTCGTTCACCCCCCGACGTTATCCGCTGCCCCGGACCTCGCCGCCCCGGACTCCGCCGCCCCGGACGAGGGCTCCGGGCCCTCCGCGGCCCGGCCGTGTCCCCTACTCCACGCCCTCCGCGGCGCGGATCGCGTCCCGGTAGGCGCGGCCCGCGGCGCGCAGGGCGGCCTCCGGGTCGACGCCTTCCTCCTGGGCGCGGACGGCGAGGGCGAGCAGCCGGTAGCCGATGGCGTCGGCGCCGCTCCCCTCGGGCTCGCCGGGCAGCGGGACGTCGAGTCCGGCGGTACGGGCCCGGCTCGCGAGCTTGGCGGCGAGCGCCAGGCCGGGCTGGCCGAGCGGCACCCCGTCGGTGACGGACGCGCGCTGCTTCTCGACGGCCTTGGTGCGCAGCCAGTGGGCGTGGACGTCCTCGGGGGTCTCGGCGGTGGCGTCGCCGAAGACGTGCGGGTGGCGGTGGATCAGCTTCTCGATGAGCGTGCCGGCGACGTCGTCCACGGAGAACGGCTCCTGCGCGTCCTCCTCCGCGATGCGGGCGTGGAAGACGACCTGGAGGAGGACGTCGCCCAGTTCCTCGCGCAGTTCCTCGCGGGTGCCGTCCTCGATCGCCTCGACGAGTTCGTACGCCTCCTCGATGGCGTACTTGGCGAGGCCCAGGTGGGTCTTCTGCGAGGTCCAGGGGCAGACGCGGCGGATCCGGTCCATGACCCGGACGAGGTCGAGGAGCCGGGCGCCGGGCAGGTCGTACGAACCGGGCAGCAGCTCCAGCTCCGGCATCCGCACCCGCCCCGAGCCGGCCAGCCGGGCCAGTCCGTCGGTCAGCGGCCCGTCGCCCTGTCCGCCGGTGAGGACGACGACGGTGTGCCCGCCCGCGCACGCGTCCACCAGTTCCCGGGCGCCGGGAACGCCGGGGGTGACGGTGACCCCGGCCTCGCGCAGATACGGCAGCTGCTCGCGGGCGTCCTCCGCGCAGTGCACCCGGCCGGCCGCGTGCAGGGCCTGCCAGGCGGGCCAGGACAGCAGTCCGGGGGCCACGCGGTGGCTGGCGGTGAGCAGGACGATGCGGCCGGGGTCTTCAGCGTTCACAGGGCGGAATCTACCTCGGCCGCCGGGCGGTCCTCAGGCCCCGGCCTGTGCGGCCGGCTTCTCCGCCTCGGTGACCTGCTTGATCCAGGGGGCCTTGTAGTCGGCGAGCTGGATCTGCTGGTTGTTCCAGGTGCCGAAGCGCGGGTTGATGTCGACCTTCAGCGCCTTCGACGCCTCGCTCAGCGCCTCGCCGAGGATCTTGGTCCCCTCGGGCGTCGTCGGGTCGGCGCCGAGCGACTGGCCGAGCTTGGTCAGCTGGATCTGCTCCCGCAGGAAGGCGTCGATCTGGCCGGGCGCGATCCAGCGCTCCTGGAGCACCGCGGCCTGCAGCCCGTCCTCCCCCTGGTACTGGGCCGCGGCCGAGGCGCGCATCTGCTGGACCTCGGCCCGCGTCACGGTCACCCCCGCGTCGGCGGAGGCCTTGTCCAGGATCCGGTCCAGGATCAGCCCGTGCAGCTTGGCGCGGGCGAGCTGCCCCGACTGGTCGGTGATCTGCTCCGCCTGCTTCGACTCCCCCTGCGCCTTGCGCACGTCGGCCACCTGACCCTGCACGGTGGCCACCGTGATGCGGTCCCCGCCGACGACGGCCGCGGCACCTGGGTGGGCCTGGCTGCCGCAGGCGGTGAGGACCGGCGCTGCGGCGAGCAGGGCGGCGGAGACGGAGAGCGCGGTGCGACGACGGCGGTGCAAAGGAGCCTCCCGAGGAGATTGTGCGGCGGTGCACAAAGCCTTGCGGTGATCGATGTTAGGCAGTGGAGCTGGTCCGGGCCACTGATTCGACCAACGATTCGGGAGGAGTTGGGGATGTGGCCGGGAGCCGTCGGACTCAGCCCACCGGTTCCGGCCGTTTCCGGGGCGGGGCGTCCGGTCGCAGCATGATCGTGCGCGAGACGACGAACGTGATGGGGATGGCCGCGGCGGCGGCCGCCAGCGGGGCGTAGCGGTCGCTGAATCCGGCCAGGTCGACCAGGAGGTAGACGCCGCCGGTGGTGATGACGAAGTTGGCGGCGTTGGTGAGGGGGAAGAGGAGGAACTTCCGCCAGGTGGGCCGGGTGCGGTAGGTGAAGTACGAGTTCAGGAAGAACGATCCGACCATGCTGAGCGCGAAGGCGAGCACATGTGCGGCGATGTACGGCAGCCCGCGCAGCAGGAGCAGGTAGCAGCCGTAGTACGTGCCGGTGTTCACGACCCCCACGAGGGCGAACCGGGCGATCTGTGCCGTGACGCTCATCGGCGGGCGAACTCCCGGGGTTCCGGCTCCCGGTCGGGCCGGCGCTCGGGGGCGTTGGTGGCCTTCACGAGGAAGTGCGGGCGGCGCTTCACCTCGTAGTAGATCCGCCCGACGTACTCGCCGACCACGCCGACCATCACCATCTGGACGCCGGCGAGGGCGGTGACGACGACGAGGAGGGTGACGTACCCCGGGGTGTCGACGCCCTTCACGAGGGCGACGCCCACGATCCAGGCGGCGTACGCGAAGGCCAGCGACACCAGCAGCAGGCCGAGGTAGAGCGCGGCGCGCAGCGGTTTGTTGTTGAAGGAGAGCAGCCCGTCGAGCCCGTAGTTCAGCAGCTTGCCGAAGGTCCAGGCCGAGCGGCCCTGCTCCCGTACGGCGTTCTCGTAGCTGAACGTCGTCGTCGGGAAGCCGACCCAGGCGAACAGCCCCTTCGAGAAGCGGTTGTACTCGGTCAGCTCCAGCACCGCGTCCGCCGCCCTGCGCGACAGCAGCCGGAAGTCACCGACGCCGTCCACCAGTTCCACGTCCACGAGGCGGTTGATGAGCCAGTAGTACGCCCGCGCGGTGAGCGTCCGCGTCACCCGGTCGCCCGTGCGGGTGCGGCGGGCGATGACCTGGTCGTACCCCTGGGCGTGCTCCTGGACCATCTTCCCGATCAGCTCCGGCGGATGCTGGAGATCGGCGTCCATGATCACCACCGCGTCCCCCTCGGCGTGCCGCAGCCCCGCCAGCATCGCCGCCTCCTTGCCGAAGTTCCGGCTGAAGGACACGTACCGCGCCCGGGGGTCGGCCGCCGCCAGCTCCCGCAGGATCGGCAGCGTGCGGTCCGCGCTGCCGTCGTCCACGTACACGAGCTGGAAGGCGTGGCCCAGGCGGGTCATCTCGTCCGTCACACGGGCGTGGAAGCGTTCGAGGATCTCTTCCTCGTTGAAGCAGGGCACCACCAGAGAGATCAGCACACCGGACACCTCAGCCGCTCCATGTGTCGCGGGCGGATGGTGCGCGTGGCGCGGGGGCGACGGTTGGGTGAACGGGGGCGCGGTTGAGCGGGTCGTGCCGACGGCGCTTGAATGTCGGACCATGACCGATGACAGGATCTCCCACCCCAGCCGCCGCTCCCTGCTCGCGCTGGGCGGTGCCGGTGCGCTCACCGCGGCCGGTGTGTCCATGAGTGCCGGTACGGCCGCGGCCGCCGACCACGCCACACCGGCCTCCTCACTGCTGGTGCCCTCGCCCCGGCTCGATCTGAACAGCGCCTCGGAGAACTGGATACGCGAGAAGCCGCTGCGCGACGCGACGATCCTCCAGTCCTTCGGCTACGACAACGCCAACCGGCACATCTATCTGGCCCAGGTGACGCAGGGCGGCCTCAAGCTCGCGGGCGAGTCCGCGGCCGTGAGCGCCACCGACCGCAACCGTCACGGCGATCTGACCATCACCAAGTGGGACATGTCCGGGAACACGCTTGGATACATGTATCTGCGCGGTTTCGGGCACGGCATGAGCATCGGGGTCGAGCCCGCGGGCGGCACCGCGCATCTGTGGACGGAGACCGACGGCCAGGAGGTGCCGGACCCGGTACACCCGGACGACCCGACGAAGACCACCAGCCGGGGCAGGCGGCTGGCCCGGTTCCCGTTCGTCAACGGGCAGGTCCTCGACTACGGCTCGGCCGGCCTCGCGACGTACCAGCCGGTCCCCGGCACCTCGACGTACACCGCCTCCGTCGACCCGGTCTACGGCCGGCTCGCGATCCGGTTCCGCGACACGGACGGGGCGTTCGTCTTCCAGGTCCACGATCTCGACCTGGCCCGCCTCGGCGTCTGGACCCAGCCGCTCGCCAGTCTCCGCGAACCGTCCCTGACGGCGGTCCCCGGCTGGCCGCTCACCACCTACGGCAGCCCGTTCCTCCAGGGATTCGCCGTCGTGGGCCGGTACCTCTATCTGCTGCACGGCAACAGCTACGGCTCCACGCAGAAGATCGACGGCCAGACCGTCGTGATCTCCCCGCCGGGTGTCGGCAACACGTTCATCACCTCGGTGAACCTCACCACGGGCGCCCTGGACCCCGCGCCGCCCACGCCGTTCAAGGAGACCGTCAACCCCGCCCACACCGCCGCCGCGTACTCCCTGGACTACCGCGAGCCCGAGGGCCTCGGCGTCCACGTCCCGGACCCGGCCCGGCCCGGGGTCTTCCGCATCGGGATGGGCTTCGCGTCGGGCGAGCCGGGCGCGCGGGTGGCGACGGTCTACGGGAAGTCGGGGCTGGTGCAGCCGTCCTGACCCCCGACACACGGACGCGGGTCCCGGAACGTTCCGGGACCCGCGTGGGCGGCGCGTGTCAGGTGCCGCACATCTCCTGGATCAATGCGATCTGGTAGGCGACCGCCTCCCGGCAGTTGGGATCGGCGCGCTCGTCGTCGACGGAGAACGCCCGCCCGAGCCGGGCGGACGAGAGAACCGACTCGTAGCAGGAGGAGAGGACTTCGAGTACCTCCTCGTCGTCCGAGCGACCCAGGAGCACGTCCGCGAGCTGTCCGACGCCCTGAATCAACGACGCTGCAGTGAAGGGTGACCGGCCGTCCTGCCAGTCGTAGACGTCCTCGAACAGAGCGTCCCAGCGGTCCGCCAGGGCCGACGTCGCCCCGGAAAATGTCTCGAATTCCTCCAGAGCACTCCGGAAAAGCGTGATGGTGTCCTGGTCGAAAATCTCTTCCAGCGAGGAACCGAAGTGCTCCGGAACGTTCTTGATCACTTTGAGCGCGAGCGATTCAAGAGATTCCCTGGAACATTCCAGCAAGGCATCTTCATAGGGCTCTATCTCAACATCCCAAAGCGTCACTAGAACCTCGCTGGCGTATATGCGAAAGGGCGTTCCCTCCGGAAGAACCGGCGGGAACGCCCATGATCTCACAGCGACTCTTCAGCCTTCAATGCGTCCTCCGCTATTCCCTCTCCCACGGTGCCGTCCTGTTCCGTTCCCACAAGCTGATGTGGTCGTAGTCTGCGGCTCTGCCCGCGCAGTTCTGGCGTTCCACTCCACAGGCCGGCCGCGACGAAGCGACGACGCCGCGATTGGCCAGCGTGCCGTCGTCCACAGCGTTGAAGAGGATCTGCTCGGCATCCGTGCGAATCCCCGGATCGATGTGCTCGACGCCCGAGATCCGCTCGTATCCCAGCTTGTCGGCGAGCTTACGCATGGCCACGCTGGTCTTGTTGTTGTTCACCGAGTACACCTTGCGGCCGTTGAAGACACCGGTGGCGACGGTGGTTCCCTGGTCGGCCTTCCGCGCGCCGACCCCCGACTTTCCGGTGGTCATTGCGTCGTGGAGGGACTGCGCGTCCTCCAGAAGCGCCCTCGCCTGGCCGGCGGGAACTACACAGGAGGAACCCGAGACCTGCGCCATCCTGTCGGTGTTGTGCACCAGCACCGCGGTGTCACCGTCGTCACCGGCGCCCACGTGGTACGTGTGCAGCCCCTCGACGCTCAGGTCGTACGTCACGGCTTCGCCGGTGTACGCCTTGACGTCGATGATCACGGTCGGGCGGCCCGACTCGGTCTGGAGCTTCTGGCCGGCCTTGAGGTCGGCGGCCTGGGTCCAGGCGTCCTTGGTGGCCTCGTAGAACTGGTGGTGCTCGGTGGTGTGGATCGTCTGGGGGCCGGACTTCGTGGATACGGTGACGTCCACGAAGGCACGGTCCGTCGCGGTGACGACGACCGCCTTGACCTTGTGCTTCTCCTTCTTCTTCTTGCCGGGTTCGGCGGTCAGGACGTAGTCGCCGACCTTGATCTCGGAGATCGGCTTGGTGGTGGCGTTCGCCAGGACCACGGGAGTGGCCCCGGTGAAGCTGTGCGGGGTGCAGCCCTTGCGGCCGAACTTGCTGGCCGCCGCGCCGAACACCCCGCCCGTGACCGCGCCCACGGCCGTGGCCTTGGCCGCGCCGGAGACGCTGCATCCCTCTTCGCTGGCGACGCAGGAGATGCCGTAGCCGACGGCGCCTTCGGCGGCTCCGCCGGCGGCGCCCATGGCGGCGCCGTTGAGGGCCTTGCCGCCGACGCCGGAGAGGAGTCGGCCGACCGCGCCGGAGGCCGCTCCGCCGGCCGCGCCGCCGAGGGCGCCGGTGACGGCGCCGATGCCGACGGCGGTGACGAAGCCGCCGAGGGACTTGGGTCCGTCGCTCATCGCGTAGCCGACCGCGTTGGCGGCGGCTCCGGCCAGGGCGCCGCAGGCGACGACACCGGCACCCGCCGTCGCGGCGGTGCAGCCGGCGAAGACGACGACGCCGGTGGCGACCGAGGCGATGGTGGAGGCGTGCTGCTTGACGAAGTTGGCGGTGGCCTTGGCCGCCTTCCCGACGGCCTTGCCGACCTTCTTGGCGGCCTTCACCACCTTCTTCGCCACGCTCTTGACGGCCTTGGCGGCCTTTCTCACCGTCTTCTTGACGGTTTTGACGACCTTGTGGACGTACTTCTTGACGCGCTTATAGGTGCGTTTGACGTATCTCTTGACCCTCTTGACGCTGTCGGCGACATAGTGGACGGCCTTGCGCACCACGCGCTTGGCCTTCTTGACGACCTTCTTGACCGCCTTCTTGATTTTCTTGGCGGCCTTCTTGACCTTCTTGGCGACCTTCTTGACGGCCTTCTTGGTCTTCTTCCAGGCCGACTTGACGGTCTTCTTGACCTTCTTCTTGACCTTCTTGATGGCCTTGTCGACGAAGCTCGGCCAGTGGCCGGTCGGGTCGGTGGCCGTCAGCGGGTTCTGGTCGGCGTAGGCGTACCGGTTGCCCGCGACGGAGGCCGGGATCGGGTTCATGCCCACGGTGTCGCGGCTGCTGAACTGGCCGGTCTCCGGCGAGTACCAGCGCGCCGCCATGTTGACCTTGGCGGTCTCCGGGTCCGTCCACCCCGACTGGTAGCCGAGGTGCCCGACCATGCCGGTGGACTGCTCGACCTTCCCGAACGGGGAGTACGTGGACGAGCCGGTGAGCGCCTCGCCGTCCGCGGTGAACTGGCCGACCACGTCGTCGTGGATGTCGGTCAGCGCGAGGACGGAGCCGACGGCGGTCTTGATGCCCATCAGCGAACCGTCGACGTTGCGGCTGTAGGAGCTGCCGCCGTCGGAGGCCACGTCGTTGCCGGCCCCGCTGTAGGCGAAGTCGTACACCGAGGAGCCGTCGGAGTCCGTGGCCTTCAGCGTGCGGTCCAGGCCGTCGTAGCTGTAGGTGCGGTCGCCCTCGTTGATGACGCGGTTGAAGGCGTCGGCCTTCACCGCGGTCTGCACGCCTCCCTCGTCGGTGAGGGAGCTCATCGTGCCGCGCGCGGTGTACGTGTACGTGCTGTGCCCGTCCGAGGTGAGCCGGTTGCGGGCGTCGTACGTGTAGGTGTCACCGCCGACGCGGGTCCGGTTGCCGGAGGCGTCGTAGCCGTAGTTCTCGGTGGTGCTCCCGTTGTTCCAGGACGACAGGCGGTTCGCCCAGTCGTAGGTGTACGTGTTGGTGCTCGCCCCGGCGACCCCGGTCGTCGTCTTCGACGTCTCGTTGCCGTTGAGGTCGTAGCCGTAGGTGATCGACGCCAGCGACTTGCCGGTCGGCGAGGTCAGCCTGTCCGTGGTGAGCTGGCCCAGGGAGTCGTAGGAGAAGTCGCGCCTCCCCTTGCCCTGGCCGTACTCGATCGAGGTGACGTTGGACTCGGTGTCGTACCCGTACGTCATCGACGTACCCGACGCCCCGTCCACGGCCGTCTTGAGGCGCCCGGCCGTGTCGTACCCGAAGGTCGAGGTGCCCGAGGCGTCCTTGCGGGAGGTCAGCGCGCCGTTGCCGTCGTAGGCGAAGGACGAGGACCCGGACGGGCCGCTGGTGGTCAGGAGCAGTCCGCGGTCGTCGTAGGTGAAGGTGTCCTTCTCCTCGCCGGCCCCGGCCACCGCGGTGAGCTGGTCGTCGTTGTCGTAGGTGTAGGTGTGGTCGGTGGTCTCCGCCTCCGCGCCGGTGCCGTGC
Source organism: Streptomyces sp. NPDC024555 (assembly GCF_055559335.1). Classification (NCBI taxonomy): domain Bacteria; kingdom Bacillati; phylum Actinomycetota; class Actinomycetes; order Kitasatosporales; family Streptomycetaceae; genus Streptomyces; species Streptomyces sp. NPDC024555. The sequence goes on from NZ_JBVHKV010000008.1 coordinate 109,533, forward strand.
TGGCGCACCAGCCGGCCGCGGTCGTCGTACTCGTTGGTGACGGTGACCCCGCCCGGGGAGCGCTGCTCGGCGGGGCGTCCGGCCTTGTCGTAGACCATCGTGAACGTGCGGTCCGCGAGGTCGGGATGGGCCGGGGTGGCCGGTTCGATCGACTTCTCCGCCAGGCCCCACGTGTTGTACGTGGTGAGGAAGGCGTTGCCGCGGCCGTCGGTGAAGCGCGTGCGGTTGCCCGCCGCGTCGTAGCCGAAGGTCGTGGTGATCGACTCGGTCGCCGAGACCGGCTCGACGGCCTTGGTGATCAGGCCGGTCGCGTCGGTGGTGAGCGTGGTGGTGTGGCCCCGGAAGTCGGTGACCGAGGTGGGGTTGCCCGCCCGGTCGTAGGTGGAGCTGCTGGTGCGCAGCACCTTGCCCGCGGCGTCCAGGTCCTTGGTCGCGGTCAGCTGGCCGTAGCCGTCGTAGGTGTTGACGGTGCTGGTGCCGTCCGCGTCCACGGAGGTGAGCGGCCGGCCGTCCATGTCGTACGTGAAGCGGCTGGTGGCGCCCGCGGCGTCGGTCACCTCCGTCGTCTCGCCGAGGACGTTGTACGTGTAGGACTCGCTCACGCCGGTCGGGCTGACCGTGCGGGAGAGTTCACCTCCGGGGGCCTTGTACTCGTTGATGGAGGTGTACGCCCGCTGGGTGGGCTGGCGCACGATGTCGGTGTCCGTGACCGGACGGCCGAGGTAGTCCCAGGTGGTCTCCTGGCGGGCGCCGCCGGGCCGGGTGGCCGAGAGCTGGTCGCCGTTGGGGGTGTAGGTGTACCGCGTGGTGGCGCCGCCGGGCTCCTTGACCGAGGCCAGGTCCCCGAGCTGGGTGTAGCCGTACTCGGTGCGGTTGCCCAGCGGGTCGACCTCGGCGGTGACCTGGCCGAGCTTGTTGTACTCGTTCCAGGCGGTGGCCGTGATCGGGGCGGTGGCCCCCGGCGGGGTGTAGTTCGGCGTCGTCGTCGAGGACTCCTGGCCCTCGGCGTCGTACGCGGTCGTGACGACGTTGCCCAGCGGGTCGGAGGACTCGGTCTCCTCGCCGAAGGTGTTGTACCCCGTCATCGACACCGGGCGGACCGTGACGGGGGTGCCGCCGCCGGTCTCGCTCGCGACCGCAGGCTCGGTGACGCTGGTCTGCTGACCGGCCTCGTCGTAGCCGTAGTCGGTGGTGGACCCGTTCTCGTCGGTCATGGCCAGCGGCAGTCCCCGCTGGTCCAGCTTCCAGGTGTTGACGTGCACGGAGCTGCCCGCGGCCGGCAGCGTGCCGCCCTTGAGCGCCGCCACCTGCGTCGCGGTCAGCGCCTCGCCGTAGACCTGGATGTCGTTCAGCGAGCCGTTGGTGTTCTCCGCGTACTTCCCGCTGGCGAGCCTGCGGCCGACCTGGAGCGGACCGGTGGCGTCCCAGGGGGTGGTGAAGGCGGTGGAGGTGCCGGACTGCACGCCGTTGACGTACAGCCGGATCTGCGCGGCCTCCTGGTCGTAGACGCCCGTCAGATGCGTCCAGGTGCCGGTGGTCACCGCGGCCGTCCCGGAGGACGCCCGCACGATGACGGGGCCGGACATGTCCGAGGCGTGGCGGTTGAACGTCCAGCCGTACGCCGTGGAGTAGTACAGCTGGAAGCCGCTGCCGATCTTCCCGTCCTGCGCGAGGAAGGTGCTGTTGGCGGCGGTGGAGTTCAGCTTGACCCACGTGGAGACGGTGAAGGAGCCGCCGGTGTTGACGGCCGCGCCCTCCGCCTGGCCGTAGGCGTTCGCCGTGCCGTCGAAGACGGCGGAGCCGCCGCGCTCGGTGGAGCGGGTGACGCCGCTGCCGAGGGTGACGGTCCGGTTGCCGCCGGAGGAGTCGGAGGCCTTCGTGCCGCTGGTCTCCGACAGCTTCCAGCGGCCCACCGGGGCGGTGGTGCCGTCGTGGACGGTGGACCCGGTGATGTTGCCCAGGTTGTCGTAGAGGGTGTCCTCGGTGCTCGTGGTGTGGTTGAGCGGGTCGAGGTCGGTCTCCGAGACGACGTTGTCGTCGGGGTCGTAGCTCACCTTGGTGGTCCGGGCGAGGCCGCCCGGGTCCAGGACCGACGACGTGGTGCGGTCGGAGGCGTCCACCGTGAACGTGGAGACCGTCTGGCCGTCGTTGGTGACCTGCTTGACCAGGTTGCCGGCCGCGTCGTAGGTGTTGGCCTCCTCGGTGAAGGACAGCCCGTTGGCCGGATCCTTGCGGACCACGGTGGCCGCGAGTCCGTCGTCGGTGTACGTGTACGCCGTGACGTGGCCCATCGCGTCGGTGATCGACGCCAGCCTGCCGCCCGGGTCGTAGGCCCGCGACTCCTGCACCAGGGTGGTGGCCGGCGAGGGGTTCGCCGGGTCGCCCGTGTAGTTCAGCAGGTTGGTCGTGAGCGGCCGGCCCTCGCCGTCGTAGGTGTACGTGTTGACGTTGCCGGCCGGGTCGGTCTCCTTGACCTTGTTGCCGTAGACGTCGTACTCGAACGCGGTGGTGTCGCCGCCCGGATCGGTGCGGGACGCCATGCGGTTGTAGGCGTCGTACGTCATCGAGGTGGCGCGCGGGGCGTCACCGCCGGTGAGGTCGGTGACCGTCTGCGAGGAGACGTTGCCGTCGGCGTCGTAGACCGTGGACGTCCGCGCGGTGTGCACGGCGCCCGTGACCCGGTTGGTGACCGGCGGGTCGGTCTCGGTGAGGACCTGGTCGTCCTTGTCGTAGGTCAGGGCCGTGGTGAGACCGCCCGGCCGGGCGTCGCTCACCTCGGTCCGGGTGACCTGGCGTCCGAGGTTGTCGTAGGTGGACTTCTCCTTCGCCCCGTTGGCGTCGGTGATCTCGGCGACGTCACCGTTGGCGAAGTAGGAGTACGCGGTCTTCCGGCCGCCCGGGGTGACGACCTCCGCGACCAGTCCGGCCGGCGCCTTCGCGGTGCCGCCCTCCGCCGCCGGGGTGGTGGCGGTCGTGTACGTCGTGGTGGCGGTCCGCCCTGCCGGGTGGCCCGGCACCGGGGGCGTCGTCACCGAGGTGAGGTTGCCCGCCGTGTCGTACGCGTAGCTGGTCAGATAGGTGTTGTCCGTGGGGCCCGAGGAACGGCCGTCGCGCTCGGTGAGCACCAGGTCGTTGCGCGGGTCCATCGGCGGGAACGCCGTCGTGGAGTCCGGGTAGTAGGTGTAGTAGTCGGTGGCGCACTTGCCCGCGGCGGTGTCCTGGCACATGGTCTGCGAGACCGTGTTGCCGCGGATGTCGTGGCCGGTGACCGAGCGGTTGCCGTTGGCGTCCGTCACGGTGTGCAGGAAGCCCGCCGTGTCGTAGCCGTACGTGGTGCGCCTGCCGTTGGTGTCGACCGCGGCGAGCAGGCGGTTGCCCATCTCCGCGTCGTAGACGTAGGTCAGCGTCTTCTGGGTGGGGTCGGTGAGCTTCACCGTCCGCACCGGGGCGACGCCCGAGGACGCCTTGTACGCCGACCAGTGCTGCTCGACCTGCTCCTCGGTGAGCCCGCCCGCGTGCACGGCGACCTCGGCGATGGAACCGGTGAAGTAGCTGACGTCGGCCGGGGCGCTGATCCAGCCCTTGGCGAAGCCCGCGCCGACGAAGGTGCGGGTGTTCGTCTGGTCGTTGGGGGCGCCGGTGAAGTCGGCCTGCTTGACGCCGTCCACGTACAGGGTCTGCGTGGTACCGGTCGCGGAGAGGACCGCGTGGTGCCAGGCGTCGTTGTCGACCTTGTCCTTGGAGCCGAAGTCGGTGGCGGCCGAACCCGCCGCGCTGTACCAGTGGCCGCGCAGCTTGCCGTCCGTGCCGACGTAGAGCACGGGGTTGACGGGACCGTTCGCCCCGGCCGCGTCGTTCACCGCCTTGGCCTGGTCGGCGATCAGCACACCGGGCTTGGCGGTCTTGAACCACAGCTCGACGGAGCGGTCGCCCTTGTGCCAGGTGCCGTACGGGATCTCCGCGTACGAACTGGTGCCGTTGAACTGCGCGGCCGTGACGTCACCGGTGCCGAACGGACCGGCCACGCCCTGCGTGACGCTGTTGTACGTGCCGAAGCCGGTGTGCAGTTCGTTGGCCGCCTGGGCCGCTCCCTGGGTGTCGTCCAGGCGCCAGTACCCGGCGGGTGCCGTGCCCATCACCGCGGAGCGGTAGACCTGGGAGGAGCCGGTGACGGTGGCCGGGTTGAGCTTCCAGGTGCCGCCGTCGCCGTCGGTGGCCTGGACGACCAGGTCGTCGGTGGTGCCGTAGGTGACGGCCGACTGCGTCTTGCCGCCCGGCGTGGTGATCTTGTCGAGCAGTCCGGCGGACCGGGTGGCCGCGTTGTACTGCGCGGTGATGACCGACGGGTCCAGGGCCTCGGTGTAGATCGCGACCTCGGCGAGCTGGCCCGCGTAGTGCCCCAGGGTGTCGGAGGCGTTCATGGCCGGCCAGCCGTCGGTGTTCACCCCGGCGCCGAAGGAGATGTAGGGCTGCTCCCAGTCGTTGATGGTGCCGGCGAGGGTGCCCTGCTTGGCGCCGTCCAGGTACAGCGTCTGGGTGGTGGCGGCGCCGGTGAGGGCGACGTTGTGCCACTTCCCGTCGGTGACGGTGGCCGTGGACGTGGTGGTGGTCATGCACCCCGGTGACATGGCGAGACAGCCGCGGAGCTTGCCGTCCGTGCCGACGTACACCGCCGGGGTGTTCTTCTTGGTGTTCGCGACCGGGTCGGCGTCACTGAGCGGCTTGTCCCCGTAGTAGAAGAGGACGCCGCCCGCCTGGGTGGTCTTGAACCACAGCGACACCGTCGTGTACGAGGGCGTGGCGCCGGGGGCGCTCGGGATCTCGACGTACGAGGTGGTGCCGTTGAAGGTGGCGGCCTTCTGCGTGGAACCGGCCAGCGGGCCCGTCCCGCCGAGGGTCACGTTGTGGTACTGGCCGTTGAACCGGCCCTGGTTGAGGTCGACCGTGTCGGTCGCGACCGTGCCGCCGGTCTCCCCGAGCCGCCAGTAGGCGAACGGGTCGGCGTCCAGGACCGTGGTGCGGTAGTGGTTGCCCGTGGCGTAGCCGTAGACCGTGCACTTGGTGGGGTCGGCGGGCGGGCAGACCGAGGTGAGCTGGTCGCCGCTGTAGCCGTACTTCCAGACCTGGGCGGTGCTCGCGTCCCCGGCGGTGGCCGGGTCGGTGGTCACGGTCGCCACGTGCGGGGCGGTGGCCCCGGCGGGCGTCGTCCAGGAGAAGGACAGCGACCGGTTGGACGTGGTGTTGGTGACCTTGCCGAGCCTGCCGCTCGTGTACGTGAAGGTCTCGGCCCGGTTCGCGTAGTCCTTGATGGACGAGATCGCGAAGGCTCCGGTGCGGCCGGTCACCGGCTGCTGGAAGGCGTAGGCGGTGAAGTCCTTGTCGGTCAGGACGTATCCGCCGCCCGACGCGGCCGGTGCGAGCCGTGCGTACCGGCCCATCGGGGGCACGAAGGTGCCGTCGGCGTTGCGGCCGAAGGCGACCTGCTCACCGCCCGGGTAGGTGATGATGACGCTGGTCAGAGTGCCCGCGCCGTCCTTCACCTCCACGGCCGTCATGTCCGTGACCGTCGCCCAGCCGGCGCCGAAGCCGCCGTCGGTGCGCGGGTCGCGGCTGTTGTACGAGCGCTCCACGGACAGGGACGGGCCGACGACCTCGACCTCGGCGTCGGTGTCCTCGGTGGTGTAGTTGGCGTCGCTGGGGTCGAACTCGTGGCCGTCGGTGTTCTGGGCGAGGCCCGAGGTGACCGGTGGCTGCGGTACGGCGGTGGCGAAGCGGCTCGCCGAGTACATCACCGAGTCGTATCCGTCGGTGACGCTGACGTACCAGTCGTAGTTCTTGCTCCACTTGAGCTTGCCGGCGGGTATCTTCCAGCTGCTCTTGGTCATCACCCCGGACGAGGCGACGGGCGTGGTGCTGTCGCTGTCCGCGTCGTACACCTCGAAGGCGTACGTCAGGGCCGTCATCGGCCACTTGTCGGCGTCGCTCGCGTAGACCAGCAGCTCCGGCTGGAGCGTGTTCGACTGGTGGTTGACCGGCGGGTACTGGGCGTTGATCTGCGGCGCCTTGTTCGGCGTGTAGGTCAGGTCCAGCGCCGGGCGGAAACCGGCCGTGGTGCTGTTGTCGGAGTGGAACTTCTTCCAGTGCAGCCCGTCGCCGGTCGGCGCGGTGAGCGCGAGACCGTAGCTGGTGGTGCCGGTGGCGACGCTGTCGAACCAGGCGGTGGACAGCTTCACCGGCATCTTCACGCCGATGCTCAGGTCGTTGGTGCCGCCCGCGTTGTTGCTGCAGGAGGCGCCGGGGGCGACGGTGGCGGAGCCGATCGCGGAGCCGTAGGCCGGGCCCGGGTAGGAGGTGACTCCGGAGGGGGTCCAGGACTTGGTGATCGGGCTGACCGAGAAGGGTTCGGCGGTGCAGGTCGCGGACCAGATCGCGTAGACGTTCAGGGTGGCGGCGGTGACGCGCTGGCCCTTGAGCGTGCTGTTCAGCGTGGAGAACTGGAGGAACGAGTTCGCCTTGTTGGTGCCGGAGTCGTAGCTGCCGACCTTGATCTGGTTCTCGGTGGAGTGGTCGCCGCCGATGGTGTTCTGCGCGTACGTCGAGTTCCCGGCGGTGATCGTCGGGTCGACGGTGACCGGGTAGGCCCGCGCCGGGTCGTTCAGCCAGTCGCTGTCGGCGGTGAGCCGCAGGGCGGGCTTGCCGTCGGAGGTGGTGGTCAGTTCATAGGTGACCGCCCGGGACATCGCCGCGTCGCCCGAGCGCGGGTCGATGCGGGAGTCCTCCATGAAGGCGTGGGGAATGGTGGCCGTCACCTCCCCGTCCCCGTCCGTGAACTCCACGTCCCCGTTCTCCGCGAGGCGCGGGGTGAGCCCCCGGACGTCGAGGGGGAACAGCCAGGAGTGCGGGGCGTCCTTGGACCGCAGGACCAGCCGCTCCTTGAACCCCTCGGTGAGGGGCGAGAGCAGCAGATCGGTGTCGGGCAGGACGCCGGCGTATGTGGCGTTGTTCTCGGCGTCCACCGTGGCGGACACCTTCTTCGCGCCGCGCAGCGCGTACGCGAGGCTGCGGCCGCCGCCGAAGTCGACGGAGGCGAGCTGCTGGTCGCCCGCGTCGGGGGCGAACTCGACGTCCAGGGAGTTGGCGGCCTGCTGGAGCCGGCCGTCCGCGTCCCGGGTCAGCGCGGTGTCGATCGGCTTCCAGCCGCCGTCCGCGCCCTTGTAGTTGGACCGGCCCGCGTAGTGGCGGACGGTGGTCGAACCGTCGGTGTTGACGAAGTAGTCCGTGGTGGCCGTGGACTTCTTCGCGTTCCGCTTGCTGGTCTTCGCGTCGAAGCTCTTGGCGTTGCCGGCGGCGCGGTCGGTGACGGCGGTGCCGGGGCGGTCGGTGGCGCGGCTGTAGGCGGGCAGTTCGCCCTTGCCCTTGCCCGGCCGGTGGCCGTTGCCGAGCTTGCCCCGGGTCTGGTCGGCGGTGGCCTTGTGGCTCTTGCCGCGGGCGGTTCCGGTCTCCTGCTCGGGGGTGTGCGGATGGGGTTTCTCGTCCAGCCACTTCCAGAGGCCGGACAGGGACATCTTCGGCATGGACAGGGCCGGCAGGGTCTCACCGGTGGCGGACGCCGTCTCGGTGGTGAGCATGCAGGAGAACGAGACGAGCACGGCCAGCGCCGTGCCTCTCGCCCTGCGGCGTCCTACCGGACCCGGGGGGAACAACGATGATGGTCTTCGCCATCGAGCACGCATCGGGGCAGCTTTCTCTTCACAAGACCTACATAGGGCCTCGCGAGACTGCCGTACTCATCGGTGCATGATCCACTCAGTTCGCGCCAAACTTATGCGATGTTTATCTCACTGGCGCGGTCCGGGCCGGTCCCCGTTACGGTCGCGCGTCCTCGACGGCCCGTCGAACGACGGCGTCGACCTCGTCGGCCAGCCCGTCGCCGGGCTTCACGACCGTCAGATTGGCGCCGCTCTGGGCCTGTTCCCCGGCGCCTCCCCCGACGACGACGAACCGCACCCGCGCATGGTCCTCCGCCTGTTCGCGCACGGTCCGGGTCTGCGCGGCCCCGGTGGCGAGGACGATCTCGCAGTCGCGCTGGATCAGCCCGTTGAGATGGGGCAGGGCGTTGGCCGCCGACTGCTCGCCCATCACCGGGACATGGGTGACGCGGACCCGGGTGTCACCGGAGGCGCGCTGCATGCCCTGCCAGACGGCGGCGGCGTCCCCGCCGGTGATCCCGGCCTCCCCGGTGAGCAGACAGGCGTCGAACTCCCGGTACGGGCGGGCCCGGGAGTCCGGCGGCGTCGCGGCCTCCTCCTCCCCGCCGAACACCCAGACGGCCACGAGGGCGCCGACGACGAGCAGCACCCCGCCGCCCGTCCACGCCCCGCGCCGCCCGCGCAGCAGCCCGGCGGCCCGCGCCAGGACGAGCCGGGCCCGGGGCATCCGGGTGCGCGGGGCGGGGGTCCTGCCCCGCCAGGTCCGCCGGGTCCTCATGCCGGACCCTCCGGACGGAGCGCGGCTCCGGGCCACGGGGCGGAGGACGGCACGGCTGACTTCACGGTCTGTTTTCCTTCGGAGGGAGGGATGCGGGCGGGCCGGGAGCCGTTCGCACGCACCCGCCCGACCGGCACGGACGCCGTACAGTACAACGCCCTCCTCCACCCCTCCCGCGGGGCCCCGGCGGATCAGCCGCCGCACATAGGAGCAGCGCACCGGTTTGTATGCCGCCCTCCCTTCCCGAGCGGATAGGTGCGTCCACGGCGTCGAGTGCACTCCGGCTTGAGTGGCGTGTGCCGACAGCCGTGGGAGGCGGAGTCAGAAGGGGGGATCGTCGAAGAGCGAGCCGGTCCAGACAGGTGGGACCGGCTCGGAATCGCGCTGCTGAAGGAGTGCGACGGCGTCGTCGACGCGTCCCAGGTCGATGAGGTGACCGGCGAGTTCGTCGCTGTTCGTGGAGGCGTGCTGTTCGAGAACGGCAACAGCCTCCTCGGTGCGTCCGGCACCGGCGAGCAGCTCAGCAATGTGCGGCGCCGCGTACGAGGTGGCGCCCTCGGGGTGGGAGCGGGCCCGAGCGACCGCTACGTCGACGCCGTCACGCGCGGCGATCAGCGGCAACCGCATCCAGTACAGATCCCAGTCCTCCTCGCACCCTCGGGCGGCGGCGAGGGCGTCAAGGTGCGCCAGGCCGTCTTCCGGGCGGCCCTGTTCGAGGCACAGGCTGGACCACATATGCAGGATCCAGTCGTCCCCGTTGTGGGCCTCGGCCAGGACGCGCATCACATCGACCGCTTCGCCCCCTCGGCCGTGCCGGGCCAGGAGCTCCGCCAGTCGCACCGTGCCGTGGCACCGGAGGTCCTGCGAGTCGCCCGGCCGGCGGTACACGGCGATCGCGCCTTCCACGTCGCCGCACTCCTCCAGTGCCTCGGCCAGACGCTGCGCGGCGTGGCCGAGGTGATCGGTCACCGCGTACGCGCGCAGTTCCTCGATCCGATCATGTCTCGCCAGCAGGTCGGCCAGCTGATCCCGGTTGTTGACCGAGGTGATGTGCCGGGTGCGCAGCAGCGCGATCGCCTCGTCGACGCGGCCCTGGCGTTCGCGGATCGTGGCGAGAAGCCCGATGGCGTCGTCGGGGTCGAGACCGTGGCAGCACCATGGACTGTCACAGCGGTGTCGGTCCGGGATGCGGGCAGCCAGCAGCGCGGCGATGTCCTCGTCCCGGCCTGCTCCTTCGGCAAGGTCGACCAGAGCCGCAGCGAGAAGGCGGTCGTCGATTCCGGCGCTCAGCCGAGCAATCGCCTCGTCCGTACGCCCGTGCCGCGCCAGCAGGCGCGCGAGGTACTCCAACGGGAGGCCTCCCGTGCTCGCGTACGGCAGGGCCATCGCAATCGCTTCGCCTTCCCGCCCCCAGCTCTCCAGCAGTTCCGCCTGCATCCGGGCTGCGGGCCACCAGCCGGTGGCAACGTACGGGGAAAGCACCTCCAGCGCCTCGGCTCGCCGCCCCTGGTCACTGAGCAGCTGCGCCCAGGCCCGCGCGCAGAACCATTCCCCACCGCGGGCCTGGGCCCCCACCTCGTCACGGTGGCCGAGCTCAAGAAGCCGGGAGACCAGGAGTGGAGGAATACAGCCGGACAGAGTCCGGGCCTGACGGTCGAGTTCGGCGGCGTCCATGACTGCGAACCTTAGCCACCACGTCCGCGAGAGACCCTGTGCCCCGGGGCCGAGGCAACCATGGGTGTCCGGTCAGCCCTGGCACTGCTTCAGCATCATCGTCTTGTCCGCCGCCGTCACCGCCAGCTCGTACTTCTCGGCGACCTGCGCGAACCGCAGCACGTACGAACACCGGATCTCGTTGTTCGGCGGCAGCCAGGACGCGGGCCCCGAGTCACGTTTCGCCGAGTTGGCGCGCCCCTCGACCGGCAGGAGGTTGAGCACGTCGTTCGCCAGTTGCCTGCGCTTGCTCACCGGCCAACGGGCGGCACCCATCTGCCAGCTGTAGGACAGCGGGACCACGTGGTCTATCTGCACCTCGGCGGCCTTGGCCTTCTTCCAGGCGATCTCCTTGCCGGTGTACGGGTCGTACAAGTCCATCGACACGACCACGCAGTCGGAGCCCTTACGAAACTCGACGTCCTGTCCATGAAGTTTCAGCAAGTCGTTCCGGGTGTCGCACCCGTTCCTCGCCAGCGGCACACCGTCCGCCGTGTCCATCCACGCATAGCCGTACTCGTCCCGGGCGTACCCGGTCTTCGGCCCCCGGCCCTTCGTGGCGACCTTCTCGATGACCTTGCGCGCGGCGGCCCGGTCCTGCTCGGAGGTGAGCGGGGCGAGACCGGGCTTCGTGCCGTCCGGGTTCTCCAGCGGGCTGGCTCCGAAGCCGGTGGCGGCGGCCCGGCCGCCGCCCTGGGAACCGCCCGAGGCGGACGACGAGGACCCCTGCTCGGGGTCGCAGCCGGTGAGGGCCAGGGCGGCCAGCAGGCCCAGGGCGGGCACGGTCACTCGACATACGCGGGGAGATATCACTCGAAGCCGTCCTGACGGGGAGAAAGCCGAACCGGTCCGGGCATCCTACGGACCTCTTCCCCGTGCGGGCGTGTTCATGGCACGCGTGTACGGGGGATGCGGTCCGGATCACAGGACGGGCCGGGCAGTACGCCCCCCGCCGCCTCATACCTTCCCGATGCCGAGGGTCGTCTCGGAGGGGAGGAGCCCGGAGCCGATGGCCGCGACCCAGAGGGGGCCGAGGAGTTCGACGAGCCGCTCGCGTTCGGTGGCGTCGAGGGCGTGCCAGGGGGCGGCGGCCGCCTCGTCGGTGCGGCGTTCGACCTCGGCGCGCAGGGCGCGGCCCGCGTCCGTGGCCGTGCCGTCCGCCGCCACCAGCTCGCGCTTCCGCAGCCGTTCGGCGCCCTGCTCCCACTCCTCGGCGCTCCAGCCCCGGCTGGCGAACACCTCGGGCGGGGCTGCGCCGACGGCGGCGAAGGAGACGAGGGACTCGACCGGGTCGAGCCCGGCGTCCGCGAGCGCGGCGAGGTGGCCGTCGCCCCGGTGTTCGCGCAGGACGGTGGCGGCGTGCCAGAGCGCGAGGTGCGGGGCGTCCGGTACGGGCAGGGCGGCGTTGGCCGCGGCGAGGGGGCGGCCGGCCGTGTCGGCGGCGCGGGCGACGCGGGTGAGCAGCGCGGCGGCCTCGGCGGTGTCCGGGGCCTCGGCCGCGTCTCCCAGCAGGGTGCGCCAGGCCCGGTCGACGGCGCGGACCCGGGCGGCGAGCACCGCGCCGGGCGCGGCGACGGACCAGACGGCGGGGACATGGGCGCCCACCATCGCCGGGCTGAAGCTGTGGAAGGTCTCCACGACACGGGCGGCGTCCGCGCCGAGCGGCGCCGCGCGCCAGGCGAAGTAGCTCGGCCAGCGCTCCTCGGTGCCGTATCCGAGCGCGGCGGCCTCCTCGAAGGCCTCGGGGGCGTAGTACAGCACGGCGTGCAGGGGCTCAAGAAGGTGCCACATGCGCCGCACGCCGCCCAGTTCCTCGGTCCTGTCTCCCACGACTCCGCCTTCCGGGGCGGGCGAGCCCACCCATCTTGTCGCTGGCTAGATTCTCCGACACCACACAGACTGCACCCCGCCCTCGAACTTGTCAACGACTAGATCCGGCGTACGCTGCCCCCATGACCAGTGACCGCACCGACCGCACCTACCACCACGGCGATCTGCGGCGGGCCGTCCTCACCGCCGCCCTCGACGTCATCCGCACCGACGGCCCCGCCGCCCTCAGCCTCCGCGATCTGGCCCGCCGGGCCGGCGTCTCCCACGCCGCGCCCGCCCACCACTTCAAGGACCGCGCCGGCCTCCTCACCGCCGTCGCCGCCGAGGGCTACACCCTCTTCGCCGACGCCCTTGCCGAGGCCCCGGACCTCCGCGAACGCGGCGTGCGCTACGTCCGCTTCGCCGCCGAGCACCCGGCCCACTTCCAGGTGATGTTCCGCCCCGACCTCTACCGCACCGACGACCCCCACCTCCTCGCCGCCAAGGACCGCGCCACCGCCGAACTCCGCGCCGGCGTCTCCGCCCTCCCCGCCCCCACCCCCGAGGACGCCCGCCTCACCGGCATCGCCGCCTGGTCCCTCGCCCACGGCTTCGCCACCCTCCTCCTCAGCGGAAACCTGGACGCGGCAATCGGCGACACGGACGCGGAGACGGCGTTCAGGAGGGTGGCGGAGCTGGCGTTCGGGCGGGGGGCGGAGGGCTGACGTACGCCCCGCCTCACTCCGGCGTGAACTCGTACTGAAGCTCGTACAGATGCCCCGCCTTCACCATGACGGTCGCCTCGATGGGCCGCCCGTCGTCGCTGTGGACGACCCTCAGGGTCCGCAGCACCGGCAGCCCTCCGGGCAGACGCAGCGCCTGGTACTGCTCCTGCGTAGGCACGCGCGCGGACACCCGGTCCACGCTGAGCCGTGGCGGATAGCCCAGTTCGGCGAGCAGGGCCGGAGTGCCGCCGGTGATCTTCCGGTGCTCGGCCATCGCGGTGCCACCGGCGATATCCAGCGGGTAGTACGAGGAGACGAGTTCCACCGGTTCGTCGTCGACGAGGAGGAGTTGATGCCTCCGGAGCGCCTCACCGGCCCTCTCCGTCCGCAGGGCCTCGGCGACGTCCGCAGGCGGGCGGCACACGCCGACTTCGAGAAGTTCGCTGCGCGCACGGGCGCCGCCCCGCGAGTTCTCGCTCAGCCAGCGGTACGGCTCCCCCGCTCGGGCCGGAGCCATGTAGGCGGCGGGGCGGACGGTGCGCTGGCGATGTTCACGCACCGTCACGGCCGCCCCGGCCCTGCCGACGACCAACTGCTCCTCCTTGAGCAGGTGCAAGGCCTTCTGCACGGTCGCATTCGAGGCGTTGAACCGCTCCTTGAGCCGCGCGGTGGACGGCAGACCGGCTCCGGGCGCGAAGTCGCCGGACATGATCTCGTCCCTCAGGTCGGCCGCGATCCGCTCGTGCAGCGAACGGCCGTCGACGGCATCCACTTCGGGTCTGTGCACAGTCATCCGATCCTGATCTCGTAGCGAAGCTTCTGGCGGCCCGGTGGCATCGCCATCACGTCGACCTGAACGGGCCGGCCAGCTCCGTCCAGCGTGAGCCGGGTCAGTTGGAGGACCGGTTCGCCGTCCGCCAGCAGCAGTCGGCGCCGCTCGTCCTCCGTCGCGAGCCGCGCGGTCACGTCCTCCCGGACGCGCGCGCCCGCATGTCCGAGCTCGGCCAGCAACCGGACCGCGCCGCCGGGAATCCGGGCGGTCCCGGCGAGACGGGTGCCGCGCGCGATGTCCACCGGGTAGTAGGTGTCCGTCAACTCGCACGGCTCACCGTCGAGATACATGATCCGGCACCGCGCGACGACCGCCTCCCCGACAGCCACACCCAGCAGTTCCGCCACCTCCTGCGGGGCGGCGACCTCGCCCGCCCGGACGATCCGCTGGCTCCCCTTCCGCCCCTCCGCCGCGGCCTCGGCCGCCCAGGCGTCACCCGCCACGCCGGAGGACGCGGCGAGATACGGCACCGAGGTGCTGGTCCATTCATTGCCACCCATGCCCGTCTCCTCCACAACCGACGCCCCTGCCGCCCCACACGGTAAGCGAGTCCCGCGCACCACCCCAGGGTAAACCTTGCCGCTTTTCGCGAATAGCAGTATGGTTCTGCCCACGCTACGATCCGCGAGCAAGGCGGTGAACCTCTGTGTCCCTGTCCCAACAGCAACGCTTCCCCCGCAGGCGCACTTCTGTCCGCGCCTCACGCCACTTCGTCACCGGCGCTCTCGCCGAATGGGAGCTCGACTCCCTGATCGAGGACATAGAGCTCTGCGTATCGGAACTCGCCACCAACGCCGTACTCCACGGCGTGCCGCCCGGCCGCGAGTTCAGCGTCACCCTCAGTCGCGCCCGGGACCTGGTGCGGCTGGAGGTCCGGGACAGCGGACCCGGACGGCCCGTGGTTCAGCGGCCGGACGACGCAGCCTGTTCGGAGCGCGGCTTACTCCTCGCGCGCGCACTGGCGGACGACTTCGGTGTGGACGACCACGTGGTCGGCAAGACCGTGTGGCTGGTGTTCAAGACCTGACCGCTCACGGCCGCACCCCCTCCCCCTCCCCCGCCACCGCGTCCGCGTCCGCGTCCGCGTCCGCCCGTTTCAGCGTCCGCAAGGACGGCACCGGGGACGGGAGGAGCCACAGGGCGGAGAGGGTGCCGCCCAGTGCTGCGGTGATCAGGGTGGGGCGGAGGCCGAAGGTGGTGGCGAGGGCGCCGCCGGTGAGGGCGCCGAGGGGGCGGATGCCGTAGTTGAGGGTGCTGTAGGCGCCGGCGACGCGGCTGCGCAGGGCGTCGGGGATGACGCTCGCCTGGAGCGAGTTGAGGTTGACGTCGAAGAGCATGACGCCGAAGCCGGAGAGGAACTCCGCCCCGGCCAGGGTGCCGGCGCGCAGCCAGAGGGGGCCGCCCGCCAGGGCGGCGAGGGCGAGCGGGGCGGGGAAGAGGACGGCGCCGACGACGATCGTGCGGCCCATGCCGATGCGGCGGGAGACGGCGGGCGCGCAGACCGCGCCGAGGAGGGCGCCGGTCGCCCCGACCCCCAGGGCGAGCCCGATCGTGCCGGGCGGGAGGGCGAGATCCCGGCGGGCGTACAGCACGATCAGGCCGGTCCCGGCCACGAACGTGAAGAAATTGACCGTGGCCGCGCAGCCCAGCGTGGCCCGCAGCACCGGATGCCGCACCACGAACGCCAGCCCCTCACGGGCCCGCCGCAGCAACGGCACCCCCGGCCCGTCCGGGGCGCCGCCCTTCGGCCCCTCGTCGACCGGGACCCGCCCGATCAGGAACGCCGACGCCACGAACGTCAGCGCGTCCACCACCACCGCCACCGGCGCGGTGAGCGCCTGCACGAGGACGCCGCCGAGCGCCGGGCCCGCCACCTGGGAGACCGAACGGCTCGCGGCGAGCCTGCTGTTGGCGTCCACGTACGCCTCGCGCGGCACCAGCCGTACGAAGAACGGCGGGTACGCCGTGTTGAACAGCACCCCCGCCGCACCCGCCAGCACCGCCACCGCGTACAGCTGGATCAGCGTCACCGCGTCCAGCAGCCATGCCAGCGGCAGGCTCAGCAGGAACGCCGCCCGCAGCACGTCCGCGACGATCATCAGGCGCCGTTTGTCCGGGCGTTGGTCCACCCAGGCGCCCAGGACGATCGCCAGCAGGTTCGGCGTCCAGATCAGCGCCGTCAGCCACGCGATCTGGCCGGCCGTGGCGTCCAGGGACTCGACCGCGATCAGCGGCAGCGCGAGTTCGGTGATCCGGTCGCCGAACTGGGAGACCGTGTGCCCCGCCCAGAAGCGCCGGAACCCCCGGTCCCGCCCGAGCCCCCGCGATATCTCCCCCGCCCCGGTCACGGCGTCCGCCCCGGTGCTCCCGGCTCGCCCGCCCCGGACGGCTCGTCCGCCCCGGACGGCTCGTCCGCCCCGGACGGCTCGTCCGCCCCGGACGGCTCGTCGACCCCGGACGGCGCGCCCGCCGCCTCCGGTCCCGCCGCCCCCGGTCCCTCCGCGCCCGCGCCCTCGCCCGGTCCCTCCGGCAGCACGTACCGCAGCAGTCGTACGCCCCTGCTGTCCGCCGGGCGGTCGGCCGGGGAGCGGGTGGCGTACGGGGCGAGGACGCGCTCGATCGCGTCCTGGATGCCGGCCAGCTCCCCGGCCGTCACCTCGATCCGGGTGTACGCCAGTCCGGCCGGGGCCCGCCAGGCCGGGTCGAGCGCGGGTTCGGTCTCCTCCGCCCAGCGGGCGGGGAGGTCCGCGTAGCGGCGGAACATCTGGCGGGACAGCTCGCGCGCCGCCGCCCGGCCCTCCACGTCCGCAGGGTCGTCCGGCTCCTCGAAGCGGAAGCCGCGCGCCACCGCCTCCCAGCGGCGGCTGCGGCGGTCGGGGCCCGGCTCACTGTCGCGGACGAGCCCGAAGGACGCCAGATGGCGCAGGTGCCAGCTGGTCACCGAGGGCGTCGCGCCCACGTGCGGGGCCAGTGCGGTCGCGGTCGACGGGCCCTCGCGGCGCAGCCGGTCGAGGATCGCGAGGCGCACGGGGTGCGCCAGGGCGCGCATCGCCTGCGGGTCGGTGATCTCGATGTCACCCATGCGGTTACTGGAGTCCATGACGTGAGAGGATCCTCTCATATTTTATGAGAGTCAACTCTCACGTTTTGTCGCGGGCGTGACCGGACCTGACCGCTTCTGACGCCCGGGGTCAACAACTCCCGCCCCCTGCTGGTCCATTCGACTGCAAACCCGGCACCGCGCTTCACCGCCCACCACCCGGCTGCCGACAACCACCGCATGATCATTTCTCTTTCACGGCGCTCGAAGGCGCTGGCCGCCGCGTCCGCCGCGGTGTGCGCGGTGACCGTGTCGGGCGCGCTCCCCGCCTCCGCGTCCGGCTCCGCCCCGGCCGCCGCCGCCGAGGCCCCGCTGCTGGTCTCCCTGGGCGACAGCTTCATCTCCGGCGAGGCCGGCCGCTGGGCCGGCAACAGCAACGACAGCGCGAACGGCTACTCCGGCACCGACCGGGCGTGGGACCCGGCGACCGGTGAGAGCGACCCGTACCGGGTCTACGGCTCGTCCTACGACAGCGGCTGCAACCGCTCCGACGTGGCCGAGGTCCAGTCCGTCACCCTCGACGTCAGCCGCCTCAACCTGGCCTGTTCGGGGGCCACGTCGAAGGCGGTGCTCCTGCCCGGGAGCGGCGGCGAGCCGTTCAAGGGGCAGCGCTCGCAGGCCGCGGAGCTGGAGGACGTGGCGGCGGGCCGGTCGCTGCGGGCCGTCGTCGTCTCGATCGGCGGCAACGACCTCGGCTTCTCCGACATCATCACCGGCTGCGCGAGCGCGTTCGTCAAGCCCTTCGGCGGCTCCCCGTGCGCCCCGGAGGCGGCCCAGCAGGTGGCCGAACGGCTGCCCGCCGTGCGGCAGGCGGCCGTGAACACCCTCGCCGACGTGCGGACCGCACTCGACCGGGCCGGCCATCCGGCCGGTTCGTACCGCCTCGTCCTCCAGTCGTACCCGTCCCCGCTCCCCGACGCCGGCCGCATCCGCTACCCCGGCGAGAAGTACGACCGGCTGACCTCCGGCGGCTGCCCCTTCTTCGACAAGGACCTCACCTGGGCCCACGACGAACTGGTCCCCGAGATCAGCTCCGTCCTGGCCGAGGCCGCCGACGAGGGCGGAGCGGAGTTCCTGGACCTGTCCCGGTCCTTCGACGGGCGCGAGGTCTGCTCCACCACCACCCGGCAGGCCGGCCCCTCCGATCCGCCCTCGGGCGCGACCAGCGAATGGGTCCGCTTCGTGACCTCCGGCGCCGGGCAGGGCCAGCTCCAGGAGTCCCTGCACCCCAACAGCTTCGGGCAGCAGGCACTCGGCAGCTGTCTGACCCTCCAGCTGGAACAGCCGGCCGGCGACCACCGCTGCACCAACACCGCGGGCGAGGGACCGGCCGGGATGCGGCTGCGCACCCTCGGCTGACGGCTCCCGGGGCCGGACCGGAACCGTCCGGTCCGGCCCCGGGCCGCCGGGCTCAGGCCCGCAGGTCGTGGAGGCGGGCCACCGCCGGCTGCGCCGAGTCCAGCAGCATCGGGAACGTGCCCACCGCGTCGAGCGCCATGGACAGTTCGGCGACGATCTTCGGGTCGTCCAGCGGTCCGCGCAGGAACTCCTCCAGCCGGTGCATGCGGTAGCGGACCGTGTTCTGGTGGCAGTACAGCCGCCGCCCCGCCTCCGCGGCCGAACCATGGGCCTCCAGCCAGGCGCGGGCGGTGGCCAGGAGCGTGGTGCGGTCGTCCTCGGAGAGCGACAGGACACCGCCCAGGATGCGCTGCACCGCGCGCTGGGTCGTCTCCAGGTTGTTCATCACCAGTTCGGTCAGCGGGGTGTCGTCGAGCTGGCGCACCCCCGTGCTGCCGGCCGCGAGGGACTCCTCGGCGACCTGCGCGTACCGCAGGGCCCGGCTGGTCTGGTCGAGGCGTTCGTACAGCGGGCTGACGCCCACCCGGCCGGTCGCGACCGCGCGCACCGCGTCCAGGATCTCCTCCACCGGCTGCCGGGGCGGGCAGGAGAGCACCCCGATCTCCGCACCCGGCTGCGCCCGCCAGGCGTGCCCGACGTCCAGGGCGCGCAGCCGCCGGTCCAGGCCGGGCAGCGGTGGTTCGCCGCCGACCCGGGCCTCCGCCGCCACCACGAGGAACCGCCCCTGGAACGGGAAGTCGAGCATGCGCGCGACCTCCCAGACGGTCTCGCTGCTCAGGGTGGGGCCGTCGATCAGCTCGGAGACCAGGGCGGAGCGCCGGCGGTCGGTCTCGACCATGCGTTCCGCGCAGGTCGAGCGGTAGGCGTCGGTGAGGGCCGAGGAGTAGATGTCCGCCAGCTCCCAGATGTGCGAGGCGCAGTCCAGCAGCGCGTCCGGGGCGTCGCCGCCCTTCTTCCGTGCCACGTCGAGGAGTTGCTCCCAGAAGTGCCGGAACCCGAGCCGGTAGGCGCGCAGTACCTCGGGCAGCGGGGCGTTCTGCAGGGCGCGTTTGCGTCCGGTCTCCATGGGACCGGCCAGGTCGACGCCGGTCGAGGTGTGGTCGGTCAGGTGCTCCAGGATCCGTCCGACGTTCAGCCGCATGGAGGCGTTCAGGTCCTCGGGTCCCACCACCATGGACCGGTAGAAGTCGATCTTCTCGTAGGTGAGTTGTGACATCGATGCCGCGATCGCGTCGAGGCGAGGCGTCAGTTCCCCGGCGAGTTCGGCCACGAGGAGACGTGGTTCCTTCTTGGACACGGAGTCAGCGTAGGCCAGTCACCGGCGCGCCCACGCCCAACGAGCGAATCCGCGTGGGGTGTTTGTCGTCGGCGACAGAGGTCTCTGTTGGCGTCGACAGCGTCCCCGGCGGCTCCCGGCTGTGAGGATCGGCGGGTAGCAACCGGCCCGTGCGCATGAAAGCGGAGTGACGTGACCAATCTCGCCAGTGTCCTGACCGATGCGGCCCGGCCGTACCCCGAGCGTCCGGCCCTGCGGACCGGCCGCTCGGTCCTGACACTGCTCGACCTCGACGAACTCAGCGCCCGCGTCGCCGGTGGTCTGCTCGCCCACGGGGTGCGCCCCGGCGACCGGGTGGAGCTGGCCGTGCCCGGTCTGCCCGCCCTGCCCGTCCTGTACTACGGGGCGCTGCGCGCCGGTGCGGTCGCCGTCGTCGCGAGGCCCCGGCCCCGGCTCCTCGTGGTCCGGCCCACCGGTGCGCGGCTGCGGTTCGCCACGGGCGAGGAGGCGCACGCGGCCTCCACGGTCCTGGTGGGCCCCGGCTTCCTCGGCCAGCTGGCGTTCTGGCCGCAGCGCCCCGGCGTCGTCCACCGGGACGACGAGGACCCCGCGGTCCTCGTCGAGGACGGCACCGGCCGGCATGCCGCGTACACCCACCGGGAGGCGCGCGAGGCGGTCGCGGCTTCCGGCGGCGGCCCGCTCGCCGCACCGGGGCTGCCCGCCCCCCGTCCCGGCGCGGGCGGCGCCCTCCTCCGGCGCGCCGCCCGTCCGTCCGCCCCGCTCATCTGCGCCTCCGGCCCCGCACGCTGACGCGACGACGGCCGACGGGACTTTCCGGACACGCCCTAGGAGCCCAGGATCGTCGTCAGGAACTCCCCGGTCCACGCCAGCAGTTCGCGGCCCACGACCGGCTTCCCGCCGATCTTCCCGGTGGTGGGGCGCGGCACCAGGATCTGGTGCACGGCCGGCTTGATCACCGTCTTCGGGTAGAGCCTCTTGAGCCGCAGCTCCTGCGATTCGCGCAGCTCCACCGGGGCGAAGCGGATGTTCGGCCCCTGGAGCACGATGTCGCCGACACCGCAGGCGCGGGCCAGCATCCGCAGACCGGCGACCAGCAGCAGGTTCTCCACGGGCTCGGGCAGCTTGCCGTAGCGGTCGGTCAGCTCCTCGCGCACGGCCTTGATGTCGTCCTCGGACGAGGCCGAGGCGATCGAGCGGTAGGCCTGGAGGCGCAGCCGCTCGCCGGGGGCGTAGTCGTGCGGGACGTGGGCGTCGACCGGCAGCTCGATCTTGACCTCCAGCGGCGGCTCCTCCTCCACCCCGCCCTCCAGGGAGGCCCGGTAGTCGGCGACGGCCTCGCCGACCATGCGGACGTACAGGTCGAAGCCGACGCCCGCGATGTGGCCGGACTGCTCGCCGCCCAGCAGATTGCCCGCGCCGCGGATCTCCAGGTCCTTCATCGCCACGTACATGCCCGCACCCATCTCGGTGTGCTGGGCGATCGTGGCCAGACGCTCGTGGGCGGTCTCGGTGAGCGGCTTCTCCGGCGGGTACAGGAAGTAGGCGTAGCCCCGGTCGCGGCCGCGGCCGACGCGGCCGCGCAGCTGGTGCAGCTGGGAGAGGCCGAAGTTGTCGCCGCGCTCGACGATCAGGGTGTTGGCGTTGGAGATGTCGATGCCGGACTCGACGATCGTCGTGGAGACCAGGACGTCGAACTTCTTCTCCCAGAAGTCCACCACGACCTGTTCCAGGGCCTGTTCGGACATCTGCCCGTGTGCCGTGGCGATCCGGGCCTCGGGGACGATCTCGCGCAGCCGGGCGGCGGCCCGGTCGATGGACTCCACCCGGTTGTGGATGTAGAACGCCTGGCCCTCGCGGAGCAGTTCGCGGCGGATCGCCGCCCCGATCTGCTTCTCCTCGTAGGGGCCGACGAAGGTGAGGACGGGGTGGCGCTCCTCGGGCGGGGTGGTGATCGTCGACATCTCGCGGATGCCGGTGACGGCCATTTCGAGCGTACGGGGGATGGGCGTCGCGGACATGGTGAGGACGTCCACGTTGGCGCGGAGCTTCTTCAGCTGCTCCTTGTGCTCGACGCCGAAGCGCTGCTCCTCGTCGACGATGACCAGGCCGAGGTCCTTGAACTTCGTCTCGGAGGAGAAGAGGCGGTGGGTGCCGATGACCAGGTCGACGGAGCCCTCGCGGAGCCCTTCGAGGGTCGCCTTGGACTCGGTCTCCGACTGGAAGCGGCTCAGCGCCCGTACGTTGACGGGGAACTGGGAGTAGCGCTCGGTGAAGGTGCCGTAGTGCTGCTGGACGAGGAGCGTGGTGGGGACGAGGACGGCGACCTGCTTGCCGTCCTGGACCGCCTTGAACGCCGCCCGGACCGCGATCTCCGTCTTGCCGTAGCCGACGTCGCCGCAGATCAGCCGGTCCATCGGGACGGACTTCTCCATGTCCTCCTTGACCTCGGCGATGGTGGTGAGCTGGTCGGGCGTCTCCGCGTACGGGAAGGCGTCCTCCAGCTCGCGCTGCCAGGGGGTGTCCGGGCCGAAGGTGTGGCCGGGGGCGGCCATGCGTGCCGAGTAGAGCTTGATCAGGTCGGCGGCGATCTCCTTGACGGCCTTCTTGGCGCGCGCCTTGGTCTTGGTCCAGTCGGCGCCGCCGAGCCGGTGCAGGGTGGGGGCCTCGCCGCCCACGTACTTGGTGACCTGCTCCAGCTGGTCGGTGGGGATGTACAGCCGGTCGCCGGGCTGGCCGCGCTTGGCGGGGGCGTACTCCACGAGCAGGTATTCGCGCGTGGCGCCCTGGACGGTGCGCTGCACCATCTCGATGTAGCGGCCGACGCCGTGCTGTTCGTGGACGATGTAGTCGCCGGTCTCCAGCGTCAGCGGGTCGATGGTCTTCCGGCGGCGGGCCGGCATCCGGCCCAGGTCCTTGGTGGCGGTGCGCTGGCCGGTGAGGTCGGTCTCGGTGAGCACGGCGAGCTTCAGCGCCGGGTCGACGAAGCCGTGGTCGAGGGCGCCGCAGGAGACGTGGACGACGGAGGGGGTGACCTCGGCCAGGTCCGGGTCGAGGCGGGCGGGGATGCCCTCGCCGCTCAGCACCTCGACGGTGCGGGAGGCGAGGCCCTGGCCCTCGGTGACGTAGACCGTGCGCCAGCCGTCGGCCAGCCAGCCCTTGGTGTCGGCCAGCGCGCGGGCGGTGTCGCCCCGGTACGTCTCCGGGGCGTGCATCCGGAGCTTCAGGGTGTCGTCGTCCAGGTCCTCGTCGGCGGCGAACGGGGAGAGCGACCACCACATCATGCCCAGCTCGCGGGCGCGGTCGCGGACGTCGGCGATCCCGCGCAGCGAGGCCGCGCCGACGTCGATGGGCGCCTCTCCCCCGCCGGCGGTGGCCGCCCACGAGGCCTGGAGGAACTCCTGGCTGGTGGCGACCAGGTCGGCGGCCCGGGTCCGGACCCGCTCGGGGTCGCAGACGACGGTCATGGCGCCCTCGGGCAGCACGTCCAGCAGCAGTTCCATGTCGTCGACGAGGACCGGGGCGAGCGATTCCATGCCCTCCACGGCGATGCCCTCGGCGATCTTGTCGAGCAGTTCGCCCAGCTCGGGATGGGCCTCGGCGAGGGCGGCGGCCCGCTCGCGGACCTCGTCGGTGAGCAGCAGCTCCCGGCAGGGCGGCGCCCACAGGCCGTGCTCGGCGACCTCCAGGGAGCGCTGGTCGGCGATCTTGAAGTAGCGGATCTCCTCGACGTCGTCGCCCCAGAACTCCACCCGGAGCGGGTGCTCCTCGGTCGGCGGGAAGACGTCCAGGATGCCGCCGCGCACCGCGAACTCACCGCGCTTCTCGACCAGTTCGACCCGGGAGTACGCGGCAGCGGCCAGTGCTTCGACGGTCGCGCCGAGGTCGGCGCTCTCTCCGGTGCGCAGCGCCACCGGTTCCAGGTCGCCGAGCCCCTTGACCTGCGGCTGGAGCACGGAGCGGATGGGGGCGACGACGACCTGGACCGGTCCGGTCTCCGGGTCGTCCGCGCGGGGGTGGGCCAGCCGGCGCAGCACGGCGAGCCGGCGTCCCACGGTGTCGGAGCGGGGCGAGAGGCGTTCGTGGGGCAGGGTCTCCCAGGACGGGAACTCCGCGATCGAGTCGGCCGGCAGCAGCGTGCGCAGGGCGGCGGCCAGGTCCTCGGCCTCGCGTCCGGTGGCGGTGACGGCGAGCACGGTGCGCCGGGCGTCGCGGGCGAGCGCGGCGACGGCGAAGGGCCGCGCGGCCGCCGGGCCGACCAGGTCGACGTGCATGCGGTGACCGTCACCGGCGGCCTTCACCGCTTCTTCGAGCGCCGGATCACGTACGACGACATCCAGCAGACCGTGCAGGCTCATGAAGGGCTTCCGTCCGGGTGGTGAGGGGTGGCCTGACGGCCGGCTGCCGCCAGAGGGCGCCGCCCTGGGGCAACGCGAAGGACCCGACACGTGCCGCGGGCGGTTCCACGCCCGGCGGGGGTCCGGGAACCGCCCCGGAGGGGCCGGGGTTCCCAGCCTACGACTCCGCACCGACAGCCGCCCCGCCGACGGGCGGGACGGCCGGACCCCGCGCACGATTCCGGCCCCGGGCGTTTGGAGGAACGTCCGGGGCCGGTCGGGTCAGTCTATGCGGAGGGGCTGCCTCAGCCGTCGGTGGCGATGGCGTTGAGGACGTTCATCCGGCCGGCCCGGAAGGCCGGGACCAGGGCGGCGAAGAGTCCCACGAAGGCGGAGCCGACGAAGACCGCGATGATGGTCGGCCAGGGGATCTCCAGGACCTGCAGTCCCTCCAGGGACAGCAGCTTCTGGGCCGAGGTCCCCCAGCTCATGCCCAGGCCGAGCCCGAGCAGGGCGCCGAAGAGGGCGATGACCACGGATTCCAGGCGGATCATCCGGCGCAGCTGGCGGCGGGAGAGGCCGATGGCGCGCATCAGGCCGATCTCACGGGTCCGCTCGACGACCGAGAGGGCGAGGGTGTTCACGACACCCAGGACCGCGACGATGATCGCCAGGGCGAGCAGTCCGTACACGATGTTCAGGAGCTGGCCGACCTGGTCCTTCAGGTCCTGCTTGAAGTCGGCCTGGTTCTGCACCTTGTACTGGGGATAGGCGTCGAGCGAGGTCTTGAGGGCGGCGTACGCCTCCTTCTCCTTGCCGTCCTCGGCCATGGCGAACAGCAGCATGTCCGAGGGCATGCTGCCCTGCGCGATGTGGCGCTGGGCGGTCGCGGTGCTCAGGTACATCGCGCCCTGGTCGACGTTGGTGTCGTCGGAGGTGATCGCCGCGACCTTCAGCTTCGCGGTGTCGCCGGCCTTGAAGTCGACGGTGATCGTGTCGCCGACCTTGATGCCGTGCTTGTCGGCGTAGTCCGAGCCGACCGACATGGCGTTCTCGCCGTAGGCGGCGGCCAGGTCGCCGGCGACGGTCTCGCGCCGCAGGTCCTGGGGGTAGGTGGGGTCGGCGGCGGTGACGTGGGTGTCGTCGGTCGAGCCGTCGGGGTTGGTGAGGTCCGCCTTGAGGACCCGGTAGTGGGTGACGTGATCGATGCCGGGGGTCTTCTCGACGGCCTCGGCGGCCTGCGGCACGACAAGCTGTCCGCTGCCCGACTGCACGATGAAGTCGGTGCCCACGGACTTGTCGAGTTCGTCGGTGGCCGAGGCGACCATCGAGGAGCCGACGACCGAGAGGCAGGCCACCAGGGCCAGGCCGATCATCAGGGCCGCGCCGGTGGCGCCGGTGCGGCGGGGGTTGCGCAGGGCGTTGCGCTCGGCGAGCCGGCCGACCGGGCCGAAGAGGCGCAGGACGACGACGCTGAGCGCCCGGACGACGATCCCGGCCAGCAGCGGGCCGATCACGATGAAGCCGATGAGCGTGAGCACGACGCCGGCCCCGAGGTACAGGGAGCCGTCGCCGGCCTTGTCGACCTGGGTGGTCGCCCACAGGGCCGCGGCGCCGCCGCCGGTGAGGACCAGGCCGATGCCGGCGCGGATCCAGCCCGAGCGGGCGTCGGCGGGCGTCCCGGAGTCGCGCAGGGCGGCCATCGGGGAGACCTTGCCGGCCCGGCGGGCCGGGATGTACGCGGCGAGGACGGTGACGATGATGCCGAGCGCGAGGCCGACCACGGGGGTCGTCCAGGCGATGGTGAGGTCCTCGGTGGACAGCTCCATGCCGATGGCGCCCATGACCTTCATCAGGCCGACGGCCAGTCCGACACCGGCGCCGACGCCGAGGACGGAGCCGACGATGCCGAGCAGGACCGCCTCGATCAGCACGGACCGGTTGACCTGCTTGCGGCTGGAGCCGATGGCCCGCATCAGGCCGATCTCGCGGGTGCGCTGGGCGACCAGCATGGAGAAGGTGTTGACGATCAGGAAGATGCCGACGAGGAAGGCGATTCCGGCGAAGCCGAGCATCGCGTACTTCATCACGTCGAGGAAGGACCCCATGGAGTCCTTGTTGTCCGCCGCGGCCTCCTTCTGGGTGCGGACCTTGTACGCGCCGGAGCCGTCGAGCGCCTTGGTGACGTTCTGCTTCAGTACGGCGTCGCTGACGCCGGACGCGGCGGTGACGGAGATCTGGGTGAAGGCGTCGGGGCGGCCGAGGAGCCGCTGCTGGGCGGTGGCGGTGTCGAGGTAGACGACGGCCGCGCCCGGGTTGGTGACCTTGAAGGTGGCGATGCCGGTGATCTTCGCCCGGATGTCGCCGGTGACGGTGATGGTGCGCAGCTCGTCACCGAGCTTCAGACCGTGCTTGTCGGCGGTGTCGGCGTCGACCATGACCTCGGTCGGGCCGCGCGGGGCGTGGCCGGAGGTGATCTCCATGGACCGCAGGTCGTTGGAGGTCCAGTTGCCCGCGAGGGTGGGGGCGCCGGTGTCGGAGCCCATGTTCTTGTTGTGGCTGTCGACGACGGTGACCGAGCCGCTGGAGACGGCGCCCTCGGCCTTGGCGACGCCCTCGGCCTTCGCGACCCGGGCGACGAGGGAGGCGGGCAGCGACTCCGGCTTGCCGTTCTCCGGCATGTCGGTGACCTTGGCCGACTTGGGGCTGACCGTGACATCGGCCGACGTCGCCGCGAACAGCTTGTCGAAGGTGGTGTTCATGGTGTCGGTGAAGACGAGCGTGCCGCACACGAACGCCACCGAGAGCAGGACGGCGACGGCGGAGAGCGCCATGCGTCCCTTGTGCGCGAAGAAGTTGCGCATCGAGGTCTTCCACACGGTCATGAGGTCCGCCCGCGCGCGTCGAAGTCCTTCATGCGGTCCAGCACCTGTTCGGCGGTGGGGTTGAGCATCTCGTCCACGATGCGGCCGTCCGCGAGGTAGAGGACGCGGTCGGCGTAGGAGGCGGCGACCGGGTCGTGGGTGACCATGACGATGGTCTGGCCCAGCTCGTCGACGGACTTGCGCAGGAAGGTCAGCACCTCGGCGCCGGCCCGCGAGTCCAGGTTGCCGGTGGGCTCGTCGCCGAAGATGATCTCGGGCTGGGCGGCGAGCGCGCGGGCCACGGCGACGCGCTGCTGCTGGCCGCCGGAGAGTTCGGTCGGGCGGTGCTTGAGCCGGCCGGCGAGGCCCACGGTCTCCACGACCTGGTGGAGCCAGGCGGCGTCGGGCTTGCGGCCCGCGATGTCCATGGGCAGCGTGATGTTCTCCAGGGCGTTGAGCGTCGGCAGCAGGTTGAACGCCTGGAAGATGAAGCCGATGCGGTCGCGGCGCAGCTGGGTGAGCTTCTTGTCCTTGAGGCCGGTGATCTCGGTCTCGGCCAGGTGGATCTGACCGGAGGTCACGGTGTCCAGTCCGGCGAGGCAGTGCATGAGCGTCGACTTGCCGGAGCCCGACGGGCCCATGATGGCCGTGAACTGGCCGCGGGTGATGTCCACGTCGACATGGTCGAGCGCGACGACCCGGGTCTCCCCGGTGCCGTACGCCTTGACGACCTGCCGCGCCCGCGCAGCCACGGCCGTACGCCCTCCAGTGCCCCCGTGCCTGGGAATGCTGACAGCCGTTGTCACGGTTTTCTCCTCGGTCGGTCGGCGACGCGGTGTCGCCGTCTGGTGTGAAGTCTGGTCGTCGGAGGGGGTCGTGCGCGCTGGTGCGCAGCGCAGTCTTCGGGTGGGGTTTTCCCCACCCCGTCCCTTCCGGTCCCCCGCACTCGCGGTCTGTCGACAACGCTACGGAGCGGCGGGAGCGGGCACGTCCTCCGGCGGGAGGAACGGTCCCTGGGCGGATGTAAGGAGCTCCCCCTAGGGGTCTGGTCCCCTGGGCCGATGCCGGTCTCGGGGACTGCACCCCCGGGTCCACACCCCTGGGTGGAGACGCCCCGCCGTCCGGCCGGTCCTCCGTGCCCCCTGCCCACCGGGAGCCGCAGGTGAGACAGTGTCCGGCGGATACATGCATAGGGAAGGAATCCTGGTGGGCTCCACGGACGGCGGCACAGAGGCGATATCGGGGTCCGGAACCGGACCCGCCCCTTCCCCTGCGTCCCGGGGGCGCGGCCCCGTGGTCGCCGCGCTGATGCTGTGCATGGCGCTGGCGGCCATCGACGGCACGATCGTGTCGACCGCCGTCCCGCAGATCGTCGGCGATCTCGGCGGGCTCTCCGTCTTCTCGTGGCTCTTCTCCGGCTATCTGCTCGCGGTGACGGTGACACTGCCGGTGTACGGGAAGCTCTCCGACACCTTCGGGCGCAAGCCGGTCCTGATCGCGGGCGTGGTGTTCTTCCTGATCGGTTCGGTGCTGTGCGCGGCGGCGTGGAACATGGCGGCGCTGATCGCGTTCCGGGTGGTCCAGGGCATCGGCGGCGGCGCGCTCCAGGGCACGGTGCAGACGATCGCGGCGGACCTCTACCCGCTGAAGGAGCGGCCGAGGATCCAGGCCCGGCTCTCCACGGTCTGGGCCACCTCCGCGGTCGCGGGGCCGGTGATCGGCGGGCTGTTCGCGGTGTACGCGGACTGGCGGTGGATCTTTCTGGTCAATCTGCCGGTGGGGGCGCTGGCGCTGCTGCTGGTCGTCCGCCACCTCCATGAGCCCGCCCGGCCGCGCCGGGCGGCCGGTGCGCCCCGGCCCCGGATCGACTGGGCGGGCTCGCTCGCCGTGTTCGCGACCGGGGCCCTGCTGCTGACCGCGCTGGTCCAGGGCGGCGTCGCCTGGCCGTGGCTGTCGGCGCCCTCGTTCGGACTGCTGGGCGGGGCGGCCGTGCTCGCCGCGGTGACGGTCGTGATCGAGCGGCGGGCCGCCGAACCGGTCATCCCGGGCTGGGTGTGGCGACGGCGCACCATCGTCTCGGTCAATCTGGCGCTGGGCGCGATGGGGCTGCTGATGGTCGCGCCGACGGTGTTCCTGCCGACGTACGCCCAGTCGGTGCTGGGACTCGGGCCGATCGCGGCCGGGTTCGTGCTCTCCGTGATGACGCTGAGCTGGCCGGTCTCGGCGGCGTTCTCGGACCGGGTCTACCACCGCATCGGTTTCCGCCGGACCGCGATCACCGGGATGAGCGGGGCCCTGCTGGTGCTGCTGGCCTTCCCGCTGCTGCCGTATCCGGGCGAGGCCTGGCAGCCCGCGCTGATCATGCTGCTGCTCGGGGCGGCGCTGGGGCTGTTCCAGCTGCCGCTGATCGTGGGGGTGCAGTCGACGGTGGGCTGGGCGGAGCGCGGGACGACGACGGCGTCGGTGCTCTTCTGCCGGCAGCTCGGCCAGAGCATCGGCGCCGCGGTCTTCGGCGCCCTCGCCAACGCGGTGCTGGCGGCCCGGCTGGCGGCGTCCGGGGTGCCGGGGCTGCCCCGCGACGTGGACGCGGTCTCGCATGCGCTGACGGATCCGGGCGCGCTGTCGGAGGCGGCCCGGGACCAGGTGCGGCGGGCCGTCGACGCCGCGGTCGACCGGGTCTACCTCGGGGCGGCCGGGGCCGCGGTGGTGGCGCTGCTGGTGCTCGTCGTGGTGGCGCCGAGGCGCTTCCCGGTCCTCCCGGACGAGCCCGCGGAGCGGGCGGCGAAGGCGGCGGACTGAGGGGCGAATTACAGCCAACTCCCGTACGGAACAAGGGCAGTTCGCCGGAACCCCTCCCCAGTCGCGCATACCGGCGAGTAACGTTCGCCTCCCGCACCGCACGAGCATGCGAGGAGCGGCACCACCATGTCGTACGACCCCCCGCACCCCGCCCGGCGCATCTCCGCACGACAGTCCGCGCTCGGGACCGCACCACCGGCCGCCCCCTCCGCCCCGGCGCTCACCCCCGCGCCCGGGAACCACGGGGACCTCCGCCGGCTGCGCGCCGCCTACCGGCTGCTGCGGCGCACCGCGACCTTCACGGCGCTCGGCTACTTCACGCTGTTCCTGGTCCTGTCGGGCTTCGCCCCGTCCTTCATGGGCCGGCCCGTGGGCGGCGGTCTCACCGTCGGTCTGGCCCTCGGGCTGTGCCAACTGCCCGTCACCCTGCTGGCGATCGCCCTGTACGAGCGGATCGCGCGGCGGACCGTGGACCCGCGCGCCGCGGGGCTGCGCAGAACGGCGGCCCGGCGGTGAACGGCTTCGACGAGTCCGCCCAGTCCATGTCCCTGGCCGCCTTCGTCGCGGTGGCCACGATCACGCTGCTGCTCTGCGTGCTGACCGGGCCCGACCGCGACGACCTGGACGAGTTCTACACCGGCTACCGCTCGCTCTCCCCGCTCCGGGGCGGGCTCGCCATCGCCGGTGACTACATCTCGGCCGCCACCGTCCTCGGCACCACCGGCATCATCGCCCTCACCGGCTACGACGGCCTCGTGCTCACCCTGAGCACCGCGCTCTCGCTGATGCTGCTGATGTTCCTGCTGGCCGAACCCCTGCGCAACGCGGGCCGGTTCACCATGGGCGACATGCTCACCCGCCGGGCCCCGGGCCGGGCGGTGCGGATCACCGCGTGCGCGGCCACCCTGGCCGCGCTCCTGCCGATGATGGTCTTCCAGCTCGCGAGCAGCGGTGAACTCCTCGCCTTCATCCTGGGGTTCGACGGTTCCGACTTCCGCACCGGATGCGTCGTCGTCCTCGGGACCGTGATCATCGGCTATGCGGCGATCGGCGGGATGAAGGGCACCGCGCTCGTCCACATCGTCAAGATCGTGGTGCTGTTCACCGCCTGCCTCACCGTCTCCGTACTGATCCTGAACCGCTTCCACTGGGACACCGGCGCGCTGTTCGCCGCCGCCAAGGAGGGCAGCGGGGCGGGCGGGGCGTATCTGCGCTCCGGGCTCCAGTTCGGCGGCAACGCGGCCGACATGATCAGCTCGGAGCTGACCGTCGTGCTCGGCACCGCCTGTCTGCCGCACATCACCATGCGGATGTCCAGCGCGCTCACCGCCCCGGCCATCCGCCGCTCGATGTCCTGGGCGGTCACCGTGGTCGTCGCGCTGTGCCCGCTGCTCTTCCTGATCGGCGTCGGCGCCGCCGCGCTCGTCGGCCACGACGCCATCACCGCCGCCGCGCCCCAGGGCAACAGCGCGATCCTCCAGGTCAGCGGGGTGGTCGCGGCGGGCGGCCGGGGCGGGGCGCTGGCCGTCACGGCGATGACCACCGCGATCTTCCTGACCCTGCTGGCCTCCGTCGCCGGAATGATCCTGGCCTGCGCCAACTCCCTGGCCCACGATCTGTTCGCACACGGGGTGCGCGGTCCGGAGCGGCGGCCGGTGGACGGTCCGACCGAGATGGCCACGGCGCAGGGCGC
The DNA here is from genome assembly GCF_055559335.1 of Streptomyces sp. NPDC024555. Classification (NCBI taxonomy): domain Bacteria; kingdom Bacillati; phylum Actinomycetota; class Actinomycetes; order Kitasatosporales; family Streptomycetaceae; genus Streptomyces; species Streptomyces sp. NPDC024555. Next base: position 140,545 of record NZ_JBVHKV010000008.1, read on the forward strand.
GGCGGTGGCCGTGGGTCTGGTGACCATCGCGCTGGCGGTCCCGGCCCGGCACTGGAACCTCCAGGCCCTGGCCACCCTGTCGTTCTGCGTGGGGGCCTCGGCGCTGGCCCCGGCGCTGGTCTACAGCATGTTCTGGCGGCGCTTCACCCGTACCGGACTGCTGTGCACGCTCATCGGCGGCACGCTGAGCGTGTTCGTCCTGATCACCGGCACCAATCTGGTCTCGGGCGCGCCGGACTCGGTCTTCCCGGACCGGGACTTCAACTGGTTCCCGTACACGACCACCGGTCTGGTCTCCATTCCGGTCGGTTTCGTCGCGGGCTGGCTGGGCACGGTGCTGGGCCGGCGCACGGCGGCGGAGGAGCGGCGGCTGTACGAGCGGCAGGAGCCGTGGATCCTGGCGGGCGCGCCGCCGTCGGGGCGGCCCTGAACCCCGGACGGCCCGGCCACGCCCCCGCGAGGGGAGCGCGGCCGGGCCGCCGGCTGTGGGGGGTACGGGTCAGCCCTTGGCGGTGACCGCCTCCGGGGCGGCGGTCGCGTCGGCCTTGGCGCCGGGGGCACCGGCGCCGCGGACGGCCGGGATGAACACGGAGATCAGCGCGGCGACGAGGGCGACGCCGCAGCCGAACATCAGCCCGGTGCGGAAGCCCGCCTCGGAGGTGAAGGTGAAGCCGCCGGCCTCGGTGGTCATCTGCGCGAGGACCGCGCCGATGACGGCGGCGCCGATCGAGGTGCCCAGCGCGCGCATCAGGGTGTTGAAGCCGTTGGCGGCAGCGGTCTCGGAGGCCGGGACCGAGCTCATGATCAGGGCGGGCATCGCCCCGTAGGCGAGGCCGACACCGCTGCTGCTGACCATGAGGAACAGCATCAGGCCCCAGGCGGAGCCCATGAGCAGGATGCCGATGCCGTAGGCGGCGGCGATCACCAGAACGCCGCTGATCAGGGTGAACTTCGGGCCGCGGGCGTCGGTGAGCTTTCCGCCGAAGGGCGAGATGAGCATCATCATGACGCCGCCGGGGGCCATCCAGAGACCGGCCTGGAGCATCGACTGGCCCAGGCCGTAGCCGGTGGCCTCGGGGAACTGGAGCAGCTGCGGCGCGATGAGCATGCCGGCGTACATGCCGAAGCCGACGAAGAGCGAGGCGATGTTGGTGATCAGCACCCGGGGGCGGGCGGTGGTGCGCAGGTCGACCAGCGGGTCGGTGGTGCGCAGTTCCCAGTAGCCCCAGGCGAGGAGCACCACGACGGAGGCCGCGAACAGGCCGATCGTGGTGCCGGAGGCCCAGCCCCACTCGGCGCCCTTGGAGACGGCGAGCAGCAGGCAGACCAGGCCGACGGCGAGGCCGACGGCGCCGACCGCGTCGAAGCGCTGACCCTTGGCACCGGCCGGGACGTCCGGGACGAGGAACCAGATCAGGGCGAAGATGACGAGCGCCAGGGCGGCGGAGCCCCAGAACAGCACGCGCCAGTTGGCGTACTGGGCGACGGCCGAGGCGATCGGCAGGCCGAGCGCGCCGCCGATCCCGAGCGAGGCGCTGACCAGCGCGATGGAGGAGCTGAGCTTCTCCTTCGGCACCACGTCGCGCAGCAGGGCGATGCCGAGCGGCACCATGCCCATGCCCATGCCCTGGAGGCCGCGGCCGATGATCATGGGGACGACGGTGGACGAGAGCGCGCACACCACCGAGCCGATGACCAGCGGCACCGCGCAGACGAGCAGCATCCGCCGCTTGCCGAGCAGGTCGCCGAGGCGGCCGGAGACCGGTACGCACACGGCCGAGACGAGCAGGGTGACGGTGATCACCCAGGCGGCGTTGGACGACGAGGTGTCGAGGATCTTCGGCAGCTCCGCGATGAGCGGGGTCACCAGGGTCTGCATGATCGCCGCCACGGTGCCGGCGAAGGCGAGTGTGGCGATCACACCGCCGGATCGGACGGTCGGCTGTGGGGCATCCATGAAAGGGAACTCCTTGGGGGTCGCGGTCCCGCCCACCGGGACAAGACGTGCATCATACATGCGGAATGCGTCATACACATTTCATGGTGCATGCACATCGCATGAGACCATGGACCGACGCACCGAAGGAGGACCCGGGAACATGGCCAGACCCACGGACGAAGTGGAGTACGAGCAGATGCTGCTCGGGCGGCACGACCTCGCGCACCGGGGCAGGCGCCACAGGTTCGGACGCCTGGAGCGCAGCGCCTACATCCTGCTCAGCCGCATCCGCGTCCAGGGCCCCATGTCCAACGGCGAACTGAGCGACGCCTTCGGCCTCGACGCCTCCACCCTCAACCGCCAGACCGCCGCCGCCACCCGCGCCGGCCTGGTCGAGCGCATCCCCGACCCCGAGGGCGGCATGGCCCGCAAGTTCCGCATCACCGAACGGGGCGCGGCCCTGCTCGACCAGGAACGCGAACACGTCGTCGACGCACTCGACAAGGTCATGGCCGACTGGCCCGACGAGGACATCGCCGCCTTCGCCGGCTACCTCAAGCGGTTCAACACCAGCATCGAACGCCTCTCCCAGCGCCCCTGGCCCCGCCCCTGAGCCCCGGCCATCGCCCCCGGGGGCACCGCCCGGTGCCCCCGTCAGTCCTTCGCCGGAACCGCACGCCCCGTCAGACCGGCCAGCGACGCCCGCACATGGGCCATGTGCGCCTGCACGTCCTCACGGCGCTCCTCGTGCTCGCGCAGGATCCGCTCGGTCTCCCGCACCACCCGCTCCTCACGCATCCGGGCCTCGGCCAGCAGCTCACGACGCCGCGCGTCGGCGTCCTCCCCGCGGTGCCGCGCGGCCTCCTGCGCCTGGGACCGCGCCCGCCGCGCCGCCTCCAGACCGGCCTCGGCCCGCTCGGTCAGCTCCGCCTCCCGGGCCGCCCACGCCGCCTCCGCGTCCGCCAGCTCCCGCGCGGCCGCCGCCCCGCGCTCACCGTGCTCCTGCTCCTGGTGCGCCAGCACGCTCGCCGTACGCGAACGGGTCGCCTCCATCGCGGCCTCGGCCTCCTCGCGCGCCTGCCCCGCGTCCTGCCGGGCCGCTGCGAGGGCCTCGTCCGCCCGTGCCCCGGCCGCGTCCAGCACCTCACCGGCCGCCCGCTCCGCCGCCGTCCGCACCCCGGCCGCGTCCTCGCGGGCCGACTCGCGGACCGCGCGCGCCGCGGCGTCCGCCGCGTCCCGCACCGCCTGCGCCTCCTCCCGGGCCGCGGTCAGCACCGCCCGCGCCTCCCCCTCGGCCAGCGCCAGGATCTCCTGCGCCCGCTCCCCCAGCGACGCGTAGTCCTGCGGCTCCAGACCCGCGACCACCTCGTCCAGCCGGGCCGACTCCGCCACCAGGCTCTCGGCCAGCTCCGCCAGCCGGGCCAGCCGCTCCCGCGCCCCGTCGCGCTCCGCCGTCAGCGCGGCCGTCACCCGCTCCACCTGCTCCGGACGGTAGCCACGCCCCCGCACCCCGACGAAGCCGTACGCGGACACCGGTGCAGAACTCATCCTGGACGCCTCTTTCCGACTCTCCGACCATCAAGCAATACGTCAAGGATGCGGCAATTGACACGGAAGTCGGAATCGACTCGATGGATTCCGGACGGAAGCGACAGGCATCACAGCCCGCACCCGCCCCACCCGTCACACCACCCCCACCACGCGAAAAGAGCGCGGCGCCCCTCCCCCGAAGGAGAGGAGCGCCGCGCCCCCGCCGGACCGCCCCGACCGTACGGTCAGATCAGCCCGTCCCACATCTGCTCCAGCAGCACCGACCACCAGCTCTCCGGCGACGCCAGCGCCGCCGGGTCCAGCGCCGCCAGCTGCGCCTGGAAGTCGACCGTCCAGCGGCCCGCCTGCTCCGGGTTGAGCCCGTACCGCAGCCGCCACATCCGGCCCAGCAGCGCCAGCGAGCGGGTGAACTCGGGCAGCCCCGTGTTCACGAACTGCGGCGCCACCGCCTGCCCGTCCGCACCCGCCTCCACCGGCACGGCCACGATGTGCGCCGTGCCGTACTGCACACAGATCGCCCGGCCGAAGTCGGACCCCATCACCAGGTACGACCCCGCGTCCGGAGCCGGCTGCACCTGCCGCTGCGCGGCCAGCTCCGCCAGCGTCGGCACCACCGGCTGCCCCGGCTGCGCCCAGAAGAACGGCCCGAAGTCGGCGGGCAGCCCCGCCCACACGAGCGTCCGCGCCACCAGCTCCGGCACCCCCTGCCGGGAGACCGCCCGCTGGTCGAACCGGAGCACGCCCTGCGGACCGAAGCTCTGCAACAGCTCCTCGGCCACGGCCTCCGGCGGCACCGGCGGAGCGGGCTGCACCGGCGGCAGCGGCGCCCGCACCGGGGCCGGCCGCGCCGGACCGTCCGCGACCTGGTGCAGCTCGCCCTGGTGCGTCAGCAGATGCTGCATGCCCTGCTGCCGGCTCGCGTGGTCGGTGCCGTACGGGGCGACGCTGGTGATCCGCACCTGCGGCCAGGTCTCCCGGATCATCCGGGCGCAGTACCCGCCCGGCAGCTCGCACGACTCCAGCTCCGTGTGCAGCTCGATGACCTGCTGCGGCGGCACGTTCATCGCCCGCAGCTCGTGCAGCATCTGCCACTCGGGGTGCGGGGTGCCCGGCGCCGAACGGCGGATCAGCTGCTGTTCGCTGCCGTCGGGCGCGCGGAAGCGCAGCACGGCCTGGTAGCCGGGGCCGACCGTCGGCTGACCGGCCGGCGGCTGCGGGAAACCGGGCTGCGGTACGGGGCCGGGGGCCCCGCCCAGCGATCCCCCGTGCCCCATCGGGGCACCGGGCGGCCCCGGAGGACCGGGCGGACCGGGCGGCTGCGGCGCCGACGGACCCATCTGGGACGGGTCGGCCAGCATCGTCGCGGCCTGGTGCACCCCTCCGCCGGGCGGCGGCGTCGCACCGGGCGGCGCCGGAGGCTGCGGCGCACCGGGAGCACCCGGCGGACCGGGCGGACCGGGCGGCTGCGGCGCGCCGGGCATCCCGGGCGGGCCGGGAGGCTGCGGCGCACCCGGAACTCCGGGCGGCCCCGGCGGCTGCGGCGCCGACGGACCCATCTGCGACGGGTCGGCCAGCATCGTGGCCGCGTGGTGCACCTGACCGCCGCCGGGCGGCGGCGTCGAACCGGGCGGCGGGGGCGGACCGGGGGGACCGGGCGGCTGCGGGGCGCCGGGCACCCCAGGAGGCTGCGGAGCACCGGGAGCACCGGGCGGGCCGAGCTGGGAGACCATCTGCGTCGGGACGTACCCGCCCGCCGGGGCCCCGGGCGCACCCGGACCCGACGGCGGCGGCACCGGATCACCCGGCCGCGCCCCCGGCGTACCCGGCGCACCGGGCGGCGGCGGGGTCGTCGGACCCCCGCCCCGCGCACCGCGCGGCGTCATCGGAGCCTTGCTCGTCGCCTCGTCCGCGATGTCGCCCGGACCACCGCGGCCCGGCGGCGGCCCCTGCGGACCGCCCGGACCCTGCGGACCACCGGGACCGTGCGGCGGAAGCCCCGGCACGATCGCCGTCGCCGGAAGCTGACTGCCCCCGGACATCAGCGCGGTCGGCGCGTCGGCCGGCACCACCCGGGGCGGCAGCTCCTCGTCGTCGGCACCCACGAGCGGCGGCGCGAACACCGTCGCCGGCAGCTCCACCTCGCCCTCGTCGGAACCCGCGTTCGTGTCCGTACCCGCCCACGGCGTCGCCCCGACCGGCGGCTGCGGCGCCGACGGCGCGGGAGCGGACGGCATCACGGGGGCGGGCGGGGGCGGCGGAGCCATCGACGGCGGGGCCATCGGCGACGGGGCCGGCGCAACGGGCGCGGGAGCCGGGGCCGGGGCGGGCGCCGGCGGAGGCGTCTGCCCCGACGCACCGGCACGGTGGTCCGGAATACCCAGCTTGTCCGCGGCCTCCTGCAACCACTCCGGAGGACTCAGCAGGAACGAGGTCTGGTTCAGATCGATCCGCGCCGGAGGCTCCGGAGCCACCGGCTCGGCCGCCGCGGCCCCGTACTCCTCCTCGTACCGCCGTATCACCTCACCCACCGGCAGCCCCGGCCACAGCGTCGCCTCACCACTGTCCCGGGCGATCACCAGCCGCTGACGGCCGCCGTCCGACACCGGTCCCTCGGCACGGTCCTCGGCCCACACCACGAAACCCAGTTCGAACTCACGGACCCGGACCTCCCGGTGCTGATACGCCGGAACATCACCGTTGACCCACTCGTCCGCGCGCTCCTGCGCCTGCGCAAAGGTCACCACCGCGCTCACCCCTCCACCGGGACGGCCCGCGCGAAGCCACCGTCCACCATCAGGTTCGCCACCGTCTCCAGCTCCGGCGGATTGCCCGCCAGCCGCTGGAGGAACGCGTCGAAGTCCGCACCGCACGGCAGCAGCAGCCGGTCCACCCGCTCCTGCACCGTCCAGCCGTCCCGGTCGCGCGCGTCGTCGTACAGGCAGAACCACACGGAACCCAGCGCCTCACCGCGCACCTTCACCGCGAGGATCCCGCCCTGGACGAAACCGACGCCCAGATAGTCCTTCGTCAGATGGTCCCGCAGACACTTGTTGACGTACACCAGATCGTTCACCGACGCCTGCTCGCGCACCGTGAAGAACGGCTGGTCCACCAGCAGCCCCAGCTCCGCGTCCAGCGCCGCGCCCACCGGAGCCGACCCGCCGGCCGCCTTCAGGAACGAGCGGTACGCACCCGGCAGCCGGTACCCCAGGTCCTCCTCGACCCCCAGGACCTGCTGCTCCGTCACCGCCACCGCGCCCTTCGGCAGCCGGAAGTGCGCGGGCCGGGTCTCCTGGAGCGGACGCGTACCCCGCTTGTTCTGGTCCACCGCGGTCGTCGCCAGACCCCCGTGGTGCCGCAGCAGCGCCTTCACCTCCACCGGCACCAGCTCCATCCGCCGGCCGCCCGGCACGTGGTGCCAGGTCCAGCCGTGCGGCGTCGCCACCGCGGGAATCGTGTCCCACAGCTCGTGCCCGCTCGCCGCCAGCGCCGCGTTCGCCGACACGTAGTCCGTGAGCCGCAGCTCGTCCACGCCGAAACCCTGCGGAGGCTCGGCGATCTCCGCGGCGGCGCGCGCGTACGGCGCGAAGTCGGGGCAGCCGTTCGCATCCATCCGCACCCCTCTGGGGTGACGCGACGCCCGGACCGGATCCGGGAAGTGCACGAGCTGCCCGGCGTAGGCCGCGTTCGGTGGCGCGGCCTGCTGCCCGAGCCGACCTGTCGTCATGGCGGTTGCCCCCTGTGCTTCTGGCTGATGAGGACCGACCTGCCCACGGGGGCGGTCCAGGCACAGCCTATGCGCTGCCCCCGGAACGGGTCCCGCCCCGTCGCCCCATGGCCCTCTCCGTCACCAACCGTCACAACCGGGTGACGGAAGAGCGACGTCCCCGTCCCGTCCGCGCGACACGCAGACACGTTTCGCCGACCCAGCTTTCACACGACCCGACACATTTGGCAGGCTGTCACCCGCACTACACGGGGGCGTGCACATTCGGCAGCGGCCGCTGCGGGCACGGGAGGGACAGCACCATGCACACCGCACACTCAGCACAGACCGTTACCACCGGAGACCCACGACTCAGCTGGAGCAGCGACGAAACCGACCGCGTCCCCCGGCTGACCCAGCGCCGCGACGGCATCCTGCCCGCCGTCGCCGCCGCCCTCTCCGTACGCGGCGAAACCCTCACCTGCACCGCCGGCAAGGGCGACCAGCCCCCCGTCCTGCACCACCTCGTCCAGGACTTCCTCGACACCCTCCCCACGGCGCAGCGCGAACGCTTCACCGGCCGCTGCCCCGAGGCCATACTGCTCTCCCGCCACCTCACCGCCACCGAGACCGGCCGCTCCAAACGAGCCCAGCGCAAGCCCCTCACCAACGGCGAGGCCCGCCGCGCCCTCAAGCACGCCCGCCTCACCGCCCGCCGCATCCGCGAGGACGGCGACCCGCTGCACGGCAGCTACGCGGCACCCTGCCGCTCCTGCTCCGTGATGCTCGCCCACTTCGGCGTCCGCCCCGTCGACCTCACCACCGCAGCGACGGCCACCACCGCCGAGAAGGGCTGACGCCGCACCCATGCAGGAACGCACCGACCTCCCCGCCCAGGCCGGTCCCGGCCGCCGCGACCCCCACAACTCCACCCGCTTCGCCGTCCCCGTCGACGACGCCCTGCGCGCCGCCGGCTGGCAGCCCGGCCGCTGGGACATCCGCCGGGCCGAGGAGTGGGCCGACGCCCTGCGCTCCCACGCCTCCCCCGCGGGCCACCGCCACGCCGTCTTCCCCGCGGCCGTCGAGGCCTGGGCCGAATTCGGCGGACTCCGCATCACCGCGACCTCCCCCGGCCGCCAGATCGCACCCCCGCCCGTCCGCATCGACCCCCTGGGCGGACTCCATCTCGCCCGCACCCTCGGCGACCTCGGCCGGGCACTGGAGACCGAAGTGGCCCCCCTCGGCGAGGAGGGCGACGGCCAGGCCGTCCTCGCCATCGACACCGAGGGCCGCGTCTACAGCATCGACCACACCGGCGACTGGTTCCTCGGCGCCGACATCGACGCCGCCCTCACCACCCTCATCACGGGCATCCTGCCCGAACGCCTGATTTCGGGCTGACGCCCGATCCGGGGCCGAGGACACCACTCCACTCCGCCCCGGAACCAGCACACAGCACCCCGCCCCGGGCTCAGACCCCCGGGGCACCCGCCGCATCCGGCAGAACCGCCGAGACCCGGAAACCCCCCGCGTCCGTCGGCCCCGACACGAAGACCCCGCCCAGCCCCAGCACCCGCTCCCGCATCCCCACGAGCCCGTTGCCCCCGCTGGGCAGCCCCGCATCCGCCGTACCCGCGTCCGACGGACCGTTCTCCACCTGCATCGCGACCTCGGCACCCCGGTGCGCCAGCCGCACCCACGTCCGCGCCCCCGCCGCGTGCTTGTGCACGTTGGTCAACGCCTCCTGCACCACCCGGTACGCCGTCTGCTCGACCTCCGGGGCATACGGCCGGACCTCACCCTCCACCGACAGCTCCACCGTCATCCCCGCCGCACGGGACTCCCCCACCAGCACCTCCACCGCGTCCAGCCGCGGCCCGTCCTCCGCCACCACCGACACCGGACGCCCCACCGAAGCCAACGGCACCTCCGTCACCCGCGATGCCACCGGATCCCCCGACCGCAGCACCCCGAGCATCTCCCGCAGCTCCGTCAGCGCCTGCCGCCCCATGTCCCCCACCAGCGCCGCGTTGCGCACCGCCTTCGCCGGATCCTTCGGCGCCACCGCCTGCAACGCCGCCGCGTGCACGACCATCAGACTCACCCGGTGCGCCACCACGTCGTGCATCTCCCGCGCGATCCGGGTCCGCTCCTCCGTACGCGCCCACTCCGCACGCTCCTCCGCCCGGTCCGCCAGCAACGACAGCTCCCGCTCCAGCGAGTCCGCCCGCTCCCGCAGACTCTCCATCAGCCGGCGCCGCGCCCCTATGTACAGGCCGAAGAGCACCGGCGGGGCGGTCAGCCCGAGCGCCACGAGCAGGGAGAGAAGGGGAACGATCCAGTCACCGGGCCCGAAGTCCGCGTCCGCGTCGACGCCCTGCTTCAGCCGCACGTACGTCACGATGAACGTCCCCACCAGGGTCATGCTCATCAGCACCGCGGTGATCCGCCGCGGCACCTCGGACGCCGCCAGCGTGTACAGACCGACCAGGCCCATCAGATAGCCCATGTCGGCCGGCGTCGTCGCTATCGACACCAGCACCACCGCGATCGGCCACTGCCGCCGCACCAGCAGCACCGAGCCGGCCAGCAGCCCGAACACCACCCCGAACCACACCGGCAGCCCGGTGTCCCCCGCGAACGCCACCCCCTCCAGCGCACACTCCAGCGCCGAAACCAGCGCCAGCCCCACATCCAGCGCGACACTCCGTCGCCGCTCCCACCACCAGTAGCCGCGGGTGGTCGGCCCCGCCGCTTCCCGGTCTGCCCCCGTTGCGGTCATGGCATCCAGCGTACGGGCGGCCGCATCCCATTTTCGGGAGACCTGGACAGCACGTCGAGCCGTCGAACGGGCCCGGAACGCCTCCTTGCCGAACCGTCGCACCGAGCCTGCGCGGTACGGCATAGTAGGTGCTGCCGAAACGAGCCGATCAAGAGAATCGGACATAAGGCGCGATCTATCCCGGGTCGTCTAAAGGCAGGACAAATGGTTTTGGTCCATTGAATGAGGGTTCGATTCCTTCCCCGGGAGCCCTGCCGCGGGCCCCGACCACCGAGGTCGGGGCCCGCACTCATGTCCGGTCCCGCGCCCCCCGGTATCCTGCGGATGTCCACCACCCGAAGCCGAAGGGCCTATTCGTGAGCTCCGTACGCCCGGCAGCCGTCGTCGTCCTCGCAGCGGGTGAGGGCACCCGCATGAAGTCGAAGACTCCCAAGGTTCTGCACGAGATCTCCGGGCGTTCGCTCGTCGGACATGTCGTCGCAGCCGCCCGTGAGCTGGAACCGCAGCACCTCGTCGTGGTCGTGGGCCACGCGAGCGAGCAGGTGACCGCTCATCTCACCGAGGCGGACGCGCAGGTGCGCACCGCCTACCAGGCCGAGCAGAAGGGCACCGGGAACGCGGTGCGGGTCGCGCTCGACGAGCTGGGCGGGTCCGTCGAGGGGACCGTGATCGTCGTGTGCGGCGACACCCCGCTGCTGTCGGGCGAGACGCTGGCCGCGCTCGCCGCCACGCACGGGGCCGACGCCAACGCCGTCACCGTGCTGAGCGCCGAGGTGCCGGACTCCACCGGCTACGGCCGGATCGTCCGGGACGCGGCGACGGGCGCGGTCACCGAGATCGTCGAGCACAAGGACGCCACCGACGCGCAGCGCGCGATCCGGGAGATCAACTCCGGGGTGTTCGCGTTCGACGGGCAGCTGCTCGCGGACGCGCTGGGCAAGGTGCGGACGGACAACAGCCAGGGCGAGGAGTACCTCACCGATGTGCTGTCGATCCTGCGCGAGGCCGGGCACCGGGTCGGTGCCTCGGTGGCGGCCGATCACCGGGAGATCCTGGGGATCAACAACCGGGTGCAGCTCGCGGAGGCCCGCGGGCTGCTGAACCGGCGGCTGCTGGAGCGGGCGATGACGGCGGGCGTGACCGTGGTGGACCCGGCGTCCACGGTGATCGACGTGACGGTGACGTACGAGCGGGACGCGGTCGTGCACCCGGGGACGCAGCTGCTGGGGGCCACGCATCTGGCGGAGGACGCCGAGGTCGGCCCGAACACCCGGCTGACGGACACCGTGGTGGGCGCGGGCGCCCGGGTGGACAACACGGTGGCGGACCGCGCCGAGGTGGGCGCGGGGGCGTCGGTGGGTCCGTTCGCCTATCTGCGGCCCGGGACGAAGCTCGGCCCGAAGGCGAAGGCCGGGACGTACGTGGAGATGAAGAACGCGACGATCGGCGAGGGGACGAAGGTTCCGCACCTGTCGTACGTGGGGGACGCCACCATCGGGGACCACACGAACATCGGCGCGGCGAGCGTCTTCGTGAACTACGACGGTGTGAACAAGCACCACACGACGATCGGCTCCCACTGCCGTACCGGTTCGGACAATATGTTTGTGGCTCCTGTCACGGTCGGGGACGGGGTCTACACCGCGGCGGGCTCCGTGATCACGAAGGACGTGCCGGCGGGTTCGCTGGCCGTGGCCCGGGGCCAGCAAAGGAATATCGAGGGTTGGGTGGCGCGCAAGCGTCCGGGAAGTGCCGCCGCGCAGGCGGCTCAGGCGGCGGCGGAGAACCCGGCCGGCGAAAGCTGACCGGAAACAGGTGCGCCGCGCACGGCGTACCGTGATAGATGCTCACCCCATTTCGGCTGGCTCGTTGCACTTCGGGACCTCTGTGTGCGGCGCCAGGAACACGTCTGAGGAGACTGTGCTGTGACCGGGATCAAGACGACCGGCGAGAAGAAACTGATGCTCTTCTCCGGCCGCGCCCACCCCGAGCTGGCCGAGGAGGTCGCGCACCAGCTGGGTGTGGGCCTCGTGCCGACGAAGGCCTTCGATTTCGCCAACGGTGAGATCTACGTCCGCTTCCAGGAGTCGGCGCGTGGCGCGGACTGCTTCCTGATCCAGAGCCACACGGCTCCGATCAACAAGTGGATCATGGAGCAGCTGATCATGCTGGACGCGCTGAAGCGCGCGTCGGCCCGCTCCATCACGGTGATCGTGCCGTTCTACGGCTACGCCCGTCAGGACAAGAAGCACAAGGGCCGTGAGCCGATCTCGGCGCGGCTGATCGCGGATCTGATGAAGACCGCGGGTGCGGACCGGATTCTCACCGTGGATCTGCACACGGACCAGATCCAGGGCTTCTTCGACGGTCCGGTGGACCACCTGTTCGCGCTGCCGATCCTGGCGGACTACGTGGGCGCCAAGGTCGACCGTGCGAAGCTGACGATCGTGTCGCCGGACGCGGGCCGGGTCCGGGTCGCGGACCGCTGGTGCGACCGGCTGGACGCGCCGCTGGCGATCGTGCACAAGCGCCGTGACAAGGACGTGCCGAACCAGGTGAGCGTCCACGAGGTCGTGGGCAATGTCGAGGGCCGGGTGTGTGTGCTGGTCGACGACATGATCGACACGGGTGGCACGATCTGTGCGGCGGCGGACGCCCTGTTCGCGCACGGTGCGGCCGATGTCATAGTGACGGCGACGCACGGGGTGCTGTCGGGTCCGGCGGCGGACCGGCTGAAGAACTCGAAGGTGAGCGAGTTCGTGTTCACGGACACGCTGCCGACGCCGGGTGAGCTGGAGCTGGACAAGATCACGGTGCTGTCGATCGCCCCGACGATCGCGCGCGCGGTGCGTGAGGTGTTCGAGGACGGTTCGGTGACGAGCCTCTTCGAGGAGCAGTAGGAGGATCGTTTCCGGGCGTGCGGCGTCCGGGAAGATCCACTTTGGGGTGCGGCCTCCCCGCCGGGTAGACTCAGCGAGTTGCTCGGCGAGGGAGGCCGTACTCATGTACGGGTGCTCCGTTATCGACGCGCTCTTCGTAGCAGGCCTGTCGTGGGCCGGGTGACCATCCGTAGTTCTGTCACCTGACGAGGAGTGCAGTCATGGCCGAGATCAAGCTCGCCGCCCAGCCCCGTAACGAGTTCGGCAAGGGTGCGGCCCGCCGCGCGCGCCGTGCCAGCCAGGTTCCCGCGGTCGTCTACGGCCACGGTGCCGAGCCGGTCCACGTGACGCTGCCGGCCCACGAGCTGCAGCTGGCGCTGCGTACCGCCAACGTGCTGATCGGCCTGGAGCTGGACGGCAAGGACGCCCTGGTGATCCCGAAGGCCGTGCAGCGCAACCCGCTGAAGGGCGACATCGAGCACGTCGACCTGCTGACCGTGAAGCGCGGCGAGAAGGTCCAGGTCGAGATCGCGGTGCAGGCCGAGGGCGACCTGGCCCCGGGCAGCAACCTGCTGGAGTACGTGATGAACACGCTGCTCGTCGAGGCCGAGGCCACCCACATCCCCGAGTCCGTCACGGTCTCCGTGCAGGGCCTGGACGCCGGTGCGTCGGTTCTGGCGAAGGACATCGAGCTGCCGAAGGGCTCCGTGCTGGCCGGTGACGAGGACGCCATCGTGCTCCAGGTCGTCGCCGCGCAGGCCGAGGAGCCGTCGGCGGACGCCGAGGCCGAGGGCGACGAGGCCTGAGCCTCGCCCCACCTGCTTGACTGACGGGGTGGCGGTCCCTTTCCGGGGTTCCGCCGCCCCGTTTCCGTGTGTCCGCCCGCGGTCACCGGTTGTCCCGTCTTTCGTTCCGTACGCGAGGAGACCTGCGCGATGTCCGACGCCACCGACCCGTGGCTGATCGTGGGCCTGGGCAATCCCGGCCCCGAGTACGCGGCCCACCGGCACAATGTCGGTTTCATGGTCGCCGATCTGCTCGCGGAGCGGATCGGCGGGAAGTTCAAGCGGGCGCCGAAGGCGCAGGCGCAGGTGGTGGAGGGGCGGATCGGTCCGCCGGGTCCGCTGAGCCGCCGGGTGGTGGTGGCGAAGCCGATGTCGTTCATGAATCTGTCGGGTGGGCCGGTCGCGGGGCTGCGGGACTTCTACAAGGTGCCGCTGGACCATGTGGTGGCGGTCCATGACGAGCTGGACATCGATTACGGGACGCTGCGGCTGAAGCTGGGCGGCGGGGACAACGGGCACAACGGGCTGAAGTCGATGACGAAGGCGGTCGGTGGGGAGTACCACCGGGTGCGGTTCGGGATCGGGCGTCCGCCGGGGCGGATGCAGGTGGCGGATTTCGTGCTGAAGGACTTCTCGTCGGTGGAGCGCAAGGAGCTGGCGTTTCTGGTGGACCGGGCGGCGGACGCGGTGGAGTGTCTGCTCGCGGAGGGTCTGGAGCGGGCGCAGAGCGCGTACAACTCCTGATATGTCCTTCGGTAGTGGGGCTGTTTTCGGCCGTGGCTTGACCGTGTGGCGGGGGCTGGCCAAGGATCGGCGTCCATGAAGCGCAGCTCCTCCCTCCGTGTCCTGTCGTACGCCCGTGGTGCGGCGGTCCTCTGTGTTGTGGCGTTGTTGCTGGTGGCGGGGGTGTGGTCGTCGTGGGACTCGGCGCATCACATCGTGCTGTCGAAGGGGCGCGAGCACGGGACGATGACGGTGACGGGGTGCGGGGAGGAGGTCTGTACGGGGCCGTTCGCTCCGTCGGAGGGGGCCGCGGCGCGGTCCCGGGTGACGATCGACCAGTCCGTGGCGGCCCGTAAGGGTGATCGTTTCTCCGTGGTGGTGCGGCCGGGTACGGACGAGGTGGTGCGGACCGGGACGGCCGGTTTTCTGCATGCCTGGGTGCCGTTGGGCGGGGCACTGGTGCTGGCGGCGCTGGTGATCGGCGGGGGGCTGCGGTGGACCCGGGTGGCCTGGGGTGCGGGGGCCGCGGGCGGGGCGCTGCTGCTGGCGTCGTTCATCGCCTTGTGAGGAAGGCGGTCGTCGTACGGGAAGGGGCCCGTCGTCCGGTGCGGACGGCGGGCCCCTTCGTGCGGTGCGGGTGGGGTCAGCCGGTGTTGCGCAGTCCGGCGGCGACTCCGTTGACGGTGAGCAGCAGGGCGCGGGAGAGGAGCGGGTCGGCTTCCTCGCCGGCTTCCGCGGCGCGGCGCTGGCGGGCGAGCAGGGAGACCTGGAGGTAGGAGATCGGGTCCAGGTAGGCGTCGCGGATGGCGAAGGTCTGCTGGAGGACCGGGCTGGTGTCGAGCAGTTCGGTGGAGCCGGTGACCTTGAGGACTTCGCTGACGGTCAGGGCGTGCTCGGCCTCGATGGCGTCGAAGACGTGCTTGAGCTCGTCGGGGACGAGGGTGTCGACGTAGTGCCGGGCGATGCGCAGGTCGGTCTTGGCGAGGGTCATCTCCACGTTGGAGAGGAAGTTCCGGAAGAAGTGCCAGTGCTCGTGCATTTCTTCGAGGACGCTGTCGAGGCCGGCTTCGCGCAGGGCCTTGAGGCCGGAGCCGACGCCGTACCAGCCGGGGACGATCTGGCGGGACTGGGTCCAGCCGAAGACCCACGGGATGGCGCGGAGTCCGTCGAGGGAGACGCCGGAGCCGGGGCGGCGGGAGGGCCGGGAGCCCAGGTGCAGGTCGGCGAGCTGGTCGACGGGGGTGGAGGCGAGGAAGTAGGACGGCAGGTCCGGGTCCTCGACGAGGGTGCGGTAGGCGGCGTGGGCGGCGTCGGAGACGGTGTCCATGGCCGCGTCCCAGCGGGCCAGGGCCTCGTCGGACTGGCGGGGCGCGGTGTGCAGGGCGGAGGCCTGGAGGGTGGCCGCGACGGTCAGTTCCAGGTTCTCGCGGGCGAGCGCGGGGATGAGGTACTTGTCGGAGATGACCTCGCCCTGCTCGGTGACCTTGATCTCGCCCTCCAGGGTGCCCCAGGGCTGGGCGAGGATGGCGTCGTGGGAGGGGCCGCCGCCGCGGCCGACGGTGCCGCCGCGGCCGTGGAAGAGGCGCAGGCGTACGCCGTAGCGGTGGGCGACGTCGCGGAGCCGGCGCTGGGCGCGGTGGATCTCCCACTGGGAGGTGGTGATGCCGCCGAACTTGGAGGAGTCGGAGTAGCCGAGCATGACCTCCTGGACGTCGCCGCGCAGGGAGACGAGGCGCCGGTAGGAGGGGTCGGCGAGCATCTCGTCGAGGATGGTGTCGGCGGCGCGCAGTTCGTCGGTGGTCTCCAGGAGCGGCACGATGCCGATCTTGGCCCAGCCGGCGTGGAGGTCGAGGAGGCCGGCCTCGCGGGCGAGGACGGCGGCGGCGAAGACGTCGTCGGCGCCCTGGCACATCGAGATGATGTAGGACTCGATGACTTCGGGGCCGAAGCGCTCGAAGGCTTCGCGGATGGTGTGGAAGACGCCGAGGGTCTTCTCGCCGGCGGCGTCGAGGGGGGCCGGGGTGGGGGCGAGGGGGCGGCGGGAGCGGAGTTCCTTGGCGAGGAGCTTCTGCCGGTAGTCGCGGGGCATGTCGGCGTAGCGCCAGGACTCCTCGCCGAGGCGGTCGAAGAGCTGGCCGAGCGTGTGGTGGTGGGCGTCGGCGTGTTCGCGGACGTCCATGGTGGCGAGCTGGAGGCCGAAGGCGGTGAGGGTGCGGATGGTGCGGTCCATCCGGCCGTCGGCGACGATGCCGGCCTTGTGGGCGCGCAGCGAGGTCTGGATGAGGGCCAGGTCGGTGATCAGCTCGGCGGTGCCGAGGTAGTCGCAGCCGGGGCGGTGGGGGGTGCCGGCGGCGAGGCGTTCGCGGGTGTTGACGAGCTTCTGGCGGATGCAGGTGGCCTTGAGGCGGTAGGGCTCCTCGGCGTTCAGCCGCTTGTAGCGGGGGCTGATCTCGGGGAGGGCGTCCAGGTCCGCGCGGAGCGAGGCGAGGAGTTCGTCGGTGGCGCCGGTGTAGCGGATGGAGTTGGAGAGGAGTCCGCGCAGCTGGTCGACGAGTTCGAGGGCGTCGGTGATGCCGTGCTCGTGCTGGAGGATCAGGACGTCCCAGGTGACGGCGGGGGTGACGTTGGGGTTGCCGTCGCGGTCGCCGCCGATCCAGGTGCCGAAGGTGAGCGGGCGGGTGCCCGCGGGCAGCTCGACGCCGACGCGTTCCAGTTCGGCGGCGAGGTCCTCCAGGACGTCGCCGACGGCGTTGGCGTGGAGTTCGTCGAGGTAGTAGATGGCGTTGCGGGCTTCGTCGGCCGGCTCGGGGCGGACGACGCGCAGTTCGTCGGTCTGCCAGATGAGGTCGATGTTCTCGGCGAGGCGGACGTCCTGGCGGCGGCGGTCGGCCTCGATGACCGGGGTGTCCAGGAGTTCGGCGATGCGGCGGAGCTTGTTGAGCACGGAGCGCCGGGCGGCCTCGGTGGGGTGTGCGGTGAAGACGGGCCGCACGTTGAGGTTCCGGACCGTCTCGCGCAGGTGCTCGGGGTCGGCGTCCTTGAGCCGGTCGGCGGTGCGGGCGAGGAGGCCGCCCTCGGCGGAGCGGCGGTCGCGCATCTCGTGGGCGCGGTGGACCTGCTCGGTGACGTTGGCGAGGTGGAAGTAGGTGGAGAAGGCGCGCACGAGGCGGGCGGCGGTCTCCAGGTCGGTGTCGCCGAGGAGTTCGGCGGCGGCCTCGCCGTCGGTGCGGGTCAGGGCGCGGACGCGCTCGACGAGGTCGAGGAGTTCCGGTCCCTCCTGGCGCACCAGGGTCTCGCCCAGCAGGTCGCCGAGGCGGCGGATGTCGGCGCGCAGCTCGGGGCTGGCGGCGGGGGTCTGGTCGGCACTGCTCACAGTGTGCGGCTCCTTGCAGTGGTTGAGCACGGGGTCCGGGGCCCTCGGCGGCTGCGGTGCCGACGCGACCCCGGAGAAGCAGGGTGCGGACCGCGCTGTCCGACCTCTCCAGGATAGGTGTCCGTGCTGTCGGTGCTGTTCGCGCCCCGAACGGCCGCTTCCGGGGGATCGGCCGAACGCAGGTGCGCGGGTGTCCCCTACCCCGAACGGGGCGCGTCCGTGCCCCCGCCTCGTCCTCTCGTGTGGCGGGCGTTCGCGCTGCCATACTTACGACGCCGTAGGTTACGGAACCGTAGCCTCGGTGTCCGCTCGCATTCCTACCCTCAGGGGACTCCCCAAATGAATCCCAGCCCCGAAGTGATCGAGGCCGCCCCCGCGGCCGGCGGTCAGGCTCCTCCCCCCGCCACGCTCGGCGGGGACAACAAGCGGTCGATCGAGCAGATCGCGCTCCTGCTGTTCATCGTCGTGCCGTTCGTGGCGCTGGTCGCGGCGGTGCCGCTGGCCTGGGGCCGCGGGGTGAGCTGGCTCGATCTGGGCCTGATGGTGGTGATGTACTTCATCGGCTGCCACGGGATCACGATCGGTTTCCACCGGTACTTCACCCATGGCTCGTTCAAGGCGAAGCGTCCGCTGCGGATCGCCCTGGCCGTGATGGGGTCGATGGCGGTGGAGGGCCCGCTGGTGCGGTGGGTGGCCGATCACCGCAAGCACCACCGGTTCTCGGACGCGGAGGGCGATCCGCATTCGCCGTGGCGGTTCGGTGAGACGCTGCCGGCGCTGATGAAGGGCCTGTGGTGGGCCCACATCGCATGGATGTTCGACGAGGAGCAGACGCCGCAGCAGAAGTACGCCCCCGATCTGGTGCGCGATCCGGTGATCCGGGGGATCTCGCGGCACTTCGTGTCGTTCACGGTCCTGTCGCTGGCGATCCCGCCGCTGGTGGGCGGTCTGGTGACGATGTCCTGGTGGGGCGCGGCCACGGCGTTCTTCTGGGGGTCGCTGGTGCGCGTGGCGCTGCTGCACCATGTGACCTGGTCGATCAATTCCATCTGCCACGCGGTCGGCAAGCGTCCCTTCAAGTCCCGTGACCGCTCCGGGAACGTGTGGTGGCTGGCGGTGCTGTCGTGCGGCGAGTCCTGGCACAACCTGCACCACGCCGATCCGACGTGTGCCCGGCACGGGGTGATGCGCGGTCAGATCGATTCGAGTGCCCGTTTCATCCGCTGGTTCGAGCAGCTGGGCTGGGCGCACGACGTGCGCTGGCCGGACGCCGCCCGGATCGAGTCCCGGCGCCACCCCGCGCGGGCCGACGCGGCATGATTGACGACGTGGCGACCGAATCGAGTGCAGGCAGCGAGAACACCCGTTCCCCTTCGACCCGGCGGGCCCGCCGGGTGCGGATGACCGGGAAGGAACGCCGCGAGCAGTTGCTCGACATCGGTCGCACGCTCTTCGCCGACAAGGGCTTCGAGGGCACGTCGGTGGAGGAGATCGCCTCCCGCGCGGGGGTGTCCAAGCCGGTGGTGTACGAGCACTTCGGCGGCAAGGAGGGGCTGTACGCGGTCGTGGTCGACCGGGAGATGCGCCAGCTCCTGGACATGGTGACGGGGGCACTGACCGCCGGGCACCCGCGCGAGCTGCTGGAGCAGGCCGCGTTCGCGCTGCTGGACTACATCGAGACGTACACGGACGGGTTCCGGATCCTGGTGCGCGATTCGCCGGTCGCCCAGTCGACCGGCACCTTCGCCTCGCTGATCAGCGATATCGCCACCCAGGTCGAGGACATCCTGGGTCTGGAGTTCAAGGCCCGGGGCTTCGATCCGAAGCTGGCCCCGCTCTACGCGCAGGCGCTCGTGGGCATGGTGGCGCTGACCGGCCAGTGGTGGGTGAACGCCCGCAAGCCGAAGAAGTCGGAGGTCGCCGCCCATCTGGTGAACCTGGCCTGGCACGGGCTGGAGAACCTGGAGTCCAAGCCCCGGCTGATCGGGCACCGCAAGAGCTGAGCGGCGGGGCCGGGAAGCGGTTCGCCGCGGGATTCCCGGCCCGCCGTACATCGTTTACTCCTAAAGCACTTCTTTCCCTGTGTGCACAGTTGTAGAGTCTGTGAACATCCCGGGAATGCCTCAGTGCGCATGTCACGCATGAGTCCAGGCATTTCTCCCGGTTCCACCACGTAACCCCTGGGGGGGCTTTGACTTCTGTGGAACCCGGCCGTCTCGTCGTGCCCGCGCGCCGGAAGCGCGCGGGCCGGATCGCGGCCTGCACCGCCCTCGTTCTCTCGGCCGGCATGCTGCTGGCCGCCCCGGCCTCGGCCGATGACACCCGGTCGCCGCGCACCGCGGTCGACCAGCCCGCGCCCGTGCTCGGGCAGCTGCCGTCCCTGACGCTCCCGAAGCACCCCGCGGCACGCTCCTCGCGCGCCTCCGGCGTCGCGGGCGCCGACGCCGCCGCCGTCCCGGCCAAGCCGCGGCTCGACGTGGACGACGACGGCTACAGCGACACCATGTACCGCGGCATCGACGGCAATCTGTACGTCGAGCCGTCGACCGGCGCCGAGGGTCACCCGTACACGATCAACGGCGACTACGAGGAGCTGTACAAGGACATCGTCGCCCCCGGCGACCTGGACGGGGGCGGGCGCCCCGAGTTCCTGACCCTGTCCGCGACCGGCACCCTCTCGCTCTTCCAGAGCTGGGGCGCCGACTCCACCGGCTACGCCACCTGGTCCGGCAAGGGCTGGAACATCTACAACAAGCTGGTCGGCCCCGGCGACGTGAACGGCGACGGACGCGGCGACCTGCTGGCCCGTACGCCGGCCGGCGAGCTGTACCTGTACATCAGCAACGGCGCCGTCGAGAGCAACCCCTTCAAGTCCCGTGTCCTGGTGGGCAAGGGCTGGGGCGCCTACGACCAGTTGGTCGGCGCGAACGACGTGACCGGGGACGGCATCGCCGACCTCTTCGCCCGCACGCCCGCCGGTGAGCTGTACTTCTACGCCGGTACCGGCGACGTCTCCAAGCCCTTCGCCAAGGCCGCCAAGGTCGGCAAGGGCTGGAACATGTACAACCAGATCATCGGCATCGACGACGCCAACGGGGACGGGCTCGGCGACGTCATCGCCCGTACGCCGGCCGGCGCGATGTACTACTACGAGTCGACGGGCGTGGGCAGCTTCCTCACCCGTACGGGCGGCGGCAGCGGCTGGAACGGCGCCTCGCTGTTCGTCGGCGCCGGCGGCAACCCGGACTTCGGCAAGAACGAGATGCTGGGCCTGGACACCAAGGGCAGGCTGTTCTGGTACTACCCGTTGAACAACGGGCTGCTCTCCGCCCGCCAGCAGGTCGGCGACAAATTCGGCGGGGCCAACCTCACCTTCGCGTCCTCGTTCGACAAGGACGGCGCCGCCGAGCTGATGGAGCTCTACGCGGGCACCCTCTACAACGGCAACAACATCATCGGCAAGGGCTGGGGCGTCTACAACGCGCTGGTCGGCCCCGGCGACCTCAGCGGCGACGGCAAGGGCGACCTGCTGGCCCGCGACCGCTCCGGCTACCTCTACCTGTACAAGGGCAACGGCGCGGGCACCGCCTTCGCCTCCCGGATCAAGGTGGGCGGCGGCTGGGGCGCGTACAACAAGCTGGTCGGCGCCGGTGACTACACCGGGGACGGCCGCACCGACCTGCTGGCCCGCACCCCGGGCGGCACGCTGTACCTCTACCCCGGCACCGGGGTGGCGACCAAGCCGTTCGGCTCGCGGATCACCGTGGGCAACGGCTGGGGCACCTACAAGAAGCTCGCCGCGCCCGGCGACATCAACGGCGACGGCAAGGCCGACCTCCTCGGCGCCGACGCCAAGGGCGACCTCTACCGCTACACCTCCACCGGCACCGGGAAGTTCACGGCGCGGGCGCGGGTCGGCGGCGGCTGGAACACGTACGTCAACCTGTACTGATCCACAATCGGCCCGTGGGGCCCCGCCGCGCACCCGGTGCGCGGCGGGGCCCCACGGGTCCGTATCCCAGGGGGGACTTTGACTTCTACGACTTCCACGGGCAGCACCCGTCGTCCGGCGCGCTCCCGGCGCGCGGGCCGGATCGCGGCCTGCACCGCTCTCGTTCTCTCGGCCGGCATGCTGCTGGCCGCCCCGGCCTCGGCCGACGGACCGTCGTCGCGGCACGCGGTGACGGAACGTTCCGCCGCCTCGGCCCCGCGACCGGTGCTGAACCTGCCCGAGCCCACCGCCGCCGGCCGCAAGGCCGCCGCCGAGGAGGGAGCCGGCGCCGCCGCCGCGGTGAAGCCGCGGGCGGACTTCGACGGCGACGGCCGCTCCGACCTGATCTACCGGGACTACGCCTCCGACCTGCTCGTCTCGCCGAGCGGCGCCGGCGGGGAGCGGGCCTTCGACATCCCCGGCAAGGTGCCCTCGGCGTTCAAGGACATCATCCCGGTCGGCGACCAGAACGGGGACGGGGTCGCGGACCTGCTGACCCTGTCGCCGTACGGCTCGCTGACCTTCCGCGCGGGCACCTCGATCGCCGGCACCGGCGCCGCCGGCTGGACCGGCAAGGGCTGGCAGATCTACAACAAGGTCCTCTCCCCCGGTGACCTCACCGGCGACGGCCGCGCCGACCTGCTGGCCCGCACCCCCGAGGGCGAGCTGTACCTCTACCCGGCGACCGGCAACACCGCCACCTCGCCGTTCGCCTCCCGGATCCTCATCGGCAAGGGCTGGGACAGATACGACCAGCTCATCGGGGCGAACGACGTCAACGGGGACGGTATCGCCGACCTCTACGGGCGGACCGTCTCGGGCGATCTGTACTTCTACACGGGCACGGGCTCGACGCAGCGGGTGTTCGACGCTGTGGAGGGGCGGGTCGGCCACGGCTGGAAGATCTACAACCAGGTCATCGGCACCGACGACCTGGACGGCGACGGCCGGGGCGATCTGGTCGGGCGCGCGGTCAACGGCGACGTCTACGTCTACCTGTCCACGGCCAACGGCGAGCTGAAGGCCCGGACGGCCGGCGGGACCGGGCTGAACTCGGCCTCGCACCTCGCCGGGGCGGGCGGCAACCCGGACTTCGGCAAGAACGACCTGCTCGGCCTCGACACCAAGGGCACGCTCTGGGCGTACTGGTCGCTGAACAACGGCAAGCTGAGCGCCCGCGACCAGCTGAGCGACACCGGCGGCTGGAAGGGCGCCAAGCCCTTCAACGCCTCCTCGCTCAACGAGAACGCCCTGGTCGACCTGATGGAGCTCCACGACGGCGGCATCTACAACTACAGCTACGCGCCGGGCACCCCGCCCCGGATCAGCACCGGCTGGACCGGCTTCACGGCCGTGTTCGGCCCCGGCGACCTCACCGGCGACGGCAAGGGCGACCTGCTGGGCCGCGACAAGAGCGGGGTGCTCTACCTCTACCCGGGCAACGGCACCGGCAGCGGTTTCTCGTCCCGGATCCGGGTCGGCGGCGGCTGGAACGCGTACACGGTCGTGATCGGCGCCGGTGACTTCACCGGGGACGGCCGCACCGACGTGCTGGCCCGCGACAAGGGCGGCGTGCTCCGGATGTACCGGGGCACGGGCGACAAGTACCGCCCCTTCCTCTCGCCGTTCCCGGTGGGCGGCGGCTGGAACACGTACACCAAGCTGGCCGCGCCCGGTGACCTCACCGGCGACGGCAAGGCCGACCTGGTGGGCGTCGACCGCAACGGAAGCCTCTGGCTCTACATCTCGAACGGCCAGGGGCAGTTCACCAAGCCGGTCCGGCTCGGCGGCGGCTGGAACACGTACTCGATCCTGAACTGATCGATCCTTCCGCACACGTCGGTCCCCCGGGGCCCCGTCACCGGTCCTCCGGTGCCGGGGCCCCGTCCGGTTCCAGGAACTCCAGGCGGTTGCCGGCCGGGTCGTGGCTGTAGAAGCGGCGGTGTCCGGGCAGGTTCCCGTCCCAGACCACCTCGGCCCCGCGTTCGGCCAGCCGCGCCGCGTACGCCTCGATGCCCGTGACGCGCAGGCCGGGGTGGGCCTTGCGGGCCGGGCGGAAGTCCGCCTCGACGCCCAGGTGCAGCTGGACCGGTCCGGCGGCGAACCAGCAGCCGCCCCGGGCCGCCAGGACCGGCGGCTTGGGGATCTCCGTCATGCCGAGGACCCCCGTGTAGTAGGCGCGCAGCGCCTCCTCGGAGCCTTCGGG
This sequence comes from Streptomyces sp. NPDC024555, assembly GCF_055559335.1. Taxonomy (NCBI): domain Bacteria; kingdom Bacillati; phylum Actinomycetota; class Actinomycetes; order Kitasatosporales; family Streptomycetaceae; genus Streptomyces; species Streptomyces sp. NPDC024555. Next base: position 164,480 of record NZ_JBVHKV010000008.1, read on the forward strand.
GGCGGCCAGCTGGACATGGTCGAGTGCGGTGATCATCTACTTCTCCCGGTGGCAGACGGCGAAGATCCGGCGGAACGGGAAGACCGTGCCGTGCGGGCCCGCCGGGTAGGCGGTGCGCAGCAGCTCACGGTAGTCGGCGAGGAAGGCGTCCCGGGCCTCCTCGTCGTCGGCCAGGGCGGTGAGGACCGGGCGCAGTCCGGTGCCCCTGACCCAGTCGAGGACCGGGTCGGGGCCGGTCAGCAGGTGGAGGTAGGTGGTCTCCCAGACGTCGGCGGTGCGGCCGGGGCCGGTGAGCCGGCCGAGGTAGCCGGCCGGTTCGAGGACGGCGTCGGCGTGGCGGAGCACTCCGCCGAGGCGGGAGCGCCAGCGCGGGGAGCCGGCGAGGTCGCGCATCAGGGCGTGCGAGGGCTGGTCGAAGTTGCCGGGGACCTGGAGGGCGAAGGTGCCGCCGGGGGTGAGCGCGTCCAGCCAGTCGGGGAAGCGGGCGGCGTGGCCGGGGACCCACTGGAGCAGGGCGTTGGAGACGATCAGGTCGTGCGGCTCGTCGGGGGTCCATGTCGCGGCGTCGGCCTCGGCGAAGTCGAGCCGGGCGGTGGCGTGGGCGCGGGCCCGCTCCAGCATCTGCGGGGAGGTGTCGTAGCCGGTGATCCGGGCGGTGGGCCAGCGGGCGGCGAGCAGGGCGGTGACGTTGCCCGCGCCGCAGCCGAGGTCGGCGATGCGGGGAGGGTCCCCGGGGAGCGGGGGGATCCGGGCGAGCAGATCGTGGAAGGGGCGGGTGCGGTGGTCCGCGTGGCGCAGGTACTGCTGCGGATCCCAGAGGGGTGCGGTCATGGGTCCAGGGTCGGCCGCATGTATCTCGATGTCAAGAGACTCGCCATCAAGACACTCATGCTCAAGGAATTCAGTATTGAGAAACTTCTGGTCAAGAGACTTGGATTCAAGAGACTTCATGTCGACAGACCAACTACACTGATCCACATGGAGGACGAGGTCGACCGACTGGTCGCTGCATGGCGCCGTGAGCGCCCCGACCTCGACGTGGAACCACTCGAGGTCCTCAGCCGCGTCTCCCGCCTGGCCCGCCATCTCGACCGGGCCCGCCGCATCGCCTTCGCCGAGCACCAGCTCGAACCGTGGGAGTTCGACGTCCTCACGTCGCTGCGCCGCGCCGGCGCCCCGTACCAGCTCTCCCCCGGTCAGCTGCTCACCCAGACCCTGGTCACCTCGGGCACGATGACCAACCGTATCGACCGGCTGACCAAGAAGAACCTGGTCGAGCGGCTCCCCGACCCCAACGACCGCCGGGGCGTCCTGGTCCGGCTGACCGCCGAGGGCCGCGACAAGGCCGATCAGTCGCTGGCCGGGCTGCTCGCCCAGGAGCGGGCCATCCTCGGCGAGCTGTCCCGTCGGCAGCGTGGCGAACTGGCCGGTCTGCTACGCCAGTTGACCGCCCCGTTCGACAACATCCCCGGCTAGCGGGGCCTGCTCCAGATCGACCGGGCCGACCCCGGCCCGCCGGGCCAGCGCCACCGCGGCCAGCGTGGAGTGCACTCCCAGCTTCCCCAGCACGTTCTGCATGTGCGTACGCACCGTGTGCGGGGAGAGGAAGAGCCGCTCCGCCACCGCCTTGCGGCCCAGCCCCGCCACCATGCAGCGCAGCACCTCGCGCTCGCGCGGGGTCAGCGACTCGACCAGCTCCTCGCTCTCGGTGCGGTGCTTGCGGTCCGCCATCAGCTCCCGCAGCACCCCGGTGAGCAGGGCGGGCGGCAGATGCGTCTCGTCGCGCAGCACCCCGCGGATCACCGCGAGCAGCCGTTGCAGCGAACTGTCCTTGGCGACCCAGCCGCAGGCACCGGCCTGGAGGGCGAGCGCCGCCCGGCGCGGGTCGTCCTTCTCGGCGAGCACCACCGTGCGCACCGAGGGCCGCAGCGAGCGGACCCCGGCCACCAGGGAGAGGCCGTCGACCAGCCCGTTCTCCCCGCTGTCGGGGGCGGGCACCGGGACCGGGCCGGTGGCCCCGGGCGGGTTCAGGATGCCCAGTTCGGCGTCGACGAGGAGGACGTCGTAGCAGCGCCCCTCGGCGGCGGCCCGGTCCAGACAGCGCAGGGCGGCCGGACCGCTGCCGGCCGCGGCCACGTCGACGTCGGGCTCGGCGGCGAGTGCCGCGGCGAGCGACTCGGCGAAAATGCGGTGGTCGTCGACCACGAGAACCCGGATACGGACCACAGGCACCCCCATGCTGTGCGCTCTGGGGTGCCGACGCGGCCCACCCCCCGGCGGGGCCGGACCGGCACGGATACGACGCCCGGAGCGGGGAGCTGGTCCGCGGTCCACGGCCGCCGCCGTGTGGTGTGACCGCCCTCCGCCCGGACGCCGTATCCGGCTGTCTCGTACCCCTGAATCAGCACCGGCCCCCACCGGTGCTGAGCATCAGGGTACGGGTGGGGGCGTGCGGCGGAAGGGAATTCACAGAACTGACCGGCTGGACGCCCCTAGGGTGGGGTTCATGTTCCGTCTTGAGACAGAAGTGGACAAAGAACGACGTCGGCTGCTGCACAGCCGGCTGCGCGACGACAACACCGCGCGCTCGCCCCGGATCCGCGCGCTGCGTGACACCCCCGCCGCGCACGAGGTCCCGCTGGAGATCTGGGCGCTGGACGGGCAGGGGCGGATCGCCGCCGGGCTGGCCGGTCATGTCTGGGCGCACTGGCTCCATGTCGACCTGCTCTGGGTCGACGCCCGGCACCGCTCGGCCGGTCTGGGCTCCCGGCTGCTCGACGAGGCGGAGCGGCGGGCGCGCGAGGAGCACGACTGCGGCCGCTCGCGGGTGGAGACCTGGGACTTCCAGGCCCCGGACTTCTACCGGGCCCGGGGCTACGAGGTGGCCGGGCGGGTGGTGGACTACCCGCCCGGCATCACCGAGTTCACGCTGGTCAAGGAGCTGGCCGGACCGGCTCCCCGGACGGCTCAGACGAGCCGGCGGGCACCCGCGGACGGCACGGCCGGGAAGATGCCGGGGGCCGCGTAGCCCGCGGCGGCGAAGGCCTCCCGGACGGACTTCTCGACGGTGTCGGCCCGGTCCTCCTCCACCAGCACGACCGCCGAGCCGCCGAAGCCGCCGCCGGTCATCCGGGCGCCGAGCGCACCGGCCGCGTTCGCCGTTTCGACCACCAGGTCCAGTTCCGCGCAGGAGACCCGGAGGTCGTCGCGGAGCGAGAGGTGTCCGGCGGTGAGGACCGGTCCGGCCGCGCGCACGTCACCGGCGTCCAGCAGGGCGATGACCTGCTCCACCCGCTGGTTGTCGCCGACCACATGGCGGACGTAGCGCACCACGGACTCGTCCGTGCCCGCTTCGGCGAGCCGTCCGAGCGCCGCGTCCAGGTCCTCGTACGGGAGGTCGCGCAGCGCGGGTATGCCCAGCAGGCGGGCGCCCTCCTCGCAGCCGGCCCGCCGCTCGGCGTAGGCGCCGTCGCCGAGCGCGTGCTGGACGCGGGTGTCGACGACCAGGAGGCTCAGCCCCCGGGCGGCCAGGTCGAAGGGGACCTGGCGGCGGCCGAGGTCGCGGGTGTCCAGGTGCAGTGCGTGGCCCTCGGTGCAGCAGGCGGACGCCATCTGGTCCATGACCCCGCAGGGGACGCCGACGAAGGCGTTCTCCGCGCGCTGGGCCAGGACCGCCAGTTCGGCGTGGTCCAGACCGAGGCCGAAGAGGTCGTTCAGGGCCAGCGCGGTCACCACTTCGAGGGCGGCGGACGAGGAGAGCCCGGCACCGGTGGGGACGGTGGAGGAGAGCTGGATGTCGGCGCCGGTGACCGTGTGCCCGGCCTCGCGCAGCGCCCAGACGACCCCGGCCGGGTAGGAGGCCCAGCCGTGGCCCTGGCCGGGGGCCAGCGCGTCGACGCGCAGGCTCACCACGCCGCCCGGCACATCGGTGGAGTGCAGCCGCAGCTCGCCGTCGGTGCGGCGGGCGACGGCGGCGCGCGCGGTGTGCGGGAGGGCGAGCGGCATCACGAAGCCGTCGTTGAAGTCGGTGTACTCGCCGATCAGGTTGACCCGGCCGGGTGCGGCCCAGATCCCCTCGGGCGCGCTCCCGTACAGCTCGGTGAAGGAGGCGGTCAGCTCAGCGTGGTCGGTCATGGTGCGGTGGGCTCCTCTCGGCGGGCGAACGTCCAGGCGTCGGAGACGATTCCGGCCAGGTCGGCGCGGGACGGCCGCCAGCCGAGCCGCTCCCTGGCGGTGGCGGCGGAGGCGACGAGGACGGCCGGGTCGCCGCCGCGGCGCGGGGCCGCGGTCTCGGGGACGGGGTGGCCGGTGACCTCGCGGACCGTCTCGATGACCTCGCGGACCGAGAAGCCGTTGCCGTTGCCGAGGTTGCAGATCAGGTGCTCGCCGGGGGTGGCGGCGTCGAGGGCCAGCAGATGGGCCTCGGCGAGGTCGGCGACGTGGATGTAGTCGCGGACGCAGGTGCCGTCCGGGGTCGGGTAGTCGTCGCCGTAGACGGAGATGGACTCCCGCTGCCCGAGGGCGACCTGGAGCACCAGCGGGATGAGGTGGGACTCGGGGCTGTGCCGCTCGCCGCAGTCGCCGTAGGCCCCGGCCACGTTGAAGTAGCGCAGGGAGACGGCGGCCAGGCCGTGGGCGGCGGCCTCTCCGCCGATCATGTGGTCGACGGCGAGCTTGGTGGCGCCGTAGGGGCTGGTGGGGGCGGTGGGGTCGGTCTCGGTGAGGAGGCTGGAGACCGGTTCGCCGTAGGTGGCGGCGGTGGAGGAGAAGACCAGGGTGCGCACCCCGGCGTCGCGCATGGCGGCGAGCAGGGCGGTGGAGCCGCCGACGTTGTTGACCCAGTACTTCTCCGGGTCGGTGACGGACTCGCCGACCTGGGAGTACGCGGCGAAGTGCAGCACCCCGTCGTAGGAGGAGTCGAGCCACTTCGCGGCGTCCTGGATGCGGCCCTCGATGAAGTCGGCGCCGGCCGGGACGCCCTCGCGGAAGCCGGTGGAGAGGTCGTCGAGGACGGTGACGGTGTGGCCGGCCTCCAGCAGGTGCTGGGCGACCACACTGCCCACATAACCCGCACCACCGGTCACCAGGTACTTCTTCGGGCTCTTGCTCACTGGCTCGCTACCTCTCGCAGTCGCTGGGCCGCGGTCTCCGGCGGCACGTCGTTGATGAACACGCTCATGCCGGATTCGGAACCCGCGAGGAACTTCAGCTTGCCGGAGGTGCGTCGGATGGTGAAAAGCTCCAGATGGAGTCCGAAGTCATCCCGTCCCTCGACCCCGAACGGTGCCTGGTGCCAGGCGGAGATGTACGGGGTGGGCGGCTCGCCGGGGCCGAAGATCCGGTCGAATCGCCTCAAGAGTTCCAGATAGACCTGTGGGAACTCCGTGCGGGCCGCCTCGTCGAGGAACCGCAGGTCGGGGACGCGGCGGCGGGGGTAGAGGTGGACCTCGTACGGCCAGTGGGCCGCGTACGGGACGAAGGCCACCCAGTGTTCGGCGGCGAGCACGATCCGCGAGCCGTCGGCCTCCTCGCGGGCGAGCACGTCGTCGAAGAGGTTGCCGCCTGTCTCGGCGCGGTGGGCGGCGGCCGAGTGGAGCATCAGCCTTGTGCGCGGGGTGACGAAGGGGTAGCCGTAGATCTGGCCGTGCGGGTGGCCGAGGGTGACGCCGATCTCGGCGCCCCGGTTCTCGAAGCAGAACACCTGGGTGACCTGCGAGAGCCCGGCGAACTCGGCGGTGCGGTCGGTCCAGGCCTCCAGGACCAGCCCGGCCTGCTCCTCGGTGAGGTCGGCGAAGGACGCGCTGTGGTCCGAGGTGAAGCAGACGACCTCGCAGCGGCCGGAGTCACCGGCCAGCGAGGGGAAGCGGTTCTCGAAGACGGCGACGTCGTAGCCGGTGTCCGGGATCTCGCTGAGGCGGTCCCCGGACGAGGGGCAGAGCGGGCACTCGTCGGCCGGCGGGTGGTAGGTGCGTCCCTGGCGGTGCGAGGCGATGGCGACGCTGTCGCCGAGCAGCGGATCGCGGCGGACCTCGGAGGAGGTCGAGACGGCGTCGAGCGGACGCCGGTCGACGGCGTCGCGGACGGTGTCGTCGCGGCTGTCGTAGTAGATCAGCTCCCGGCCGTCGGCGAGCGTCGTAACCGTCTTCTTCACCGGACTCCTCCCAAACAGAACCGAACACAATGAACCACAAAGCAACAGACCAGTCAATGCGGCGGCGCATGCGTCGGAGGCGTACGGCACGGCCGTACGCCTGGAGTGGAGGATCAGCGGGTCGGGGCCCCGGTCAGGCCGTGGGGTCCGGGCCCCTCGGGGCCTCCCGCACCGCCCGGTCGAGCAGTCCGGTGCGCGCGGCCAGCGCGGCCGCCTCCAGCCGGGAGCCGACCCCCAGCTTCATCAGCACCCGCTGCACATGGGTGCGGGCGGTGCTCGGCGCGATCCGCATCCCGGCCGCGATCAGCCGGGTGTCCTCGCCCTCGGCGACCCGGACCAGGACCTCGACCTCGCGCGGGGTGAGCATCCCGAGCAGCCGGCGGCCCTCGTCGTCGGGCTGCGCCGCCGGGTTGAGCAGTTCGGCGAAGGCGCCCTGGAGGAGCTGGGGCGCGATCGCGGCCTCACCGGCGCGGGCCTTGACCATGGCGCGTTCGACGCCCTCGATGCGCTCGTCGTGGCGGACGTATCCGGCGGCGCCCGCGGCGAAGGCGGCGGCGATGCCGCGCGGGCTGGGCACCGGGCCGAGGACCACCACGGCGATCTGCGGCCGTGCCTGCCGGATCCGGGCGACCGGATCGAAGGTGCCGGGCTCGGCCGGGGCCGCCGTACCGAAGAGACAGACCTCGGGCGACCTGCTGATCACCAGCTCGGCCGCGCCCGAGGCGGGCGCGGCGGCGGCGAGCACCCGGTGCCCGCGCAGTTTCAGCGCCGAGGCCAGCGCCTCCGCGAGCAGTCGGTGGTCGTCGACCACCATCAGCCGCACGCCCATCGGGCACTCCCCCTCACGCCGTCAGACCCCCCGGCCCGCCACAGACCCGGCAAGTTACACGCTTGTTCGAGGCCGCGGGCCGGTTCGCCGGGAGAACGACCGAGACAGGCGACTTCCTGTGCGTTCAGGGCGAGTTGATGTCCCCGTATGGCCGAATACCCGCTGTTGTACCCTGCACGCTGACTGAATTCCGACCACCTTCCAGGAGAATCGTGCGTCTGAAGAAGACTCTGCTCACCGCCGCCGCCGCGTGCCTCGCGCTGGCCGGTCCCGCGTTCACCGGATCCGCCTCCGCCGCCGTGCAGTTCACCGAGGCGTCCGTGTCGACCACCTGGGGCTACGCGGAGGTGAAGGCCGACTGGCGGCTCAACCCGTACCAGCTCAACCCGCTGTACCTGTACGTGAAGGACACCAAGGCCGACGGCCACGGCGTGGGCGTGCGGCTGGTGACGCGGGGCGACGCCGGGACGCACTACTTCCCGATCCACCGGGTCTCCACCGGGGCCGGCACCGCGTGGTCGGACACGACCTACGCCAACCCGGGCGGCTGGATCTCCTCCGCGTACATCCAGCTCTGCCAGATGGAGGGGACGACGATCCTGGGCTGCACCAACTCCAAGATCATGTACCCGCCGTTCGACGACAGCAGCGCGAGCTGACGGCCCGCGGCCGCGGACATGCGTGAGGGGGTGGAGCCGGCCGGCTCCACCCCCTCACGCGTGCGCGCCGGTCAGCTCGTGCCGAACGCGACGACCAGGTACTCCTTGTCGCCCAGCGAGCTCTCCCGGGGCTTGCTGATCATCGTCTCCGAGATGTACAGCCGCCCGTTGGTGTAGCGGTACTCGGCGTAGTCCGTGGAGAAGCTGGTCTCCGCGTCCCGGACGGACTCGTCGCTCGGGTTCTCCATCAGCACGGTCTGCTTGAACGTGGCGCCGTCGATGGAGACGACCTGCCCGCCCTTGTCGTAGGGGGGCACCTTGTACGCGATGATGTTGCCGCCGTCCATGCGCAGCGGGAACATCGTGTACCGCTCGCCCGCGTCGGCCCGGTCACTGGTCGGCTTGCCGGTGGTCAGGTCGAACGAGACGATCTCGTTGGTGTTGCCGTACTCGCCCGTGCCCTCGTGCTCCTCGGTGGGCAGGTAGAGCCGGTTGTTGCCGACGGCCAGCTGCTGGCAGGTCTCGACCTCCGTCGAGCCGCAGCGCGCCGCGTACTTCTCGCCGTCCGCCGCGATCCGGGTGAGCAGCTTGCCGGTGCTCGCGTCGATGGAGAAGAAGTCCGAGATCCCGCTGCCGTCACCGGCGGTGTCGCCGACGTCGGCGGCGACGACCAGCGGCTTGGTGGAGACGATGCTCGCGTACTCGACGCCGGGGGGCATCTTGTACGAGGACAGCGGCGCCCCGGTCGTCGGGTTCAGGGCCTGGATGACGAGCTGCGGATCGTCGTACGAACCGCACTTGCGGACCACGGCCAGGGCCTCGCCGCCGCCGTAGCCCTTGTCGTAGCAGCCGTCCGTGCTGACCTTCGGCTTCCAGCGCTCGGCGCCGGTGGCCAGGTCGAAGGCCGCGCCGCCGTCGGTGCCGCCGGCCGCGACGGTGGAGCCGCTGAGGGTGACCTCGTCGAAGCGGACCGGGCGGTCACCGGTGTTGGACGAGGTGACGCTCTTGCTCCACATGAGCTTGCCGGTGTTGAGGTCGATCGCGCCGACCTGGGTGCAGCTCTGGTACTTCTTCGCGGCGGTCCGCTTGCCCTCCTCGAAGGCGATGGCCGTCTTGAAGTCCTTGCTCATGTGCCGGGAGGCGGCGCAGAGCTGGCCGTCCAGCGGGATCGACCAGAGCTTGGTGCCCTTGGCGAGGTCGTAGCCGACGACCTCGTTGACGCCCGTCTTCACGTACGCCTTGTCGGTGATCCAGGAGCCGTCGACGGTGGTGACCTCGGTGACCTTGGGCTGCGGGAGCTGGAAGGCGACCGAGGACTTGGTGTTGGCCGGGGCCTTCTCCTTGCCGCCGCCCCCGATGCCGCCGCTCTCACCGCCCTTGTTCTCGCCGCCGGTGGTGCCGGCGGAGGTCTTGGCCTCGTCCTTCTTGTCATCGTCACCGCCGCTGGAGGCGAACCAGAGGCCGCCGCCGACGATCAGCACCACCGCGACCGCGGCGGCCACGATGATCTGCGCCTGGGTGGAGAACTTCTTGGGCCCGTTGGAGCCGGGCTGCGGCTGCTGCGGCTGCTGCATCGGCGTCGTCGGGTAGCCGTAGCCCTGCTGGGGCTGGGAGGGCGGGAAGCCGTAGCCGGGCTGCGGGGCCTGGCCCTGCTGCGGGTAGCCGTAGCCGGACCCGGGCTGCTGCGGCGGATAGCCGTAGCCGGGCTGCTGCTGCGGGGCGCCGTAACCGCCGGGGACGGTGGGCGGCGGGGTGCCGTAGCCGCCGGGGGCGGTGGGCGGGGGCGGGGTGCCGTAGCCGGGCTGCGGCTGCGGCGGGCCCGCCGGCGGCGGGGTGGCGGGCTGCTTGCCGAACGGGTCGGCGGGCGGCGGCGTCGGTGCGCCGAAGCCTCCGGGCGGCGGGTCCTGCGGGGCGCCGAAACCACCGGGCGGGGGGTCCTGCGGCGCGCCGAACCCGCCCGGGGACGGCTCGTTGGGCGGCGGCTGGGGCGGTTGCGTCATGGCGTGTGCGTACCTCGGGAGAAGCGGGAGGGAATCGGTCGGGGGCCGAACCGGTCGGCGGGAGGGGCTACTTGCCGAAGGCCATCATGGTCTTCGTCTCCAGCTCTTCCTTGTCGTTGCTCGCGCTGACCCGGCCGCTGGCGATGAACGAGCGGCCGTCCGCGTAGAGCACCTTCTCGTCCCAGAACGAACTCTCGATCGAGGACGTCGACTCCGGGTGCTGGAGCAGCATCTTCGGGCTGCCGCCGGTGGGTGCCAGGGTGGCGATGCCGCCGCCCTTGCCGTAGCCGGCGTCCACGTAGAGGAGCACGTCGGCGCCCTCCATCCGCAGCGGCTTCATGGTCTGGCCGGCCGGGGCCTTCGCCTTCCACTTCGACTTGCCGGTGTTGAGGTTGAAGGCGACGACCTGGTTGGTGCGGCCGGAGCCGCTGGTGTCGTCCTGGGTGGCCATGTAGAAGGTGTTGGCGTCGGCGGCGACGCCGGTGCAGCCGTCGAGGCGCTGACCGAAGATGGTGAAGGCGCCACCGCAGTCGGGGGCGAACTTGTCGCCCTTGTCGCCGATCAGCTGCGAGCGGAGCGTGCCGTTCTCGCGCAGGGCGACGATGCTCCACTTCTTGCTGTCGCCGCTGCCCTTGGTCAGCGACACGATGAGCGGGCTGTTCGAGTAGACCTTGTCGACCTCCCAGCCGCGGGCGGGCTTGTACGTCCACAGCGGCTTGCCGGTGGCGGGGTCGACGCGCTCGATCGCGTGCTGCGGGTTGTCGGCGTCGTCGGTGCGGCAGCTGGTCGCGGCGATCAGCCGGGCGCCGCCCGCGAAGGCGAAGGGCTGGCAGGTGCCGCTGCGCTTGCCGAACAGCTCCTTGCCGTCGCTGATCCGGTAGGCGTTGGAGGCGCCGGTGCGGCCGGCCGTCACGGTGTCGCCGGTGATGGCCATCGAGAGGTCCGACATCATGTCGAACAGGCCGCTCTTCTTGACCTCCTTCTTCCACCCCGTCTTCCCGGTGGTGAGGTCGATCTGCTGGAGCGTCGAGCAGTCGGCCTTGGAGGTGGTGCCGTTCTTGATCGCGATGACGATCGTGCCGGCGGTGGTGGTCTGCTGGGGCGCGGAGCAGATGTCGGCCGGCAGCTTGAGCTTCCACTTCTCCTTGCCGTCGGAGACCGCATAGCCGGAGACCGTGCGGTACATGCCCTTGACGACGGTGTCGCCGACGATCCACGGGCCGTACACGTCCGCGCCGTTGCGCGGCAGGTCGACGTCGTTCTTCTGGAGCCAGAGGACCTTCGCCTCACCGGACTTGCGTCCGGCGTTCAGGTCGTCGTCGCCGTCGCGGCCGGTGCCGTCGCCGTCGCCCTCGTCCACGCTCGGCGAGGCGGAGGGTCCGGCGGGCTGGCTGCTGCCCCCGGCGACGGGCTTCTTGTCGTCGCTGTCGTCGCCGCCGGTCAGCAGGAACACCCCGCCGCCGATCACCAGGAGCGCGGCGACCGCCGCGCCGATGATCACCGCGGGCTTGCCCTTGAAGGGGCCGCGTCCGCCGGGGACCTCGGGGACCGGGGCCGTGGGGTACTGCTGCTGCGGGTAGCCGTAGCCGCCCTGCGGCTGGCCGTACGGACCGGGCTGCTGGGGCTGGCCGTAGGGGCCGGGCTGCTGCGCGTACGGACCGGGCTGCTGGGGCTGGCCGTAGGGTCCCGGCTGCTGCGGCTGGCCGTACGGGCCGGGCTGCTGCGCGTACGGTCCCGGCTGCTGCGGCTGGCCGTAGAGGCCGGGCTGCTGGGGGTAGCCGTAACCGGGCCGGTCGGCCGGAGCCTGCGGCGGCGGGGCCGGCGGCGGCGTCTGCGGCGGGCCCTGGGGCGGCTGGGGGACCCCCTGCGGCGGCTCCTGCGGAGCGCCGAAGCCTCCCTGCGGCGGTTGCTGGCTGGGCGGCTGGGTCATCAGCGCGTCCCCCTTCGTGCGGTCCGGTGCCCGGTCCGGACTCCCCCGCGATCCCACCGCGGTCCCGGGGGCCGGCCAAGACCCCCTGAATCACTGGCGAAATGGAGCGAATCGGGCATGGATCCCGCAGTGTCACGACAGTCGAGCGGGGCTTCTTTCTACCACCCGCCCGACCACGCGTTCCGGCTCGGTCCACCCCTGTTCCCAAGGGAGAACCGGGCCGTGATGCCCTCGTTACGCCTAAATCTCCGTCAGGCCGACGCGGTGGGGCGCCTCGCTCAGGACGCCGGGGCCGCCGCCCGGTGCCGGGCCACGGCCGCTTCGCCCAGCGCGACCATCGCGTCGGTGAGGCGGTCCATCTGGGAGGCGACGGTGTACTCCGCCTCGGCCATGGCGGAGACGAAGGAGCCGTCGAAGGCCGCGATCGCGAAGACGGACAGCTCCTCGCCGACCGCGTGCGCGATCTCGGGACCCTCGTCCGCGAAGGCCGACGCGACCATCTCGCTCATATAGGCGCGGCCCTCGGCGCGCACGCTGCGGTTCATCGCCAGGACCTCCTCGTCGGCGGCCTCGTCGCTCATGACGAGCCGGACGTGGAGCCTGAGGAAGTCCGGCTTGGCGGTGAAGACCTCCGCCGTCCGGTCCATGAACCACGCCATCCGCTCGTGGTGGGTGCCGCCCTCGGGCGGCTCCGCGTGGGCCTCGCGCATCGCGCCGAAGTAGTCGCGGGCGCCCCGTTCCATCACGGCGGCGAGCAGTCCGCCCTTCGAGTGGAAGTGGTGGTAGATCGCGCTGCGCGGCATGCCGGTCTCGGCCGTGATCGCCGTGATCGTGGCCGCCGCGTATCCCCGTACGGCCATGACCCGGGCCGCCGCGTCGAGGATCTCCTCCTTGGAGCGTCGCCCGCGCTCGTTGCCGTTGGGGGCCTTCGATCCACGTCTCACCCGCCGATCATACGGGCCGCACTCCGGCCGGTCACACAGAGCGAAGAGTTGGCCGAACCCTTGACGCGCCCCCTTCCGCATGTGAACGTACGGATTATTGGACTGAACGATCGGTTCAATAATGCTCCTCCGGTCGCCTCCCGTGCGGTCCGGAGCCTCTTCCTCCCTGCCCCGGGGCCGGTACCGCCCCGGGCGCCCCACTCCCCCGCCTCTGTTCGTCCGAGGGGTGACCCCCACCCTCTCGGCCTCGGAAGGAGACCACTCATGACCGCAGTGAAAGAGCTGGCCTACGTCGTGTACGAGGTCAGCGACCTCGCCGACTGGGAGCACTTCGGCGTGACGCTGCTCGGCATGCAGCTGGGCCAGAAGACCGACGACGGCTTCACCCTGCGCACCGACGAGAAGGCGCACCGCTGGATCATCACCGAGGGACCCGCCGACGACCTGGCGGTCAGCGGCTACGAGGTCGAGTCACCGGAAGCGCTCGACCGGCTCGTCGCCGAGCTGACGGCCGCCGGCACCGAGGTCACCGAGGGCGGCGCCGAACTGGCCGCCGCGCGCCGCGTCGACCGCCTGGTCCAGGTCACCGACCCCATGGGCAACCGCATCGAGCTGGTCACCGGCCTCGCCGACGCGAAGACCCCGTTCCACTCCGACACCCTGCTGGGCACCTTCGTCACCGGCAGCGGCGGCGCCGGGCACCACGTGCTGCTCTCCAAGGGGGTGCCGCGCGAGGAGTACATGGCCTTCTACGAGGGCCTGCTCGGCTTCCGGATCAGCGACATCATCATCGAGGAGCTGGCCCCGGGCGTCTTCGCGGACCTGATCTTCCTGCACTGCAACCCGCGCCACCACAGCGTCGCCTTCGGCGACATGCCGCACGCCAAGAAGACCCACCACTTCATGCTCGAAGTCACGGACATCCGCGACGTGGGCATGGCCTACGACCGCTGCATGGACGCCGAGCAGCCCTTCGAGATGACGCTCGGCATGCACCCCAACGACCACATGTTCAGCTTCTACGTCCGTACGCCGTCCGGTTTCAGCATCGAGTACGGCTGGGGCGGTCTCCTCATCGACGACGCGACCTGGCAGGTGCGGACCCTCGACCGGCTGCACAGCTGGGGACACCGCTCGCCCGAGGCCGTGCACGAACTGCTCGGCCGCGCCCCGTTCACCAACCACGCTCCCGAAGGCGGCCACTGATGTCCCTGAACCCCGACGCGATCTCGCGCTACGTCCGGACCAAGGACTGGCGGATCCACTACAACGAGGCCGGCGAGGGCCACCCCGTCGTCCTGCTGCACGGCGGCGGCCCCGGCGCCACCGGCTGGAGCAACTACTCGCCCAACATCGAGGCCCTGTCGAAGCACTTCCGGGTCATCGCCCCCGACATGCCCGGCTGGGGCGACTCGGACGCGGTGGACTTCAGCACCCTGGACCACGTGGAGGCGGCCTGCCAGCTGCTCGACGCCCTGGGCATCGAGAAGGCCGCGTTCGTCGGCAACTCGATGGGCGGCCACACCTCGCTGCGGCTCGCCCTCGAACGGCCCGAGCGCGTCTCCCACCTCGTCACCATGGGCGCCCCGCTCCAGATGAAGCCGTTCCTCTTCGGCGCCGGCGGCGGCCCCACCGAGGGCCTGAAGATCATGTACGACACGTACACGAACGCGACCCCCGAGGGCATGCGCCGCCTCGTCGAGATCATGGTCTACGACACGGCCCGCTTCGCCACCCCCGAGCTGTGCGAGCAGCGTTCGCAGGCCGCGCTCAAGCGCCCCGAGCACCTGGCGAACATCGCCGCGGTGGCGCCGAAGGCCCCGATCCCGATCTGGATCGACCCGAGCCGCGTCTCCGGGATCACCGCGCCGTCGCTCCTGGTCCACGGTCGCGACGACCGGGTCGTCTCCTTCGAGTCGACGCTCTTCCTCGCGGCGAACATCCCCGACTCGCGTGCGCACCTGATCAACCGCTGCGGCCACTGGGCCCAGTTGGAGCATGCCGACGAGTTCAACCGCCTGGTGACGGACTTCGTCACCCACCACTGACCCCTCCCGCCGCCGGGTTCCCCCCGGCCCCGGCGGCGGTCCCCCGCATGTCCCTTGCCCCAGGAGTCTCAACGATGAGCACTGCCACGACGGTCGAGACCGACGTCCTCATCTCCGGTGCCGGTCCGGCCGGAGCCGCGGCCGGAGCCCTCCTCGCCACGTACGGTGTCCGCGCGATCGTGCTGAACAAGTACGGTTCGGTCGCCAACACCCCCCGCGCCCACATCACCAACCAGCGCACCATGGAGGTGCTGCGCGACCTCGGCGTCGAGGACGAGGCCAAGCGCGTCTCCACGCCCCAGCACCTGATGGGCGAACACGTGTGGGCCACCACCCTCACCGGCCCGGAACTGGGGCGGCTGCGGACCTGGTACACCCATCCGCTGTTCAAGGCCGAGCACGACCTGGCCAGCCCGACCACCGTGTGCGACCTGCCGCAGGACCGCATGGAGCCGCTGCTCCTCAACGCCGCCACGCACCGCGGCACGACCCACCGGGTCAACACCGAACTGCTCTCCTTCACCCAGGACGACGACGGCGTCACCTCGACCGTGCGCGACCGGGTGACCGGCGAGGAGTACGCGATCCGCTCCCGGTACCTGATCGGCGCCGACGGCGGGAACTCCCGGATCATGTCCCAGCTCGGCATCCCGCTGGAGGGCGAGATGGGGCTCGGCGGCTCCATCAACATCGTCTTCGAGGCGGACCTGTCGCACCTGGTCGCGCACCGGCCCGGCGACATGTACTGGTTCATCCAGCCCGGCATCGGCCACGACGGCAACGGCATCGGCGTGCTGCGCGTGGTGCGCCCCTGGAACAAGTGGATCGCCGTCTGGGGCTACGACGTGGAGCAGGGCGCCCCCGAGCTGACCCACGAGTTCGGCGAGGCCATCGCCCACCAGCTCATCGGCGACGACACCGTCCCCGTGAAGGTCGAGTCGGTCTCCACCTGGGCGGTCAACCACGTCTACGCCACCGACAACCAGGAGGGCCGGGTCTTCTGCGTCGGCGACGCCGTCCACCGGCACTCCCCGATGAACGGCCTGGGGTCCAACACCTCCATCCAGGACTCCTTCAACCTGTGCTGGAAGCTCGCCCTGGTCCTGCGCGGCCAGGCCGGCCCCGGCCTGCTGGAGACCTACCGCGACGAACGGCTGCCCGTGGCCCGGCAGATCGTGGAGCGGGCCACCGCCAGCAACGCCCTGATGCCGCCGCTGTTCCAGGCCCTGCACCTGCCGCCCGCCGCCGGCAAGGAGCAGCTGGACGCCGCGCTCGACACCCTGCGGGCACCCACCGCCGAGGGCGCCGGACGCCGGGCCGCCTTCGACACGGCCGTGCGCGACACCCTGCTGTGCTTCAACACCCACGGGGTGGAGACCAACCAGAACTACACCTCCGGCGCGCTGGTGCCCGACGGCGAGGCGCCCGTGGCGCCGCGGGACGAGGAGATCCACTACTTCCCGACCACCTATCCCGGACGCCACCTCCCGCACGCCTGGCTGCTCGACGGCCAGCGCAAGGTCCCCGTCATCGACCTCTGCGGCCACGGCCGGTTCACCCTGCTCACCGGGGTGCTCGGCGCGGACTGGCGCGAGGCCGCCGCCAAGGCCGCCGCCGCGACCGGGGTGGAGATCGACGTGGTCTCCATCGGCCACGGCTGCGACTACGAGGACCGGTACGGCGACTGGGCCGGGGTGTCCGGTCTGGCGGAGGACGGCGCGCTGCTGGTCCGGCCCGACCACATCGTGGGCTGGCGCTCGGCCGGCCCGGTCGAGGACCCGGCCGGTGCGCTGCTGGACGCCCTGCGGTCGGTCCTGCGGACCGGCTGAGCCCGGCGCCGCCGGGCGCGGTGGCGGCGTCCCCCTCCGGACGCCGTCGCCGCGCCCGGCCCGGCCGCGCACCTTCGTGCCGTACCCCGTCGCGCGTACCGCACGGCACCCCCACAGAACCAAGGAGCACCTGATGCGCATCGCAGTCGCGGGGGGCGGCCCCGGCGGGCTGTTCCTCGCCACGCTGGTCCGGCAGGCGGACCCGTCGGCCGAGGTCACCGTCTTCGAACGCAACCGCGCCGACGACACCTTCGGCTTCGGCGTCGTCTTCTCCGACCGCACCCTCGCCGCGATCCACGAGGCCGACCCGGTGCTGCGCCGGGCGCTGACCGACCACGGCCGGCACTGGGACGAGATCGAGGTCCGGCTCAAGGGCGAACGGATCCGCTGCGGCGGCAACGGCATGGCCGCCGTCGCCCGGCGCACCCTGCTGCTGCTGATGCAGGACCGGGCCCGGGACGTCGGTGTCGACCTGCGCTTCTCCACCGAGGTCACGCTCGACGACCTGACCGGCTACGACCTGGTCGTGGCGGCCGACGGCACCGGGTCGAGGATCCGCGAGCAGCTGGAGGCCGAGCGGGGCGCGGACCTGGGGGCCGAGGTGGAGACCGCCGCCGCCAAGTTCATCTGGTTCGGCACCGACCACCTCTTCGACGGCCTCACCTTCATCCACGAACGCGGCCCGGACGGCGTGTTCGCCGTGCACGGCTACCCGGTCTCCGACACCGTGTCGACCTTCATCGTCGAGACGGACGAGGCCTCCTGGCGGCGCGCCGGACTCGACGCCTTCGACGTCACCCAACCCCCGGGCCCCAGCGACACCCGGTCCAAGGAGTACCTGGAGAAGCTGTTCGCCGGGCACATCGACGGCGGGAAGCTGCTGACCAACAACTCCCGGTGGGGCAACTTCCGCACCCGGCGCACCCGCCGCTGGCACACCACGTCCCCCCGGCCCGTGGTCCTGCTCGGCGACGCCGTGCACACCGCGCACTTCTCGGTGGGCTCCGGCACGAAGATGGCCATGGAGGACGCCGTCGCGCTCGCCGCGGCGCTCGCCGCCCACCCGGGCGATCTGCCGGCCGCCCTGTCCGCGTACGAGGAGGCGGCGCAGCCCTCGGTCCGCCGCATCCAGGACTCGGCGCGGCCCAGCCTCTCCTGGTGGGAGCACTTCGGCCGCTACCACGACACCTTCGAGCCGTGGCAGTTCGCCTACCACTTCCTCACCCGCAGCATCTCCGACGCCCGGCTCGCCCGCCGCGCCCCGGAGTTCGTGGCGGGCGGGCACCTCGGGTGGACGCGCACGCACGGCGCCGAGCCCCTGGAGACCCCGTTCCACGGCTCCGGCTGGCAGGCACCGGGCCGGCTGGTGGACATCGTGCGCAGCGCGGACGGCACCCCGACCGCCGTACGCGGCGTGGGTGAACTCTCCCTGTCCGCCGAGCCGGTGCCCGGCCCGTGGGGCGCCCTGCTCACCGCGCCCGACACGGAGGCCGGGCTGCCCGCGGTCCTCGACCGGCTCGCCGCGCTGACCGGGGCCGGTGGACCGGTCCTGGTCGCGGTGCACGGCGGCACCCCGCTGACCCGGGTCCTGGTCTGCGAGCAGGCCCGGATGGCGGAGGGTCTTCCCGCGCTCCTGATCGACCCGGAGCCCGACCGCGACCGGGCGCTGACCACGGTGCTCTCCGGCCGCGCCGACCTCGTGGGGGTGCCCGGATGACCGGCGCACCCGTCTCCGTCCGGGGGCTCGGCGCCCTCTTCTCCCCGCGCGGGATCGCGGTCGTGGGCGCCTCGCGCAAGCCCGGCAAGCTCGGTGCCGCGATGGCCCGTTCGCTGGAGGGGTTCGCCGCGCGCGGCGGACGTCTGGCCCTGGTCAACGACCGTGACACGAGCATGTACGGCTCGGTGCGCGCGGCGGCCCAGGACGGGCCGGTGGACCTGGCGATGATCTGCGTACCCGCGCCGGCCTGCCCGGACGTGCTGGCCGACGCGGCCGCCGCCGGGGCCGGTGCCGCGGTGATCTGCGGCGGCGGCTTCGCCGAGGCGGGCGGCCCCGGTGTCGCGTACCAGCAACGGCTGGCCGAGACCGTCGCGGCCACCGGCATCCGGCTGCTGGGCCCGAACACCAGCGGCTTCCTCGCCCCGCACACCGGGCTGACCGCCAGCTTCGTCCCGGGCGCGGCCCGGGTCCGGGCGGGCCGGGTGGCGGTGGTCGCGGCCAGCGGCGGCGTCAACCACGCCCTGGCGTTCCTGCTGGCCGAGGCGGGCCACGGCGTCAGTCTGGCCGTGGGGCTCGGCAACGGGGTGGACATCACCGCCCCGGACGTCCTGGACCACCTGGCCGACGACCCGCACACCGGGGCCGTCGCCCTCCATGTGGAGTCCGTCGCCGACGGCCCCCGGCTGGCCGCCGCCGTGCGCCGGCTCGCGGCCCGCCGCCCGGTGGTCGCCCTGGTCGTCGGCGAGCACGACGTCAGTGCCTTCGCCGCCTCGCACACCGGGGCGCTCGCCACGTCCTGGCGCACCACGCGGGCCGCGCTGGCCCAGGCCGGCGCCGTCGTCGTCTCCGACGCGCGGGAACTGGTCGACGCGGTGGGCGCGCTCTCCGTCACCCGGGCCCGGCCCGCCGCCGATCCCGGTGTCGGTGTGGTCACCGCCCAGGCCGGTCCGGGGCTGCTGCTCCTGGACGATCTGCGGGGCCGCCGCGCCCGGGTCCCGGAGCTGGCCGGGGCGACCACCGCGGCCCTGGCCGCGCTGCTGCCGCCGCTGACCTATCAGCTCAACCCCGTCGACACCGGCCGCCCCGGGCCGGAGCTCGGCCGGGTGCTCGGTGCGGTCGCCGCCGACCCGGGCGTCGACGCCGTCGCGGCCTACGCCCTGCACGAACCCGACGCCGTGGACCTGGTGGCGGCCGCCCGCGAGGGCGCCGTACCGGGGGTCCCGCTGGTGGTAGGGCTCGGCGGGAGCGGCGAGGAGGTGGCCGAGGCCCGGCGTTCCCTGCTGGACGCGGGGATCGCCGTGGCGGCCGATCCGCACGGGGTGGCCGCCGCGACGGCCGCCCTGCTGGCCGACGCCCGCGCCCGGCACTCCGCCGGGACGGACGCCCGTACGGACACACAGCCCGGCACGGACGCACCGGCCGGTGCCGCCCCCGGCCTCGTCGTCGAGGCGGGTGCCGCCTTCGACGAGGACGAGGCCAAGGGGATCCTCGACCGCCTCGGCGTGACGACGACGGCCCGCCGGGTCTGCGCGGACCGGGCCGGGGCCCATGCCGCGCTGGCCGAACTGGGCGGTCCGGTGGCGGTCAAGCTGCTGGACGCCGCCGTCCTGCACAAGACCGAGATCGGCGGTGTGCACCTGGGTGTCGGCTCCCCGGCCGCGCTCGACGCGGCCCTGGACCGGCTGGAGGAGGCGGGTGCCCGCCGCTTCCTCGTGGAGTCGATGGCGCCCTCCGGGGTCGATCTCGTCCTCGGGGCGCGCCGCGATCCGGTCTTCGGTCCGATCGTGCTGCTCGGACTGGGCGGTACGACGGCCGAGGCCCTGGCCGACGTCACCGTCCGCACGGCACCGCTCGCACCGGCGGTGGCCGAGGCCATGCCGGCGGATCTGGCCGGACGGGCGCTGCTCGACGGCTGGCGGGGCGGCCCGGTCCTGGACCCCCGGGAACTGGGCCGGATCGCCGCCGCCCTCGGTGACCTGCTGGTCACCCACCCCGGCCTCGAAGAGATCGAGGTCAACCCCCTGCGCCTGACCCACGGGGGTCTGGTCGCACTCGACGCCGTCGTCATCACCAGGGAGGCCGACCATGCCCACCCCCATCGCTGAGCACACCGTCCCCTGGCCCGGGGCCGAGGCAGCGCGCTATGCCGCCGAGGGCTACTGGGCGGGCGTCCCGCTCGGCACCCTGCTGCGCGAGGCGGCCGACCGGGCGCCGGGCGCCCCGGCCCTCACCGACCCGGTGGCCCTGGGCGGCGCCGGACTCCGCCTGACCCGCGCCGAGCTGGCCGACCGGGCCGACGCCGCCGCCGTACGCCTGCTGGACCTGGGCATCGAAGCCGGCGACCGGATCGTCGTCCAGCTCGGCAACGGCTGGGAGTTCGTCGTTCTGACCCTGGCCTGTCTGCGCGCGGGCATCGTGCCCGTGATGGCGCTGCCCGCCCACCGCCGTGCCGAACTGCGCTATCTGGCCGTGCACGCGGAGGCCGTGGCGATCGCGCTGCCGGACCGGATGCGGGACTTCGACCACCAGGCGCTCGGCCACGAGCTGGCGGACGAGGTCCGGGCCGCGACCGGCGCCGGCTGGCGGGTGCTGGTCGCGGGCGACGAGATCGCTCCCGGCAGCGTCGATCTGCGGGCCCTGTGCGCGCCGCCCGCCGATCCGGCGGCGGTCCGCGCCCTGCTGGACGCCCGCGCCCCGCACTCCCGGGACGTGGCGCTGTTCCTGCTGTCCGGCGGGACGACGGGGCTGCCCAAGCTCATCGCCCGTACGCACGACGACTACGCCTACAACGCGCGGGTCAGCGCGGAGGCCGCCGCGCTCGGCGAGGAGAGCGTCTACCTCGTCAGCCTGCCCGCCGGGCACAACTTCCCGCTGGCCTGCCCCGGCATCCTCGGCACCCTGCTGAGCGGCGGCCGGGTCGTCACCCTGCCGTCCCCGGAGCCGGTGCGTGCCTTCGCGACCGTCGCGGCCGAGGGCGTCACGCACACCGCGGTCGTCCCGGCCGTCGCCGGACGCTGGCTGGAGCACGCCGCCGAGCACGGTGCCGGGCAGCTGGCGAGCCTGCGGGTCCTCCAGGCGGGCGGCGCCCGGCTCGCGGACGAGCTGGCCCGCAAGGTCGGCCCGGTCCTGACGGCCACGCTCCAGCAGGTGTTCGGCATGGCGGAGGGGCTGCTGAACGTCACCCGGCTCGACGACCCCGAGGACGTCGTGTGCACCACGCAGGGACGGCCCGTCTGCCCCGCCGACGAGGTGCGGCTGGTCGACGAGTGGGACCGGGACGTCCCCGAGGGCGAACCGGGCTCGCTCCTCACCCGCGGCCCGTACACCCCGCGCGGCTACTACCGGGCGGCCGAGCAGAACGCCCGCGCCTTCACGGAGGACGGCTGGTACCGCTCCGGCGACATCTGCCGCCGCACCCCGGAGGGCAACCTCGTCGTGGAGGGCCGCGACAAGGACATGATCAACCGGGGCGGCGAGAAGATCTCCGCCGAGGAGGTCGAGAACCTCGTCTACCAGCTGCCGGCCGTCAGCCAGGTCGCGGCCGTCGCGATGCCCGACCGCGACCTCGGCGAACGGGTCTGCCTGTACGTCGTGGCGCGCCCCGGTACGACGGTCACCCTGGACGAGGCGCGCGGGGTCATGGAGGCGACCGGGGTGGCCCGGTTCAAGCTGCCCGAACGGCTGGTGCTGGTCGAGGCGCTGCCGCTGACCAAGGTGGGCAAGATCGACAAGAAGGCGCTGCGCGCGGACGTCGCCGCCCTCCTGGAGGGCGCGGGGTCCGTCTGAACCGCCGCCGGACGGACCGCCGCCGGACGGCCGTGACCGGGACCCGCCCCGGTCACGGCCCGAAGGCGACCATGGACCGGGTCTCGATCTCGTCCCCGTCGTGGATCCCGGTGACCCTGGTCTGCATGAGGAGGGTGCGGCCGCCGGCGTAGACGACCCTGGGGTCGTAGAAGCCGCGCTCCATGGACGCCCCGGACACGGGGTGGCGCTGGACCAGGAGCGGGGTGCCGCCGGTGGACGGCAGGGTGGCGACGGCACCGCCCTTGCCCTTGGCGGGTGCGGCGTACATCAGCAGTTTCCCGCCCTCGGTGCGCAGCGGCATGAGGGGCTGTCCCACCGGGGAGTCGGCGGTCCAGCGGGGTTTGCCGGTGGCCAGGTCGAAGGCGACGACCTTGTTGCGGGGCTCCTCGTCCTTGGCCGGGACGACCTTGGTGGGGAGGTAGAAGGTCCCCGCGTCGGCGGCGACGCCCAGGCAGTTGTCGAGGTTCTTGCCGAGGGTCATCAGATCGTCGTCGCACTTGGGGCCGTAGTCGCCGGGCCCGCCGGAGAGCTGGGAGCGGTAGGTGCCGTCGGCGTTGAGCACGGCGATGGCCCACTTCTCGGGCTGGCGCAGCGAGATGACGGGCGGATCGGCCGAGTAGATCCGGTCGACCTGCCAGCCCTTCTTGACCTTGTACGTCCACAGGACCTTGCCGGTGGCGGGGTCGATCCGCTGCACCTGCTGTTCCTTGTGGTCGTCGGCGGCGGTCTGGCAGCTGGTCGCGGCGATCGCGACGGGGCCGCTGGCGAAGCCGTAGGGCTGGCAGTTGCCCGGGAGCTTGCCGAACAGCACCTTGCCGTCGCTGACCCGGTAGGCGTCGGTCCGGCTGGTGCGGCCGACGGTGACGGTGGAGCCGTTGATGGACATGGCCACGTCGGAGAGCCCGTCCCACAGCCCCTTGCGGACGAAGGCCTTGCGCCAGCCGGCCTTGCCGGTGGTGAGGTCGACCATCTGGACGTTGTCGCAGGACGCGCCGGACCCGGTGCTGCCGTTGATGGCGAAGACGATCTTGCCGTCGGCGGTGGCCTGCGAGGGGGCCGCGCACACCGTGGTCGGCATCCGCAGGCTCCACTTGAGCGAGCCGTCGCTGAGCGCGTACGCGGAGACCGTGCGGTACATGGCCTTGACGACGGTGTCGCCGACGATCCACGGGCCGAAGACGTCGGAGCCGTTGCGCGGCAGGTCGACACCGCCCTTCTGGAGCCAGAGGACCTTCGACTCCCCGGACCGGACCTTCGCGTTGATGGCGGCGGCCTCGGCTGCGGGGCTGATCACGGGCTCGCCCGTGGACCCGCCGGTCGGCGAGGCGGTGGGCGCGGGGACGGGCGGCGCCGAACTGTGGCCGCCCGCCTCGGGCTTCGGGTCGTCGCCGTCGGAGCCGGTGGCCAGCCAGATGCCGCCGCCGGCCAGGAGCACCACCGCGAGCACGGCACCGATGACCACCCCGGTCCGGCCGCGGAACCGCCCGCCGCCGCCCGGCGGAGGGACCGGCGGCTGCGCGGGCCGGGTCGGGGGCTGCTGCTGGGGCGGGTAGCCGTAGCCCTGCGGCTGCTGCCCGTAGGGGCCGGGCTGCTGGTACGGGCCCTGCTGACCGTACGGTCCCGGACTCCCGTACGGGCCGGGGCTGTTGTACGGGCCTGCGGGCTGCTGCGGACCGGCGGGAGGCGGGTAGGCCCCGGGCTGCGGGTCGTAAGGAGCTCCGAACCCGCCCTGCGGCGGCTGCTGTCCGGGCGGCTGACTCATCGACCCGTCCCCCTGTTCGATCGGTACCACGGCGTTCGGGCAGGGTTTCTTTCTACCACCCGCCCCGTGAGCCACTTCCGTCACACCTGTCACCGTGCGCGACGGCGCCGGTCCTCCGGCGGAAGGGCGTACCGAACGCTCAGGCGTCCTCGGCCAGTTCGAGCCAGCGCATCTCCAGCTCCTCGCGCTCCGCGACCAGTTCGCGCAGTTCGGCGTCGAGCGTGGCGACCTTCTCGAAGTCCGTGGCGTGGTCGGCGATCTGCGTGTGCAGGGCCGCCTCACGGGTGGAGATCTTGTCGAGCTGCCGCTCCACCTTCTGGAGTTCCTTCTTGGCAGCGCGGGCCGCCTGCGCCGAGACGGCCGGGGCGGCGGCGGCCGGGGCGGCCTGGGCCGGGGCCGCGGGCGCGGCGGTCTCCGCCTGCCGCTGCCTGCGCTCCAGGTACTCGTCGATGCCGCGCGGCAGCATCCGCATCGTCCGGTCGCCGAGCAGCGCCATGACCCGGTCCGTGGTGCGCTCGATGAAGAACCGGTCGTGGGAGATCACGATCATGGAGCCGGGCCAGCCGTCGAGCAGGTCCTCCAGCTGGGTCAGGGTCTCGATGTCGAGGTCGTTGGTGGGCTCGTCGAGGAAGAGGACGTTCGGCTCGTCCATCAGCAGCCGCAGGATCTGGAGCCGGCGCCGCTCACCGCCGGAGAGGTCGCCGACCGGGGTCCACTGCTTCTCCTTGGTGAAGCCGAACTGCTCGCAGAGCTGGCCCGCGGTCATCTCCCGGCCCTTGCCGAGGTCGACGCGGTCGCGCACCTGCTGCACGGCCTCCAGCACCCGCAGCTCCGGGTTCAGCTCGTGGACCTCCTGGGAGAGGTAGGCGAGCTTCACGGTCTTGCCGACGACGATCTTCCCGGCGGCGGGCTGCTCGTCGCCCTGGCTGCGGGCCGCCGTGGCCAGCGCCCGCAGCAGCGAGGTCTTGCCCGCGCCGTTGACCCCGACCAGGCCGATGCGGTCGCCGGGGCCGAGCTGCCAGGTGAGGTGGGTGAGCAGCGTCTTGGGGCCCGCCTGGACGGTCACGTCCTCCAGGTCGAAGACGGTCTTGCCGAGCCGGGCGTTGGCGAACTTCATCAGCTCGCTGGTGTCGCGCGGCGGCGGCACGTCGGCGATCAGCTCGTTGGCGGCCTCGATGCGGTAGCGGGGCTTGGAGGTGCGGGCGGGGGCGCCGCGCCGCAGCCAGGCCAGCTCCTTGCGCATCAGGTTCTGCCGCTTGGCCTCCTCGGTCGCGGCGATCCGCTCCCGTTCGGCGCGGGCGAAGACGTAGTCGCTGTAGCCGCCCTCGTACTCGTGGACCGCACCGCGCTGCACGTCCCACATGCGGGTGCAGACCTGGTCGAGGAACCAGCGGTCGTGGGTGACGCAGACCAGCGCGGAGCGGCGGGCGCGCAGATGGCCGGCCAGCCAGGAGATGCCCTCGACGTCGAGGTGGTTGGTCGGCTCGTCGAGGACGATCAGGTCCTGCTCGGCGATGAGGAGCTTGGCCAGGGCGATCCGGCGGCGCTCACCGCCGGAGAGCGGGGCGATGACGGTGTCCAGGCCGTGCTCGAAGCCGGGCAGGCCGAGACCGCCGAAGAGCCCGGTCAGCACATCGCGGATCTTGGCGTTGCCGGCCCACTCGTGGTCGGCGAGGTCGCCGATGACCTCGTGGCGGATCGTGGCCCTGGGGTCGAGCGAGTCGTGCTGGGTGAGCACGCCCAGGCGCAGTCCGCCGCTGTGCGTGACGCGGCCGGAGTCCGCCTCCTCCAGCCGGGCGAGCATCCGGATGAGGGTCGTCTTGCCGTCGCCGTTGCGGCCGACGACACCGATGCGGTCCCCCTCGGAGACACCGAGGGACACACCGTCGAGCAGGGCACGGGTGCCGTACACCTTGCTGACCTGCTCGACATTGACGAGGTTGACGGCCACGAACGCTCCAGCTCGAAGGAAGACTCTGGCCTTCAGCGTAGTCGGCCCGGCGCCCACCTCCGTACGGGCGGCCTTCCGGCCGTGGGATACCTTGCGCGCATCGATCACCGGGCCCCCGGACGGGCCCGGAACAGGCACAGGGGTGGGGACGACATGACTGGTCGGACGGTCCGCGGGCTGGCGCCCGTGCTGCTGGCGGCGCTCGCGCTGACGGGCTGCTCGTCGGGGACGGACGACGGCGGGGACGCCGAGGGCGCCGGGGCGTCGAAGAGGACCGGGACGTCCGAGGCGGCCGGGGCCGGGGCGGTCCCGGCGGCGAAGGCGGGCGGGGCGGTCGGCGCGGCCGGGTCCG
The DNA here is from genome assembly GCF_055559335.1 of Streptomyces sp. NPDC024555. Classification (NCBI taxonomy): domain Bacteria; kingdom Bacillati; phylum Actinomycetota; class Actinomycetes; order Kitasatosporales; family Streptomycetaceae; genus Streptomyces; species Streptomyces sp. NPDC024555. The sequence goes on from NZ_JBVHKV010000008.1 coordinate 190,459, forward strand.
GGTGCGCGCTGCCGGTGGTCTTCGACCTGGCGGAGCACTGGAAGCCGAAGGCGGTGGCCCCCGTGGAGGCGGACGACCCCCTGGCCGCGCTCTCCATCCAGGGCCCGGTGCACATGGTCTGCGAGATCGACGCCAAACCGGCCGGCCACATCGGCTTCCTGCGCGTCTGGCAGGGCGGGGCGGGCGCCTCGGCCACCCCGCGCTCGGTGCTGGAGGGCTTCGTGAAGGCCGACGAGAACGCGTCGAAGGTCACGTACCGCGAGGTGAAGAGCGGGAAGACGGCCGTGACCGAGGTGACCTACACCCTCCACAGCGAGGTCATGGACGAGTCCCGCCCGGCCCGCGCCTTCGCCGTGGCCACCCCGGACGGTCCCGTGGTGGTGCATCTGGGCGGGCTGGACGCGACCGAGCACCAGGGGATGCTGCCGGCGTACGAGCTGGCCCGGGGCAGCGTGCGCCTCGGCTGAGCCGGGCCGCACGCTGCCCGGTGTCAGCGGACCGTCGCCCCCGGGGCCGGGGAGAGGGCCGTCCGGGCCGTGCGGCAGGTGCCCGAGGCGGTGAGCGCGTCGGCGACCTTGCGGGCGGACGCCTCGTCCTCGGTGAGGAAGGCGGTGGTGGGCCCGGAGCCGGAGACCAGCGCGGCCAGCGCCCCGGCCCGGGTGCCCGCCTCCAGCGTGTCGGCGAGCGAGGGGCGCAGGGACAGCGCCGGGGCCTGGAGGTCGTTGCTCAGGGCGCCCGCGAGGGCGTGCGCGTCACCGGTGCGCAGCGCGTCCAGCAGGGCTTCGGAGGCGACGGGCTCGGGCACCTCGGTGCCGGCCGTGAGCCGGTCGAACTCGCGGTAGACCGCCGGGGTGGACAGTCCGCCGTCGGCGACCGCGAAGACCCAGTGGAAGGTGCCGCCGGCCGCGACGGGCGTGAGCCGTTCGCCCCGGCCGAGGCCGAGGGCCGCGCCGCCGACCAGGCTGAACGGCACGTCGCTGCCGAGTCCGGCGCAGATCTCCAGCAGTTCCTCGCGGGAGGCGCCGGTGGACCAGAGGGCGTCGCAGGCCAGCAGGGCCCCGGCCCCGTCGGCGCTGCCGCCCGCCATGCCGCCGGCGACGGGGATGTCCTTGGCGATGTGGAGGTGCACGTCGGGGGCGATGCCGTGCCGTTCGGCCAGGGCGATCGCGGCACGGGCGGCGAGGTTGGTGGCGTCCAGCGGGACCTGGGCGGCGTCCGGACCGGAACAGGTGATGCGCAGCGTGTCGGCGGGGGTCGCGGTGACCTCGTCGTAGAGGCCGACGGCGAGGAAGACGTTGGCCAGGTCGTGGAAGCCGTCGGGGCGCGCGGCACCGACCGCGAGCTGGACGTTGACCTTGGCCGGTACCCGTACGGTGACGCTGCTGCTCACTCGGCACTCCCGGCGGATTCGTGGGCGGCGGGGAGGTCCCCCGCGGGCTTGTTCTCGGCGATGGCGGCGAACTCCTCGACCGTCAGCGACTCGCCGCGCGCCTGCGGCGAGATCCCGGCGGCGACGAGGGCGGCCTCGGCCCCGGCGGCGCTGCCCGCCCAGCCGGACAGGGCCGCGCGCAGCGTCTTGCGGCGCTGGGCGAAGGCGGCGTCGACGACGGCGAAGACCTCGGCCTTGCTCGCGGTGGTGGCGACGGGCTCGGCGCGGCGGACCAGTGAGACGAGCCCGGAGTCGACGTTGGGCGCGGGCCAGAAGACCTTGCGGCCGATGGACCCGGCGCGCTTGACGTCGGTGTACCAGTTGGCCTTGACCGAGGGCACTCCGTAGACCTTGTTGCCGGGGCGGGCGGCGAGCCGGTCGGCGACCTCGGCCTGCACCATGACCAGGGTCCGCTCGATGCTCGGGAAGCGGTCGAGCATGGTGAGCAGGACCGGCACGGCGACGTTGTACGGCAGGTTGGCGACCAGCGCGGTGGGCGGCGGGCCGGGCAGCTCCGTGACGAGCATGGCGTCGGAGTGGACGAGCGCGAACCGGTCGGCGCGCTCCGGCATCCGGGCCGCGACGGTCGCGGGCAGGGCGGCCGCGAGCACGTCGTCGATCTCGACGGCGACGACCCGGTCGGCGGCCTCCAGGAGCGCCAGCGTCAGCGAACCGAGGCCGGGGCCGACCTCGACCACCACGTCGTCCGGGCGGACCTCCGCGGTGCGCACGATCCGGCGGACCGTGTTGGCGTCGATGACGAAGTTCTGACCGCGCTGCTTGGTGGGGCGTACGCCCAGCGTCGCGGCCAGTTCGCGGATGTCTGCGGGGCCCAGGAGGGCGTCGGGCTCTGTGGTGCTCACCCGTCAAGCCTACGGGCGCCGGGGCCCGCGGGCGGCCCGGCCCCGGCGGTCAGTAGTCGAAGGCACGCGCGGTGTTCACCGCGATCGCGGTGGCCAGGGTGGTCTCGTCGACGCCCTTCACCTCGGCCATGGCACGCAGCGTGACCGGGATCAGATAGGGCGCGTTGGGCCGGCCCCGGTACGGGGCGGGGGTGAGGAAGGGCGCGTCGGTCTCGACCAGGACCAGCTCCGTCGGCGCGACGGTCAGCGCGTCGCGCAGCGGCTGGGCGTTCTTGAAGGTGACGTTGCCCGCGAAGGACATGTAGTACCCGGCCTGGGCGCACAGCTCGGCCATCTCGGCGTCGCCCGAGTAGCAGTGGAAGACCGTGCGCTCCGGGGCGCCCGCGTCGGCCAGGATCCGCAGCACGTCGGCGTGCGCCTCGCGGTCGTGGATGACGAGCGCCTTGCCGTGGCGCTTGGCGATCTCGATATGGGCCCGGAAGGACTCCTCCTGGGCGGCCATGCCCTCGGGGCCGGTGCGGAAGCAGTCCAGTCCGGTCTCGCCGACGGCGCGGACGTCGGGAAGGGCGGCCAGGGCGTCGATCTCGGCCAGCGCCTCGTGGAGCGCGGCCGTGCCGCCGCCCTCGCGCGCCCCCTGCCGCGACCAGCCATCGGGATCCCCGTGGACGATCCGGGGCGCCTCGTTGGGGTGCAGGGCGACGGCCGCGTACACGCTCGGGTGCGCGGCGGCGGTCTCGGCGGCCCAGCGCGATCCCTTCACGTCGCAGCCGACCTGGACCACCGTGGTCACGTTCACCGCGGCGGCCCTGGCCAGGCCCTCCTCGACGGTGCCGTCCTGCATGTCCAGGTGGGTGTGCGAGTCCGCGACCGGTACCGGGAGCGGTTCGGGCAGCGGCGGGGCTTCGGTACGGCTCATGGCCACGATCGTACGAGGACCGCGGCCCCGGGCCGCACCGCTGCCGGGACCTCACCGTGCGGATGTCACCGCCGCTGGAACGGGTGGAGCAGGTCGGAGAGGTGCCAGTGGTGCTCCCCCGCCGGCGCGGCGGTGGCGGCCACCGGCCCGGCGGCGGGCTCCGGCGGCACGGGCTCCTGGACCCGGTGGGGGTTGCGGAGCAGCTGCTGCACCGTGGAGACCCGGCCGGACCGCATGATCCGGACGACGTGTCCGCCGCAGTTGGCGCAGGTCGGTGTGGAGAGCGGGGACGGGACGCGCTCGCCGTTCGCCTTGTAGACCACGTACGCCTGCTGCGAGGCGTCGACGTGGTGCTCGATCTCGTAGGCCTGTTCCCAGCCGTATCCGCACCGCATGCAGGCGAATGCGTAGGCCTCATGCGCGGTGGTCGCTGCGATGTCGCTCATGCTGGCTCCTCTTGTCCGCCGGACAAGCACTCCGGAGAATGCGTCCTGGATCCAGTGGACGCCTTTACCGGCGGGAGCGCACCGGGCCCTGTCGAGTGTTGGACCGGTTTTGAGCTTCTCGTGGCAAAAGGGGCCGGTACGCGGCTCTTACTTTGCTTTTCACGATAGTCCTTTACCGTCCGCGGGGCCGGTCCGAGCCGCGTTCTTTGCCGCGACGACGGCGTCGAACACCTCGCGTTTGGGCAGGCCCGCGGCGGCGGCCACGGCGGCGATCGCCTCCTTGCGCCGCTCCCCCGCCTCCTCGCGCACCCGCACCCTGCGCACCAGCTCCTCGGCGTCCAGTTCCTCGGGCCCGGTCTCGGGGGCGCCCTCGACGACGACGGTGATCTCGCCGCGTACGCCCTCGGCCGCCCAGACGGCCAGCTCGCCCAGCGGACCCCGCTTGACCTCCTCGTACGTCTTGGTCAGCTCCCGGCACACGGCGGCGCGCCGGCCGGTACCCAGGACCTCGGCCATCGCGGCGAGGGTGTCGTCGAGGCGGTGCGGGGCCTCGAAGAAGACCATGGTGCGGCGCTCGTCGGCGACCTCGCGGAGCCGGCCGAGGCGTTCCCCGGCCTTGCGGGGCAGGAAGCCCTCGAAGGTGAAGCGGTCGACCGGCAGCCCGGACAGGGCGAGGGCGGTGAGCACGGCGGACGGGCCGGGCACGGCGGTGACCCGGATGTCGTGCTCGACGGCGGCGGCGACCAGCCGGTAGCCGGGGTCGGAGACGGACGGCATGCCCGCGTCGGTGACCAGCAGCACCCGGGCGCCGCCGAGCAGCGCCTCGACGAGTTCGGGGGTGCGGGCGGACTCGTTGCCCTCGAAATAGGAGACGACACGCCCCGAGGTGTGGACGCCCAGGGCCTGGGTCAGCCGGCGCAGCCGCCGGGTGTCCTCGGCGGCGACGACGTCGGCCGTCTCCAGTTCGGCGGCCAGGCGGGGCGGGGCGTCCGCCACATCGCCGATGGGGGTCCCTGCCAGTACCAGCGTTCCAGTCGATCCAGTCACAACGTCCATCCTCCCAGCACGGGCGGCAGCGTCCGCACAGACGTGTTCCCTACGATGGCGCGGTGACGAGTACTGCGCCCGAAGCCCGGCAGGGCCAAGACGCCGGGGAAGAGCACGGCCCGGAGCCGACTTCCTGGCAGCGGCGGCTGCGCCGCTTCGGCCATGTGCCCCGCGCCGGAATCGGGCTGCGGGAACGGCTGATCCCCCCGTACACCCGGCCCGGCGGCCAGCTGTGGGCGGTGCTCGGGGTGCCGCCGCTGCTCGCGGACCGGCTGGTGCGCTGGTCGGCGTGGGGCGGCCCGGTGCTGGTCGCGGCGGTGGCGGGGGTGCTGCGCTTCTGGAAGCTGGGCAGCCCGCACGCGGTGATATTCGACGAGACGTACTACGCCAAGGACTCCTGGGCGCTGATCAACCAGGGGTACGAGGGGTCGTGGCCCAAGGACGTCGACAAGCTGATCCTCAACGATCCGTCCCAGGTGCCCGTCCCGACGGATCCCGGCTATGTGGTCCATCCGCCGATGGGCAAGTGGATCATCGGGATCGGTGAGCAGCTGTTCGGGTTCACGCCGTTCGGCTGGCGGTTCATGGTGGCCGTGCTCGGCACGCTGTCGGTGCTGATGCTCTGCCGTATCGGCCGCCGGCTCTTCCGTTCGACGTTCCTGGGCTGTCTGGCGGGCGCGCTGCTCGCCGTGGACGGTCTGCACTTCGTGATGAGCCGCACGGCCCTGCTCGACCTGGTGCTGATGTTCTTCGTGCTGGCCGCCTTCGGCTGTCTGCTCGTCGACCGCGACCGGTCCCGGCACCGGCTCGCGGCGGCACTGCCGGAGGACGAGGACGGGGTGCTGCGGCCGGACGCCGGAGTCGCGGAGAACCTGCGCCTGGGATGGCGGCCGTGGCGGATCGCGGCCGGGGTCTGTCTGGGCCTGGCCGCCGCGACGAAGTGGAACGGGCTGTACGTCATGGTCGCGTTCGGCCTGATGACCGTCCTGTGGGACGTGGGCGCGCGGCGGACGGCGGGGGCGATGCGGCCGTACCTCTCGGTGCTGAAACGGGATCTGCTGCCGGCCTTCGTCTCCGTCGTGCCGGTCGCGCTGGCCACGTACCTCGCCTCCTGGACCGGCTGGATCGTCCGCAACGACCCGAAGCACCACGGCTACTACCGGGACTGGGCGGCGACCGACGGCAAGGGCGGCTCCTGGACCTGGCTGCCGGACTGGCTGCGCAGCCTGTGGCACTACGAGAACCAGGTCTACGAGTTCCATGTGAACCTGACCTCCGGCCACACCTACCAGTCCAACCCCTGGAGCTGGATCGTCCTGGGCCGCCCCGTCTCCTACTTCTACGAGGAGCAGAACGGCTGCGCCCAGTCCGCCACCGGCAAATGCGCCCGCGAGGTCCTGGCCCTCGGCACTCCGCTGCTGTGGTGGGCCGCGTGCTTCGCCCTGGTCTACGTCCTGTGGCGCTGGTTCTTCCGCCGCGACTGGCGCGCCGGTGCCATCGCCTGCGGTGTGGCGGCGGGCTGGCTCCCCTGGTTCCTCTACCAGGAGCGGACCATCTTCCTCTTCTACGCGGTCGTCTTCGTGCCCTTCCTCTGTCTCGCCGTCTCCATGATGATCGGCGCGATGCTGGGGCCCGCGGCGAATACCGGAACCGCCCATGAACTGGGTCTGACGAAAAGCGACCCCACCGGCGAACGCCGCCGGACGGTGGGCGCCGTGGCGGCGGGCGTGCTGGCCCTGCTGATCATCTGGAATTTCATCTACTTCTGGCCGCTGTACACGGGAACACCGATTCCGGAGGATTCCTGGCGGGACCGGATGTGGCTGGACACCTGGATCTGATGTCTCCGTCCACGCCATCCCGGATCGCATTCCGATAACAACTATCTCCCCCTTCCCCACCGTCCCGTAGGGTTCCCGGGAATGCCCCCTTGAACATGTTCAAGGGGGCCTCCTGGGGAGGGGGACGCAGAAATGCGCAGCGGGGCGAAGGTGGCCGTCGTCGGCGGGGTGTTCGCGGTCGTGGTCGGCGGGGTGGGCTACGGGGCGTACAACATCCTGGACGGGCTGGGGGACAGCGGGGTCGGGGGCGGTTCGGACGCCAGGACCACGACGGCCGAGGTGCGGACGGGGCCGGTCACGAAGGACGAGATAGCCGATACGTCGAAGAAGTTCCTGGCCGCGTGGGCGAGCGGGGACGCGACGACGGCGGCCCAGCTCACGAACAACGAGGGCGAGGCGGGCCCGGCGCTGACCGGGTACAGCGAGTCCGCCCATGTCACCGAGGCGGTGATCACCGCGGGCGCGGCGACCGGTTCGAAGGTCCCGTACACGGTGAAGGCGACGGTCTCCTACAAGGGCACGAAGAAGGCCTGGTCGTACGCCTCCGAGCTGACCGTGGTCCGCGGGCTGACCACCGGGAAGCCGCTGGTCGACTGGGAGCCCTCGGTGATCCACCCGGATCTCCACAAGGGCGAGTCGCTGGAGACGGGCGAGTCGAAGACCGCGTCGATCGAGGCGGTCGACCGCAACGGCAAGGTGCTCACCAAGGAGAAGTACCCCTCGCTGGGCGTCATCCTGGACGAGCTGCGCAAGAAGTACGGCACGAAGGCCGGCGGGACCACGGGCATCGAGACGTGGATCAACAGCGCGACCGCCGACGGGGCGGACAAGACGCTGCTGACCCTGGTGAAGGGCAAGCCGGGCCGGGTGCCGACCACGCTGGACGCGGGGGTCCAGGCGGCTGCCGAGCGCGCGGTGAAGAAGTACCCCGAATCGTCGGTGGCGGCCGTCGAACCGTCGAGCGGGGCGATCCGGGCCATCGCCAACAACCGGGCGGACGGCTACGACGCGGCGCGGTGGGCCAAGGTGGCCCCCGGCTCCACGATGAAGATCGTCACCGCCGCGATGATCATCCAGCACGGTCTGGGCAGCGCGAACGGGCCCGTCAAGTGCCCGGCCACGGTGCCCTGGGAGGGCCGGGTCTTCCACAACCTGGACGACTTCTCGATGACCGACAACCCCACGCTGAAGCGGGCCTTCGCCCGGTCCTGCAACACGGCCTTCATCAAGCCCGTGCTGCCGCTCGGCGAGGGCACCCGGGACACCGCACTCGGCGACGAGGCCTCGCGCTACTTCGGCATCGGCCAGGAGTGGAAGGCCGGCATCACCACGTGGGACGGATCGGTCCCGGCCTCCCAAGGCGCGGAGACCGCCGCCTCGTTCATCGGCCAGGGCAAGATCCAGATGAACCCGCTGAACATGGCGTCCGTCACCGCCACCGCCGTCCACGGCCGGTTCCTCCAGCCGTACATCGTCCCGCGCTCCCTGGACAACCGGACCTTCGCCACCGCGACCCCGCTGCCCGGCGGCGTCTCGGCCCAGCTCAAGGAGATGATGAACTACACCGCCACCAGCGGCGAGGGCACGGCCACCCAGGCCATGGCCGGCGTCGACGGCTACAAGGGCGGCAAGACCGGCTCCGCCGAGGTCGACGGCAACGCCACCTCCGACAGCTGGTTCACCGGCTTCTCCAACGACCTCGCCGCCGCCGCCCTCGTCCAGTCCGGCGGCCACGGCGGCACGGCCGCGGGCCCGGTCGTCGCGGAGGTGCTGCGGGCGGGGCCGTGAGGCGGGGCGAGCTCCGGGCGCCTCATATGATTCTCGATATACTCGGAGTCATGAGCCGGGACTACGCGTGGATGCGCAAAGTCGCTGACGACCTCTCCGAGTACGCCGAGCACCTGGAGGGCGCCTGGAGCGTGGAGATCGGCGCGGGTGGCCCCGTCATGGCCATGATGAGCCCGGTCAACCGGCACGAGCGGATCGCGGGCCGGATCCGGGACCAGATCAACCGGCAGATCGACGGGACGCACCCGGGCTGGATCGCCGAAACCGGACCGGAGGTCGAGGATCCGCGCGTCGGGCGCATGCGCCGCCCGGATGTGCTGGTGTGCGAGGAGAGCGCGCTGGAATCCGACCGCGATTCGCTCGCACCGGACGAGGTGCTGGCCTGCGTCGAGGTGGTCTCGAAGTCGAACCCGGGCAACGACTACGTCGAGAAGCTGGCCGACTATCCGGCCATGGGGATCGACCGGTACATGATCGTGGACCCGCGGAACGGCACGATCACCGTGCACGACGAGCTCTGCCACGGCATCTACCGGAACAGCCAGTCGTACATCTTCGGGGACCTCGTCGGCTTCGGGGCCTGGACCATCGACACCAGCGCTTTCCGCCGATACGGGAAGAGCGGCGACGCGTGAGACCGGCGGAACTCCGGGAGCGGGCGGGACTGACACAGTCCGAGGTGGCGGCCCGCATGGGCACGGCCCAGCCGAACGTGTCCCGGCTGGAACGCCTGCCGGTCCACGAGATCAGCCGGCGCCGGCTCCGCCGCTACCTGGGCGCCCTGGAAGCCGGACTCGTGCTCGTCGCCACGACGTCCACGGGCGACGAGATCCCGCTGACCGCTCCCTGACCTGCCCCCGCCTCCTCGGAGGAGCCGGGGGACCTGAGCCTCTGCGCAGGGGCGCGCTCACCCCGGGACGTCCTCCGGTTCCGTGAGGTCGCGGACCATGACCGACCCCCAGTCCTGGCGCCGCAGTTCCGTGAAACCGGTCCTGAGGTAGAAGGCGTGGGCCCCGGGGTTGCCGCTGCCCACGCCCAGGTGGACGCCGGGGACGCCCCGGGCGCGCAGGGCGGTGAGCAGGGTGGTCATCAGACGGCGGCCCAGCCCGGTGCCCTGGGCGCGCGGAAGGATGTCGATGTGGAGGTGGGCGGGGTAACGGGCGAGGAGGGCGTCCGGCTCCGGGGGGTCGGGGCGGTGGAGATGGGCGACGCGTTGCCAGTCCTGGGTGCCGTCGCCGGGGTCGGCGGCCAGGGCGACGGGGTAGCGGTGGCGCAGCGGCGGCCACCAGTGCCGCTCCAGCCAGGCGTCGAACGCGGGGGTGTCGGCGGTGGCGACGATGTAGCCGGCGACGCCGTGCTCGTCGGCGGCGACGAAGGTGAGGCCCGGGTCGGCCGCCGGATAGGGGCCGGCGTAGATGTGCGGGAGCAGGTCCGGGTCCCGGTAGAGCGGCGTGGCGTCCCGGCCGGAGTCGCCGGTGCGCAGGCAGACGCGGTAGATGCCGGGCAGGTCGAAGGGCGCGTAGGGGCGTACGTCGGGGGTCATCGGGCCGCCGACATGGCGAGCAGGAACCAGGCGGAGTGCGGGATCCACTGCTCGGCCCAGCGCCAGCTGTTGCCGGTCTCCCGGTGGTGTTCGGGCATGAAGGCGATGTCCTGTTCGTCCTCGAATCCGGCGGTGATCCCGTTGAGGATGCCCCCGGGGACGTTGGGATAGTCCGGGTGGTACTCCACGTTGTTGCGGCCGACGCCCTTGATCATCGAGGAGTCGAAGGGATTGAGCCCGGCCACCCAGTGCAGCTGGTCCTCGGCCAGGCGCAGCAGCCGTTCGCGCAGCTCCGGTGCGCAGTCGGGGAGGGCGGCGGCGCGTTCGGCGGCGTACGCGACGGAGCAGATGTTGGCGTTCTCGCCCTGCCACCAGTAGCCGGTCTCGTTGTCGTGCGGGAAGAAGAAGCCGGTGCGGGGCGCGGCTCCGGCCGGCTGGGCGTACTGCCGTACGCAGCCGAAGGGGTTGGCGACCTCGTCGGCCAGGGTCGCCGCGTCGCGGAGCAGGGCGAGCGCGGTGGTGCGGGCGTTGGCGGCCAGTGCCGAGCCGGGGCGGACCCGGGCGTAGCGCAGCAGGGCGACGGCGGGCAGCCCGGATTCGGCCGCGTGGAAGAAGGGGCGGCCCTCGATGTCGCCGGTGAGGCAGCCGAAGCCCTTCCCGGTGTCGGTGTAGCGGCCGGTGAGCAGGGCGGCGCGGCGGTCGGCGGCGGCCTCGACGACCGGGTCGCCGGGGGCGGCGGCGAGCAGTTCGGTGGCGGCGAGCAGGGCGCAGTAGTCGTCGATGACGGACTCCTCGCCGTCGTACAGGTACTCCCGGTTGTGCGCCTCCAGGTGGTCGAAGCCCCGGCGGGCGGCGGCGAGGTAGTCCCGTGAGGTGAAGTCGCCGTGGTCGTCGAGGGTGGCCGCGCGGGCCAGCGCGGCGATGGCGAGGCCGCCGCCCTGGCGGTAGGCGGCCTGCCAGCGGGTGGTGCGCACGGAGTCCTGGAGCGGGGCGTTGATGACGCGTTCGTCGAGGTCCTTGGTGAGGGCGTCGAAGATCGCGGTGTAGAAGTAGCCCTCCGGGGCCTGGAAGCGGACCAGGAAGTCGGCGCCGAACAGCGCCTCGTCGCGCAGCCGGGTGCCCAGCACGGTGTGCAGGTGCGGGTCCCGTTCGGCCAGCGTCTCGGCTGCTTCCATGAACGCCCAGGCGCAGAAGGGGAGTTGCTGGGGGTTCATCATGCGCGTGTAGTTGAGGTGGCTGAGGAACTTGCTGAAGTCCCCGGAGGCGTCGAGCCAGCCGCCGCGCGCGTCGACGGTGCGGCCGGAGTCGTCTCCGTAGAAGCGGGCGTGGCGGTCCTTGCGGTCGATGGCGCCGCTGGAGCGCACCGAGCGGAAGTAGTACAGGACGTCGGAGAGCGTGGCCCGCTGGGCGACGCGGGCGCCGATGGTGAAGGGCTCGGAGACCTCGTCCCCGTACTCCACCCGGAAGGTGCCCTCGGTGCGCGCGTCCGAGAAGTCGATCCGGCGGAAGGTGCCGAGCGACCAGCGGTCGACCCGTTCCTCGGGGCCGACGGGGAGCGGGGTGCGGGTGCCCTCGCCGACGAGGTGGGCGGGGGCGGCCGGGGTCTGCGGGGAGCCGGGGCCGAGGAGGACCACGGCCTTCTTGGTGCCGGCCGTGTTGTAGCCGATGTGGCTGGTCAGGATCGTCGTCATGGTCGGGTTCCTCAGGCCTGATGGGAGATCGAGTCGAGCCACGCGCGGGTCTCCGCGATGCGTCCGGGCGAGGAGCGCCGCCAGACCCCCGTACCGCCCTCCTGCCAGGGGTGGGGGCCGTCCAGGGGACGGTACTCGACGCCCATCGCGTCGAGCCTGCGCAGATGCCGCTCCAGCCGGGCCCGGAAGGCGTCCGGGTCCGCGACGCCCCCGGTCCACAGCACCTCGGCCAGGGCGCAGGCGCGCGGGAAGGCGAGGTAGTCCAGGTGCCGTTCGTCGTGGACCCATTCCGTCCAGATCTGGAACTGGCCGCCGAGCACCCGCTCCCGCTGCTCCGGGCTCCAGCCGGACGGGGCGGGCTCGAAGGCGGCGACGTCGTCGAGGGTGATCGGGCCGCCCTCCGAGCGCCGCTCGGCGGGCAGGTCGGACTGGTCGAAGTTGAAGTAGGTCGGGAAGAGCGGGGAGCGGACGATCTGGTGCGTGGCGGCGGCCCGGCCCGCGGCCTCGTCGCCGCGCCAGGCCATGACGATGCTGTCGGGCAGCACCCCGCCGGTGACATGGCCCTCGTCCCAGACGACCATGCGCACTCCGCGTCCGGCCAGGAAGCGGCCGAGCGAGCGCAGGAAGTGTCCGTGCATCTCCTGCGGGGTGGCGCAGCCGGCCTCCGCCATGGCCCCGGCGACCTCGGGGTCCTCGGCCCACCAGTCCATGGCGCACTCGTCGCCGCCGAGGTGGACGTAGGGGGCGCCGGTGGCGTCGATGATCTCGCCGAGCACGTCGCGCAGGACGGCCTCGGTGCGCGGCAGCGGTGCCACGGAGGTGCCGCCCGCCCAGACCGTGTCCAGGACGGCCTGGTCCTCGCCGGGCCGGCCCAGTGCGGGCAGGGCGGCGCGCAGGGCGGAGCTGTGCCCGGGGACGTCGATCTCGGGGACCAGGGTGATGCCGCGCAGCCGGGCGTACGCGGCGATCTCGGCGAGGTCGTCCAGGGTGTAGTGGCCGCCGTGCGGGGTGCCGTCGTCGGGTCCGTCGGGGCCGAGGCGGGTGGAGGGGCGCCAGGATCCGGTGCGGTGCAGGGCGGGGTGCAGCCGGCTCTCGACCCGCCAGCCCTGATCGTCGCTCAGGTGCAGATGCAGCCGGTTGAAGCGGTGGGCGGCGAGCAGGTCGACGTAGCGCAGCACGGTGCGCGGGGGGAAGTAGTGGCGGGCGACGTCGAGCATCGCGCCGCGCCAGGGGTGGGCGGGCCGGTCCTCGGCCGTTCCGCAGGGCAGCCGCCAGCCGCCCGGGGGCGGGGTCGCGGCGCGGCGCCAGACCGCGTCCGGGAGGAGCTGGCGCAGGGTGGTGAGCGCCTGGGCCACGCCCTCGGTGCCGGCGGCCCGGATCTCCACGCGTTCCGGGGTGATCCGCAGGGTGTGGGCGCCGGGGTCGGGGGCGTCCTCGTCGACGGTCACACAGACCTCGGCGTATCCAGTGGTACTACCTGGTATCTCGTGGTCTGCTCCCGGGAGCAAGGACGCGAGAAAGGCACGCACCATCGCGGCGGCCGTCGGCGGACCGTCCACGGTGAACGGCGATTCCGCCCCCAATGCGCAGTACTCCGAGGTGAACTCGGCTTTCACCGGGGCCGGGAGCAGGGCGGTGCGGTCATCCATGACGGGTCCCAACTGTGGTCCATGGCGGGTGGGTAGAGCGTCCTCACGTCACCGGGACGCTACTTGTTGTATTGCTTTGGTTCAAGTGGTACGTTCCCCGCACTCTTCTGGTTTCTGCTCGGTTTTACGCGACGAGAGGTGCGCATGGCGGTCAACGAAGCCCCGCCCCGGGTGCTGAGGTCACTGCGCGGACGTCCGCCGGACTCCCCGGACGCACCGCGGACATCCCCGCGGCCCACGGACGGACGCGCGTCCTTCCTCACCCGGCTGCGGCAGGACTCCCCGCTCCTGCTCATGACGGTCCCGGCCGTCGTGGTCCTGCTGCTCTTCACCTACATACCGCTGCTCGGCAGCGTGGTCGCGTTCATGGACTACGTGCCGTTCCTCGGCTTCTCCGGCTCGACCTGGGTGGGCTGGTCCAACTTCACCGGCCTGTTCCAGGACAACCTCTTCTGGAGCGCGCTGGGCAACACGTTCCAGATCACGTTCCTCCAGCTGCTGCTCTACTTCCCCGTACCGATCCTGCTCGCCGTCCTCTTCAACTCCATCGCGATGCCGATGGTGAAGAAGTTCGTGCAGTCGGTGATCTACCTGCCGCACTTCCTGTCCTGGGTCATCATCGTGGCCCTCTTCCAGCAGATGCTGGGCGGCGGCGGCACCGTCAACCGGGTGCTCGCCACCCACGGCATGAGCGGGATCGACATCATGTCGGACCCCGGCACCTTCCAGCTGCTGCTCACCTCGCAGGCCATCTGGAAGGACGCGGGCTGGGGCACGATCGTCTTCCTCGCCGCGATCGCCGCCATCGACTCCCAGCTCTACGAGTCGGCGGTCATGGACGGCGCGGGTGCCTGGCGCCGGTTCTGGCACATCACGCTGCCCGGGATGCGGCCCATCATCATCCTGCTGCTGATCCTGCGCCTGGGCGACGCCCTCACCGTCGGCTTCGAGCAGATCCTCCTCCAGCGCGACGCGGTGGGCCCGGGGGCCGCCGAAGTCCTCGACACCTACGTCTACTTCAACGGCGTCGTGGACGGGAACTGGGGCGTGGCCACCGCGGCCGGCCTGCTCAAGGGCGTGGTCAGCCTCGTGCTCGTCCTCGCCGCGAACAAACTCGCGCACCGCTTCGGCGAGGAAGGTATCTACCGCCGATGAGCATCTCCCCAGCACGCCCGCCCTGGCAGGGCAAACCCCGGCCCGTCGCCCTCGCGCTCAAGGGGCTCGCGCTCTTCCTCATCTGCGCCGTGGTGATCTTCCCGTTCCTGACCGTCGTCTCGACCAGCCTGGCGACCAAGGAGCAGATCGACGCCAACGGCGGCTACGTCCTCTGGCCCACCAGCGTCTCCTTCGAGGCCTACCGGCAGATCTTCGACGGCACGGGCGTCGCCCGCTCGCTCGTCGTCAGTGTGCTGGTGACCCTCGTCGGCACCGCCTTCAGCCTCTTCTGCACGGTGCTCGCGGCCTACGGCCTCAGCCGCCACGGCTCGCTCTTCCAGCGCGGGCTGCTCTCCTTCACCCTGCTCACCCTGCTGTTCGCACCGGGGATGATCCCGGTCTATCTGATGGTCAAGCAGCTCGGGATGCTCAACACCTACTGGTCGCTGATCATCCCCGGGGCGGTGAGCGCCTTCAACATCGTGATCGTCCGCGGCTTCATCCAGGCGATCCCGCAGGAACTGTTCGACGCCGCCCGGATCGACGGGGCCGGCGAATGGCGGATCTTCCGCTCGGTCGTCCTGCCGCTGTCCAAGGCGGTCATCGCGGTCGTCGGGCTCTTCATCGCCGTCGGCTACTGGAACAACTACTTCGGCCCGCTGCTGTACCTCACCGACCAGGACAAATGGCCGCTCCAGCTGGTGATGCGCTCCTTCGTCCTGCAGAACCACGTCACCTCGAACGCCGCGACACCCGTCCGGTCGGCGCCGCCGGCCCAGTCCGTGCAGATGGCGCTCGTCGTCATCGCCACGCTTCCCATCCTGTGCGCGTACCCCTTCCTCAGCAAGCACATGTCCAAGGGGATGCTCACCGGGGCCATCAAGGGCTAGTCAGCCCACCGGGTCCTCTCTAGGAGAACACCGCGTCATGTCGAACACCCAGTTCAGCCGCCGCACCCTGTTCAAGGCCGCCGCGATCACCGCCGCGAGCGGTGGCGCGCTCGCCTCCCTCACCGCCTGCGAGGACGGGGCCGCCAAGGGCTCCACCGCCGCCGCGGGCAAGGCCGTCCCCGTACCGACGTACGTCGAACCCCTCAAGCCGAAGCCGCAGTACGCCGGGAACGCGCAGGGCGTCATGGACGTCTACGCCGGCTTCCCGGTCGACGGCCCGCGCACCGTGAAGGGCCCCGTCGGCGACGGCGGCGACTTCGAGGTGCTGGTGATGACCTACGGCCAGCCCGCGCCGCCGCTGGAGAAGAACGCCTACTGGCAGCTCCTCAACAAGGAGCTGAACGTCAAGGTCAAGCCGGTCCTGGTGCCCTCCGCCGACTTCGCGACGAAGTTCCCCGCGATGGTCGCGGGCAACGACCTGCCCGAAGTGGTCTCCGTCCCGGTCTTCATGAACGTGGCCCGCCTCCCGCAGCTCGCCGAGGCCCAGTTCACCGATCTGAGCGACTACCTCTCCGGCGACGCCGTGAAGAAGTACCCCAATCTCGCCGGCATCCAGGAGGCGAACTGGCTCAACGGGTACCTCAACGGCCGCATCTACGGCGTCCCCAAGTCCGACCCGGTCTTCACCACGCAGCTCTACACCAAGACCGACCTCCTCGCGAAGGCCGGCGCCAACGCCGTCCCGGCCACCCTGACCGAGCTGAAGGAGATGGCCCGCGCCGTCACCAGCGCCCGCCACGGCGTCTACGCCTTCTGCGGCGGGGTCAACGACACCGCGATGCCGGACTCGATGCTGATGATGTTCGGCGTCCCCAACAAGTGGGAGACCGGGAGCGACGGCACCTTCGTCTCGGCGTACGAGCACGAGCAGTTCGTCCCCGCGATCGCCGCGCTCGCCGACCTGCGCCGCAGCGGCTGGTTCCACCCCGACACCGCGACCATGAGCAAGGTGCAGCGCGACGCGCTGTTCCGCTCCGGCAAGCTCGGCGTCGTCGCGGACGGCAACCGCGCCATGGGCATCGTCGCCGAGGACCACACCCTGGAGTTCGGGATGATCCCCCCGTTCGCCCAGGACGGCGGCAAGGCCGTCTACTGGCAGGGCGGCGGCGCCTACGCCATGACGATGCTCAAGAAGACGAGCGACAAGGCGCGCGTCGACCGCTTCCTGCGGGTGCTCGACTACATCGCCGCCCCGTTCGGCTCCCGCGAGTCCTTCGTCATGAGCTACGGGGCCGAGGGCTCCGACTACACGATGAAGGACGGCGTGCCCGTCCTCACCACGCGCGGCCAGCGCGAACAGGACCTCGGACTGGCGTACATCGTCGGCGGCCCGCAGGTGCTCTGCAATCCGCAGGGGGCGCCGGGCGTCGACAAGCAGTACCACGACTGGCAGCAGAAGGCCGTGCCGCTGCTGGTCAAGAACCCGGCCGCGCACCTGTACTCGCAGACCTACAACACCAAGGGCGCCGCGCTGGAGCAGCAGATGCGCGACGCCGTCACCGCCGTCTTCCTCGGCCGCTCCCCCGCCTCCTCGCTGAAGGACGCGGTCCGCACCTGGAAGGGCAACGGCGGCGACCGGATGGCCCGCGAGTACGCCGAGTCCCTCAAGAAGTCCGGCTGAGCCGGGACGACACCCCCGCGACGAAAGGCAGCGAACGGCGATGAGACTGCGAGGCCCCGCCTCGGCCCTGGTCGTGGTGGAGGGGACGGACCTCCACCACGACCTGATCGGCGCCGCCCTGGCGCTCCAGGAGATCGTGACGGAAGCGGGCCTGCCCACCGCCCGTGCGATGGGCCTCGACCGCTTCGTCGATCCGCTCCCGGCCACCTCGGAAGCCGATGTGTACGTCCTCTACCGCTCCTCCACCCGCTTCGACCCGCGCCAGCAGGAGGCGCTGTCGTCGCTGGTGGCGGGCGGCAAGGGGCTGGTCGTCCTGCACTCCAGCAACCTCTTCGGCTTCGAGGAGGGCGGGCTGGAGGCCGACCGGGCGGCGTACGGACTCGTCGGCTCCCGCTACCTCTCGCACGGCGACCAGGGTTCCGAGGGCCGCATCGAGGTGCGGATCCGCGCGGACCACCCGGTCACCCGGCATCTGCCGGACTTCGCCGTCGACGACGAGTACTACGTCCTGGAGTACGCCGACGACGTGACGGTCCTCGCCGAGCGCGAGACCCCCACCGGGACCGAACCCCTGGTCTACGTGCGCGAGCACGGCGCCGGACGCGTCTGCTACACCGCGCTCGGCCACGACCCCCGTGCCTGGGGCAACCCCGGCTTCCGCCAGCTCGTGCGCCAGGCGGCGCTCTGGGCGGCGGGCGTCGGCGAGGAAGGCATCGCTTCGTGGTCCACCCGCTGGCCACTGGGCAACGGACGCACGATCGGAGACACCACCGCATGACCCCACCACCCCCGCCCGTCGCCGCGCAGCTCTGGTCGCTGCACGAGGACGCCTCCCGCGACCTCCTCGGCGTCCTGGAGAAGGTCGCCGCGCTCGGCTACCCGGCCGTGGAGACCATCAGCCTGTACGGGCACCGCCCCGCCGTCGTCCGCCGCCGGCTCCACGACCTCGGGCTCGTGCTGTGCAGCGCCCACGCCCCCTTCCCGGCGGGCGAGGACGCCGAGAAGATCCTGGACACCTACGAGGAACTGGGCGCCGACACCCTGGTGTGGAGCCTGGAGCCGGAGGAGTTCGCCTCGGCCGGCGCGCTCGCGCGCGGCGCCGAGCGGATCAACGAGGCGGCGGCCAACGCCGCCCGGCGCGGCATGCGCGTCGCGTACCACAACCACTTCGCGGAGTTCCGCCACCACTACGGCGGACGCACCGCCTACGAGGTGCTGCTCGACGCCCTGGACCCGGCGGTCCTGGTGGAGCTGGACACCTACTGGGCGCACACCGGCGGCGCCGACCCCGCCGCCGTGGCCGCCTCGCTGGGCCCTCGCCTGGAGTCCGTCCACCTCAAGGACGGTCCGGCGCGCGGCATGGACGACGCGATGGTGCCCTTCGGCGAGGGCGTCGTGGACGTGGCGGCGGCGGCGCGCGCCAACCCGGGCGTCCGCTGGCACATCGTGGAGATGGACCGCTCGGACCACGACATGTACGACCTGCTCGGCCGCTGCTACGACCAGCTGGTCGGGCAGGGCATCTCCCGGGGGCGACGATGACCGGACAGCGCATACTCTTCCTCGGCGGCACCGGCGTGCTCAGCTCCGCCTGCGCCCGTGAACTCGCGGACACGGACGCAAAGTTGACGGTCCTCACCCGGGGCCGCGACACCCGGCGTCCGGTGCCGGACGCGGTGCGGGCCCTGACCGCCGATGTCCGCGACGACGCCTCGGTGCGGGCCGCGCTGGGCGACGAGACCTTCGACGTCGTCGTCAACTTCATCGGCTACCACCCCGACGACGTCACGGCCGACGTCGCCCGCTTCGCCGGACGCACCGGGCAGTACGTGTTCGTCTCGACCGCGTCCGTGTACGCCCGCCCCGCCCCGCTGCTGCCGGTCGACGAGTCGGCGGCCCGCCGGGCCGGCGCCTTCGACTACCCCCGGCTCAAGCTGGAGTGCGAGGAGGTGCTGGAACGCGCCTACCGGCGCGAGGGGTTCCCCGCCGCGATCGTGCGGCCCGCCCATGTCTACGACGAGCAGGTCCTGCCGCTGCTGGCGGGCTGGACCGTCGTCGACCGCTGGCGGCGCGGCCGGCCCGCCGTCGTGCACGGCGACGGCACCTCGCTGTGGAACCTGATGCACGCCCGGGACTTCGCCCGCGCCCTCACCGGCGTACTCGGGGACGACCGGCTCACCGGCTCCTCCCTGCACATCACCTCGGACGAGGTGCTCACCTGGGACACCATCCACCGCACCCTGGCCCGCGCGGCCGGGACCGAGCCCCTGCTCGTCCACCGTTCGAGTGAGGACATCGGGCGGGAGATCGACTGGATGGGGCCCGTACTCACGGAGGACTTCCGTCATTCCCTGCTCTACGACAACGGCAAACTCGCCACGCTCCTCCCCTCGTTCAGCCCTCGCACCCCCTTCCGGGAGGGTGCGGCCGAGATCATCCGCTGGTTCGACGCCGACCCCGCCCGGCAACGGACCGACCCGGGCCTCGACGCCGCCTTCGAGCGGCTCGCGGGGGTGTGAGAATGGACCGCAGTTCGCCCGCACCGCGGCGGCCGCTGGGAAGGACAGGCATACGGTGAACACGACGCCCGAGGACAACGCGCCCCTCGCCGCCGACCACCACGAGCCCCTCTGGGTGCAGGCCGCCGAGGTGATCGAGCAGCGCGTCAAGGACGGCTCGCTGCCCGCCGGCCGCCGGCTGCCCGCCGAGCGCGAACTCTGCGCCCAGCTCGGGATCAGCCGCGTCACCCTGCGGCGCGCCCTCCACCACCTGGTCGAGCAGGGCACCCTGCGCTCCTCGCACGGCCGGGGCTGGTACGTGGAGGGGCGCGCCGATCGCGTATGGCCCAACTCCCTGGAGTCGTTCACCGAGACGGCCCGCCGCAAGGGGCTGGTGCCCACCTCGCAGGTGCTGCGCGCCGAGGTCGTCGCGGCCACGCTCGACGAGGCCGAGGAGTTCGAGGTCGCGGCCGGTACGGAGCTGTTCCGGCTGGACCGGGTGCGGCTGCTGGACGGGCTGCCGATCGGCGTCGACTCCTCCCGGGTGGTGCTCCACCACGCGCCCGGACTCGTGGACACCGACTTCACCACCTCCTCGCTCCTGGAGGAGCTGACCTCCGCCGGTTCGGAGCCGGTCAACGCCGAGTCGATGATCGAGTCGCGCGGCTGCCCGCCGGAACTGGCACCCCATCTGGACCTCTCGGCCGGGGACCCGGTGCTCGTCATGCAGCAGTCCATGACGGACACCAGGGGCCGCGTCGTCCTCGTCACCACGATCACCTACCGGGGAGACCGGTACCGGCTGCGGACCTCGTTCGTCCGCGGCGGCTCCGCCTGACCCTCCCCCCACCGACCCGACGCACCACGCCGGACCGCGCCCGCGGCACGGCGCGGCGTGGTGCGCCCGCGAAAGGACCCCCCGTGGCCGCAGCGCCCGAAGGAACCATTCCGTATCTCGCCGGACGGGCCGCCCAGCCCGCCGCCCTGGAGCGCGTCGCCCGCCGGGTGGCCGAGCAACTGGCCCTCGGCGCACCGGTGCCCGAGGCGCGCGAGACCGTCTTCGTCGGGATCGGCGCCAGCCACGCGGCCCTCGCCCTGCCGGTGCGCGTGCTGGCCGAGGACGGGATCGCCGCCCGCCGCGAGCTGGCCGGGGACCTCGGTCCCCGCACGGCCTTCGCGGCCCGCGCCGGTCTGGTCGTCGGGGTCTCCCAGTCCGGCCGCAGCACCGAGACGCTGGAGGCGCTGTCGCTCGTGGCGCCCGAACGCCGGGTGGCCCTGGTCAACATGGCACCCTCCCCGCTCACCGAGGCGGCCGCCCGCAGCATCGACCTCGGCAGCGAACCCGACAGCTACGCCTCGACCCTCGGCTACACCGGCACCCTCGTCGGCCTGACCATGACCGCCCGCGCCCTCGCCGGGCATCCGCTGTCCGCGATCACCGCCCAGTGGGCGGGCATCGCCGAACGGGTGGCGGAGCACGAGCGGACGACGGGCCCGGTCGTGGACGCCTTCGCCGCCCTGGCCCCGGACGCGGTCGCGGCCGACGTCGTCGCCTCGGGCGCCGGGCTCGCGGCCTCCGAGGCGGGCGCGCTGCTGCTGCGCGAGGTCTGCCGCGTGCCGGCCACCGCACTGGCCACCCGCAACTATCTGCACGGGGCGATGGAGTCCGCGGGACGCACCCTGCACGTGGTGATCGGGGACGGCCGCGAGGTGCCGCTCGCCCGCACCCTGGCCGGGGCGGGCCATCCGACGCTGCTGGTCACCGCCGCGCCGGTGGCCGACGACGGCCCGCTGCGCGTGGCCCGCGTCCCGGACGGGGTGCCGCTGCCGGTGCGGACGGTCCTGGAGACGGTGACGCTCCAGCGGCTCGCCGCCTCCCTCGCCCACGCCCGGGGCGTGGAGATCGAGGACTTCGTCTTCCACAACGCCGACACCAAGACCGCGGAGCCCGTCGCATGACACCCCCCGTCCCCGGCCTGGTCGCCGGGATCGACATCGGCGGCACGAAGACCCGTGCCCTGCTGGCCAGCGCGCAGGACGGCACCGTGACCGAGGACCGCACCTGGCCGTCCACCGGCTGGCAGACCCGCTCGCTCCCGGACGCGGCCGACTGGCTGACGGAGCGTCTGGGGACCGTCCCGGACCGGCTCGCGGTGGGCGCGCACGCCTGCGAGACGCCCGAGCAGTGCGCGGTCCTGGCCGGGGAGCTGCGTGCCCGGCTCGGCATTCCGGTCACCGTGGTCAACGACGCCGAACTCCTGGTGCCCGCCGCCGGGTTCGGCCACGGCGTCGGCGTGGTGGCCGGCACCGGCTCGATCGCCGTGGGCCGCCACCGCGACACCGGCGCCCCGCTCTCGGCGGGCGGCTGGGGCTGGGTGCTGGGCGACGAGGGCTCGGGATCGGCGCTGGTCCGGGAGGCGGCACGGGCGGTCCTCGGGCGGGCCGACGAGGGCGGTGCGCCCGACGCCCTGGACGCGGCGCTGCTCGGGGCGTTCGGGGTGCCCGGACTGCCGGAGCTGGCCGCCGTGATGAGCTGGGACGACGGGGTCGAGACCTGGGGGCGGCACGCCCCGGTGGTCTTCTCCGCCGCCGCGGCCGGGTCGGCCGCCGCCGCCCGGGTGATCGAGGAGGGCGGCCGGGCGCTGGCCGCGCTGGTGGGCCGGCTCGCCGCCCGGGGCGCGCGCACCGACGCCGTCGTGGCGGCGGGCGGGGTCGTCACCGCGCAGCCGCGGCTGTTCGACGCGTTCGCCCGGGAGCTGGCCGGGATCCTGCCGGGCACGGTGCCCGTACTGCTCGACGTCCCGCCGGTCCGGGGCGCGCTCGCCCTGGCGCTCCGCCCCGAGGAAGGCCGCTGACCATGCGTTTCTCCCAGCTCGTCGCCCCGCGTCTGAGCGAGACCGTCGAGGTCCCGGACACCGCGCCCGGCCCGGGGCGGGTCGCGGTGCGCACCGTGCTCTCCGGGGTCTGCGCCTCCGAACTCCCCGCCTGGACCGGCCACCGGGGCCCCGAGCCGCTGCGGCTCGGCCATGAACTCTCCGGTGTGATCGAGGCGCTGGGGCCCGGGGTGCACGGCTGGCGGATCGGCGAACAGGTCACCGGATTCGCCTCCGGGGCCTTCGCCGACCTCGTGCACGTGCCCGCCGCCGACCTGCTGCCGCTGCCCGCGAACACCCCGGCGGACACGGTCCTCGGGGAACCGGTGGCCTGTGTCGTCGAGGCCCTGTCCCGGTGCGGGCTGCGCCCGGGGCAGCGGGTCGCGGTGGTGGGCCTGGGCTTCATGGGCCTGATCGCCGTGCAGACGGCGGCGGCCCACGCGCCCGCCCTGCTGACCGGCATCGACCCGCTCCCCGGGGCCCGCGCCCTGGCGGCGGAGCTGGGCGCCGACGACGTACGCGCCCCCGGGGACGCCGAACCCGCCGCCTACGACGTGGTCGTCGAGTTCACCGGCGGTGCGGCGGGCCTGCGGCTGGCCGGACAGCTCACGGCCCCGCACGGCACCCTGTGCGTCGGCGGCTACCACCACAGCGGCCCCCGCGAGCTCGACGTCGAGCTCTGGTACCGGGGCGTCACCCTCGTCAACGGCTTCACCCCGCAGCGCCACCGCCACCGGGACGCCCTGCGCACCGGCCTGCGTCTGATGGCCGAACGCCGGCTGACCCTGGAGCCCCTCCTGACCCACACGGTCCCGCTCGACGCCGTCGACGACGGCTTCGCCCAGCTGGCCGACCGCCGGCCCGGTTTCGTGAAATGCGTGGTGCGCCCGGACCGCCCGTCGCCCTCGCCCGGCGGCGGCGCGGCGCTTCGGTAGGTCAGCGGGTCAGCAGTTCCCCGCCCGGCCGCCGTCGCCGCCGGCGGAGGCGCCCTCCCCCGCCTCCGCCGGGCCGCGGCCACCGCCGTCAGCGATGCCCCAGCACATTGACCACCCGCCCCGCGGGGTCGCGGACGAAGAACCTCCGTACGCCCCACTCCTCGTCCCGCAGCGCATGGACGATCTCCGCGCCGCTCTCCCGCAGGACCTCGTAGGCGGCGTCCACGTCGTCCACCTCGATGCTCATGTCGGGCACGACGGGCGCGGTCTTGTCGCTCTGCATGACGCTGATCTGCGCCGCCGGGCCGGCCGGGGAGGCGAGCGTCATGATCCAGCCGTGGTTCATGACCTCCTCGAAGCCCAGCAGGCCGTAGAACTCCCGGCTCTCCTGCGCGGCCTCCGTACGGATGTTGGGTACAACGCGGCGAACGGCCATCGACGACTCCCGGACGAGAACGAACCTTCCTTGCCCCTCCAGGGGTACTACACCGCACCCACCACCGAGGACCTTTCCGCCGCACACCCCCGCCGTGACGACCGGTCACACCCCGGGGGAGGGCCGGCCGGCGGCGGCCCCGCGCCCCGCCGCGCGTGCCCGTAGTTCACCAACTATTGACACGCTCTTGTCAGGAGCGGAACACTCCCGAGTGGGAGAGCGCTCTCCCAACTCCATGCAATCCCCCACGAACGCAGGAGGAGGTCTCCATGCCACGGAGGTCGAGAACCCTCACCGGACTGCTCTTGTTCACTTCGCTGACGCTGACCACGGCGGGGATCGCCGGGATCACGGCGACGGCGAACGCTTCCACCGAAAGCCCCGCACAGGCGGCGGGCACGCACGCGCAGCACGCCGCGTACTCCATGCCGGGGATGCCCGGGATGGCGAACTCCACGCAGGCCTCGGCGGACGATCCGGACGGGGACGGCTACATCATGGCCGATCCGCCGGTCACCGGGGTCACCCCGTCGATGGAGGTGCCGCCGCAGGCGTACTTCCACGAGTTCCAGGCCAAGTGCGCGCCGACGCACACCGCTCCGGACGACCCGATCGTGTATCCGGGCCAGCCGGGCAAGTCCCACGACCACACGTTCATGGGCAACACCACGACGGACGCGTACACGACCGCCGACTCGCTCCAGAACGGCGACACCACGTGTCTGGCCCCCGGTGACAAGTCGGGGTACTGGATGCCGAGCCTGTTCAACGGGGACACCAAGGTGCTCCCGGACGGCGTCCAGACGATCTACTACAAGTCGGGGGTCACCGACTACCGGAGCGTCCGCCCCTTCCCCAAGGGCCTGCGGTACGTCGTCGGCTCCCCGATGCAGACCCAGGACGAGTTCAAGAACCTCAAGGGCACGGTCGAGGGCTGGGAGTGCGCCGAGAGCTTCAAGAACTACGACTTCCCGGCGGCCTGCCCGGACCGCCGCGAGGTCCAGCTCAACCTCCGCCTCCAGGCGCCGAGTTGCTGGGACGGCATCCATCTGGACACCCCGGACCACAAGAGCCACATGGCGTACCCGGTGGCCTCGGGCAACAACTACAACTCCTGCCCGGCCGATCACCCGGTGGCACTGCCGATGATCGAGTTCAAGATGGCCTGGCCGGTCAACGGTGACATGTCGCAGGTGAAGCTCGCGAGTGGCCGCGGCTTCTCGTTCCACTACGACTTCATGAACGGCTGGGACGCCCGCACGCTCGACGCGATGGTCACCCACTGCGTCAAGGGCGGCCTCCAGTGCGACCCGCACGGCTACGACGAGAACCACCCCGACAAGGGCGCGGTCCTCGACGAGAACTACCAGCTCCCGTAGTCCCCTACACCCCCACAACCGGACGGAGGCGGGGCCTTTTTTCGGCCGATCTTGGAGAGCGCTCTCCAAGATCGCTTCCGTCGCACCCTCACCACCCGCTAGGAGCACTCGCATGCACCATCCCCCCACACACCGGTCCACGCGCCGGGCCGCCCGCAGGACCAAGCGCCTGGTGACGCCGCTCGCGGCGGCCGCCCTGCTCGGCGGCGGACTGCTCGCCGTGCAGGCCCCGGCGGCCCAGGCCGCGGGCAGCGTCGTCAAGGTCACCGGATCACAGGGCAACTGGCAGCTGACCGTGGACGGTTCGCCGTATACGGTCAAGGGCCTCACCTGGGGCCCCTCGGTCGCCGACGCCGAGAAGTACCTGCCCGATCTGAAGTCCATGGGCGTCAACACCATCCGCACCTGGGGCACCGACGCCACCAGCAAGCCGCTCTTCGACACGGCGGCGGCCAACGGCGTGAAGGTCATCGCCGGCTTCTGGCTCCAGCCCGGCGGCGGCCCCGGCAGCGGCGGCTGCGTCAACTACCTCACGGACACGCAGTACAAGAACGACATGCTCGCCGAGTTCCCCAAGTGGGTCGACACCTACAAGGACAACCCCGGCGTGCTGATGTGGAACGTCGGCAACGAGTCCACGCTCGGCCTCCAGAACTGTTACGGCGGCGACGAACTGGAGGCCCAGCGCAACGCGTACACCTCCTTCGTCAACGAGATCGCCAAGAAGATCCACCAGGTCGACCCCAACCACCCGGTGACCTCCACGGACGCCTGGACCGGGGCCTGGCCGTACTACAAGAAGAACGCCCCCGACCTCGATCTGTACGCCGTCAACGCCTACAACGCGGTGTGCGACGTCAAGTCCGACTGGGAGCAGGGCGGTTACGACAAGCCGTACATCGTCACCGAGACGGGTCCGGCCGGTGAGTGGGAGGTCGACGACGACGCCAACGGCGTGCCGACCGAGCCCACCGACGTCGCCAAGGCCGAGGGCTACACCAAGGCGTGGGGCTGCGTGACCGGACACACCGGGGTGGCGCTCGGCGCCACGATGTTCCACTACGGCACCGAGAACGACTTCGGCGGCGTGTGGTTCAACCTGCTGCCCGGCGGCGAGAAGCGCCTCTCGTACTACGCGGTGAAGAAGGCGTACGGCGCCGACACCTCCGGCGACAACACCCCGCCGGTGATCAGCGGCATGACGGTCGACGACGCGACGAGCGGCGTACCGACCGGCGGCCAGGTCCACATCACCGCCCCCACCAGCGACCCGGACGGTGACGCGCTCACCTACCAGGTCCTCTTCAGCAGCAACTACATCGACCAGAACAAGGCCCTGGTCCCGGCCGAGACCACGGTCAACGGCGACGGCTCCCTCACCGCGAAGGCCCCGTCCAAGACCGGTGTCTACAAGGTCTACGTGAAGGCCACCGACGGCCACGGCAACGCCGGCATCGAGACCACGTCCCTGAAGGTCGTCCCGCCGAAGGTGGAGGGCACGAACGTCGCGCTGGGCAAGACGGCCACCGCCTCCTCCTTCCAGACCGACCCGACGGGCGGCTGCCCCTGCGCCGCGTCCAGCGCCGTGGACGGCAAGTCCGACACCCGCTGGGCCAGCGACTGGAGCGACCCGCAGTGGCTCCAGGTCGACCTGGGCGCCTCCACCACCTTCAAGCACGTCCAGCTGTCCTGGGACCCGGCGTACGGCAAGGCGTACGACATCCAGACGTCCGAGGACGGCCAGAACTGGACGACGGTGAAGTCCGTGACGGACGGCGACGGCGACATCGACGACTTCGACGTCAATGGCACCGGCCGCTACGTACGGATCAACGCCACCGCCCGCGGCACCGGCTGGGGCTACTCGCTCTACGAGTTCGGCATCTACAGCTGACGGGAGGCGTCCGCACATGAGGGTCACGCACCTCGACCGGGCCCGCCCCTACGTCCTCGGTCTGTTCCGGATCGTCGTCGGACTGCTCTTCACCTGCCACGGCGTCGCCTCGCTCTTCGGCGTGCTCGGCAGGGAACAGCTCCCGGCGGGCAGCTGGCCGGGGTGGTACGCGGCCGTCATCCAACTGGCCGCCGGCACCCTGGTCCTCATCGGCCTCGGTACCCGGACGGCCGCCCTCATCGGCTCCGGCTCCATGGCCTTCGCCTACTTCGACGTCCACCAGCACACGGCCCTGCTCCCCATCGAGAACGGCGGCGAACCCGCCGTCCTCTTCTGCTGGACCCTCCTCCTGCTCACCGTCACGGGCCCGGGTGCCCTGGCGGCGGACCACCTGTTCGCCACCATCGAACCCGCGGCCCGCCAGGAGGAACACCACATCGGCGTCCCCGTCTGAGGGAACGGGTACACCGCGAGCGGCCCCCCAGGACTGTCCCTGGGGGGCCGCTCGGCGTTCACGTACACGGGAAGACCCGGGCGGCGGCCTTCACCATCACGCTCAGGCGGTCTCGAACCCGCCGCGCTTGATGTCCGTCACGAACGCGGTGAACGCGGCGGGGGTGAGGGCGAGGGCGGGGCCCGTGAGGTTCTTGGAGTCACGGACGGGGACGGTGCCGGTGGGGGCGAGGTTGGTGGCGACCTGGACGCAGGCGCCGCCGTTGTTGCTGTACGAGGACGTGTGCCAACGAGGGGATTCGGTTGTCACGGAGTGCCCTTTCGTCGCTGCCGAACGTCAGGCGGCCGGGAAACCGCCCTGCTTGATGCCCATCACGAACACGCTGTACGCAGCAGGGGTGAGCGCGAGAGCGGGGCCCGCCGGGTTCTTCGAATCACGGACCGGAACAGAGCCAGTAGGGGCGAGGTTGATGGCGACCTGCACGCACTGGCCGCCGTTCTCGCTGTACGAGGACGTGTACCAACGAGGGGATTCGGTTGTCACGGAGTGCCCTTTCGTAACTTGCTGAACATGGCCACGGACTCGGCGCGTGGCAGCGATTCGGCCTGGAGTTGATGGTAGTTCGCAAGGATGGGCAGGATCGAGGCGCCTTCTCTCTCCAAGTGACCGCGGATCGCGGATTCTGCGTAGGCGATGAGCGATCGGTCCGGCATCGTCAAGATCGTGACCGGCAGTGTCATCGGACGACGCGTGCCGATGCTGAACGGTGCCACTTGAAGGACCGTATTCGGTAGCTCGGAGAACTCGATGAGGCGCGTGAGCTGCGCGGCCATCACGCTGTCGTCGCCAACCGGCCGGAGCAGACAGCTCTCATCCAGCACCACGAAGACCATCGGTGGCGATGTTCGCGCAAGGCACGCCTGACGTTGAGTGATCAGGTTGATCCGCTCATCCGCATGCTCCCGCGTGGCCACGCCTCGTTGCACAGTGCTGTCCCCGAGCGCTGACGCGTACTCCGGGGTCTGGAGGAGGCCGGGGATGATGCCGACCTCGTAGAGCCGGATCTCCACGGCTCGTGCCTCGTGATCGACGTACTCGGGGAAGCCTTCGAGCAACGATCTGTAGCGCAGCGACCGGACCTGCCGTTCGAACAGGTCGCCGGTCTCAAGGACTCTGTCAGCACTTACTGCAAAGCGATGAGTTGGCGTCCGCCTACCAGTTTCGACGGCCGAGATATGGGCTCCTGAACAGCCCATGCGGTCGCCCAGCTCGTCCTGAGTCCAGCCTCGTTCGTCCCGCTTGCTGCGGAGACGCGCCCCGAACGCGGCACGAGGTGAGTGATCAGGATCAAGGTCCTTGAGGTTCACCATTGCGCACCCAACTCATCTGCCAGTTTCCGTAAGTTGATGACATTTCGAGCCTAGGGCACGCTGAGCCGCCTTGGTAGTGGAACGACTACGGAGAGGTACGGCAGTGTCTATGCAGGTACAACCGTCCGAATTCGCCCCGGCCCCCGGGACCCTCGTGGTCGATGTGACCCGTGCGCATCTGCCCCGGATCGGGGAGTTCCGTGGGGTCGCCGGCCCTTACTGGATGCTCCGGCCGGCCCGGGGCGGTGCCGAGTGGGAGGTGCTGCCCGAGCACACGCGGGAGGCGACGTCCCGGGAGCGGCTGTGGGCGCGGAACGCGCGGGAGAACGCCCGGAGTCGGGGTGAGGTCGTATGAGGGGCGACGGGCGCGAGGGCGCCGGGGCGGACGCCGACGCCGTCCCGTCGTCGGGTGGGTGCGGGACGTGCGACGCGTTCACCGCCGCCGAGGAGGCCGCGCAACGTGCGGGCGACGGGAGCCGGGAGACCGACTTCCGGGTGCTCCGGAGACGGCATGCGGAGACCGCGCACGGGGCGAAGGACGCGTAAGGCCGGGTGCCGGGCCTCCCGGGACTCCCCCGGGAGGCCGATGCCGTGCGGTGGGCGGTACAGGCGCCCACGCAGCCCCTGTTCCGCGCGGCTGACACCTGCTGCTCGGCCGCTCCCGGCGCAACTAGGAGGCGCGGCCCACCACGTAGGCGGTGCCCACCTTGTCTTCCTCGGGTGAGTCCGCCTGGATCGCGAGGCTCGGCCCGGCCGTGGTGAAGTCGAACGCGTTCGTCATCGGCTGCGTGCAGTCGACGCGCCTGGCTGTCTTGGCGGAGCCCGAGACGACCGTGAAGGTGACCGCGCCCTCCCCCGCGCACGCCACCTCCACCCGCAGGGCTGTACCGGACTTGATCGTCTCGTCCCGGTTCTCTCCGGGCACCGCGAGGGAACCGGCCGAGACCAGGACGTCCTCGTCCGACTCCAGGCGATCCGTCAGGTTGAGCAGGTCGCCGGCTTCCTTGTCCAAGCGCTTCCTGTCGAGCTGGGACGACGGCTGAGCCGTGGGAGCCGTGGTGGAGCTCGTCGGCTTCTCGGGCTGCGCGGCCTTGGACGCCGTGGGCGAGTCGGAACAAGCGGATGCCATGCCGGTAAGCAGCGCGACGGCAGCCAGAGCGATGCCGGAACGGCGAGTGAAGCGGTACAAGTGGTCCCCCCCGAAGTCACAGTCAGAAGCCAAGCAAGCGTGCGGAGCAAGATGATCATCCGGTGTGGACATCCGCGTCACCACCGCAATCTGCATATCGGCACCAGGTTGGTACACAGCTCCGACACGTTTCCCTCACAAGTCCCCGTCCCCCGTACGGACCCGCGCGGCCCCCTGTTCCGCGCGGCCCCGTGTGGAGCGGGACCGTGCGTCAGCCGATGCTGTCCGCCGGGCCGACGCGCAGATAGGTGAACGTGTTGGTGATGTGTCCGGGGTCGTTCACCGGGCTGTAGTCCGTCTCCAGGAGGAGCCCGTCGGAGGGCCGCACGATCCAGCCCGGATCGTGCTGGACGCTCAGGGGGAGGGTGCCGGACCAGGTCCAGCTGATCCGGGTGCCGGTCCGTCCGACCGCGTCCTTCACCCCTTCGGTGACCTTGGCGCCGGGTGTGTCGGCCATGACCCGGTAGAGCGCGGCGCGCAGCCGGGGCGGGGTGGGCGCGTCGGTGAGCAGTGTCCCGGCCTGGCGTACGGTCTGCTCGTCGGCTGCGCTCCCCCGGGCCCCCGCCGACAGGGCGCGGCGCAGCGCGTCCGGTGCGGTGGGCAGGGTGTCGAGGCCCTTCCAGCCGACCTGTCGGTCGCCGACGGCCCAACTGGTGCCGGAGGGGTTGGACTTGGTGACGGTCCGGCCGTTGTGCGTCTCGATGACGACCGTGTTCCGGCTCAGGTACACGTCGTCGGTGCGGGCCCGCTCGCCCTCCACCCAGGTCCGCACGGTGGTGTGCCAGTACGGGGCATCGGTCGCGTCCCCGGAGGCCGCGCGGTCGGCCATGGCGGTGAACACCTCGGCCGCCGAGGCGGTGGCGGCCGGTTCGCCGCCGATGTCGGCCACGGGCAGGAGAGCCGCTCCGGCGGCCAGCACCGCGACGGCGGCGGCCCCGACGAGCACCCGGCGACGGCCGGGGTGCGCCCTGCGCGGCCGGGTGGCGGTGTCAGCGGCGGGCCGGACGGCGGTACCGGCAGGGGCCGGGGCGACGACGTCAAGGGCAGTCGGGGCGGCGGTGTCAGCGGCGGGCCGGGCGACGGTGTCGGAAGGGGCCGAGGCGGGCCGGGCGGCGGTGTCGGCGGCGATGGCGGCGCGTACGAGGGAGCGGGCGCGCTCCCGGACCGTGTCGTCGGGCGGGGCGGTGCGGCCGGCCCGGTGCAGCGCTTCGGCGCCGGGGAAGTCGAGCACGTCGGCCCGCTGGTCGGTGTGGTTCATGCGAGGTCTCCCGTCAGGGTCGTACGGGTGGTGGCGGAGAGTCCGTCACGGAGCCGGGCGCGGGCCCGGTGCAGCCGGGAGCGCGCGGTGCCCGCGGGGATGCCGACGGCCGCCGCGGCCTCGGCCGGGGTCAGCTCCTCCCAGGCGACGAGGAGCAGCAACTCCCGTTCGGCCTCGGGAAGTCCGGCGAGTCCGGCGCGCAGGTCGGGGGCGACGGCGGCGGCGTCCAGGCGTGCGTCGACGGCGTGCCAGGGGTCGCCCGCCGCGTCGTCGGCGGGCGGCTTCGGCCGGCCCGCCGCCCGCGCGGCGGACTGCCGGTGGCGAGCCAGGACGTTTCTGGCGACGCCGAACAGCCAGCCCCTGGCCGATCCGCGTCCGGGGTCGAAGGTGCTCCGGTGGGCGTACGCCTGGAGCCACACCTCGGAGAGCAGGTCGTCGGCGGCGGCCGGTGCCCGGCGCACGAGGTAGCCGTGCAGGGCCGCGCTGTGCCGGTCGACCAGCGGTTCGAAGGCGTCGGGCTCGCGGGCCGCCCGCGTCAGCAGGTCCTCGTCCGGATCCATGAGGTCTCCTGTCCGATCCCGCCCGGGTGGCGGTCTCACCCCGTACTTGCGCGGATCCGGCGCAGGCGTTCGCGCGGGGTGTCGCTCGGCGGCGCGTGACCGCCGGAAGGTCTCGCCGTACGACCGGCAGGGCCTTCCGGCCACGGCCTACTCCATGGCCAGGGCCTGCCGGAAGCCGTTGTTGACGGCGGTGAGGCCGCCGTCGACGCGGAGGGTGGTGCCGGTGATCCAGGCGGCGTCCGGGGAGGCGAGGAAGGCGACGGCGGCGGCGATGTCCTCGGGTTCGCCGACGCGGCCGAGGGGGTAGAGGGCGCGGACCCGGTCGAGGGCGTCGCCGCGGCCGGACCAGGCGTCGGTGCGGACGGTGCCGGGGGCGACGAGGTTGACGCGGACGCCGCGCGGTCCGGCGTGGCCGGCGAGGGTGCGGGTGAGGCTCTCCAGGCCTGCCTTGGCGGCGCTGTAGGCGTGGTTGCCGAAGTCCTGGAGGCCGTTGACGGAGCCGATGGAGACGATGGCGCCCCGGCCGGACGCGGCGAGGTGCGGCAGGGCGGCGCGGGCGCAGCGGTAGGCGCCGGTGAGGGTGATGTCGAGGTCGCGGGCCCAGCTCGCGTCGGGTTCGTCCTCGAAGAGCGGGGCGTCCTCGGTGCAGGCGCAGGCGTTGTTGACGAGGACGTCGAGGCGGCCGAAGAGGGAGACGGCGTGGGCGACGGCCGTCTCGACGGCCTCGCGGTCGGCCACGTCGCAGTCCAGGGCCGCGGCCTGGCCGCCGTCCTCCCGGATCTCCGCGGCCGTGTCCTCGGCCCGTTCGCCGTCCAGGTCGGTGACGAGGACGCGGGCGCCCTCGTCGGCGAGCCGGCGGGCGGTGGCGGCGCCGATGCCCCGGCCCGCTCCGGTGATGAGGACGCCGTATCCGTCGAGTCGGGGCCGTACGGGAGAAGTCATAGCGCCGACCGTACTGCCCGCACCAGCGCCTGGGCACGGGGGTCGGCGGTGACTCCCTTCTGCAGACCGTTCGTCACATAGCCGAGGGCGATGCCGGATTCGGGGTCGGCGAAGCCGAGGGAGCCGCCCCGGCCGGGGTGTCCGAAGGAGCCGGGGGCCAGCAGCGGGGCGGCCGGTCCGTGCAGCATGTAGCCCAGGCCGTAACGGGTGTTGACGACGAGGACGCGGTCCGGGCCCGCGGATTCCTCGGTGCGGGCGAGGGTGAGGGTGGCGGGGGCGAACAGCCGGTGGCCGTCGACGGGGCCGATCATCGCGGCGTAGCAGCGGGCCAGGCCGCGGGCGGTGGCGATGCCGTTGGAGGCGGGGAGTTCGGCGGCCCGGTAGCCGGGGTCGTTCTCGTCGGGGAGCGGGTCGATGGCGCCGAACGCCCGCCGGGTCAGCGACTCCGGGTCGCGGTAGGCGTCGGACACCGCGCGCTTGGGGCGCATCCGCAGCCCGCCCCCGGCGTCGCCCGGGGGTGCCTCGACCGGGCCGATCCGGCCGATGCGGTGGGCCTCGTCCGCCGGGATGCCGAACCAGAAGTCCAGGCCGAGCGGGCGGGCGATCTCCTCGGCGACCCAGCGGCCGACGGTGCGTCCGGTGACGCGGCGCACCAGTTCACCGATGAGCCAGCTGTAGGTCTGGGCGTGGTAGCCGTGGTCGGTGCCGGGCTCCCACTGGGGGCGCTGGGCGGCGACCGCGCGCGGTCCGCTGATGCCGTCGGCGGCCTCCGCCGGGGTGAGCGGACGGTCGAGGGCGGGGACTCCGGCCCGGTGGGCGAGGAGGTGGCGGACGAGGACGCGTTCCTTGCCGTTCGCTTTGAACTCGGGCCAGTAGGTGGAGACCGGGGCGTGCAGGTCGATCTGGCCGCGCTGGTGCAGCAGCAGCGGCACGGCTGCGGCGATGCCCTTGCCGGCCGAGCGGACGATCTGCACGGTGTCGACGGCCCAGGGCTCGGTGCCGTCGACGTCCCGGGTCCCGGCCCACAGGTCGACGACCTTGTACCCGTGCCGGTAGACGGCGACCGCCGCCCCGCGGTCGCCGCGTTCCTCGAAGTTGCGGACGAAGGCGTCCCGGACCGCTTCGAATCCGGGCGCCACCGTGCCCCGTACGTCCACGCCTGCTCCCGCGCTGCCGCCGCTCATGCCCCCATGGTGCACGGCGTCGCAGGTCGCGGGTGGGCCGGGTCACCCCTCGGGCACCCGGTTGCGGACCGTGGGCCCGTCCGCGGCCCGTCCTCAGGCGTGTCTCACGCCGAAGGCACCGTCACCGAACGCGGGTCGAAGCCGAAGGGCAGCTCCAGCCGGTGGGCGCGCATCAGGTCCTCGTCGCAGAGGAGGTCCTGGGTGCGGTCGTCGGCGGCGATGACTCCGTCGCTGAGGATGACGGAGCGGGCGCAGAGTTCGAGGGCGTACGGCAGGTCGTGGGTGACCATGAGCACCGTGACGTCCAGGCCGCGCAGGATGTCGGCGAGTTCGCGGCGGGAGGCCGGGTCCAGGTTGGAGGAGGGCTCGTCCAGGACGAGGATCTCGGGGCGCATGGCGAGGACCGTGGCGACGGCGACGCGGCGGCGCTGGCCGAAGGAGAGGTGGTGCGGGGGCCGGCCGGCGTACTCCTCCATGCCGACCTGCTTCAGCGCCTCCGTGACCCGTTCCTCCAGCTCCGCGCCGCGCAGCCCGCCGGAGGCCGGTCCGAAGGCGACGTCCTCGCGGACGGTCGGCATGAAGAGCTGGTCGTCGGGGTCCTGGAAGACGATGCCGACGCGGCGGCGGATCTCGGCCATGTTCCGCTTGTCCACCGGCGTTCCGGCGACGCGGACCGATCCGGCGCCCGCCTCCAGGATGCCGTTGAGGTGGAGGACGAGGGTGGTCTTGCCGGCCCCGTTCGGGCCGAGCAGGGCGACGCGCTCACCGCGCGCGACGGTCAGGTCGACGCCGAAGAGCGCCTGGTGGCCGTCGGGGTAGGCGTAGGCGAGGCCGCTGACCTCCAGGGAGGGCGGTACGGGGGCGGGGTCGGGGCTCATACGGTCCATCCCACCAGACAGACCGCGAGGGCGAGCACCGGGAGTGCCGAGGCGTACGCCCACTGGGCGCGCGAGGCGGTCACCTCGTCGATGACGGGCATGGTGCCGGTGTAGCCCCGGCTGACCATGGCGAGGTGGACGCGTTCGCCGCGTTCGTAGGAGCGGATGAACAGCGCGCCCGCCGACTTGGCGAGGACGCCCCACTGCCGGACGCCGCGCGCCTCGAAGCCGCGGGAGCGGCGGGCGATGGACATCCGGCGCATCTCGTCGGTGATGACGTCGCCGTAGCGGATCATGAAGGAGGCGATCTGGACGAGCAGCGGGGGCAGTTTCAGGCGCTGGAGGCCGAGCAGCAGGGAGCGCAGTTCGGTGGTGGAGGCCAGGAGCACGGAGGCGGCGACGCCGAGGGTGCCCTTGGCCAGCACGTTCCAGGCGCCCCAGAGGCCGGGGACGCTGACGGAGAGGCCGAGGACCTGGGTCTGCTCGCCGGGCACGACGAACGGCATGAGCAGCGCGAAGGCGACGAACGGCACCTCGATGAGCAGCCGTTTGAGGAGGAAGCCGGCGGGGACGCGGGCCGCGGCGGCGGCGCCCGCGATCAGCAGGGCGTAGAGCCCGAAGGCCCAGACCGCCTCGCGCGGGGTGGACACGACGACCACGACGAAGCAGAACACCGCGGCGATCTTGCAGTGCGGCGGCAGCGCGTGGACCGGCGAGTGCCCGTGCCGGTAGAGCTTGTGGGCGTGGCCCGCGCCCATGTCAGACCTTCTCGTGGGTGTCGGACGCGGAGGAGGCGTCGTCCTTGGTACGGCGGCGGCGGGAGACGACGTAGAACGCGCCGCTGCCGGCGACGAGGGTGGCGCCGACGCCGATCACTCCGGCCAGTCCGCCGGAGAGCCGGGTGTTGGAGACGTCCTTGACGCCGTAGTCGGCGAGCGGGGAGTCCTTGGCGGCGTGGTCCTTGACCTTCTCGTCGATGCCCTTGTCGGTGGCGACCTTCTCCAGTCCGTCCGGGTTGGCGGAGGCGTAGAAGGAGACGAATCCGGCCAGGACGACGGCGGTGGCCAGTCCGGTGATCCACAGCCCGCGCGTGGAGCGGTGGGCGGCGGGGGCGGGCTCGCGGGCGGGCGCGGGCGCGTCGACGAGTTCGCCGTCGATCCGGAGCTTGAGCGGGGCGGTGAGGCCGCGGGCGCCGTGGACCAGGTCGGGGCGGACGGCGATGACGGCGCCGACGGTCAGCGCGGTGATCAGGGCCTCGCCGATGCCGATCAGGACGTGGACCCCGACCATCGCGGTGAAGACCTTGCCGATCGGGATGTCGGTGGTGCCGCCGATCCAGTAGATCAGCGTGAACGCGGCGGCGGCGGCCGGGACGGAGACCAGCGCGGCGACGAAGGAGGCGACGGTCGCGGAGCGGCGGGTGCGCGGCAGCACGCCGAGCAGGCCCCGGAAGAGGGCGTACGCGACGACGGTGGTGACGACGCCCATGTCGAGGATGTTCACGCCGAGCGCGGTGAGCCCGCCGTCGGCGAAGAGGATGCCCTGCATCAGCAGGACGACGGATATGCAGAGGACCCCGGTGTAGGGCCCGACGAGGATCGCGGCCAGCGCCCCGCCCAGCAGATGTCCGCTGGTGCCCGCGGCGACCGGGAAGTTCAGCATCTGCACGGCGAAGATGAACGCGGCGACGAGTCCCGCGAGCGGCGCGGTGCGCTCGTCCAGCTCCCGGCGGGCGCCCTTCAGGCTGACGGCCACCGCCCCGGCGGCCACCACCCCGGTGACGGCGGAGACGGGCGCGTTGATGAATCCGTCGGGTACATGCATGGGGGGGAGGCTCCGCTTCTGCGTGATCGCATGGCTGCGCGGGGTCATGAACCTCTCAATGATAGGCCCTTGTTGCAAAGAGGTCGCAAGAGCGGGGTTGTCACAACTGCCCGGCACCCGCCATCGCGACAACCGCCCGCCCGACACCCCTCCCGTCGTGCTCTTTTACGAAAATATGGGACATTAGAGGTCGAAGACACACAAAATACAGGTGCACACAGGAGGAGCCGGCCCATGTCCCCCGTGATCAAAGAACATGCCCGAGCCCGGCTCGTCACCGATGCCCGCGATCTGCCCGTGGTCCATGTCGAGCTGCGCCACGATCCCGCGACCGACCCCGGCACGATCCTGATCGCCTTCCCCGGCGGCTCCGTCTGGCCGGTCGGACGCGAGCTGCTGGAGCAGGGGCTGCGCTCCCCCGCCGAGCGCGACGGTCTGCGCGTCTGGCCGTGCGGCCGCGTCCAGCTCGTCGTCGAACGCGATACGCCGGAGGGCGTGGACGTCGTCCAGTTCGACACCGCGCCCCTGATCCGCTTCCTGCGGCGGGCCCGCAAGGCGGCGGCCGAGGCGGAACGGACGGCGGCGCAGGAGACCGCGCCCGCCTGAACCCCGGACGGCGACGAACATGGTGAGAGCCCCCGTGCCCAGATGCACGGGGGCTCTCGTCGCCCCGGTCCCCCGTCCCCACAGGTAACCGGCGCTCCCGGGACCGCGTTCCGCTCAGACGCGGTCCCGGAGTTCGGCGGCCCCCGTCACGATGTCCGGGAGCCGGTCGGACAGGAGCCGGTCGGGCCGGCCCGGTAGGACCGGACCCGGCCGGACCCGGCTCAGACCCGGGTCAGCTCGCGCTCGTCCCCGGCGTCGGGGCCCGGACCGTCCGCGGCCGGCTCGGTGGCCAGCTCCTTGCGGAGACCCTCGCCCTCGACGTCCACGTTGGGCAGCGCCCGGTCCAGCCAGCGCGGCAGCCACCAGGCGCGCTTGCCGAGCAGCGCCAGGACCGCGGGCACGATCGCCATGCGGACGACGAACGCGTCGAAGAAGACGGCGATGGCGAGCGAGAAGCCGATCATCTTGATCATCTGCTCGCTGGAGCCGATGAAGCCGGCGAAGACCGCCATCATGATCACGGCCGCGGCCGTGACGACCCTGGCCCCGTGCTTGAAGCCGGTGACGATGGCCTGGCCGGGCTTCTCGCCGTGGACGTACGCCTCGCGCATCCGGGTCACGAGGAAGACCTCGTAGTCCATCGCGAGGCCGAAGACCACGCCCACCATGAAGATCGGCATCATCGACATGATCGGACCGGTCTGCTCGACCCCGAAGAGCGAGCCGAGCCAGCCCCACTGGAAGACCGCGACGACCGCGCCCAGGGCCGCGACGACCGAGAGCAGGAAGCCGAGCGCCGCCTTCAGCGGCACGAGCACCGACCGGAAGACCACCATCAGCAGCAGGAAGGCGAGGCCGACCACGAGCGCCAGGTACGGCAGCAGCGCGTCGTTCATCTTCTGCGAGAAGTCGATGTTCATCGCGGTGGAGCCGGTGACCAGCACCTCGGCGCCGGTGCTGGACTTGATGTCCTTGCCCGCGTCGCGGATCGAGTGGACCACGTTCTCCGTCTCGACGGAGCTGGGGCGGTCCTTCGGGACGACGGTGATCATCGCCGCGTCGCCGGCCTTGTTGAAGGTGGCGGGGGTGACGGCGACGACGCCCTTCATGCCGGAGATCTCGTCGCCGACCCGCTGGGCCGCGGCCTTGCCGTCGGAGCTGTTCTCGGTGTCGACGACGACGAGCAGCGGCCCGTTGAAGCCGGGGCCGAAGCCCTCGGAGAGCAGGTCGTAGGCGCGGCGCTGGGTGGTGCTGGTGGGCTGGGAGCCGTCGTCGGGCAGGCCCATCTCCAGCGAGGCGGCCGGGACGGCGATCGCGCCGAGGCCGAGGACGCCGACGAGCAGCACCCAGACCGGCTTGCGCAGCACGAACCGCGCCCAGCGGGTGCCCATGTTGGGCTTGGCCTCGGGGGCGTTCTCCGCCTCGGCGGCCTTGCGGGCCTTGCGGCCCATGACCCGCTTGCCCGCGAAGCCCAGCATGGCCGGGACGAGGGTGAGCGCGATCAGGACGGCGATGGCGACGGTGCCGGCGGCGGCGAAGCCCATCTTGGAGAGCATCGGGATGTTGACGACGGCCAGGCCGACCAGGGCGATGACGACGGTGAGCCCGGCGAAGACGACCGCGGAACCGGCCGTGCCGACCGCGCGTCCGGCCGCTTCCTCGCGCTCCCGGCCCTCGGCCAGTTCGGCGCGGTAGCGGGAGACGATGAAGAGCGCGTAGTCGATGCCGACCGCGAGGCCGATCATCATCGCGAGGGTGGAGGTCGTGTTGCCCAGGTCCAGCACATTGGCCAGCGCGGTGATCGTGGAGACGCCGATGCCGACGCCGATCAGGGCGGTGAGCAGCGGGAGTCCGGCGGCGATCAGCGAGCCGAAGGTGACGACCAGGACCACGGCGGCGATGGCGACGCCGATGATCTCGGTGGCGCCCGTCTCCGGCATCACCTGGAGCGCGTCACCGCCGATCTCGACGGTCATGCCGCTCTTCTGCGCGTGGGTGCCCGCGTCCTCCAGGGCGTCCCGGGTCGCGTCGGTCAGCTCCATGGAGTTGACCTTGTACGTCACCGAGATGTACGCGGTCGAGCCGTCCTTGGAGACGGCCTTTCCGGCGTACGGGTCGACGACCGAGGCGATCTGGTCCGAGCCCGACTTCAGCTCGGTGGTGATCTTGTTGACCTCGGTCTTGTTGGCCGGGTCCGTCATCTTCTCGCCCTCGGGGGCCTTGAAGACGATGCGCGCGGTCGCGCCGTCGGCGCTGGCGGCGGGGAAGCGCTGTTCCAGCAGGTCGAAGGCCTTCTGGGCCTCCGTACCGGGAATGGAGAAGGAGCTGGAGGTGGCGGTGGACGCGGAGGCCGCGCCGAACCCGGCGAGGGCCAGCAGTGCCACCCAGATCAGGGCGACATAGCGGCGGCGCCGGAAGGCGAGCCGTCCGAGTTTGTAGAGGAATGTGGCCACGGAGGCGTACTCCCGGTCAGGTCGTTGAGAGGAAATGGGCGTGTGGAACCAGCCCGACGACGAGAGCGGCGTGTCAGGTGGGGCTTGGGGAGGGGGCCGTACGTGAGAAGACGCGGGGACCGGTGTGGTCAGGCTCCGAGAGCGGGGAGGATCACGGAGTCGACGTAGTCGAGAAGGAAGGCCTGGTCGACGGGGCGGTCCTCCACCAGCTGTCTGGTGGCGAAGGCGCCGATCAGCATGTGCGGTACGTATCTGAGCGCCGGATTGTCCGGGCTCAGCTCTCCCCGGTCCACGGCGCGGCGCAGCAGTGTGTCGAGACCGGTCATCTCCGGTTCGACCAGCAGTTCGCGGAGCGCCTGGAGGAGGTCGGGATTGTCGTGGACGGCATGGCTCAGACCCCGCATCAGCGCGGCGTCCTTCTCCATCTGACAGTCGTCACTGCGGCTGAGGACGGCATGGAAGTCACCGCGCAGCGAGCCGGTGTCGACATCGCCGAGGGAGACGGGCTTGTTGTGCCGCAGGGCCGTGACGACGAGCGCCGGCTTGCTCCCCCACTGGCGGTAGAGGGTGGCCTTGCTGGAATGCGTACGCGCGGCGACGGCGTCCATGGTGAGGGCGTCGTAGCCCACCTCGCGGAGCAGGTCGAGCACGGCGGCGTACAGCTCGCTCTCACGCTCGGGCGTGAGCCGTGTGCGTGCCATGTGTCGACCTCCTGTTCTCCTCGGGGCCGTTCCGTCCGGTGTATCGAGCGATCATCGAACGAAACTGTTTCGTACACATGCACGCTACCCCCTCCCTCCAGCGAAACGGAACAGTTTCGCTTGTGGGCCGCACCACAGCTGTCAGCAAGCCATAAAGACCGGGTTGCGAAGACCGCCGCGCGAACCGGCCGGGCGGACCGTCCGAACGTTCCCCCGTCCCCTGAGTTGCCGCGCCCCCCGCGCACCGAAAGCATTGGGGGGTGAGTGACGACGACTCGTATCTCCGGTTCCCGCACCTCCACGAGGATCTGCTCTGCTTCGCCGCGGAGGACGATCTGTGGGTCGCCCCCCTCGCCCCCGAGGGCGAGGTGCCCGGACGCGCCTGGCGCGTGACCGTCGACCGCACCCGGATCGGCCACCCCCGGTTCTCCCCCGACGGAAGCCACATCGCGTACACGACCTGGCGCAGCCTCGACCCGGAGATCCATGTCGCGCCGGTGGCGGGCGGCCCGTCCCGCCGGCTCACCTACTGGGGGTCGACGGACGCCCGGGTCTGCGGCTGGACCCCCGACGGGGACGCGGCGCAGATCCTCGCCGTCTCCTCGCACCGGCAGCCGTTCTCGTACTTCTCCTGGGCCTACGGCGTCCCCACCGACGGCAGCCCCGGCGGCCGGCTGCCCTGGGGCCCGGTCTCCGACATCGCGGTCGGCGACATCGGCGGCGAGCGCCGCACCCTGCTGCTCACCGGCACACCGCCGCACGAACCGGCCGCCTGGAAGCGCTACCGGGGCGGGGCCACCGGCCGGCTCTGGCTGCACGGCGAACGGCTGCTGCCGGACCTCGACGGGCATCTGGACTCCCCCATGTTCGTCGGGGACCGGATCGCCTTCCTCTCCGACCACGAGGGCGTCGGCAACCTCTACTCGTGCCGGC
Organism: Streptomyces sp. NPDC024555; assembly: GCF_055559335.1. Taxonomy (NCBI): domain Bacteria; kingdom Bacillati; phylum Actinomycetota; class Actinomycetes; order Kitasatosporales; family Streptomycetaceae; genus Streptomyces; species Streptomyces sp. NPDC024555. The sequence continues at coordinate 231,765 of NZ_JBVHKV010000008.1, forward strand.
CCGACGGGAGCGGTCTGCGCCGCCACACGGACCACGACGCGTTCTACGCCCGGCACGCCTCCAGCGACGGCCGGCGGGTCGTCTACCAGTGCGCGGGCGAGCTGTGGCTGGTCGACGACCTGGAGACCCCGGACGCCGTGCCCCGGAAGCTGACGGTCCGGCTCGGCGGCCCGCGCGCCGGGCGGCGCGTCTACCAGGTCCCGGCCGCGAGCAACGTCGACGGGCTCTCCGTGGACGAGACGGGCCGCGCCAGCGCCGTCTCGGTGCGCGGCAGCCTGTACTGGCTCACCCACCGCGACGGCCCGGCCCGCACCATCGCGGACACCCCGGGGGTCCGGGTGCGGCTGCCGGAGATGCTGGGCAGCGGCGGCCAGGTCGCGTACGTCACCGACGCGGAGGGCGAGGACGCGATCGAGATCGCGTACCTGCCGCGCGCCAGCGGCGACCGCACCCCGCGCCGGCTGGCGTCCGGCCGGCTGGGCCGGGTCCTGGAGCTGATCTCCGACCCGGACGGCGAACGGCTCGCCATCGCCTCGCACGACGGGCGGATCCTGCTCCTGGACACCGACGAGGAGACGTCCACCGGAGAGCCCACCGAGCTGATCCGCTCCATCAACGGCCCGGTCCGCGATCTGGCGTTCTCCCCGGACGGCGACTGGCTGACCTGGTCGCACCCGGGCGTCGGCCGCTCGCTGCGCCAGATCAAACTGGCCCGGATCCAGGGCACCGGCGCCCCGATCATCGTCGACGTCACCAACGGCCGCTTCGAGGACGAGAACCCGGTCTTCACCGGCGACGGCCGCTATCTCGCGTTCCTGTCCTGGCGCGGCTTCGACCCGGTCTACGACGTGCACACCGGCGATCTGTCCTTCCCGCTCGGCTGCCGCCCCTACCTGGTCCCGCTCTCCTCGGCGACCCCGTCCCCGTTCGCCCTCTCCCCCGACGGGCGCCCGGCGGCGGGCGGTCTGGACCCGCTGGACTCCGACGAGGCGGAGGCGGCGGAGGGCTCGCCGGTGACGGTGGAGTTCGAGGGCCTGGAGAGCCGGGTCACCCCGTTCCCCGTCTCGGCGTCCAAGTACTCGGCGCTCTGCCCGGTCAGCGGCGGCGGGCTGGTCTGGCTGCGCTGGCCGATCTCCGGCGCGCTGGGCGAGACCTTCGCCAACCCGGCGGACATGTCGGGGCGCCCGACGCTGGAGCACTTCAACATCGCCAAGGCCAAGCGGACCGAACTCGTCGACCACCTCGACTGGTTCGAGGTCAGCGGCGACTCCTCGCGGCTGGTCGTCATGGACGACGGCGAACTGCGCGCGGTCCCGGCGAACGAGCCCGGCGACAACGACTCCACCGTCTACCTCGACCTGCGCCGCATCCTCCACGAGGCGGACCCGGCGGCGGAGTGGCGGCAGGCGTACGGGGAGGCGGGGCGGCTGATCCGCTCGTACTTCTGGGAGCCGGACATGTGCGGGATCGACTGGCCGGCGGTCCTGGACCAGTACCGCCCGCTGGTCGAACGGGTCGCCACGCCCGATGAGTTCGCGGATCTGCTGCGCGAGGTCCTGGGCGAGCTGGGCACCTCCCACGCGTACGTCGCGCCCGCCCGCCGCAACGAGGGCCCCCCGCACTACCAGCGCGCGATCGGCCTGCTGGGCGCCGACTTCACCTGCCGGGACGGTGCCTGGACGCTCCGCCGCATCCTGCCCGGCGACTCCTCGGACTCCAAGGCCCGCTCCCCGCTGGCCGGTACGGGCATCCGCGAGGGCGCCGTCCTCACCCATGTCGACGGCCGCCCGGTCGACCCGGTCTCCGGCCCCTACCCGCTGCTCTCCGCGGCGGGCGGCACCACGGTCGAACTCACCTTCACCCCCGCCGAGGGCCAGGGCCGCTCCCGCCGCGTCGCCGTCGTCCCCCTCGTCGACGAACGCCCCCTGCGCTACCAGGACTGGGTGGCCAAACGCCGCGCCGTCGTCCGCGATCTCAGCGGCGGCCGCTGCGGCTACCTCCACATCCCCGACATGGGCGGCTCCGGCTGGGCCCAGTTCAACCGCGATCTGCGCCTGGAGGTCTCCCGCCCGGCCCTCATCGTCGACGTACGCGGCAACGCGGGCGGCCACATCAGCGAACTCGTCGTCGAGAAGCTCACCCGCACCATCCTCGGCTGGGACCTCACCCGCAACGCCCAGCCCGTCAGCTACGCCTCCAACGCCCCCCGGGGCCCCGTCGTCGCCCTCGCCGACGAGGCCACCTCCTCCGACGGCGACATGATCACCGCCGCCTTCCGCCTCCTCAAGCTCGGCCCGGTCGTCGGCCAGCGCACCTGGGGCGGCGTCGTCGGCATGACCGGCCGCCACCGCCTCGTCGACGGCACCGTCATCACCGTCCCCATGAACGCCGCCTGGTTCGACACCTACGGCTGGTCCGTCGAGAACCACGGCGTCGAACCCGACCTCGAAGCCCTCCGCACCCCCCTCGACTGGGCCGAGGGCCGCCACGCCGTCCTCGACGACGCCGTCCGCCTCGCCCTCGACCTCCTCGCCGCCCACCCCCCGGCGACCCCGCCGACGTACGACACGGCCCCGGACCGGAGGCGGCCGCCGTTGCCGCCGAGGTAGGGCGGGGGGGGCGCGCACGGCGTCAGTGGCAGCCGAGGAGGGCGTCAGGACCGCCGACGGAGGATGGCGTACCGGCTCCGCCGTCCTGGGGACCGGTCCGGAACGCCGGACCGATGACTTTTCCCCCGCCGCGCGGTCTGAACCCATGTAAAGCACGCCGCACGTACCCCGAGGACACCATGCGCACACTTATCAGCACCGCTTTCGTCTCCCTCGACGGTGTCATGGAGGCGCCGGGCGGCGAGCCCGGCTACCGGAACTCCGGCTGGACCTTCAAGGGCATCGACTTCCTCCCCGAGGCGTACGAGATCAAGGGCCGGGAACAGGAGGAGGCCGGGGCGCTCATGATGGGGCGGGTCAGCTACGAGGCGTTCAGCCCCGTGTGGCCGGGCATGGAGGAGTTCGCCGGCTACAAGGCGATGCCCAAGTACGTCGTGTCCACGACGCTCACCGAGGACGGCCTCGTGGACACGTGGGGCGAGACCCACATCCTCCGGTCCATGGACGAGGTGGCCGCGCTGAAGGAGACCGAAGGCGGCCCGGTCATCGTCCACGGGAGCGCCGCCCTCAACCACGCGCTCTCCGACGCCGGTCTGATCGACCGCTATCACCTCCTCGTCTTCCCGCTGCTCCTCGGCGCGGGCAAGCGCCTGTTCAGCGCGGCCGACAAGGACACCCGGCACCTGAAACTCGTGGAGCACGAGGCGTTCCCCAACGGCATCCAGAAGAACGTCTTCGACGTGGTCCGCTGAGGCCGACGGCCTCGGGGCCCGCCCACGACGAGAGGAGCTCACACCATGCGCAAGATCATCGTCACCACGTTCCTGACCCTCGACGGCGTCATGCAGGCCCCCGGCGGCCCCGACGAGGACCCCGAGAGCGGCTTCCCGCACGGCGGCTGGCAGAAGCCCACGTTCGACGAGGGCGTCGGCGAGGCGATCGCCGCCTGGTACGACGACGCCGACGCGATGCTCCTCGGCCGCAAGACGTACGACATCTTCGCGTCGTACTGGCCGACCGCCGACCCGGACAACCCGTTCACGGAGCGCATGAACTCCATGCACAAGTACGTGGCGTCCCGCACCCTCACATCCGTGGACTGGCAGAACTCCACCCTCCTGGACGGTGACACCGCCGACGCGGTACGCCGCCTCAAGGAGACCGAGGGCCGCAACATCAACGTCGTCGGCAGCGGCGACCTGGCCCAGACCCTGATGCGCGAGAACCTGGTGGACGAGTACCGCCTCACCATCCACCCGGTCATCCTCGGCACCGGCAAACGCCTCTTCGCGGACGGCGCGATCCCGACGGCCCTGCGGCCGGTCACGGTCACGGCGACGAAGGGCGGCACGGTCCTGGCGGTGTACCGGCCTGCGGGACGGCCTGCGTACGACAGCTTCTAGCCGCTCGCGCGCAGGCCGCGGCGCAACGTCACGACGGCTTTGGCACGTGCGCGATCAGACGTGGAACTCGCTGTGATGCCGTGCGCCCACGGCGAAGCGCTCGTTGTCGAAGTACGTGTCACGCATCTCCAGGTGGACCGCCGCGCGCTCCGTCTCCTGGATGGCCTGAGCGAAGCTCGGCGGTGCCGACTCCTGTCGATTCTGCTGAGGCTGCGCGTTCTGCGGCATCGGACGCCTTCCTGATCCGCGACACCATGCGTGCCGGGAGCCGTCCGTTCCATCATTCCCAGGCCCCGAGACCCGATCCCCAAGACCCGGGCGCCGAGATCCGGGCTCCGAGCCCCGACCCCCGAGACTCGAAGACCCGTTCACTCGTTCGTGGGTACGCGATCGGCCCCTCTGCCCGAGTCTCGGATCCCGGGACCCGAGCGCCGAGATCCGGGCTCCGGGATTCGAGCCGTGTCTGACAACCGGTAGGTAGATAAAGGAAGGGGAGGGAAAACCTCCCCACCTCCCACCCCGTCACGGCGAGCAAGTATGACTACTTGTGACCGAGTTGCGGCACAACGTCACGACTGCCTACGGTGCCCCCAACGTAACGACCCCGACGCGGTGTTGAACGCACCGGCCGGGGTCTCACCTCAAGATCGAACGACAAAGGAACCCGATCTCGTGGCTACCCAGAACCTTAGCCCTGCCCCGCCGCCGCCCGCCGTCTTGCCCCCGTCGCGTTCGGTTCCGGCCGCACAGGACGTAGGCACCGAACACCCGAAGGCCAGCCCCGGCTACGGCAAGCGGTCCGTCCCCGGCGAACGTCCGCCCCACCCCGACGACTTCGCGTTCCTGCCCGAGCGGGAGCGGTACATCGCGGCGTACGTGGACCGGCTGCCCGAGGGCGCGGCGATGGGCATCAAGTCGCTCGCCAAGTGCCAGCCGCTGTACGGGCAGATGGCCGTCGGCAGCGCGCTGCGGGCCCTGGGCGTGGCCGGGCATCTGCGGCAGGCGCGGTGCGCGGTCGGGGAGGGGGACAACGTCCGCTGGGTCACCCGTACGTTCTGGTCGCGGACGGCACGCGACAACGAGTGGTGGAACACGTTCCTGACCGCCGAGGCGGGCCACCGGCTGACATCCCCGGCACCTCCGGCACCGTCTGACGCCGCGCCCGCCCCGGCGGCCCCGCCCCCGCCGTGGGTCCCGGCCGGGGCGACGGCCCCGTCATCCGAGGGCCCGGAAACCACTGCCACCACCGCCACCGCCCCGCTCGTACCGCAGCAGCGCACCGCGCCGGAGGCCCCGTCCCCCGCCTACCTCGCGCTGACCCGGCTGGGCGCGGCCGATCACCGGCTGGGGCTGTCCGAGGGCGACTGCCGGGCGCTGGAGGAGCTGGCCGCCGCCTGGTTCGCGCGCGGCGCGGACGCCGACTACCTCGTCCACGCGATCACCGCAGGTCTGCCCCCGGCCGTCGACTCCCCCCTCGGCTTCGTCCGCAAGCGCCTCGTCACCAAACTCCCGCCCCAGCGCCCCGCCGCCCCGGCCCCCGCACCGCCCGACAGCTCCCCGGGCCCCTTCCTCATGCCCGAGTGCACCGCCTGCCGCGTCCCCGGCCGCCCCGAAGCCTTCCGCGACGGCCTGTGCGGCCCCTGCCGCCGCCCCGCGCCCGACACGGAGGCTCCGGCACCCACCGAAGGCCAGGTCACCGAAGGCCCGCCCGTCGACGGCCCGCCCGCCGACCGCGACATCGAGGCCCACGTGAAGCGGCTGCGCGAGCAGTTGAGGCTGCGCTGAGGGGGCCCCGACCGTCGCTACTGCCTCACCGGACCGACCGGGTCGATCGCCACCGGGAACGTCCCCGTTCGCCTCCTCGTCCGCCGGGCCGCTCACGCGTGCGTCCGGCAGGCGGCACATGGCCACCATACGGGCGCCCCCACCCGCAGGCACCGGCTTCCGGCGTCAGCCGTCCGAGGCCTCCTCCACCGCCTTCCTCGCCTCCTCCAGGATCTCCTCCGGATCGATCATGCGGGCGAGGGTGTCCAGGTCGTCCGTGTTGTAGCGGCGGCGGACCTCCTCGTCCCAGAAGAGGACGGCCGACTCCAGGAGGTCGACGGCCTCCTCGGAGCGGCCGAGGCGGTGGAGGGTGAGGCCGTAGTAGCCGGCGGTCTCGGTGCCGTAGTCGAGGTCTTCGCCCTCTTCCCAGGCGGTACGGAGGAAGGGCTCGGCCTCGGCGTAGGCGCCGCGCTGGGCCATGAGTTTGCCCGCGAGCATGGAGTACAGGCCCTGGCCGTCGTCCTCGTCGGCAGCGGTTGCGGCGCGGACGAACCAGCGCTCGGACTCCTGGTAGTCGTGGTGGTGGTCGGAGAGCCAGGCCATCTGGGAACAGGCGGTGAGGTGGCCCGCGTCGGCGGCCCGGCGGCGCCAGGCGTCGCGCAGGGAGAAGCGGCGGAGCTTTTCGTAGAGCCCGGCGACGGCGAACGCGGCGTCCTGGTCGCCGGCCTCGGCGGCGGGTTCCATCCAGCGGAGGAGATAGGCGGCGTTGGAGCCGTCCCAGTCGTTGAGGGCGGCGGCGTACTCGTATCCGGCGCGCAGGTCGCCCGCCTCGGCCCGTTCGCGGAGGGCGGGCAGGCGGGCGAGGTCGTCGGCGTCGGGGGCGGAGAGGTCACCGGACCGGAAGCGGGCGATGCGGTCGAGCTCGCGGGCGGCGTCCTTGTCGTCCTCGCCGATCTCCCGGAACCAGCGTTCGGCCTCGTCGTAGCGGCCCTGGCGCTTGCAGAGCAGGGCGAGGTTCCAGCGGGGCTTCTCCTCGCCGCGCTCGACGGCGAGAAGGTGGGCGCGTTCGGCCTCGGCCAGTTCGCCGCGCTTCTCGTGGTTGATGCCGAGCGTGGAGGCGGCCTGCTCGGCACCGCGCTCATGGGCGTCCGCCAGGATGGCGCGGGCGCGGGGCCAGGCGTCCTCGTCCGTCTCGACGAGGAACATCGCGTGGAACAGCGCGGCGCGGGCACTGAGCGCGGCACCGCGCCCGTACAGCGCGTCGGCCTCGGCGGTCAGCCCCGGGTAGTCCGCGAAGTGCTCGTCCAGGTCGAAGAGGATCCGTACGGCCGCCTCGGCGGCGTCCTCGTCCCCGTCGGCCTCCGCCGCGTCGAGGGCGGCGGCCGTGCGCTCGAAGGTCTCGCGGAACGAGTCGAAGAGCTGGAACCAGCGGAAGACCGCGATGTCCCCCAGTTCGGCGTCCTTCATCAGGAACGCGGACGCCTCGGCGTGCCGCCCCTCGGCCGCCATCAGCTTCCCCAGCTCGATCTTGCAGCCGAGGTGCCGCCACCGCTCCCACCCCAGCCGGAACCACTCGGCCGCCTCCGGGTTCCGGTCCTCCATCAGCAGCGTGCCCAGCCCGTACGCGCACCCCGCGTCCCGCTCCGCCGCCGCCCGGTACAGCGCCTCCCCGGCCCGCCGGTCCCCCCGGATCTTCCGGTACCGCGCCAGCGTGTAGTGCGAGAACGCGTCCCCCGCCTCCACCGCCCGCTCCCAGTACGGAATCCCCTGGTCCACCCGATGGCCCAGCACGAAGTAGTCCGTGTGCCGCCGCGCTGTCTTACCGTCCCCCGCCAGGGCGGCGGCGACCAGCGCCTCGCCCCGGGTGCGTATGTCCTCGGTCATGCCCGCATCGTGTCAGGAAGTGTCATCCCCGGGCCAATGCAAGGGGGTTGGGGACGCGCCCCGCCCACCCGGTGTCCGGCGGGCGTACCGCGAGCGGCGGCGCCGTACCGGCGCCGCCGCTCGCATCCCCTGGCCGTACCCCTCAGCCGTGCGAGAACCGCACCGCCGGAAGCACCCGCCGCAGCCACTTCGGGCTCCACCAGGCCGCCCGCCCGGTGAGCCGCAGGAGGACGGGGAGGAGGACGAGGCGGACGAGTGCCGCGTCCAGGAGGACGGCGACGCCGAGCACGATCCCCATCTCCTTCGGCGGCAGCGGTCCGGAGATGGCGAAGGTGAAGAAGACGGCGACCATGACGGCCCCGGCGGCGAAGACGACCCGGCCGGAGTGGGCGAGGGCGCCGACCATGGCCTGCTTGGGGTCTCCGGTGCGCTCGTAGTGCTCCTTGGCGGAGGCCAGGAGGAAGACCGTGTAGTCCATGGCGATGGCGAAGATCATCGCGAAGAAGAACACGGGTGCCCAGCCGTCCAGGAAGCCCTGCGAGGTGAAGCCCAGCGGGCCCGCGAGGTGGCCGTCCTGGAAAAGGAGCCGCGCGACGCCGAAGGCGGCGCCGGTGGAGAGCAGGCTGGCGAGGGTGCCGAGGGCGGCGATGACGGGTGCCTGCAGGGCGAAGAGCAGCAGCAGGAAGCCGAGCACCATGACGACGCCGATGACCAGCGGTGTCTTCTCGGTGAGGACGTGCTGGAGGTCGAGGTTCTCGACCGGCGCGCCGCCCACGAGGCTTCCCTCGGGCAGGTCCGCGCGCAGGGTGTGCACGGTGCCGGAGAGCGCCTTGTCGGAGGGGTCGACGTCGGGGACGGCCTGGATCATCGCCCAGTCGCTGCCGTCCGCCGCCGGCTGCGCGGGCATGACCTGCGCGATGCCGTCCGTGGCTCCGGTGACGCGTACGGCCTCGCCGGCCACGTCGGCGGGGACGACGATCTGGAGCGTGCCGGGGGCGCCGGGCCCGAAGGACTCCTGCACGGCGGCGTACCCGGCCCGCGCGGAGGCGTCCTCGGGCAGCACGTTGATGGACGGCATCGCGGTCCGCAGCCCGATCACCGGCGCGGCGAGCGCCACGAGGACGACGAGCGCGCCGATGCCGTAGCGGAGAGGGTGGCGCCACAGGCGTTCGCCCCATGCCGTGAAGCGCGGCGAGGCGGGCGCGGCCTTCTTGGCCCAGGGCAGCGACACCGCGTCGATGCGGGGCCCGAGCTTCGCGAGGACCGCCGGGAGCAGGGTGAGGGTGGCGGCGAGGACGAAGGCGACGGCGAGCATGATGCCGCCGGCCATCGACCGGAACGCCGGCGAGGGCACGAGCATGACGGCCGAGAGGCTGATGAGGACGGTCGCGCCGGAGAGCGCGACGGCCTTGCCCGCCGTGTCCATCGTCTCGGCGACCGCGCCCACCGTGTCGTTCTCGCGCCGGGTGGAACGGGCCGCGCGGAAGCGCATGACCATGAAGAGCGCGTAGTCGATGCCGAGGGCGAGCGCGAACATCATCGCGAAGTTCATCGCCCACACCGAGATCGGCGTCAGGTGCGTGAGCAGGACGAGCGAACCGGCGGACGCGGCGAGCCCGGCCATCGTGAGCAGCAGCGGCAGCCCGGCGGCGACGAGCGAACCGAAGGCCAGGACCAGGATGACCAGCGTCACCGGCCAGGACATGATCTCGGACTTCATCATCGCGTCGTGGTTGGCGGCGTTGAAGTCGCTCCACAGCACGGACGCGCCGGTGGCGTGCACCTCGATCCCGTCCCCGGAGAGCGCGGCGAGCGGGTCCTTGAGGTCGTCGGCGGCCCGCACCATCGTGTTGGGGTCGGCGTCGGCGCCCGCCAGCACGATCGCGGTCCGGCCGTCGGGGCTGATCGTCGCGCCCTTCTGCGGGGCGACGACCGCGCCGACGCGGTCGTCGGCCCGTGCCAGGTCCCCGGCCTTGGTGATCACCTCGGCCACCGCCGGATCGGTGACGGGCCGGTCGGCCTTGACCACGATCTGCAGCGCCGAGGAGGCGTTGCCGCCGAAGTGCTTCTCCGCGAGGTCCCGCGCGGCGACCGACTGCGAGCCCTCGGCCTGCCATCCGGCGCCGGAGAGCGCCGTGTTGATCTTCGGGGCGAAGGCGCCGAGGGCGATGACGACGACGGCCCACACGAGGAACACGGTCCGGGCGTGCCCGGCCGACCACGCCCCGAGCCGCCCGAACGGGCCGGGCCTCGGTGGTGCGGCCTCGGCGGTGCGTTCCGCCGGGAGGGGTGAGACGGCGGTCATGGCATCGGCCTTCCTGGTACAGAGCGAATCAATACCCTGGGGGGTATCTGGATCCGACGGTACGACGCCCCCTCACCCGAAAGCAAATACCCCTGGGGGTATCTCTCACTCACCGTGCACCGCACACCACGCACCGCCCCGGCACTTGCCGAACCTATCGATATTCAATAGATTTCCATCGCAGAACGATGGAGGTGGTGGTCGTGGGAGACCTCGTAGTACGCACCCTGCGCGCCGTGCTCGCGGTGGTGCTCACCGGAACGGTGCTCGTCCAGGTCCTGATGGCCTGGATGCTGATCAGCGGCAACGACCCCGAGGACGGGTCGCTCCCGCTCACCGCGCTGCGCGTGGTGACGATCGTCGGGATCGGGACGGCCCAGGTCGCCCTGGTGTGCGTGTGGCGGCTGGTGACGATGGTGCGGCGCGGCACGGTGTTCTCCGACGCCGCGTTCCGGTACGTGGACGGCATCATCGGAGCGGTCGTCGCGGCGGCGCTGGTCTGGTTCACGGTGACGGGGATCAACGCACCGGGCCAGCGGGAGGACCCGGGGGTCACGCTCATCATGGGGGGCATCGGGCTGGCGATCCTCGGGGTGGCGCTCATCGTGTTCGTACTGCGGTCGCTGCTGGCCCAGGCCGTGGACCGCGACGCCGAGGCGACGCGGATGCGGGCCGAGCTGGACGAGGTCATCTGATGCCGATCGTCGTCGACATCGACGTGATGCTCGCGCGGCGGAAGATGTCCGTGGGCGAACTGGCCGAGCGCGTGGGCATCACGCCCGCGAACCTGGCCGTCCTCAAGAACGGCCGCGCCAAGGCCGTACGGTTCACGACGCTCGCCGCGCTCTGCGAGGCGCTGCGGTGCCAGCCGGGCGACCTGCTCCGCTGGGAGGGCGGGGCCGAGGACGGGGACGCGGGGGACGGGGACGCCACGGACACCCGGGGCGAGGACGCCGAGGGCGGGGACCGGATCACGGCCACAACCACGACCCCGGCCACGGCCACGCCCCCGGCCACGACCACGACCACGACCCACTGAACCGTCCGCGTCCGCACGCACCGACGGCCCGCATCTGACGGCCTATCATGCACAGCATGGCTGCCATCGATCTGATCCGCATCGTCTCCCGTGACTCGCCCATGGCACTCGCCCAGGTGGAACGCGTACGCGCCGAACTGGCCGCCCTGCACCCGGAGATCGCCACCGAGGTCGTCCCGGTGAAGACGACCGGCGACAAGTGGATGGGCGATCTGGCCCAGGTCGAGGGCAAGGGCGCGTTCACCAAGGAGGTCGACCAGGCGCTGCTGTCCGGCGAGGCCGATCTCGCCGTGCACTGCGTGAAGGACATCCCGGCCGACCGCCCGCTGCCCGCCGGAACCACCTTCGCGGCGTTCCTGGAGCGCGACGACGTACGGGACGCGCTCGTGCACCCCGGCGGCCTCACCCTGGACGAGCTTCCGCCCGGCACCCGGATCGGCACCTCCTCCGTACGCCGGATCGCGCAACTGGCCGCCTCGCACCCGGACCTCGTCTGCGTACCGATGCGCGGCAACGCCAACCGCCGCCTGGAGAAGCTCGCGGCCGGCGAGGCCGACGCCCTGCTCCTCGCCCTGGCCGGGCTGGAGCGGATCGGCCGCACCGACGTCGTCACCGACGTGCTGTCCACGGAGGTGATGTGCCCGCCGATCGGCGCGGGCGTCCTCGCCCTCCAGTGCCGCGAGGACGACACCGCCCTCATCGACCTGGTCAGCGCCCTAGGCCACCCCGACACCCACCGCGCCACCACGGCCGAGCGGATGTTCCTCCACGTCCTCCAGGGCCACTGCAACAGCCCCATCGCGGGCTACGCACGCGCCGGGCACAACGGTGAACTCTCCCTGAGCGCCAAGGTCTTCACCCCTGACGGCAAGACGGTCCTCAACGCCCACGAGTGGGCCGGCCGCCTCGACCCCGCCACCCTCGGCACCTCCGTCGCCGTGGCCCTGCTCCGCCAGGGCGCCCGCGATCTGATCGACGGCATCGCGCACTGACGTCCCCCATCTGCGGGCCGCCGCCCCGCGCGGCGCCCGCAGCTCGCACCACACCGTCTTGCGGTACGGGCCCTGCTCCACCCCCCACCGCAGCGCCAGCGCCTCCACGAGATGCAGCCCGCGCCCCGACTCGTCCCCCTCCCCCGCGGTCCGCAGCATCGGCCACAGCGAGGGCGCGGCATCACACATCTCCACCCGGATGCGTTCGCCGCCCGTGCCCTTCACCCGAAGGGTGACGGGCGTCCCCACGCCGACGTGCGCGATCACGTTGCACAGCAACTCGCCCACGCACAGCTCCAGATCGCCCGTGTCATCCCCCGCGAACCAGCCCCGCAGTATCCGCCGCACCTCCGGCACCGCCCTCGGCACGGCCACCAGATCCACCGCGAACGGCAGCACGCTCACGCCTGCCCCACCGCCGCCGCCCGCAGCACCTCCACCAGCCGCCGCGCCGTCTCCGCGTTGCAGTTCCCCAACGCGACCAGCGGCGGCCTGCTGGTCCGCGCGGCCAGCGTCAGCGGGTCGACGCCCAGGGACGGCAGCTTGATCCCGTGCGCGAGGAGCGCGGCGCGCAGTGCGTCGATCTCGGACCCGATGTCGTACGCCTCGACGGCCTGTGAGTCGTTCATGAGTGCCGTACACCTTTCGTTGCTGACTGTGACGAACGACTCACAGGCTGCCGTACGGACGCCTACCGTTGAAGCCGATCCCGCTCCACGGAAAACAGCGCGAAAGGCGGTCAGCGGTGGCCACACGCAAAGAGATCGACGGATCGGCGGGCGTCCCGCAGTTCTACGGCAAGGAGCTTCGCTTCCAGCGTGAGCTGGCCGGCCTGACCCTCGAAAAGCTCGTGGAGGGCAGCTTCTTCGGCGTGACGTACCTGAGCGAGATCGAGCACGGCCACCGACGGATGCCGGTCGAACTGGCGCGGCACGTGGACCTGGTACTGAAGACGAACGGGTTTTTCGAGCGACGCTGTGAAGACGTGCGGAAGGCCCGGCAGGGGGCGCATGCGGCGTTCTTCACCAACATCGCGGAAGCGGAGACCCGGGCCACATGCATCCACGAATGGTCCGGCACCTTGATCCCTGGGCTGCTCCAAACCAGGGCCTACGCCCACAACATCATCCGCTCCACGCATCCGCTCGACATCCCGGAGGAAGTGGAAGCCAAGATCGCCGCCCGGATGCAGCGGGCGAAGCTCTTCGAGAACCCGAAGCGTCCGGAATATTGGGTGGTGCTCCACGAGTCCGTGGTGCACCATTCCATCGTCGCGCCCGTGGAAATGGCCGAGCAGTTGGACCACATCGCGGCCCTCGCGCAGAGTGGCCGCATCGTTCTACAGATCCTCCCGTGGAACGGGCCGACGCGCGCGTTCACCGAGTTGCCGATGTTCCACATGGAGTTCGACAGCGAGCCGCCCATCGTCTACACCGAGGGTGCCTACCACGGTCAGACCATCGATGATCCGGCTCTCGTGATGCAGTACCGCAAGGCATACGATCGCCTGAGGGCCGCCGCATCGCCGCCGGAGGCGTCCCTCGCTCTGATCAAGGAGGCGGCTGAGGAGCACCGGCATGGCCACGACCACCCTTGACCTCAGCGCTGCCACCTGGCACAAGAGCAGCTACAGCAACGGCAGCGGTGGCAACTGCCTGGAAGTGGCCCAGGACTTCGCATCGTGGCGCAAGAGCAGCTACAGCAACGGCGACGGCGGCAACTGCCTCGAAGTAGCCGACGGACACCCCGGCCTCGTCCCCGTCCGCGACTCCAAGCGCCCCCACGGCCCCGCCCTCGTCATCAACGCCGCCGCATGGGCACCGTTCATCGACAGCGTCAAGACAGGCTGACAAGGAGCCCGGCATGGCCAGAACCCACCCCGACCTCCACGCTGCCACCTGGCACAAGAGCACCTACAGCAACAGCAGTGGGGGCGACTGCCTGGAGGTGGCGACGAACTTCGCCACCTGGCGCAAGAGCAGCTACAGCAACACCAGCGGCGGCGACTGCCTCGAAGTAGCCGACGGGCACATCGGCCTCGTCCCCGTCCGCGACTCCAAGCGCCCCCACGGCCCCGCCCTCGTCATCAACGCCGCCGCATGGGCACCGTTCATCGACAGCGTCAAGGCAGGCTGACGCCACGGTGCGGGATGCCACCTTGCCGCCCAGGGCATCCCGCGCTCCCTCCCCCGGAACGCGGCTGAGGAGTACCGGCATGGCCAGGACCGACCTTGACCTCAGCATCGCCAGCTGGCGCAAGAGCAGCTACAGCAACGGCAGTGGGGGCGACTGCCTGGAAGTGGCCCAGGACTTCGCAACGTGGCGCAAGAGCAGCTACAGCAATGCCAGCGGCGGTGACTGCCTCGAAGTAGCCGACGGCCACCCCGGCCTCGTCCCCGTCCGCGACTCCAAGCGACCCCACGGCCCCGCCCTCGTCATCAACGCCGCCGCATGGGCACCGTTCATCGACAGCGTCAAGACAGGCTGACGTCCCCGCGTCGCCGGGCCCGGCGGCGGGAGACGTAGGTGGCGATGAAGGCGGCCACGAGGAGGGGCGTGGCCAGGACCATGGTCATTTCCCCGACCCAGGTCAGTTCGTGGCCGAGGAGTTTCGCAATCATGCGGATCGTCTGGCAGACGCCGATCACGAAGTAGGCACCGCCCCAGGAGCGTGCGGCCCAGACGGAACCCCGGAAGTTCTCCGGGGCGGTCGCCGGCCGGAGCAGGGAACGGCCGCCCCAGAGCGCGCAGCCGACGCTGATGACGGCGACGAACACCGCCCCGATCGTGTCCAGGGTGTCCATGTCCCCTCCCTCTCCCCGCCTCATGCGGCCCCCGTCACCAGGGCCGTGCCGGATCCCATGATCGCCGGGGCGGGGAGGGGACGTCACCGGGCGAAGGCGGCAAACAGGTGGGGGGATTCCTGCCGGTATCCGGCAGGGGGCGTGCGAAAGGGGCGCACCCGGACGGTTCCGGGCACGCCCCTCGCGTTCAGGCCGCCGGGTCAGCGGTTGAACTTGTCCTTCATGTCGTTCGCCGCGCCCTCGGCCTTCTTCTTGCCCTGGTCGGCCGCGTCGCGGGCGCGGTCCTGCATGTCCTGCGACCGGTCCTGGCTGTCGTTGTCGCCGTCGCCCATCTTCTGCTTGCCCTGGTCGGCGAGGTCCTTGGCCTTGTCCTTGAACTGGTCGGCGATGCCCATGCTGGTCACTCCTCGGCGTGTGGGGGACGGGCCCTCGCGGGGCCCGGACCCACACTCGCACGACGGGTGAAGCCTCGCATTTCGATCATTGACCCTCTGTGCCGGCCCCTTGGCGTGATGCGCGTTCGTCCTGGTCGGCGGCGCCTCCGGCGCCGACGAGGCCGGACCGCATGCCCTCCAGCCGGGGGGCGAATCGCTTCATCTCGCGCTGGCCGACGACGCCGATGAGGGAGGGGAGGTAGCCGCGGACGGACTGCATGCCGCGCAGCCACCACTGGGCGTAGACGTGCGGGGAGCGCCGCTCGATTCCGGCGACGATGCGGTCGACGGCCGGGCCGAGGGGGTAGGTGCGGTTGGAGGGCCAGGGGAGCCGCTGGCGCAGTTCGCGCATGACGTCGTCCTCGTCGGCGCCGCGCACCATGTCGGTGTCGGTCCAGGAGAGGTAGCCGACGCCGACCTTCACGCCCCGGTAGCCGACCTCGGCGCGCAGGCTGTGGGCGAAGGCCTCCACGCCCGATTTGGAGGCGCAGTAGGCGCTCATCATCGGGGCGGGGGTGATCGCGGCGAGGGAGGCGATCTGGAGGAAGTAGCCCCGGCTCTCCATGAGGACGGGCAGGAAGGCCCGGCCGGTCACGGCGCCGCCGATGAGGTTGACCTCGATGACCCGGCGCCAGGCGACCGGGTCGGAGTCGACGAGGGGTCCGCCGGTGGCGACGCCCGCGTTGGCGACGACGACGTCGACCTTGCCGAAGCGCTCCTTGACCTCACGGGCGACCCGGGCCATGGCCTCGTGGTCGGTGACGTCGGCGTGCCAGTGGTCGCTCTCCCCGTGCAGCCGCTCGGAGACCTTCTTCAGCTCGTCCGGCTCCAGGCCGACGAGTGCCAGTGTCGCGCCGCGCGCCGAGAGCTTGCGGGCCAGCAGTTCGCCGACGCCGCGTGCCGCGCCGGTGACGACGACGACCTGTCCTTCGAGACTCCGCCTGCCGCTCATGCGACTTCCTCCTCCTTCTGCTTGTCCTCGGCAACGGCGGTGCCGCGCGCCGGAAGGTACGCGGTCACCAGTTCACGGATCTTCGCCGTGACGACGTCCGGCGCCTCGACCGGAGTCATGTGGCCCATGCCCGCCAGCTCGGTGAGCCCCAGGCAGTCCGGCAGCGCCGCCGCGATGGCGCGGGCGTGGACGGGCGGCGTGAGCCGGTCCTCCGTACCCGCGATCACCGCGGTGGGCACCCGGAGTTCCCGTACGCCCTCGTCGAGATCGAGATCCGCGAGGACGTGGCCCCAGGCGACCCGGGGGCGCCGGGGGCAGTCGTGGACGATGCGGGCGCAGGTGTCGACCCGGTGGGGGGACGAACCCGCCCCCATCGTCCCGTACTTGAGTATCCGGCGCGAAATCGGGGTGACCGGTCCGAGAGGGGCGCGGGCGCCCAGTATGGCGCGGGTCATCCGGGTCCGCACCGCGCCCGGCCGCAGCGGGACGACGCGGGCCTCGGCCAGCAGCCGGGAGCTTCCGGTGCTGCACAGCAGGACGGCGGCGGCGTGCTCGCGCAGCCCGGCGCGGCGGGAGGCGGACATGAGGGTCATGCCGCCCATGGAGTGCCCGGCGAGGACGGCCTTCTCGCCGGGGGCGAGGGTGGCGGCGAGGACCGCTTCGAGGTCGTCGGCCAGCGCCTCGGTGCTGTAGCCGTCGCGGCCGGCGGCGGGTGAGGTGCCGTGGCCGCGCTGGTCGTAGGCGATGACCTTGTGGTCGGTGGCGAGATCCCTTATCTGGGCGTCCCAGAAGTGGGTGTTGCAGGTCCAGCCGTGGGACAGCACGACGGCCGGGGCGTCGTCGCGGCCGTGCACCTCGACGTGTATGCGCGAACCGTCGGCGGAGACGGCCATGAGTTCGCGGACGGGGACCGGGCGGTGGTGCGCGGCGCGCAGCGGGCGGCTCATCGCGCGGCCTCCTCGGTGACGGCCGGCTCCACGGCGGGCCGGTTGTGCGGCCGGCGCTGCTCGGGGACCGATCCGCCCTTGGCGGCCCGGACGACCTGGTACTCGGCGAGGTCGACGTTCTTGGTCACCCGGCGGAACTCGGAGGTGGTGCCGGGCCAGACGGTGGTGTTGCGTCCGTTGGCGTCGAGGTACCAGCTGTCGCAGCCGCCGGTGTTCCAGACGGTGCGCTTCATCCGGTCCTGGACGCGGCGGTTCCAGGCGCCGACGGCGGAGCGGCGGGCGTCCAGCGCGACCCGGCCGCCGAGCACGTCCAGTTGGCGCAGGTAGTCGGCCATGTAGTTCAGCTGGGCCTCGATCATGAGGATCATCGAGGAGTTCCCGAGGCCGGTGTTGGGGCCGATGATCGTCATCCAGTTGGGGAAGCCGTCCGCGCTGGCCCCGCGCAGCGCCTGGACGCCGTCCTTCCAGGACTCGGCGAGCGTGATTCCCTCGGCGCCGACGACCCGTTCGGCGATCGGCATGTCCGTGACGTGGAAGCCGGTGCCGAAGACGATGGCGTCGACCTCGGCCTCCGTACCGTCGGAGGCGACGACCGTGGAGCCGCGCACCTCGGCGAGACCGGAGGCGACCACGTCCACATTGGGCCGGGCGAGCGCCGGGTAGTAGGCGTTGGAGAGCAGGATGCGCTTGCAGCCGATGCGGTAGTCGGGGGTCAGCTTGGCCCGCAGCGCCGGGTCCTTGATGGCGCGGGCCATGTTGGACTTCGCTATTCGCTCGACCAGGCCGAGCTGGTCGGGATGCTTGGTGAAGGCGCTGACCTGCAACTCCCGGATGCCCCAGAGCAGTCCGCGGCGCAGTGTGCCGGTGAAGGGCAGGGCGCGGTGGAGTCCGCGCTCGGCGCCGCTGATCTTCCGGTCCATGCGGGGCATCACCCACGGAGGGGTGCGCTGGAAGAGGGTGAGCCGGCCGACCTTCGGCTGGATCGCGGGCACGATCTGGATGGCGGAGGCGCCGGTGCCGACCATGGCGACGCGCTTGCCGGTGAGGTCGGTGTCGTGGTCCCAGCGGGCGGAGTGGAAGACCTTGCCGGGGAAGTCGGCGAGTCCGGGGATGTCGGGGGTCTTCGGGTCGGAGAGCGGTCCGGTGGCGGAGACGACGACGTCGGCGTGGAGCGTGGTGCCGTTGGCGCACTCGATCGCCCAGTACAGCTCGTCCTTGTTCCAGCGCATCACGGTGACTTCGTGGTTCAGCCGCAGGTGCGGCCGGATTCCGAAGGTGTCGGCGACGTGCTCCAGGTACGCCCGGATGTGCTCCTGGCCGGAGAAGGTGCGCGGCCAGTCGGGGTTGGGGGCGAACGAGAAGGAGTAGAGGTGGGACGGTACGTCGCAGGCGCAGCCCGGATAGCTGTTGTCGCGCCAGGTGCCGCCGACCGCACCGGCCCGCTCCAGGACCACGAAGTCGGTGATGCCTTCGCGGCGCAGCCGGACCGCGGCGCCGAGGCCCCCGAACCCTGATCCGATCACCGCCACGCGTACGTGTTCGTGCTGGGCCATGCTGCCGCCTCCCGCGGTACGTCACACGACTCTGCCAGCAATCACTGGCATTGTTGGGAGAGTAGAGCAGCCGCGTACCGATGGGTAGGGGGCCGACGGGGAAAGTTACCGGCGGTACAACATCGGGCCAAGGCTGAGGCGCGGGCCGATAGGGTGCCGGTGTGGCTGAAGGACGCGAGCACCGCGAGTACCGCATGGAGGAGCTGGCCAAGGAGGCCGGCATCCCGGTCCGGACCCTGCGCTTCTACCGGGAGCGGGGCCTGATCTCGCCGCCCCGCCGCGAGGGCCGTATCGCCTGGTACGACGACCACCACCTCGCCCGGCTGCGCACGATCGCCGGGCTGCTGGAGCGCGGCCACACCCTGTCGGGCATCGCGGATCTTGCCCGTACGTTCGAGAGCGGGCGGGACGTCGCGGAGGTGCTGGGCCTGGGCGAGCCGACCGAGGAGGTCCCGGTCCGGCTCACCCCCGAGCAGCTCGCCGACTACTTCGAGGGCGAGTCCACCCCGGAGAATCTGGCCACCGCCATGGAGCTGGGCTATCTCGGCACCGACGGCGCCGAGGTCGTCCACATCAGCCGCCGCCTGCTGGAGGTCTCGGCCGAACTGGTCCGCGAGGGCGTCCCCCTCGCCACCGTCCTGGCCTCCGGCCGCGAGGTCCGCGCGCACGCGGACGCCCTGGCCGAGCTGTTCGTCTCGACCCTCCGCGCCCACAGCACCGAGCACGAACCGCCCCAGCTGCGGCCACTGGCCCGCGCGGTGGTCGACGCGGAACTGTCGATGGCCCTGGACCGGCGGCTGCGCCGGGACGAGAAGGAGCAGCCGCCGGCGCCGTGAGCGGCCACCGGACCCGTGAGCGGCCACCGGAGCTGTGAAGCCGTCGGCACCGGCACCGTGGCCGGGCCGGGGGTCAGCGCTCGTACACCACCGTGACCGGCGCGTGGTCGCTCCACCGCTCCGGGTGTGTGGCGGCCCGCTCGACCCACGCCTTCACGGCGGTCTCGGCGAGACCGGGGGTGGCCACCTGGTAGTCGATGCGCCAGCCGGTGTCGTTGTCGAAGGCACGACCCCGGTAGGACCACCAGGAGTAGGGGCCCTCGGTGTCCGGGTGCAGGGTGCGCACGACGTCGACGTACGCGGCCTCGTCGAAGACCCGGGTCAGCCAGGCCCGCTCCTCGGGCAGGAAGCCGGAGGCCTTGCGGTTGGCGCGCCAGTTCTTGAGGTCGGCCTCGCGGTGGGCGATGTTCCAGTCGCCGCAGACGACGACCTCGCGGCCCCCGGCGGCGGCGCGTGCCTTCAGCCCGACGAGATAGGGCAGGAAGGCCGCCATGAAGCGCTCCTTCTCCTCCTGCTTCTCGGTGCCGACCTCGCCGGAGGGCAGGTAGAGGCTGGCGACGGTGACGCCGGGGAGATCGATCTCGACGTACCGGCCGCTCGTGTCGAACTCCTCGGCCCCCTCGACACCGAAGCCCCCGAAGCCGATCTGGACGCGCTCGGGCGCCCGGCGCGAGTAGACGGAGACGCCGGCCCGGCCCTTGGCGGCGGCGGGCGCGTGGACGGTGTGCCAGCCCTCGGGCTCACCCACGCCCTCCGGAAGCTGCTCCGCCTCGGCGCGCACCTCCTGGAGGCAGATCACATCGGCGTCCGTCTGCGCCAGCCACTCGACGAAGCCCTTCTTCGCGGCGGCGCGGAGACCGTTGACGTTTACAGAGGTCACAGTGAGCAAAGCACGCTCCTATAGTTCACAGGCGTTCGGAGACTGCGCAGCACACTGTCGGAGGTCGCAGTGAGCATTCCGGCACGATACCGAGGGCGCGGCACCGGGAGCACGACATCGAGAGCCCAGACCGCATACCTGTACCATTCTCCGTATGATTATCCGGCCGACCCCCTACGACCACCCCGATGCCGTCAAGCTCAACGACCTCGTCCAGCTCGAATATGCCGAGCGCTACGGGGACGAGGGCGACGTCACACCGCTGGACGCCTCGATGTTCACGCCCCCGCACGGTCTGTACCTGCTCGCGTACGACGCGTCGCACCGCCCGGTGGCCACGGGCGGCTGGCGCGCGCAGGAGCGCAACGCGGAGGGCTACTCCGACGGGGACGCCGAGCTGAAGCGGATGTTCGTCATATCCGAGGGGCGCGGCCAGGGACTGGCCCGCCGCATCCTGGCCGCCCTGGAGGACGACGCCCGCGCGGCGGGCCGCACCCGCATGGTCCTGGAGACCGGCGACCGCCAGCCCGAGGCGATCGCGCTGTACGTCTCCAGCGGCTACACCCCCTGCGACAAGTTCGGCCACTACCGCACGTACGACAGCAGCCGCTGCTTCGCGAAGCCGCTCCAGGTCTGAGGGCGGCCCGTCAGCCCACCCGGGCGACCCCCGCGTAGAACCCGCTGCGCCCGGCGGCGGGCGCGGGCCCGTCCCGGTACCAGGCGTTCGCGGGGACGAGCCCCGGCTCCACGAGGTCCAGCCCCTCGAAGAACCGCAGGACCTCCGCGTGCGTCCGGATGCCCAGCGGAATGGCCCCCTCCCGGTACGCCGACTCGACCTTCCGCCGCAACTCCGGATGCTCGTCCATGGTCCCGTGCGAGAGGGCCAGGAAGCTGCCGGGGGCCAGCGCGCCGACCAGGGTGCGGGTGAGTCCGTACGGATCCTCGTCGTCGGTGACGAAGTGCAGCACCGCGTTGAGCGACAGGGCCACCGGCCGGCCGAAGTCCAGCAGCTCCCGGGCCCGTTCGAGGATCACCTCCGGCGCGCGCACATCGGCGTGGACGAAGCCGGTGGCACCCTCGGGCGTCCCGCTCAGCAGCGCCCGCGCGTGCCGCAGGACGATCGGGTCGTGGTCCACGTACACGACCCGGGCCGACGGCACGACCGCCTGCACGATCCGGTGGAGATTGGGCTCCGTGGGGATACCGGCGCCGATGTCCAGGAACTGGTCGATCCCGCGGCCCGCCAGCCAGGCGGAGGACCGGTGCATGAACGCCCGGTTGCCCGCCGCGTTCGCCCGCGTCTCCTCGGGCAGCGTCCGCGCGAAGTCGCGGTCGGCCTGGTAGTTGTCCGTACCGCCCAGGAAATAGTCGTAGACGCGGGCGGGATGGGGCCTGCTGGTGTCGATCGGAGGCTGGGACAGGGGCGAGGGCGGGGGCTGGGGTTCGGTTCCACCTGTCGTCACGGGCCGCTCCTCGGTACGGGAAGTCGCAGGGATCGGGCCAACCGCTTCAGCGTAGGGGGATCCGCCCTCCCCCGTACCCCCACGGCGCTTGCCTTGAAGCGCACTTCAACACGCAGACTCCCTCCCACGGCCGCCGAACGACGACGGCCGCGACCCGAGGGGGACCCATGAAGTACCGCACCATCGGCTCCGGCCCCGCCACGCGCCGCGAGGTCAGCGCACTCGCCCTGGGCGCCATGCTGTTCGGCTCGGTGACCGACGAGAAGACCTCGTTCGCGATCCTGGACCACTTCGTCGAGGCGGGCGGCACCTTCATCGACACCTCCGACAACTACGCGTACTGGGTCGACGGCGGCCTCGGCGGCCAGAGCGAACGGCTGCTCGGCCGGTGGCGGCGGAGCCGGGGCGTCGGGGACGAGATCGTCATCGCCACCAAGCTCGGCGCGGAACCGCTCGCCCCCGGCACCGGCTTCGTCGACAACCCGGAGGGCCTGTCCGCGAAGGCCGTCCGCGAGGCCGTCGAGCGCAGCCGGGAGCGGCTCGGCGTGGAGCGGATCGACCTGCTCTACGCGCACATCGAGGACCGGACCGTCCCGCTGGAGGAGACCGTCGGGGCGTTCGGCGAGCTGGTGGCGCAGGGCACGGTCGGCCTGCTGGGCGCGAGCAACCACGCGGTCTGGCGCGTCGAGCGCGCCCGCTCCCTCGCCGCCTCGGCCGGACTGGCGGGCTACGAGGTGCTCCAGTACCAGCACAGCCTGCTGCGCCCCCGCTTCGACGTCCCCAGCCCCCTCTTCCAGGACGGCAGCCTCGGCCACGCCGGCCCCGAACTCCTCGGCTACCTCCGCGCCGAACCCGGTCTCTCCCTCGTCGCCTACTCCCCGCTCCTGGGCGGCGCCTACACCCGCCCCGACAAGCCGCTCCCCGCCGACTACGACCACCCCGGCACCCCCGCCCGCCTCGCCGTCCTGCACGCCGTCGCCCGGGAGACCGGCGCCACCCCCGACCAGGTCGTCCTCGCCTGGCAACTCGCCCACCCCCTCCCCGTCCTCCCCCTCGTCGGCGCCTCCTCGGTCGCCCAGCTCACGCAGAGCCTGGCCGCGGTCGACCTGGAACTGACGGACGAACAGCGGGCACGGCTGGACGCGGCGCACTGACGGGAGGAGTGGCTACGGAGGTCCGCAACGGTACGGGCGGGTCGCCCCGGGAATCCGTCCGGTGCCGTGCCTACGGTGCATGCCATGGCCTCCCTCGTCCTCGCGTTCCAGGTGACCACCGAACTGACCATGGCGACCCGCTATCTGGACCTGGCCGGTGTCCTGGGGTGCGCGGTGCTCGGCGGGGTCATCGCCCGGCAGGAGGGCCTGGACCTCTTCGGCTTCCTCGTCGTCGGACTCCTCTCCGGTCTCGGCGGCGGCCTTATGCGCGATGTGCTCCTCCAGCACGGCACCCCGGTGGCCCTGACGGACTACGCGTACCTCGCGACCTGCTTCGCCGGCATCCTGATGTCCTTCCTGATGAACATGGGCCAGGCGGTCTGGACGCGGGCCTTCACCGTGCTCGACGCGGCGGTCATCGGCTTCTGGTCGGTCGCCGGCGTCAACAAGACCCTTCAGGCGGGCCTCGGCTGGCTCCCCGCCGTCCTCCTCGGCACCATGTCCGCCATCGGCGGCGGCGCGCTCCGGGACATCGTCCTCGGCCGCCGCCCCGCCGTGTTCGGCGGCAACGGCCTCTACGCCACGGTGGCCCTCGTCGTCTCCGGCACCACCGTCATCTGCTGGTACTCCGGCACCCCCCAGATCGGCACCGCCCTCGGCATCCCCCTCGCCCTCGCCCTGCGCCTCCTCGCCGTCCACTACCACTGGTCTCTCCCCGGCGGCCGCGACTGGCACCCGGCCGCCCGCCTCGCCGAGGTTCCGGCACGCCTGCGCCCGGAGGGCCCGCCACGACGGGGCGGCCCGTCCTCGCCCGACGACGAGGAGCCGTAGCGCCGAAGCCGGGCGCGGGGGGCTTCACGGATCGCCTCCGGGCGGCGGGCGGCGGGGGCGGCGGGTCCGCCGTCGGGCGGACGGGGCGCCGTCGGGCGGACGGGGCCGCCGCTGCCGGGCGGAGGGGGACCACCGCTGCCTGCGATCAGGCCGTCGGTCGCGGTGCCGTCGAGGAGGGGTACGCGCTCCGCTTCTTCAGCCTGACGCTCAGCAGGACGGCCGAGATCAGGAAGAAGAGGGCCCCGAGCCCCGCGTATCCGGCCACGCCCGAGATCTTGTCGCTTCCCTGGACGCCCTGGAGGACGAAGCCCGCACCGGCGAAGAGCGAGATCCCGCCGGAGAGCATCTGCGCGACCTGGCCGCCGTTGCGGCGGTTGCGGATCGCGGCGACGAGCTGCGGCGCGCCGGCGATGATCGCCCACACGCCCCAGACCGCGAGGGCCCCGGAGAGCGCGATCGAGGAAGAGATCCCGAGCGCGACGGCGACCCCGGCGCTGACCGCGACGTTGGTCCACTCCGCGGCCTTCGCGCGCCCCGTGTCCGGGTCGGCGCGCAACTGCCACAGCACGGCACCGGCGTCGAAGAGCGGATAGACGACCAGCAGGACGGTCAGCGGAGCACTCGGCCCGGACGCCTTCGCCGCGGTCGCGAACATGGTCCCCACCCAGACGGCGGCGAAGACGAAGCGCACGAAGTAGAGCGTGCGCAGCGACCGGGCGTACGCCGGTGCGGGCGCCGGCGCCGTGGACGGCTCGGTGGATTCGGTGATGGTCGGCATCGCACACCCCTAAGTAGAGTAACTAGTTCGTCTACTTAAGGACGGTAGACTACTCCGTACACCTAGGCAAGCGGCAGAGACGAAGTCGGAGAGCGCGGATGCAGCAGGAAGCCTCGAACAGCACCCGGAGCAGGCGGGGCCCCGCCACGCGCGAACGCATCCTCCAGGCCGCGAGCGAGCTGTTCTACGCGGAGGGCATCCGTGGAACGAGCGCGGACCGCATCATCGCCCGGGTGGGCATCACGAAGGTCACCTTCTACCGCCACTTCCCCACGAAGAGCGACCTCGTCGTCGCCTACCTCCAGCAGCAGGCCGCAGGAGAACGCGCATGGTTCTCCTCCCTCCGCACGGCGGGCGACCCGGCGGGCCCACTGCACGCGATCGCCGACGGCATCGGCGCCGCGAGCTGCACCCCCGGATTCCGCGGCTGCGCGTTCATCAACGCCGCCGCGGAGTTCTCGGACCCGCAGGACCCCGTCCGCGCCGTCGTCGACGAGCACCGCCAATGGATGCTGGACGAGTTCGCCGCCATCGCCACCGAGGCCGGAGCCCCCGACGCCGCCACGACCGCACGCCAGCTCATGATCCTGCGCGACGGCGCGATGGTGAACGGCTACCTCGGCCAGTCCGCGTCCCTCACGGCATCCCTCTCCGCCGCGTTCGACTCCGTGATCACCGCCGCGACCCGCTGAACGGACCACGGGAGCGGCGCGCATCAGCCCTTCACGACCACCCACGACCACCCCGCCAAGATCATCAAGGAAATTAGCCACGGCACCCCGGCCGAGGGGTCCGGCGCCCCAAGTCCCCCCGGTCCCCCCACCCCTGGCGCCGAAGGAGAGGTACCGGCAGGGGCCACCAACACCCGGATCGCGAAGCCCGGCAGCCCCACACCTCGCCCCTCAATGTGACCTGCGTCACACTGAAACAGTGATGTCGAGGTCCCGAACCGGGGACCGCTCAGAGGTGTTCGACCATGACCAGCATCGACGCAACGGCACTCGCCGCCCTGCGCGACACCGTACGGGGACCTGTCGTGACGCCCGTGGACACGGGCTACGACGAGGCCCGCAGCCTCTACAACGCCATGATCGACCGCCGCCCCGCGGCCGTCGCCGGCTGTGTGGACGCGGCGGACGTACGCGCCGTACTCGCCTTCGCCCAGGAGTCGGGGATCGATCTCGCGGTCCGCGGCGGCGGCCACAGCGGCCCGGGGCTGTGCATGATCGACGGCGGCCTGACGCTCGACCTCTCGCCCATGCGGTGGGTGCGCGTCGACCCCGGCGCCGGCACGGTCCAGGCGGGCGGGGGCAGCCAGTTGGCGGACGTGGACCACGCGACGCACACCTTCGGGCGCGGCGTACCGGCCGGGATCATGTCGACCACCGGCGTGGGCGGCCTCACCCTCGGCGGCGGCCACGGCCATCTGACCCGGGCGTACGGCCTGACCATCGACAGTCTCGTCGCCGCCGACGTCGTCCTGGCCGACGGCACGTTCGTCACCGCCTCGGAGAAGGAGCACCCGGACCTGTTCTGGGCCCTGCGCGGCGGCGGCGGCAACTTCGGCGTCGTCACCTCCTTCACCTACCGGCTGCACCCCGTCGACACCGTGGGCGTCGCGGTGACCGTGTGGCCGGTCGAGCGGACGGCCGAGGTCCTGCGCTGGTACCGCGAGTTCCTCCCCGCCGCGCCCGACGAACTCAACGGCTTCTTCGCCCTGCTGGCCGTCCCCCCGGGCCCGCCCTTCCCGGAAGAGATCCACGGGCAGAAGATGTGCGGCGTGATCTGGTGCTACACCGGCGACCTCGCCGACGGCCGCCTGGAGGAGACCCTGGCACCGGTCAACGACCCGGCACCCCCCGCGTTCCACTTCACCAGCCCCATGCCCTACCCGGCCCTCCAGTCCATGTTCGACGACCTGATCCCCAAGGGCCTCCAGTGGTACTGGCGCGGCGACTTCTTCGACGCGATCTCCGACCAGGCGATCGAGGTCTACGAGAAGTACGGCCGCGCCCTGCCCACCGCCCTCTCGACCATGCACCTGTACCCCGTCGACGGAGCCGCCCACCGCGTCGCCCCCACCGAGACCCCCTGGGCCTACCGCGACGCCATGTGGTCCGGCGTCGTCGCCGGCATCGACCCCGACCCCGCCAACGCCGAACGGATCCGCCAGTGGTCCATCGACTTCTGGACCGAACTGCACCCCCACTCCATGGGCGGCGCCTACGTCAACTTCCTCGGCCAGGAAGAATCCACCGACCGCGTCCGGTCCACCTACCGCGACTCCTACAACCGCCTGTCCGAAGTCAAACGCCACTACGACCCCGACAACTTCTTCCACGCCAACCAGAACATCGCCCCGGCCGCGACCTGATCCCCGGCGACCGGGCCACCGAATGCCCCGGAACGACGAAGAACATTTCCCACTGACGGGGCGCCCCCTCGATATCGAGTGGAGTCAAGGTGCCTCGCCCGGCAGAGTGGGACGGTGAGTGAACTGTGGGCACGCACCCTGACGTGGGCAGATGTGGATCCGGCTCGGCATCCGTTCGAGATGGCCGACGATGCGGCGGAGGAGTTGGCGAGCCTTGTCGCACCCTTGCTGCCCAGCGTTGAAGACACTCACAAGGTTCGCCGGCGTTCGTCGGATCACGTCACCGAGTTCCTGACGGACCGGTACGGCCGGTGGGCGTGCGGCTGGAACTGGTCAGTCGGCGAGGGTGACTTCGACGGAGGCGTCGTCGAAGCCTGGTGCTGTTCATCCCATTCCATGACGACCCCGGAAGTGACTGCCCCGCTGATCGTCGAGGCCCTTCGGGAATGGCGTCGGTGGCTGGAGGACCTGGCGGAACGGTTCGCGGCTCTGGCGCCACCGGAGAACACCACGATCCCTTCGGTGGACCCCTGGTACTGGGAGCGGGCGTGCGCACGCCTGGTCACCGTGGTGGCTGACCGCACTCAGGCCGAAAGCGGCTGGTACGGGCATTGCATGCAAGTCCTCCGGTGGTTCCTCG
Organism: Streptomyces sp. NPDC024555; assembly: GCF_055559335.1. Classification (NCBI taxonomy): domain Bacteria; kingdom Bacillati; phylum Actinomycetota; class Actinomycetes; order Kitasatosporales; family Streptomycetaceae; genus Streptomyces; species Streptomyces sp. NPDC024555. The sequence goes on from NZ_JBVHKV010000008.1 coordinate 259,407, forward strand.
CCTCCAACGGCCTCGCCGAGGGCCGCGCCGAGGAGATCGTCGAGAACGCGGTCGGTGGCCGGTTCGCCAGTTGGACCGAACCTGACGTCACGGTGGTCGACGCGGTGAGTTCGCGGTTCGCAGGCGGCGTGGACGACATCGGATGACCTCCGGGCCCGCCCAGCCCAAGGACAGCCTCGCCGACTGGCTGCTCATCCGGCCGGACATCTCCTGGCCGCCCTGGCGCGGCACGCCCCCTGCCCCTGGAGCACCGACCCACGACGGCTTCCGGAGCTTCTTCACGGCTACGCGAGGTGCACGGGACAGCGAGGGAACCACGCGGGTCCTGACCGCCCTCGACGTGGCCTTCGCCGACGCGGAGCAGGGCAAGCCGCTGGCCTTCGCCCTGATGGCGAAGTGGCAGCGGATCGTGTTGGGCCACGACCACGTCGGCTTCCGCACGCTATCGGCGTTCGCGAAGGGCGGACGGGAGCACTACGGTCTTGCACCCGGTACGCGGGCGCAGTTCGAGCACTGTCTGTCCGAAAGCACTCAACGGAATCCGCCCCTCCCGTCACGTGCCGCACGGACCTACCTCGACGTCCTCTTCTTCCATCCTTTCGAGGACGGCAACGCCCGCGCAGCCATGCTGGCGACGGCCTTCGTCCTGGCCCGGGAAGGTGTCGCTCTCGACCAAGTCCGCCCGCTGCAGACCACCCGCTGGGCCGACGACGCCGAAGGCGCGGCCGACCTGGCAGTGCTGCTCGGCATCCTGATCACCGCTGCGGAGCGACGCGCGTCCCGCGGAACGCCGTCATGAACGAACACGGCATTCCGCCCAACGAGCCGCTCCCTCAGGGAGAGGCCCCGACCAAAAGGAGAAACGCGATCCAATTACCCCATCCGGCGGAAATCATCAGGAAAGGGCCGAAGTTGAGGAACCAGGCGCAACAGGCATGAGCACGGTCACAAATAGCAGATGCACACACAAATAGATCAATGTAGCCGAAAAACCCCCAACCATGGGAATCGCAAACAACGGAAGGAAGAGCAAGACGCCAGCCAGGAGGCGAAATGACGCGACTTCCATGCGAGACCGAAAGCCGACGATGACCAACAGGACAATCACCGTCCACACACCCACGACTGCCAGCAAGAGCCAGGTCATGAGGATCGCCGCACCAACACCTTGCCAATACGTAGAGCCCCCTCCCTCCCCCGCCACGTCTTTAGCCGGCAGCACCAGTCCGAGCACGGGCGCCGAAACGAGGAAGGCCAGGAGATACCTCCCCAGGCACCGAATGAGCCACCAAGGGCCACCATGACGCCAGTCATCGTGAGGAATATTCATGATCAACACCCTCTCGCGCACTACCCCTCGACCCACGCATGGCTGATGCTCGAAACCAAAGGGGCCACATTTGGGCCATCGCCCGATGCCGGTCACCGATGATCGGCTAACCGTCACGGTGATTCCATTGCCGACCACAAATGGCGGAAAGAGGCCATTGACCCCATAGATCCCCATATCTTCAACGCCCTCGCGGCCATGCTTGCGCTGGCCTTCGCCCTCGCACGCGAAGGCGTCCCCCTCGACCAGGTTCGCCCAACGACCCGCTCCCGACTTCGTACCCGCAGCCGATGCCGTCGCGGGCGTCCTCGTCGGCAGACTTCATGGGCCTCGTCCCAACGGTGATCGTCCCCTCTGGATGATGGTGCTGTGACGAGCATCAGCGGCAATCACGTAAAGGTCCGCTTCCGGACGGACATGGACGAGGACGGCTGGCCGCCCGCGCCCGTCGAAAGCCTGTGGGCGGTGAACCTCGGTGACGGCACTGCGCGTTTGGACAACACGCCCTGGTTCGTACATGGAGTTGCCTGCGGAGACATCGTCGAGGTGGAGCCCGACAGCGAAGGCGCCCTCTGGGCAGGAGAGACGGTCCGTCGCTCGGAGAACTGCACGATCCGGCTGATCGTGGTGAAGGACAACGGATCGGCTGCGGCCAGGCAGAGCGTCCTGGATGCCTTCCACGAGCTCTGCACGACGGGCGAGGGCATCGAGCGGTACGGGATGGTGGCGCTCGATGTCCCACCGGAAGCGGACCTGCGACGCATCCGCAGCCTCTTGGAGCACGGCGAGGCGGAGGAGTGGTGGCAATGGGAGGAAGGGTGTGTCACCGCTGCCTGGAAGTCCACGGACTGAGTGGCCACTCCCGCCTCCGCCCAGAGGTCCGGAGATCCGCACGACCGCCAGGCACCCGTCCCCAGCAACAACCTCGTTTGGGCGCGCCTCGAACAGACCCCGGAAACGCCGAGATCCCGCCCGATCAATCAGATCGGACGGGATCTCGTGAACTCTCCTGAGCAAACTCAAGAACGTTCGTTGCAGTGGACCTGTGGGGATTTGAACCCCAGACCCCCTCGATGCGAACGAGGTGCGCTACCAGACTGCGCCACAGGCCCTTGCGACGAGTGAAACTCTAGCACCCTCCACGGGGTGGTCGGAAATCCGTTCCGCGCTGGTCAGCCGTGGCGGCGTCGCGGCGGCGGGGGGCGGGGGTCACTCGTTGGCGGCGCGGGGGCGGTCGCCCTCGTCGTACTGGTCGAAGAGGGGGGTGCGGCCGCGTTCGCGGGAGCGGCGGGAGGGGGTGGAGCGCTGGCGGGGGGCCGGGTCCACGGGGGCGGCGGAGGGCTGGGGGGCGGGTTCGGCGGAGGAGGAGCGGGCGGCGCTCCAGGTCTCCGGGTTGCCTACCTCGACGCCGCCGGTGGCGCGGGGGGCGACGGGGGCGGTGACGTAGGTCGGCAGGGGGACGGGGACGGGCTCCCAGCTGTCGCCCTGGGCCCGGCCGCGTTCGCGCTGCTGGTCGACCCACTCCGCGTGGTCCGTCTGCTCGACCAGGGCGCGGCGGCCCGCCTCCTGCGGGGAGACCGCGGGGGTGGGCTCGGGGGCGGGGTGGCGCGTCTCGGCGTCCTCGTCGGTCTCGACGGGGGCGGCGGAGGCGGACTGGTGGCGGCGGGGGCGGTTCTCGCGCAGCCGCTGGGCGGCGACCTCGGCGCGGCGGCGGTCCATGGTGAAGGCGAACCGGCGCCGTTCCTGGGCGCGCAGATGCACGATGTACGTGCTCAGCAGCACCGCGGGGACCGCGGGGGCCCAGAGGAAGCGCAGTCCGCCGACGGCCGCGACGATCGCGCCGAGCGTGAAGGCGAGGAAGAGGAGCACGGTGGTGCGCCGGCGACGGGCGAGGACCTGGAGGCGCCGGGCGCGCCGGGCCCGTTCCGCGTCGATGCCGGCGGGGCGTCCCTGACGTTTGCGTCCCGCGCGCCCCGAGGGAGCGCGCTCCGGCGTACGAGCCGGGTCGTGCACCCGTAGCTCGGTGTGCGCCGGGGGCGCGGAAAAGGCCCGGACGTCGACGGAGTCCAGGGAGTCCGTGATCTCGTCCGGGTCGGCGTCGGGCGCCGCCTCCTCGTCGGTGCGCCCCCGCAGCTCCTTGGCGTAACGGCGCTCCATCGCCGCCCGGCCGGACAGCAGCCGGATGGCGGTGCTGAAGCGTTCCGTCGGACGCGCCTCGTTCAGCTCGTCCTGCCTGCGGAGCCACATCGGCACCAAGTAGGCGGCCCAGGCCCCGACGATGACTGCGTAGATGAGGCCGCTGCTGCTCACATCTCACACCGTAGAGGGGTTTGAGTGGAGGCATCCGCCAATTGGCGCGGTGTGTCGCACGATCCGGCTGATATCACGGACTTTTTTTGTGATTGTTCGGATCAACAGTCGGTGTTTTCCTGCACCTTAGCGGTCATCACTCGATCAAATTCGAACACTTATTTTATTCCGTGGCCTGATCCGGCCCCTGCGGCCCCCGCGGGTCCTGGGGACCCTGCGCACCCGCCGGCCGCTGCTGCCGCGACCTGTGCCATCGCCGCAGCAACCCGTCCGGGGCCTCCTCCGCGGTGAGCGCGTAGATGAGGTGGTCACGCCACGCACCGTCGATGTGGAGATAACGGGGACGCAGCCCCTCCTCGCGGAATCCGAGTTTCTCCACCACCCGGCGGCTCGGCCCGTTCTCCGGGCGAATGCACACCTCGATCCGGTGCAGTCCGACCACCTGGAAACAGTGGTCCACGGCGAGCGCCACCGCGGTCGGCATCACCCCGCGCCCGGCCACCGCCTGGTCCACCCAGTAGCCCACATGCCCCGAGCACATCGAGCCCCAGGTGATCCCCGCGACGGTCAACTGCCCGACCAGCCGCCCCTGGTACTCGATCGCGAACGGCAGCATCCGGCCCGCGTTGGCCTCGGACCGCAGATGACGGACCATCTGACGGTACGTGGGACGCTGCGCCACCGGACCGCCCGGGGCCGGCGGCGGCACGGTCGCCTCCCAGGGCCGCAGCCAGTCCCGGTTGCGCCGGTTGACCTCGCGCCACACGCGCTGGTCGCGCACCTTTATCGGCCGGAGGGCGACATCGCCGTCCACCAGGATCACCGGCCAGGTCGGGACGTTCAGCTCGGGCTCCCCGGTCGAGGGTGGTCGCCGCCGCGCAACTGGTCGACGGCGTGCACCAGCAGACGTTCCAGCACCGCGAGGCCGTCGCGCACCCCGCCCGTGGAACCGGGCAGATTGACGACGAGGGTACGCCCCGCCACGCCCGCCACGCCCCGGGACAGCGCCGCCGCCGGGACCTTGTCGCGGCCCTCGGCGCGGATCGCCTCCGGGATGCCGGGCACCTCGTAGTCCAGGACCGAGCGGGTCGCCTCCGGCGTGCGGTCGGTGGGCGAGACGCCCGTGCCGCCGGTGGTCACGACGACGTCGTACGCCTCGGCCACCCCGGTCCGCAGCGCCTCGGCCACCGGATCCCCGTCCGGGACCACGCGCGGCCCCTCGACGGCGAAGCCGAGCCCGGTCAGCGCCTCGGCGATCAGCGGTCCGCCCCTGTCGGCGTAGACCCCGGCCGCGGCACGGTTCGAGGCGGTCACCACGAGGGCGCGGTAGCCGCCCGCGGCCGGTTCCGGGGCGCTCACGCGTCCGCTCCGCCGGAGGCGGGACGGCGGTAGTCGCCGGACTTGCCGCCCGACTTCGCCTCGACCCGGACGTCGGTGATGACGGCCGACTTGTCCACGGCCTTGATCATGTCGACGACGGTCAGTCCGGCCACCGACACCGCGGTCAGGGCCTCCATCTCCACCCCGGTGCGGTCCGTGGTCTTCACGGTCGCCGTGATCTCGACGGCGTCGTCGGCCACGGACAGGTCGACCGTGACACCGGAGACGGCGAGGGGATGGCAGAGGGGGATGAGGTCCGGGGTGCGCTTGGCGCCCATGATCCCGGCGATGCGCGCGGTGGCGAGGGCGTCGCCCTTGGGGACGCCCTCGCCCCGGAGCAGTTCGATGACGCGCGGCGAGACGAGGACCCGGCCGCTGGCGCGGGCGACGCGCGCGGTGACGTCCTTCGCCGAGACGTCGACCATACGGGCGGCGCCCGCCTCGTCGATGTGCGTCAGCCTGTTCTGCGTACTCAAAACCAAGTCCGCCTAGCGGGTAGGGGCGCCGGTGGCCCCGGGGCCGCACCGGGTGCGGTCCGGGGTCCGGGGGGTGTCCCCGGACGGCACAGCGGCAGACACCGTACCGCCACCGGGCGGCGGTCAGCGGAGCAGGATCACCTCGGTGTCCGCGCCGGGCTCGGCGGAGGTGACGTCCTCGGGCAGCACGATCAGCGCGTCCGCCTGGGCCAGCGCGGCGATCAGATGCGATCCGGAACCGCCGACCGGGGCGACCGTGCCGGCCTCCGCGTCGTACGTCCCGCGCAGGAACTGCCGCTTGCCGGACGGCGAGGACAGGGCCTTCCCGGTGTCCAGGGCCGCCCGCGCGGTGGGGCGGCTGACATCGGGCAGGCCCATCAGCGTGCGGATCGCGGGACGGACGAACAGTTCGAACGAGACATAGCTGGAGACCGGATTGCCCGGCAGCGCCAGCAGCGGGGTGTGGTCGGGGCCGATGGCGCCGAAACCCTGCGGTTTGCCGGGCTGCATGGCCAGCTTGCGGAAGTCCACGCTGCCGCCCGGCCCGTCCTCGTCACCCACCGAGGACAGCGCCTCCTTGACCACGTCGTACGCGCCGACGCTGACGCCGCCCGTGGTGACCACGAGATCGGCGCGGATCAGCTGGTCCTCGATGGTGGCGCGCAGCTCGTCCGCGTCGTCGGTGACGGCACCCACCCGGTACGCGATCGCTCCGGCGTCGCGCGCGGCGGCCGTCAGGGCGAAGCTGTTGGAGTCGTAGATCCGGCCGCCGGTCAGCTCCTCGCCGGGCTGCACCAGCTCGCTGCCGGTGGAGATCACCACGACGCGCGGCCGGGGCCGCACCTTCACCGTGGAGCGGCCGATCGCGGCGAGCAGCCCGATCTGCGGCGGCCCGATCACGGCGCCGGCGCGCAGCGCCAGATCGCCGGGGCGCACATCGCTGCCCCGGTCCCGGACATGGGCCCGCGCCTCCACGGGGCGGTGCACCCGCACCTCACCGGCCGCGTCCTCCGGCGCGTCGCTGTGGGCGCGCATGGTGGCGGCCGGACCGCTGCCCGTACCGCCGTCGGTCCACTCCACCGGGACCACCGCCTCGGCGCCTTCCGGCAGCGGGGCGCCCGTCATGATCCGGGCGGCTTCCCCCGGCCCGAGCCGGCGCCCGTCCCGCAGTCCGGCGTCGCCCGCCGCGACGTCCCCGACGACGGTGAGCACGGCGGGGAACTCCTCGCTCGCGCCCGCGACATCGGCGATCCGGACCGCGTACCCGTCCATCGAGCTGTTGTCGAAGGGCGGCAGGGCGATCTCCACCACGACGTCCTCGACCAGGACGCAGCCCTGGGCCTCGGGCAGTTGCAGCTCGATGGGTTCGAGCGGCCTCACCGCGGCGAGGATGTCGTCCAAGTGCTCGTCCACCGACCAGATCGTGCTGCTCAAGGTCCTACATCTCCTCCGTGACATAACTGCGCAGCCAGGTCCGGAAGTCCGGGCCCAGGTCCTCACGTTCGCACGCGAGTCTGACAATGGCACGGAGGTAGTCGCTCCGGTCGCCGGTGTCATAGCGCCGGCCCTGGAAGACAACGCCGTGCACCGGCCCGCCGACCTTGTCGTCCGCCGCGAGCAGTTGCAGCGCGTCGGTCAGCTGGATCTCGTTGCCCCGGCCCGGCTCGGTCCTGCGCAGTATCCCGAAGACGGCGGGGTCCAGGACATAGCGGCCGATGATGGCCAGGTTGCTGGGCGCGTCGGCCGGTTCGGGCTTCTCGACCAGGCCGGTGACCCTCAGGACGTCGGCCTCGGCGGTCGGCTCCACGGCCGCGCAGCCGTACTGGTGGATCAGGGCGGGCGGGACCTCCATGAGGGCGATCACGCTGCCGCCCTCGCGCTCCTGCACCTCGGCCATGCGGGTCAGCAGCGGGTCGCGCGGATCGATCAGGTCGTCGCCGAGCAGAACCGCGAACGGCTGGTCGCCGACGTGCGGTTCCGCGCACAGGACCGCGTGCCCGAGGCCGCGCGGGTCGCCCTGGCGGACGTAGTGCATGGTGGCGAGGTCGCTCGACTCCTGGACCTTGCGCAGCCGTTCCCCGTCTCCCTTGCGGGTGAGGGCCGACTCCAGCTCGTAATTGCGGTCGAAGTGGTCCTCCAGGGGACGCTTGTTGCGACCGGTGATCATCAGGACGTCGGTCAGCCCGGCGGCGACCGCCTCCTCGACGACGTACTGGATGGCAGGCTTGTCGACGACAGGCAGCATCTCCTTGGGAGTGGCCTTGGTGGCCGGCAGGAAGCGGGTCCCGAGGCCCGCCGCCGGGATGACGGCCTTGCTGATCCTGGGGTTCGACTGGGTCATGCGCAGAACCATATCCGGGGCACATGGGGGGAAGATGAGTCTCCGGTTAACTTTGTACTCATATATGACTGTACGTACGGCATGGAGGTGCCCCGTTGAACTCCGACATGTCCGCAAAGGCGCTCTTGCGGCGTGAACTGCTCGCCGCACGCGGGCGCCTGACCCCCGAGGAGGTGGCGGAAGCCGCCGAGGCCCTCGCCCGCCGGGCCCCCGGACTCCCGGAACTGGCCGGGGCCCGGACCGTCGCCGCCTACGTCTCGGTCGGGCGCGAACCGGGCACCCGCGCCCTGCTGGACACCCTGCGCGCCCGGGGCGTCCGCGTCCTCCTCCCGGTGCTCCTGCCGGACAACGACCTGGACTGGGCGCCCTACGAGGGTGCGGAGCGGCTGGAGCGCGCGGGCCGCGGACTGCTGGAGCCCTCCGGCGCCCGGCTCGGCGCCGATGCCGTGCTGGCCGCCGACGCCGTACTGCTGCCGGGGCTCGCCGTCGACGAGCGCGGAATGCGGCTCGGCCGGGGCGGCGGCAGCTACGACCGGGTGCTCGCCCGGCTCGCCGCCGCCGGGGTCCATCCGGCGCTGGTCGTCCTGCTCTACGACAACGAGGTGACCGCGCGGGTCCCCGAGGAACCGCACGACCACCCCGTGGACGCCGTGGTCACACCGTCGGGCACCCGGCGCTTCGCTGAGCGCTGATATCGAACGAGAGCGGTGCTCCGGCTTGCGGCCAGTGCACCACATTAGGAGCAGTGCCCCGAATGCGAGCGGTGCTCCGATCTGCGATCAGCGCACCACCCCCGGAGCAGTGCTCCGGCTGGCGACCGCCACCCTGACCGAGAGCAGTGCTCCGGCCGGTGACCGCCGCCCCGACCGAGAGCACCGCTCCGCCCGATGACTACGGCTTCAGCGTCAGCGTGTCCTTCGTGGAGCCGGCCACCGCGTTGGTCCCGAAGGACCAGCCGATCAGTTCGCCGTTGACCCACTTGTCGGTCTGGTCGGTGTAGTGGGCGCTGAAGGCGTGACCGGAGGCACCGGTCAGGTTGATCCAGCGGGACTTGTCCCAGTCCCCCACGTTGACGACCATCCGCATCGACGGGACCCAGACGACCTCGTAGCCGCCCGCCGCGTTCCAGCCGGTGGCGTCCACCGCGGCCTCGCCGCCGCCCAGGTTCCAGGGGCCGCGGTTGAGGAGCCGCTGGAGCAGTCCGGGGCCCTCCTTGCCGAGGGTCTGGTTCTTCAGGGTCAGCTGGTGCAGGCGGCCCCAGCTCCAGGTGGTGATGTCCTTGCCGAGCTTGGCGGTCAGCTCCCAGCGGGCGTCCTCCATGGCGCGGGCGAACAGCTCGTCGCGGCTGTCGGTCGCCTTGTCCTTGCGGTTCGCCGGGGTCTTCCACCACGCGCTGTCCGGCTTGTCCATGAGGTCGGCCACGACCTGGTACCAGCGGTCGCCGCCGTCCGGCTGGGCCGAGTCGGGGGCGCGCCGGCCGCACTCGCGGACCAGCTTCTTCTGTTCGTCGACCGGTCCGGAGCTCTTGGCCGGGGGCACGTTCAGGCACTCGCCCTCGACGCGCAGCTCCTTGGGCAGCTTGTCGCCGAAGGCCAGCTTGAGGATGTTGCGCCAGACCCCGTTGAAGTAGGCGGCGGCGGCCGAGTCGGCTTCCTGGGTGTAGTCCCAGCCCTCCAGCAGCTTCTGCGCCTCGCGGACGTGCTTGTCCGAGATGTTGATCTTCAGCAGCTCGGGCACCAGCAGCGCGGCGATCTCGCTGGTGTTGTCCATCTGCATCTTCTGCATGTCTTCGGTCGAGATCTTGCCGCCGCCCTTGATCTTCGACTCGATGAGGTCGTTGATCCGCTGGCTGCGGCTGCCGTAGCCCCAGTCCTGGGTGAGCAGGTAGGGGTAGGTGTCCTTGTCGATGACCGCCTGGTTGGCCGTGACGATGTAGCCGCGCTCGGGGTCGTACTCGTAGGGCAGCTCGTCGAAGGGGATCGGGTCCTTCTTCCAGCCGTACGAGGAGGACCAGCCGGGGCTGGGCATCGAGCCGTCGCCGGACTTGCGGACCGGGATCTTGCCGGGTGCCTGGTAGCCGATGTGGCCCTTGGTGTCGGCGTAGATCAGGTTCTGCGAGGGGACCTCGAAGTGCTGCGCCGCGGCCCGGAAGCTCGTGAAGTCCTTGGCGCGGTTGAGCTCGAAGACGGCGTCCATGGAGTGGCCGGGGTCGAGCGCGGTCCAGCGCAGCGCCACCCCGTAGCCGTCCGCGCGGTCGGGTGCCGCGTTGGTGACGGGTGCCTTCTGGCCGACCTTCTCCAGTTCGGAGCTGCGGTCGGAGACCAGGGGGCCGTTGTTCGTCTCGCGGACGGTGATGTGCCGGTCCTTGCCGCCGGCGACCTTGATGGTCTCCTCGCGGGTGGTGAACGGCTTGGTCCTGCCGTCGTACAGGTAGCCGTCCTCGGAGACCTTCTCCAGGAAGAGGTCGGTCACGTCGGCGCCGAGGTTGGTGAAGCCCCAGGCGATGTCCTGGTTGTGGCCGATGATCACGCCGGGCATGCCGGAGAACGTGTAGCCCGCGGTGTCGTACTTGCAGGTGTCCGAGACGGCGCGGCAGTGCAGCCCCATCTGGTACCAGAGCGAGGGCAGCTGCGGGGCCAGGTGCGGGTCGTTGGCCAGCAGCGGCTTGTCGGTCGTCGTGTACTTGCCGGAGACGACCCAGGAGTTGGAGCCGATGCCCGTGCCGTTCGGGCCGAGCAGGGCGGGGATCTGGTCCAGGGTGTCGGAGAGCGAGCCGAGCTGCGAGGTCAGGCCCTCGACGGCACCCTGCGCGGTGGCCGAGCCGGTGCCCGAGGACGGCTTCGCCTCGGGGTCGAACTTCCCGGTGACCGGCGAGATCCCGCCCTGGTCGACGATCGGCCGGTGCTTCTCGTACGGGTAGGGCGGGTACAGGTCCTCGATCTGCTTGGCGTCGAGCCGGCTCGTCATCAGCGAGCGGTCGATCTCGTCCTGCATGTTGCCGCGCAGGTCCCAGGCCATCGCCTTCAGCCAGGCGACCGAGTCGACGGGGGTCCACTCGGTGGGCTTGTAGTCGTTGGTGAGGCCGAGGGCGGCGTACTCGACGGAGATGTCCGCCCCGTCGCGCCCCTTGAGGTAGGCGTTCACGCCGTCCGCGTACGCCTGGAGGTTCTTCTTGGTGTCGTCGGACAGGACGGTGTCGTACTCCTCCTGCGCGACCTTGCGCCACCCCAGGGTGCGCAGGAACGAGTCCGTCTCGACCTGACCGGAGCCGAACATCTCGGAGAGGCGGCCCGCGGTCAGGTGACGGCGGACATCCATCTCCCAGAAGCGGTCCTGCGCGTGGACGAAGCCCTGGGCGCGGAAGAGGTCGGCGTCGGAGTCCGCGTAGATCTGCGGGATGCCGTAACCGTCGCGCTTCACCTCGACGTTGGCGTCGAGGCCGGGCAGCTTCAGCGTCCCGTTGGTCTGCGGGTACGAGGCGCGCACGGTGGACACCGACCAGTACGTCCCGTAACCGAGGCCCGCGACGAGCGCCAGGACCAGCACGATCACGATCAGGCGGGCGCGTCGCCCTTTCTTCTTGCCGGTCCCACCGCCGGCGGTACCGGTGGTGCCGGAAGAGGCGATTGTGTTGGCGGGCATCGCTGTCCTTCGAGGGGCAGGGTCCTGGGAGTGCAGGAGCAACCATAGGCGCAGCGTCGAGGCCGGTCCGACGCGGTATCGGGATGGTTCGAATTGCGTAGCGATCGTACGAATACTCGAACGCATCAAGAAAGCGTTAAAGATTAGGTAAGGTAACGAAGTACTGGCCGCCGGAAGTCGTTCCGGCAGGCGTACGCGGGAAAGGACCGGCCACTGACTGTCCACACGCTCAACGAACTCCTGCTCGTCTGCTCGCTCGTCCTGCTCGTCGCGGTGGCGGCGGTGCGCATCTCGTCGCGCAGCGGGCTCCCCAGCCTGCTCCTGTACCTCGGCATCGGTATCGCCATGGGCCAGGACGGGCTCTTCGACGTCAAGTTCGACAACGCGGAACTGACGCAGGTGATCGGCTACGCGGCCCTGGTCGTGATCCTCGCCGAGGGTGGCCTCGGCACGAAGTGGAAGGAGATCAGACCGGCGCTGCCCGCCGCCGCCGTGCTCTCCCTCGTCGGCGTCGGGGTGAGCGTGGGCGTGACCGCGGCCGGGGCGCACTACCTGGTCGGTCTGGAGTGGCGGCAGGCGCTGATCATCGGCGCGGTCGTCTCCTCCACGGACGCCGCCGCGGTCTTCTCCGTGCTGCGCAAGGTGCCGCTGCCCTCCCGGGTGACCGGTGTCCTGGAGGCCGAGTCCGGGTTCAACGACGCCCCCGTGGTGATCCTCGTGGTGGCCTTCTCCACCCGCGGTCCGGTCGACAGCTGGTACGTGCTGATCGGCGAGATAGCCCTGGAGCTGGCGATCGGCGCGGCCGTGGGCATCGCCGTCGGCTGGCTCGGCTCGTACGGGCTGCGTCATGTGGCACTGCCCGCCTCCGGCCTCTACCCGATCGCCGTGATGGCCATCGCGGTCTCGGCGTACGCGGCCGGCGCGATGCTCCACGGAAGCGGGTTCCTCGCCGTCTACCTGGCCGCGATGATCCTCGGCAACGCCAAGCTGCCGCACTGGCCGGCCACCCGCGGGTTCGCCGACGGGCTCGGCTGGCTGGCCCAGATCGGCATGTTCGTCCTGCTCGGACTGCTGGTCACCCCGCACGACCTGATCGACGACTTCTGGCCCGCGATCATCGTGGGCCTGGTGCTGACCGTGGTGGCCCGGCCGCTGGAGGTCTTCGTCTCGCTGGCACCGTTCCGGCTGCCCTGGCAGGAGAAGGCTCTGATGTCCTGGGCCGGGCTGCGCGGTGCCGTCCCCATCATCCTGGCGACCATCCCCATGGTGTCCGGGATCGAGGGCTCCACCCGCGTCTTCAACATCGTCTTCGTCCTCGTCGTCGTCTACACCCTCATCCAGGGGCCGACGCTGCCCTGGCTGGCCAAGTCCCTGCGGATCGCCGAGGACCCCTCCGAGGCCGCCGACCTGGGCATCGAATCGGCGCCCCTGGAGCGGCTGCGCGGCCATCTGCTGTCGGTCGCCATCCCGGCGAAGTCGAAGATGCACGGCGTCGAGGTGGGCGAGCTGCGGCTGCCCTCGGGGGCGGCGGTGACGCTGGTCGTCCGCGACGGCAAGAGCTTCGTGCCCGCGCCGGCCACCGTGCTGCGCCGCGGGGACGAGCTGCTCGTCGTGACCACCGATCCGGTCCGCGACGCCACCGAGGCGCGGCTGCGCGCCATCGGCGAGGGCGGCAAGCTGGCCGGCTGGCTGGGAACCGGAACGGGTGGGGCAGGCCCGGAAGCGCTCACCGGCCCGCATGTGGCAGGCGCGCTCAAGGCCGTCAAGAAGCTGAGCCGGAGCGAGGAGAGCAGGAAACCGGAATCCGGGAAGCGCGAGTCCGGGACCCGGAAACCGGCCCAGCGCCACTCCGAGCCGCACGAGGAGAAGGCGCACCACTGAGTCCGGTGTGCGCGGGCAGCGGCCGGAGGGACGCCGGATCCGCTGCCTGTAGCATGAAGGGACGTAATCAGGTCCGCCGGAACCACGCGTTCCGTGCGGACCGCCGCATGAACCACCAACTCTGCCTGACGCAGAGCTGGCGCGACCGTATGGCGGTCGTGGCGTCCTCCGCCTCTGCTGCGAGCGCCCGGCATCTACCGCAGTTCCGCGCGAAGAGGACAGCTCTCGGCAGCTCCCGACCGGGCCCGCACCCCCGTGCCGGTCCGCCCCGCGGGGGCACGGCCACCAGGCGGCGGAAAGGCATGGACCGTGGCGTCCACGGTCTCCGAGCGCCCCGGATACGGGCAGCTGCTGCGCACCCCGGGTGCGTGGACCTTCCTTCTGCCGGGCTTCGCCGCACGGCAGCCCTTCGCGATGCTGACCATCGGCATCGTGCTGCTCGTCCAGCACACCACCGGCTCCTACGGCAGCGCGGGCGCCGTCGCCGCCGTGACCGGTGTCTCCATGGCCCTGTTCGCCCCGCAGACCGGCAAGCTCGCCGACCGCTTCGGCCAGCGCGCCGTGCTGGTCCCCGGCGTCCTCGTGCACGCCGCCTCGGTCTCCGGGCTGACCGCGCTGGCGCTGGCGGACGCCCCGATGTGGGCGCTGTTCGCCGCGGCCGTCCCGACCGGTGCGTCGGTGCCGCAGATCGGGCCGATGGTCCGGGCCCGCTGGGCGGCCGTGCTCGGTGCGGGGCCGGGCCGGGAGGCCTCGCCGCTGCTGGCGACGGCGGCGGCGTTCGAGTCGGTGACGGACGAGTTCACGTTCGTCATCGGACCCGTGCTCGCCACCGCGCTGTGCACCGGCGTGCACCCGGCGGCCGGGCTGATCGCCGAGGCCGCCCTGACCCTGGCCGGCGGACTGCTCTTCGCCGCCCGGCGCGCCACCCAGCCGCCGGTCCGCCCGGCGCCCGCCGCCGGAGCGCCGCGCCACGCCTCCGCGCTGTCCGTCCCGGGCGTCCGGGTGCTCGCCGTGGCCTTCCTCGGGATCGGCGCGGTCTTCGGCGGGATGCAGGTCTCGCTGACCGCCTTCGCCGAGGAGATCGGCAGCCCCGGTGCGAACGGTCTGCTGTACGGGATCTTCGCGGCCGGCAACATGCTGGCCGGGATCGCCTGCGGCGCGATCGCCTGGAAGAGCGGGCCGCGGCGCCGGCTGATCGCCGGGTACACGGCGCTGGCGCTCACCGCGTCGGGGCTGTGGGCCGTGCACTCGGTGCCGCTGCTGGCCGGGCTCGGACTGCTGGTCGGCCTCTCCATCGCACCCGCCCTGATCAGCGGCTACACCCTGGTGGAGGCCCTGGTCCCGGGGACCGCGCGGACCGAGGCGTTCACCTGGCTGACGGGCTCGGTCGCCCTCGGCCAGGCGGCCGCCGTGACGGTGGCCGGACGGCTCGCCGACGCCCATGGGGCGAGCACCGGATTCCTGGTGCCGCTGGTGGGTACGGCCCTCGCTCTGGTGACCCTGGTGACGCTGCGGTCCCGGCTGCTGCCGAGGGACCGGGGGCGGACGGTGGCACGTGGGATCGGTCACCGCGGGCCGGTCACGGTGGACTGATCCCGCGGAATACGTCACTATGGAGCGTCGTTAGCACTCATCGAGTAAGAGTGCCAGGAGGAACAAGTGCCGACCTACCAGTACCAGTGCACCGAGTGTGGCGAGGGCCTCGAAGCGGTGCAGAAGTTCACCGATGACGCCCTCACGGTGTGCCCGAACTGCAACGGACGCCTGAAGAAGGTGTTCTCGGCGGTCGGCATCGTCTTCAAGGGCTCCGGTTTCTACCGGAACGACAGCCGCGGCTCCTCGTCGAGCAGCACGCCCGCCTCGACCGCCTCGAAGGGCTCCGGCTCCTCGGGCTCCGGTACGGACACGAAGTCGTCGGCCACCGCGTCGGCCTCGTCCTCCGGATCGTCCGGCTCCTCGACGTCGTCCTCGTCGTCCTCCGCCTCGTCGAGCGGTTCGTCGGCCGCCTGAGCAGCGCGCACCCCTCTTCACCTGGGACCCCTCCGAACGATTCGGTGGGGTCCCTGGTATTCCCGGCCGGGTCGGCCGCCCGCGCGGCCCAGCGCCTACTGTGGCCCGCATGGCGACCAATGCAGAGATCGGCGTGATCGGCGGCTCGGGGCTGTACTCCTTCCTGGAGGACGTCACCGAGGTCCGCGTGGACACCCCCTACGGAGCGCCCAGCGACTCCGTCTTCCTCGGTGAGATCGGCGGCCGGCAGGTCGCGTTCCTGCCCCGGCACGGCCGTGGCCACCATGTGCCGCCGCACCGCATCAACTACCGCGCCAATCTGTGGGCGCTGCGTTCGGTCGGTGTCCGCCAGGTGCTCGGCCCGTGCGCGGTGGGCGGTCTGCGTCCGGAGTACGGCCCGGGGACGCTGCTGGTGCCGGACCAGCTCGTGGACCGTACGAAGTCGCGCGTCCAGACCTATTACGACGGCGAGCCCTGGGCGGACGGCACGGTGCCGAACGTGGTGCACCTCGGCTTCGCGGACCCGTACTGCGCCGAGGGCCGCAGGGCCGCTCTGGCGGCGGCCCGCGGCCGGGACTGGGAGGCCGTGGACGGCGGGACGCTGGTGGTCGTCGAGGGCCCCCGCTTCTCGACCCGCGCCGAATCGCGCTGGCATGCCGCGATGGGCTGGTCGGTGGTCGGTATGACGGGTCACCCGGAGGCCGTGCTCGCCCGTGAACTGGGCCTCTGCTACACGACGATGACACTGGTCACGGACCTGGACGCGGGCGCCGAGGCCGGTGAGGGCGTCTCCCACGAGGAGGTGCTGAAGGCGTTCGCGGCCAATGTCGACCGGCTGCGCGCGGTCCTCTTCGACACGGTGACCGGCCTCCCGAAGGAGCGCGTGTGCGCGTGCGCGCACGCGCTGGACGGGATCGACACGGGGATCGAGCTGCCGTAGCGCGGTGCGCCGCGGACGTCCCTCCTGCGGGTGAGGGAGTTTTCCCCAAGCTGTGGACCGTCCACAGGGCTCGGCGGGAATCGTGCGGATGCCGGATCGTGGGAGCCGTGCGCCGGAGAACCGGTGGCCGGGCCCCGCGGTCCGGTTTCCGTTGTCCGGCCCGTTCCGGGCGACGGCCGCCCGGACTCCGGTCCCTGTCGCTCCCACTCCGGGCGGTGTTCGTCATGTCCTCGTACGGATCCCCTTCCACACCCCGCTCCCCCTCCACATCCTGTTCCCGCTCCACGTCCGCGCCCTCGCCCCTTCCTCCGCCCGCGGCCGCGCCCCCGCCGTGCGGGGTGCCGCCCTTTCCCCCGCTCCGGGTGCGCGGGGGCGTCGGACACCGGCTGCGGCGGGCGGTGCGGCGGCAGCGTCGGGCCCTGGCGGCCGGACTGGCGCTGACGGCGGCGGCGCTCGCCGCCTCGGGGGCGGTCGGGGGCGAGCGGGGCGACCCCGGGGGCGGGCCGAGGGCCGTGGCGGCCGGTACGGCGCCGGAGCGCGCCTCGCCCCCGGCACCGCTGGTGTCGGCGCCGGTCCGGATCGCCGACGCGGCGGCCGTACGGCTGTTGCGGCCGGGAGACCGGGTGGACGTCGTCGCGCCCGGCGCGGACGGGGCCGGGGGCCGGGTGCTCGCCGAGGGGGCCCGGGTGGACCGGGTGCCGTCGCCGGCCGGCGAGGTCTCCGGGAGCGACGGCGCCCTGGTCGTGCTGTCCGTGCCGAGGGCGACGGCCACGAGGCTCGCGGGTGCCGGGATGACGGCCGGGCTGGCGGTGGTCCTGTGCTGATTCGTACTGACGAACCATCATGTCACCTGACATCAGCCGTGAATGGGGTGGTTTCTCCCTCTACTGCCGTAAGTTTCGGAACAGTTGACTCCACTTATGGCACATGCGAAGGACGGCTCCCCCGTGAGCGAGAAGAAGAAGGTCAGTCTGCTGGAGGGCTTCAAGGCCTTCCTGCTGCGCGGCAATGTGGTCGACCTGGCGATCGCGGTCGTCATCGGCGCCGCGTTCACGAACATCGTGAACTCCGTCGTCAAGGGCGTCATCAATCCGCTCGTCGGCGCCTTCGGCACCAAGGACCTGGAGAGCTACAGCTCCTGTCTCAAGGGCCCCTGTGTGACGGACCCGAAGACGGGCGAGGCGACCGAGGGAATCCGGATCCTGTGGGGTTCGGTGCTCAGCGCCACCCTGAGCTTCCTGATCACCGCGGCCGTCGTCTACTTCCTCATGGTCCTGCCCATGGCGAAGTACTTCGCCCGCCGGGCGGACCAGGAGGCCGCGAAGGAGGGCGTGCAGGAGACCCTGGAGGTCACCGAGCTGGAGGTCCTCAAGGAGATCCGCGACACGCTGGTCGCCCAGCGCGCCGGGGGCGGCGGGCCCGCGGAGGGCGGCGCGCGGGAGTAGCGCGCCGGGGGCCGGTGCGCTGCGGCGGTCCCGGACCCGGTGGGTCAGATGTGGTGCGGCGGCTTCTCGTCGAGGAAACGCGCGAGATCGGCCGCACTGCCGGCCGAGGGGGCCCGCTCACCCCAGCCCCGGTCCGTATCGTCCGAGGACTGCTGGTCCAGCGGATCGTCGAAGACCAGGGCCGGCCGGGGCTTCGGCTCGGACCCGGCCGGTGCGTCCGGCTTCGCGTCGCGCGGGCCGGGGGCGGGGGCGGTACTCATACGTCCAGGGTACGGCCGCCGCGGGCACGGCCGCCGCGGCCCCGGGACCGGGAGCCTCCCGGCCGCCGGGGTCCCGGGTCAGCGGTCCTTCGGGTCGAGCCACCACAGCCCGAGGACGACGAGGAACGACAGGCACAGGAACCCGGCTCCCCACCAGGCGGTGCCGGTGTGGCCCTCCATCCACTCGTCGACGATGACCGTCAGCCCCCAGAGCTGGCCGATGACGACGGTCATGGCCAGGACGAGCCGGGCGGTCAGCTTCGAGGACCGTTCGGGCTCCTGGTCGGTGCCCGCGCCGGGCCCCGGGCCGGTGTGGTGGACGCGGGGGTCGCCGTAGCCGCTGGTGGGGCGGATCTGGGGATAGCGCTCGTGGACCGGCCGGTTGAGTTCCGGACGGGCGCTGCCGGGGTGGTACTCGGGATAGCCCGGGGTGCCGGGCCGCTCGGCGTCGCTCATGCCGGCCTGCCCGGGGTCTCGGGCGCGACGGCCCCGGTGCCGGTGGTGCCCGGAGCGTCGGGCGCCTCGGCACCCCTGCGCACTCCGGGGCAGCCGATCCGGGAGGCGAGGTCCGGGCGGTCGCTGCCGAGCTGGCGGCAGAGCCCGTGCTCGATGCTCTCGCCGGAGCGGGTGGTGCCGACGGCCCAGACGCTGCCGTCGGTCTGCTCGGTGAGGACGACCTTGGGCAGCCCGCGCGGCGGGGGCCCCGCGGTGACCTCGCCGGTGCGGGCGTCGAAGACGCCCTCGTGGCAGGGGCAGTACAGCTCGCCCTCGGAGCCCCGGTCCTTGCGCCACAGGACCGCGCAGGCGAGGTGGGTGCAGATGGCGGAGTAACCGACGAGGGTGCCGTCGTCGAGGCGTACGGCGACCGCGCGGTCCTCCTCCTCGGGGTAGTGGAAGGAGACGGACTCCCCGGGCAGCAACTGGGCGGCGATCCGCTTGGGCGCGGGTGCCTTGCCGTCCTCGGGGTCGCCGTGGCGGGGCAGCATGCCTCCGGCCACACCCAGGCCGCCGACGGCGAGGCCGCCGGAGACCGTGGCGACGATCCGCAGGTAGTCGCGGCGGGTGGTGAGCGAATCGGCGGCGATCCGGTCGTGGAGGGCCTCGCGGGGGTCCCCGGAGGGCGGCTGTTCGGTGACGCTCATCGGCGGACGTCCTTCCCGTTGATCTCCACGACGGGCAGGCCGCCCGGCACCGGCCACTGGACGCGTTCGGCGGGGACCACCATGGCCACGCCGGTGCGGACCTCGCTCTCGCCGAAGACGAAGCTGTCGGCGACCTGGACACCGGGGCGCTCGGCCTGGAGCTCCTCGACGGTTCCGTAGAAGAGGGCGCCGGTGGGGCAGACGGTGGCGCACATGGGGGCGAGGCCGTAGGCGGTGCGGTCGTAGCAGAGGTTGCACTTCATCTGGAGCTTCGCCTGGAGGTCGATCTTGGGAACGCCGAAGGGGCAGGCGTTGACGCAGTTGGCGCAGCCGATGCAGCGGGTGGTGTCGGCCTGCTGGACCACGCCGTCCGCGGTCACCAGGATCGCGTCGGCGGGGCAGACCTCGGCGCACGGGGCGACGGGGTCCTCGCAGTGCATGCAGACCGTGGGAAGGGAGGCGACGGAATGGCCCTCGTCGGTGTAGTCGAGGTGGATCATCGACTTGCCGCGGTGCGAGTCGCATTCGCGGCAGGCGGAGACGCAGGCCTGACAGCCGATGCAGCGCCCCGGGTCGATGAAGATCGTTCTGCCCATCATGGGGCGTCAGCTCCTTTCCGAGGTGCCGCGGCCCTGCGGGGACGTGGGCGGCAGCGGGTCCGTCCGGGAGACCTGGGCTCCGGGGTAGGCGACGTGGCCGGGCGGGACCGGGGGCGCGGGGACCTCGTCGATCTTCTCGGCGTGCTCGATGCGGCAGGCGCACACCTTGTACTCGGGGATCTTGGAGCGGGGGTCCAGCGCGTCGATGGTCAGCGCGTTCGCCGCGGTGGGGACGGGCCAGTGATACGGGACGAAGACGGTGTCGGGGCGGATCGCCTCGGTGACCAGGGCGGGGAAGACCTCGCTGCCGCGCCGGGTGACGACGCGGACGGGTTCGCCGTTGCGGAAGCCGTGCGAGGGGTGGACCTCGACCCAGGGGCGCGGGGTCTGCTCGACGAGGCCGCCGAGGCGGCGGGTCTGGTTGCCGGAGAGGAAGTGGGCGACGGTGCGGCCGGTGGTGAGGGACATGGGGTGTTCGTCGTCGTACGGGTCCATCGGCAGGTGCCATTCGACGACCTGCATATGGATCTTGCCGTCGGGGTGGTAGGTCCGGCCGTCCTCGAAGAGGCGGGGGGTGCCGGGGTGGTCGGTGGAGGGGCAGGGCCAGGCGATCCCGCCGGTCTCCTCCAGACGTTCGTAGGTGATGCCGTAGTAGTCGTTGACGGTTCCGGCGGAGGCGATCCGCAGTTCGTCGAAGACGGCCCGGGAGTCGTCGAAGGCGAATTTGTCACCGGCGCCGAGGCGCCGGGCCAGTTCGCACATCACCCAGGTGTCGGTGCGCACGCCCGGCGGCGGTTCCTGGGCCTTGTTGTGCTTGACCACCCGGGCCTCGGCATTGGCCATGACGCCGTCGTCCTCGGCCCAGGTGGTGACGGGGAAGACGACGTGGGCGTTGGCCGCGGTCTCGGAGAGGAAGAAGTCGCACTGGGCGTGGAACTCGGCGGTGTCGTAACCGCTCTTGACCACCTGGTAGTTGGGGAGCGAGACGAAGGGGTTGTTGCAGATGCCGATCAGGCCGCGGATCTCGCGGCGCTGCATCTGCCAGACCATTTCCATCATGGAGGTGCCGGCGGGCGGGAGTTCGGACTCCTCGATGCCCCAGATCTCGCAGATCTGACGGCGGTGCTCGGGGTTGGTGATGGAGCGGCCGCCGGGGAGCAGGTCGGACTTCTGGCCGTGCTCGCGGCCGCCCTGGCCGTTGCCCTGGCCGGTGATGGTGCCGTAGCCGGCGCCGGGCCTGCCGATGTGTCCGGTGGCGGTGCAGAGGTTGATCACGGTGAGGCAGTTCTCGACGCCCTGGGAGTGGTGCTCGATGCCGCGGGCGTGCCAGGCCATGGCTTTGGGGGCGCGGGCGAAGGTGCGGGCGACCTGGACGATCTGTTCGGCGGGGATGCCGCAGATCTCGGCGGCGCGGGCCGGCGGGTACTCGGCGACCTTGGCCTTCACCTCCTCCCATCCGGTGGTGTGGGCGGCGAGATAGGCCTCGTCGGTGAGTCCTTCCTCGACGACGACCTGGAGCACGGAGTTGAAGAACGCGGAGTCGGTGCCGGGTTTGAGGGCCACGTGGATGTCGGCGGTGCGGGCGATGGCGGTCTCGCGCGGGTCGACGACGATGAGGCTGGCGCCCCGGTCCCGGGCGCCCCAGACGTACTGGGTCATCACGGGGAAGCACTCGCCGACGTTGGATCCGGCGATCAGCAGGCAGTCGGTGAGGAGGATGTCGGAGAAGGGGTTGCCGGCCCGGTCGATGCCGAAGGCGAGCTTGTTGGCGCCCGCCGCGCTGACCATGCAGAGCCGGCCGTTGTAGTCGACGTGCCGGGTCTTCAGCGCGACGCGGGCGAACTTGCCGACCAGATACGTCTTCTCGGAGAAGAGGCTGGCGCCGCCGAGCAGTCCGAAGGCGTCCTTGCCGTGGGCCTGCTGGATGCGCTTGATCTCGGACACGGTGAAGTCGAGGGCCTCGTCCCAGGAGACCTCGCGGAACTCCTCGTCGCGGGAGCGGCGCATGAGCGGGGCGGTGAGCCGGTCGGGGTGGTTGATCTGCTGGTAGGCGTTGATGCCCTTGGGGCAGAGCCGCATCCGGTTGATGTCGTGGTTGCGGGGTTCGACGCCGAAGACCTTGCCCCCGTGGTCGACGCGCAGGTACATCCCGCACTGGACGCCGCAGAAGCAGCAGTGGGTGGGGACGAGCGTCTCCCCGTTCTGGTCGGCGTGCCACTGGTCGGCGGGGATGCCTCCGGCGTCGCGGAAGCCGCGGGTGCCGGGCGGGGCGAGGGAGGGGTCGAGGGGCACGGTCGCAGGGGTGCCGGCGTGCGGGTCCGCGGTCACTTGAAGCCCTTCTTCACCTGGGAGAGGTAGGCGCTGCCGCGCAGCACCCGCTTGCAGCGCGGGCAGTACTCGGCCCACTCGTCGAAGCCGAGGCTGAGGTCGCGCATGGTGCCGCGGAGGTTGTCGACGTAGGGGGCGGTGTCGATCGGTTCCTCGCAGCGGCGGCAGCTGAAGACCTGGTCGTCCTGCCGGCCGGTGTACTTGAACAGCTGCATGCCGACGGCGGCCGGGCGCTGGACGATGTGGAAGAACTTCCCGAAGGGGATGTAGATGAGGGCGAAGACCACCGACACCATGTGCAGGATCGCGAGGAACTCGTAGCCCCCGCCGTGCAGGAAGATCGAGGAGAAGGTGAGGAGCAGTCCGGTCACGGAGATGACGATCAGCGCGATCAGCGGCACCAGGTCGTAGGCGAACCGCTGTCCGGTGACGGCCCCTCGGTCCTTCATCCGGCGCCACAGGAAGTAGGAGGCGCCGGGGATGACGAGGACGGCGGCGATGTCGAGGCCGTGGAACATCAGCCAGCCGAGGAAGTCCAGCGAGTCGAATCCGATGATCTTGAAGCCCCAGATCCGCATCTCGTAGCCGGGGCCCGAGCCGGTGCCCGAGGTGAAGGTGAACCAGCCCCAGGTGAGCGGGAAGGTGATCAGCGCGGCCAGGATGCAGCCCCAGAAGATCAGCTGGTGGGCGGCCCAGCGGGCGTGCGAGCGGGCGCCGAGGAACTTCTGGAAGCCGAGGTAGGTGGCGATCATCTTCGGCAGCGCGGTGGGGGCCTTGCGGAAGTTCTCGGCGGAGAAGAGGCTTCCCCATCCCTTCTTGAACAGCCGTCGGGCCCCCGGGGCGGAGACCCAGACCGTGTAGCGGTAGGCGACGCCGAAGGCGAGGAAGACCGTGGCCACGGCGTACGGCAGGAGCGCGGAGTCGAAGTTCTCCAGGAGCCGGCTGCCGAGCACGATGGCCAGGACCAGCAGGAGGGAGACGATCACACCGGCGGCGGTGGCGCGGCCGGTGACGGACTTCGGTACGGCACCGGCGAGGCGGGAGGGGCCGCCCGCGGGCGGCGGGTCGGTGGCGCGGCCGGTGGCCGACGTCGGTACGGCGCCGGCACCGGGCGTGGGCTGCGCGGCTGCGTCGGAGGCTTCTGGTGGCTCGGTCACCCCGTCACCGTAGGTCCGTACGGTGCGATTGGACCTGTTTTGTGTAGCTACGGGGTGAGCGCGTCGCGCGATGGCTCCGGCGGCCGGCGGGCGGCGGGGCGTCTCGTGGGTACGTTCACCCGTGCACGGCACCCGCATCGGCAGCCCACCCCGAGGAGTCCCGGATGACCGCCCCCACCACCCCTCCCCCGGCGTCCGCCCGCAGGGACGCGCTGACCGATGTCGCGGGGGTGCGCGTCGGCCATGCCCGGGTCGAGGGGGAGGGCGCGCTGACCGGCACCACCGTGGTCCTGGCACCCGAGGGCGGCGCGGTGGCCGCCGTCGACGTGCGCGGCGGAGGCCCGGGGACCCGTGAGACGGACGCGCTGGACCCGCGCAATCTGGTGCAGCGCATCGACGCGGTGGTCCTCACCGGCGGCAGCGCGTACGGACTCGACGCGGCGTCCGGGGTGATGGCCTGGCTGGAGGAGCGGGGGCGCGGGGTGCGGGTCGGGCCCGATCCGGCGCAGGTGGTCCCGGTGGTGCCGGCGGCGTGCGTCTTCGACCTGGGGCGCGGCGGGGACTGGCGGGCACGGCCGGACGCCTCGACCGGGCGGGCGGCGGTGGAGGCGGCCGCGGCGTCGGAGCCGGGTGCGGCGGTCGGGCAGGGCTGCGTCGGGGCGGGGACGGGGGCGGTGGCCGGGCAGCTGAAGGGCGGGGTGGGCACGGCGAGCGTGCTGCTGCCGTCCGGGGTCACGGTGGCGGCGCTGGTGGTGGTGAACGCGGCGGGTTCGGTGCTCGATCCGCGCACGGGGGTGCTGTACGGGGAGTACGGCGGGGCCGAACCGGCCGTGGCGCCCGCGCCGGAGGTCCACCGGGCGGCGCGACGGCGCCTGGAGGAGGCGCGCGACGCGTCCGCGCGCCCCCCGCTCAACACCACGCTCGCCGTCGTCGCGACGGATGCCGTGCTGGGCCGCGCGCAGGCGCAGAAGCTCGCGGGGACCGCGCACGACGGGCTGGCCCGCGCCGTCCGGCCGGTCCATCTGCTGACCGACGGGGACACCGTCTTCGCGCTCGCCACCGGCGCGCGGGAGCTCGACCCGGCGGACCCGGTCGCGCTCAACGGCCTGCTGGCGGCGGGTGCGGACGTGGTGACGCGCGCGATCGTGAAGGCCGTCCGGGCGGCCACGGGCGTCGTGGGCACCCGGAGCGGCGGCGGCACGTTCCCCTCGTACGGCGATCTGTACGGCGCACCGGCGGGGCCGGACGCGTCCCCGGCCGACGAAAGCGGACGATCCGACTCCCCGTCCGCGTAAGGAAGTTCGGCCGGGCGGGGAACCTTCTGCGTGTGCCGTACGTTTTTCTCAACCCCGGTCACGATGTCGGACCCAGGGACTACGTTGAGCACGCACCACGTAACACGCGGCGACGGCCTGGAGACAGCACCTTGAGCGATCCGTACGAGACTACCGAGCAGCACCTCGACCGACTCCTGCGACGGGCTCTCAACTCGTTCGACCTGCCGGACAGCACGGTCGACCGGCTCGGCACCGCGCTCGCCCACAGCAGCGCGCTGCACTCCTCGCACCACAGCGCGTCCCTGCACCGCGAGACCTACCGGCACACGTATCTGCTGGCCGACGGCTCCGCGATGACGCTGTGGGAGCTGGTGCACCGCGGTCCGCGCGCGGCCGGCCTGCGCTGCTGCGAGGGCCCGGACGACCGCCAGTACGAGCTGTACGACGAGGAGGCCGATGTCCACGTCGCCGCGTCCCGGCTGGCCGGCGGCTTCAGCGAGGCCCCGCTCTTCGGGGACGACGGGCCGCAGGCCGATCTGGAGATCCTGACCGCCCTGATGGCGGCTCCCCCGGCCCCGCTGCCCCGGATGTACGCGCCGGACAACTCCGCGGACCACGCCCGGCGGGTGCTGCGCCGCGCGGAGAACCGCGACGGGCCGGGCGAGGAGACGGCCCGCCTGCTGCGGGCGGCCTTCGCGCACCACATCACGCAGATCTTCGGCCGGCAGTGCCGGGTGGACGGCCGGGACGCCGGCTTCACCCTGTACGAGCACGCCTTCCTGCTGCTGGACGGCAGCGAGACCAGCCTGTGGGAGGTCGAGCACACGGCGACGCCCGACGGCCGCCACATGTGCGAGGTGTACGGCGACGAGGAGGCGGCCCGCTGCGCGATGGAGAGCCGTACGCGCATCTGCTGACGCCGCGCCTCGGAGCCGTACGAACGCCGTGGGAAACGGCGGTGCCCGCTCCCCCTGCGGGGTGCGGGCACCGCTGTTCTCCTCCGTCCCGTCCGCGCGGGTCAGTGGGTGAGCACCGGCTCCTCGGCGGGTGCCGCGGTCTCGGTGGACCCGGTGTCGTCGCCGCCGCCCTCCACATGCTGCTTCGGCCGGGCCGGCAGGGCGAACATCAGCAGGAAGATCGCGGCGAGCACACCGGCCACCCACCAGAGCGAGTGCTCGAAGGCGTCGGCGAACGCGGGGCCGATCTGCGGCGGCGTCAGCCGGTCGCCGATCGAGCCGAAGAAGACCACCGAGACGAGCGCGAGCCCGAGGGCGTTGCCCATCTGCTGCACGGTGTTGAACAGCCCGGACGCCGAACCGGAGTGCTCCTTGGGGACCTCGGAGAGCACCGCGTCGGCCAGCGGGGCGACGATCAGGCCCATGCCGACGCCCATGACGACCAGCGGCAGCGCCATCTGCCAGGACGTGATGCCCATCCCGTAGCGGCCGGACTCCCAGATGTAGAGCAGCAGTCCGGCGATCATGAGGAGCGCCCCGGCCTGGAGGACCTTGCGGCCGAAGCGCGGCACGAGCTTCTGGACGGAGATGCCGGCCGCGGCCGAGACCGAGATGGAGAACGGGATGCCGGTGGTGCCCGCCCGCAGCGCGCTCCAGCCGAGCCCCTGCTGCATGTAGAGCGTCCAGACCAGGAAGAAGATGCCGAGGCCGACGCCGAAGGTCAGCTGCACGGCGATACCCGCGGCGAAGCTCTTGACGCGGAACAGCGACAGTTCGATCAGCGGCGATCCGGTCCGTGCGGCCTTCGCCCGCTCGAACACCACCAGCACCAGGAGGACCAGGACGCTGCCGCCCATCGACAGATAGCCCCACAGCGGCCAGCCCAGCTCCTCGCCCCGGGTCAGCGGGTAGATCAGCATGAGCATCCCGAGGGTCACCAGCACCACGCCGGGCAGGTCGAGGCGGAGCGCCCGGGGCGCCTTGGACTCGGTGATGAACATCCGGCCCAGGATCAGTCCGGCGATGCCGACCGGCAGGTTGATCAGGAAGATCGGGCGCCATTCGAGTCCGGCGATGTTCCACTCGGTGAGCAGTGCGCCCAGCAGCGGGCCGGAGACGGCGCCGAGGCCGACGATCGCGCCGAAGAGGCCGAAGACCTTGCCGCGCTCGTGCGCCGGGAACGTGGCGTGCACGATCGACAGCACCTGCGGGACCATCAGGGCGGCGGTGCCGCCCTGGAGGATGCGGGAGGCGACGAGCATCTCCGGGTTGGCGGCGAATCCGCAGAGGGCGGAGGCGAGCGTGAAGCCGCCGATGCCGATGAGAAAGATCCGCTTGCGGCCGTAGATGTCGCCGAGCCGGCCGCCGGTGATCAGCCCGGCGGCGAAGGCCAGGGCGTATCCGGCGGTGATCCACTGGATCGAGCTGAACGTGGCGCCGGTGTCCCGCTGGATGCTCGGGATGGCGATGTTGACGATCGTGACGTCGACCAGGTCCATGAAGGCGGCGGTCATGACGATGGCCAGGGCGAACCACCGGCGGCGGTCCGACGGGGCCGGGGACACCGCTCGGGTGTCCGCCGACGGCAGGGATGCGGAAGAAGTCATATGAGAAAGGTAAACAGGCAATAGGTCAGGTCGTGTCCCAATGGGCGGGCATCCTGGGTGACATGACCGACACTCCGGCACGACTGCTGAATCTGCTGTCCTTGCTCCAGACCCCCCGCGAGTGGCCGGGCAGCGAGCTCGCCGAGCGGCTCGACGTCAGCCCCCGCACCATCCGGCGCGACATCGACCGCCTGCGCGACCTGGGCTATCCCGTCGAGGCCTCACGGGGCTCGGTCGGCGGCTACCGGCTGGTGGCCGGTGCGGCGATGCCCCCGCTGCTCCTGGACGACGAGGAGGCGGTGGCGATCGCGGTGGGCCTGCGGGCCGGCGCCGGGCACGCCATCGAGGGCGTCGACGAGGCGTCCGTACGGGCCCTGGCCAAGCTGGAGCAGGTGCTGCCCTCGCGGCTGCGGCACCGGGTCTCCGTCCTGCAGAACGCGACGATGCCGCTGACCCGCGGCGACGGCTCGACGATCGACACGGCGACGCTGACCGTGATCGCCTCGGCGGTGACGGGGCGGGAGCGGCTGCGCTTCGCCTACCGGGCGGGCGACGGCGCCGAGACCCGGCGGCAGGTCGAGCCGTACCGGCTGGTGAGCACCGGATGGCGCTGGTACCTGGTGGCGTACGACCTGGAGCGGGCCGACTGGCGGACCTTCCGGGTCGACCGGGTGAGCGACCCGTTCGCCACGGGGGCGCGGTTCGCCCCCCGTGAGCTGCCCACCGGGGACGCGGCGAAGTACCTCAGCGCGTCGATGGCACGGATGCAGCCGGAGCTGGAGATCGAGGTGAGCTTCGCGGCCCCGGCGGAGTTCGTCGCCTCGCGGCTGCCGCGCTCGATGGGGCCGGTGGAGCCGGAGGGCGAGCGCCGCTGCCGGCTGCGGGCCACCGTCACGGACTCGCTGGAGTGGGTGGCGGTGCGGCTGGCGCTGGTGGACTGCGAATTCACCGCGCACGCGCCGCCGCAGCTGGTGTCCTACCTCGACGATCTGGGCGCCCGGCTCAGCCGTGCGGCGATTCCGGCGCCCTGACCGGAGGGCCCGGCCGGAGGCCTGCCTGACACCCGGGCGGAAACCTGCCGGAAAAGGGATGAGCCCCGGCGCCAGGGGGGGGTGGGCGCCGGGACTCAGCTCAGGGGGGCCGCCGTGGTGAAGCGGCCCAATTCGGAGGTTACTGGACGCGAGGTCACGCCGCAGCGTCAAAGCCCGTGTCGTGAGCCATTCGCTTCAGTTCGAGCAGGGCGTGCTTCTCTATCTGGCGGATCCGCTCGCGGGTGAGCCCGTGCTGCTTGCCCACCTCGGTCAGGGTCCGCTCACGGCCGTCCTCGATCCCGTACCGCATGCGGATGATCGACGCGGTGCGCTGGTCGAGCTTGCCGATCAGCTCCTCCAGCTCCTCGCTGCGCAGCAACGTCAACACGGACTGCTCGGGCGAGACCGCGGAGGTGTCCTCCAGGAGGTCACCGAACTGCGTGTCGCCGTCGTCGTCCACGGACATGTTGAGACTGACCGGGTCGCGGGCCCAGTCGAGCACGTCGCCGACGCGCTCCGGGGTGGAGCCCAGCTCGGCGGCTATCTCCGCGTGCTCCGGGTCGCGCCCGTGCTCGCGGTTGAACTCGCGCGTCACGCGGCGGATCCGGCCGAGCTCCTCCACCAGGTGGACGGGGAGCCGGATCGTGCGGGACTGGTCGGCTATGGAACGGGTGATGGCCTGGCGGATCCACCACGTCGCGTACGTGGAGAACTTGAAGCCCTTGGCGTAGTCGAACTTCTCGACCGCGCGGACCAGACCGGCGTTGCCCTCCTGGATCAGGTCGAGCAGGGGAAGCCCGGCCCTGGGATAGCGGCGGGCGACGGCAACGACGAGCCGGAGGTTGGAACGGATGAAGACGTCCTTGGCGCGCTCGCCCTCGGCGGCCAGCGCCTCCAGCTCCTCGCGCGAGGCACCGCCCGCGTCGCTCTCCACCTCCTTGTCGAGGATCTGCCGGGCGTAGACGCCCGCCTCGACGGCCTGCGAGAGCTCGACCTCCTTCGCTGCGTCGAGCAATGGCGTACGCGCTATCTCGTCCAGGTACATGCCGACCAGGTCGCGATCGGCGATCTCCCCGCCTGTGGCGCGAACACTGCTTGCCCGGTCGGTCCCGCCGGTGGCGGACGAACGTCGGGCGACGGCACGGGTTGCCATGCGTGCTCCCTTGCTGAGTAGGTCGCGACACCCTTTCGGGTGCCCTGCATCCGATGGAAACAACGACTGGAATCCGGACAGAATTCCCATGACCGGCATTGAATTTCGCGATCATGCAGTACCCTGTGCCGCCGACCAGGAGGACGCATGGCGATATCGGGAACGGATCCGCAGGTCAGACCGGCCGTCGAGAGCGATCTGCCGGCGCTGACGGACATCTACAACCACTACGTCCGTGAGACGGCCGTCACCTTCGACACCGTCCCCTTCACCCCCGAGCAGCGGCTGTCCTGGCTGCGCACGCGCGCCGGGGACGGTCCGCACCGTCTCCTGGTGGCCCTGGAGACCGGAGGTACGGAGGAAACGAGCGGGGCGGGCCCCCGGTTCCTGGGATACGCCACCAGCAGCCCGTTCCGCGCCAAACCCGCCTACTCCACCTCCGTGGAGGTGAGCGTCTACTGCTCCCCCGACGCGGTGGGCCGGGGCGTCGGCCGGCTCCTCTACGCGGCGCTCTTCGAGGCCCTGGCCGGGCAGGACCTGCATCGCGCGTACGCCGGGATCGCCCTGCCCAACGCGGCCTCGGTCGGACTGCACGAGCGCTTCGGCTTCCGCCATGTCGGCACGTACGAGGAGGTCGGCCGGAAGTTCGGCCGGTACTGGGACGTCGCCTGGTACGAGAAGCGCCTGCGACCGGGGACCTAGGTCCCGGGCCCGCGCGGCCGGGACCACGGTCCGTTCCCGGGCGGCGGCCCCGTGCCTAGCGTGGGGTGACATGAGCCTCACGCAGAGCAGCACGCCGTCCGACACCTCCGGAACCCTCGACGAGGCGCTGGAGCGCCTCCACTCCTTCGGCCCCGAACGGGAGGGCTGGCTGAGCAACCACGCCCCGATGGCGGTGGAGGCGCTGGTGCGCCACGGCCAGGCCCCGGGGGTGCACCGCTGGATCGACCACTACCGGGGACGGCTGGAGGACATGCCCGTCCCGTTCGCCGAGGTGACCCCGGAGAACTGGCGGGAGGCGCTGGGCGACCCCCGGCGCATCGCCGACTGGACGCGGTTCTTCGTCCGCGAGACGGCGGAACGGCCCTGGCGGGCGGTCCTCGCGGAATGGTGGCCCCGGCTGCTGCCGGGCATCGCGGCCGGCGCCACCCATCCGGTGATCCGGGTCGGCCACGCCGTGCGCACCCTGCTGGACACCGAGGAGAACGCGCCGCGCGTCGCCGAACTGGCCCACGGCCTCGGCTACTGGGCGGCCCGCCACCAGCCGCTTCCCGAGCTGTCCGCGCAGGCCCCGGCGGCCGACGCCGCGGCCGCGCTGGACGCCGTGGCGCGGGTGCCCGACCAGAGCGGCGGCATCCGGGCCCGGCTGGGGCAGCTGACCGCGTTCCCGCTCTGGCCGGACCGGGCGGTGACCGGGCCCGACGCCGCCCGGGAGCGCCTGGAGGAGCTGGTGCGCGCCGCCACGCACCGCTACGAGACCCACGGCCACGGCGAGCCGACCATGCTGGTCCACGCGGCGACGGCGCCCAACGCGGTGCTGCGCACCCTGCCCGCCCTCCCCGGCGGGCTGTGGGCGCCGAGCCTGGACGCGGCCTGGGCGGCGAGCGCGGCGGTGACGGCGGCCTATGCCCCGGAGCGGCCCCGGGAACCGGTCCCCGACGGGGTGGTGCCGACGGCGGAGGAGCTGTTCGCCCGAGCGGCCGCCCACGGCGACGACCACACGATCAAGTTCACCGACACGGCGCTGGACGTCGGTGACCCGCGCGCCCTGGCCGCCGCGCTCCGCTCGGTGGAGATGAACCCGCCGACCCTGTGATCCGCGGAAACCGCCCCGCCCCCGGCCCACCGGCCGGGGGCGGGGCGCGTGCGCGCCGTCCGTCAGCCGTACTGGAGCGAGCGCTTGGCCAGGCCCATCCAGAAGCCGTCGATCACGCTGCGCCCCTGATCCAGTTCCTGTTCGGCGGCGCCCAGGGTGACGAAGAGCGGGGCGAAGTGCTCGGTGCGGGGGTGGGCGAGCCGGCCCGCCGGGGACTTGTTCTCGAAGTCCAGCAGGGCGTCGATGTTCTGCTCCCGGAGCGCCCGGTGGCCCCAGTCGTCGAACTCCGCCGACCAGCCGGGGGTGCCGCCGGCGTGCCGCAGCGCGGCCAGGTTGTGGGTGAAGAAGCCGCTGCCGACGATCAGGACGCCCTCGTCGCGCAGGGGCGCGAGCTTGCGCCCGATGTCCATCAGCTTCTGGGGGTCCAACGTCGGCATGGAGATCTGGAGGACCGGGACGTCGGCCCCGGGGAACATCTCGACGAGCGGGACGTACGCCCCGTGGTCCAGGCCGCGGTCCGGAATGTCCTGGACGGGCGTACCGGCGCCGCGCAGCAGCTTGCGGACGCTCTCGGCGAGGGCGGGGGCACCCGGGGCGGCGTACCGCACCCGGTAGTAGTGCTCGGGGAAGCCCCAGAAGTCGTAGACCAGCGGAACGGTCTCCGTGGCGCCCAGGGCGAGCGGCGCCTCCTCCCAGTGGGCGGAGACCATGAGGATCGCGGTGGGGCGCGGCAGCCCGGCCGACCAGGCGGCCAGCTCGCCGGGCCAGACCGGGTCGTCGGCCAGCGGTGGGGCGCCGTGCGAGAGATAGAGGGCGGGCATGCGCTCCGCGGTGACTGTCATGACACTCCCCATCCGCTGCTGGTCAAGGTAAGTCTTCTTCTGGGCGTCGAGGTTCAGAAGGAAGCCTTCGGAAGGAACTGTTCTTTAATCTTCAAGTTCCCACCTTCGGAGACCTTAGCTCTATCTAGTTCAACTTTCAAGAAAAGGTCGTACAGTGGAGCACATGACCACGGCATCCACCGATGAGCAGCCTCGTTGGCTCACCGACGAAGAGCAGGGCGTCTGGAGTGCGTACCTCCACGCCACCACGCTGCTGGAGGATCACCTCGACCGCCAGTTGCAGCGCGATGCCGGCATGCCGCACATCTACTACGGCCTGCTGGTCCAGCTCTCCCGGGCGCCGCGTCACCAGAAGCGGATGACGGAGCTGGCCAAGGACGCCAAGATCACCCGTTCCCGGCTCTCGCACGCCGTCGCCCGGCTGGAGAAGAGCGGCTGGGTCCGCCGGGAGGACTGTCCGTCCGACAAGCGCGGCCAGAACGCCGTTCTCACCCAGGAGGGGTACGAGATGCTGCG
This sequence comes from Streptomyces sp. NPDC024555, assembly GCF_055559335.1. NCBI lineage: Bacteria > Bacillati > Actinomycetota > Actinomycetes > Kitasatosporales > Streptomycetaceae > Streptomyces > Streptomyces sp. NPDC024555. The sequence continues at coordinate 291,846 of NZ_JBVHKV010000008.1, forward strand.
CCGCTCGGCCCCGGGGCACGTCGGCGCCGTACGCCAGGCCCTGTTCGACCGGCTCAGCCCCGAGCAGGTCGCGTCGCTCGGGGAGATCATGCGCGTCGTGGCCTCCGGACTGGAACCGGAGGGCACGGACGCAGACCTGCCCTGGCTGCGCTGACCCCCTCCGCCCGCGGATCCCCTCCGCCCGTGGATCCGCTCCGCCCGTGGATCCGCTCCGCCCGTGGATCCCCTCCGCCCGTGGATCCCCTCCGCCCGTGGATCCCCTCCGCCCGCGGACAGACCGCCGCCCCGGCCCCGTTCGTACGGGACCGGGGCGGCGTCGCGTCCGGGCGGCATCGCGTCCTGGCGGGTGCCCGGGTCAGTGGGCGACGACCGGGACCCTGACCTCGTCCTCGGCGCCCTCGGCGGTGCCGGAACCCGCGGGGGTGACCGAGGCCTCCGGGCGGCCGGCGTTGACGAAGGTCACCGCGATGGCGGCGGAGGCCACCAGGATGCCGACGGCCCACCAGATGGCTCCGGTGAAGCCGTGCACCATCGACTGGAGCTTCAGCAGCTCCGGGTCGGTGGCCCCGAGCGCGGCGTGCGAGGTGGCGTACGCCGTGGCGGCGGAGGCGGCGATGGTGTTCAGCAGGGCCGTACCGATGGCTCCGCCGACCTGCTGCGAGGTGTTGACCATCGCGGAGGCCACACCGGCGTCACGCGCCTCGACCCCGTGGGTGGCCAGCGACATGGCCGGCATGAACGCCGTACCCATGCCCAGACCCATCAGCAGCTGACCCGGCAGGATGACCGCCGCGTACGAGGAGTCGACCTGCAGCTGGGTGAGGATCAGCATGCCGACGGCGGCGGTGAGGAAGCCGGGGCCCATCAGCAGCCGGGCCGGGACCCGGGTCATCAGCCGGGCGCCTATCTGCGTCGACCCGGTGATCATGCCGACGATCATCGGCATGAAGGCGAAGCCCGTCCGGATCGGCGAGTAGCCCTTGACGACCTGGAGGTAGTACGTGAGGAACAGGAACAGGCCGAACATCGCGATGACGGCCAGACCCAGCGAGAGGTAGACCCCGCCCCGGTTGCGGTCCATGACCACGCGCAGCGGCAGCAGCGGGGACTTCACCCGGGACTCGGTGAGGACGAAGGCGAGCAGCAGCACGGCGGAGGCGACGAACGTGCCGATCGTCAGCGGGTCCGACCAGCCGCTGGACTCGGCGCGGGTGAACCCGTACACCAGCGAGACCAGACCCAGCGCCGAGAGGACGACGCCCGGGATGTCGAGGGAGGAGCGGTTGCGACTGCCGGCGGGCTCACGGATCACGAAGTACGCGCCGAGCGCGGCGACGATCGCGAACGGGATGTTGACGAAGAACGTCCAGCGCCAGTTCAGCGCCTGCGTGAGGAAGCCGCCCAGGATGAGGCCGACGGCGCCGCCGCCACCGGCGATCGCACCGTAGATGCCGAACGCCTTGGCGCGCTCCTTGGCGTCGGTGAACATCACGGCCAGCAGCGAGAGCGCGGCCGGGGCCAGCAGGGCGCCGAACACGCCCTGGAGGGCGCGGGAGCCGAAGAGCATGGCCTGGTTCTGCGCGGCACCGCCGAGCGCGGAGGCCAGCGCGAAGCCGACCAGTCCGACGACGAAGGTGCGCTTGCGGCCCCAGAGGTCGGCGATGCGGCCGCCGAAGAGCAGCAGCCCGCCGAAGGCGAGGGCGTAGGCCGTGATGACCCACTGCTTGTTGGCGTCGGTGATGCCGAGGTCCGTCTGGGCGTGCGGCAGCGCGATGTTCACGATGGTGGCGTCGAGCACGACCATCAACTGGGCGAGGGCGATGAACGCCAGCGCCTTCCAGCGACTGGGGTCCGGGAGTCGGGTATCAGCTGTTTTTGACATGGGGGTAGCCACCTAAGGACGCGCGGAGGCGCGCGGGATCGTGAACCGTGGTCCGGTGCGGACGCGAGGGGCCCGGGGCATGGCCGGGTGAGGGCTCGGGACGGACGCCCGTCAGGAAGCGGGCGCGGGAACGGGAAGAGCGGGAAGAACGGCAGGAACGGGAAGCGGGAGGGTGGGTCGGAAAAGGGTGCGCAGGTGGTCGAGGCGGTGCGGGCGCGCGGCCGGATCCGGTCGGGATCCCGGCGCGGGCGTCAGGTCCGTCGCCTCAGGTCCTCCAAGGTCGCCGCCGTTCCGGGCAGTTCGGACCGGGCCGGAGCCTCCAGTCCGTCCAGGAACAGCTGGATGTGGCGGTGGGTGAACCGGTCGATGTTCGGGCAGGCGATGCCCGGCAGCGGCCGGGTGAGCTGGGAGAGGACGACCAGGACGTCACCGACGGCGATGTCGGCGCGCAGGCGTCCCGCGGACTGGGCTCGCTCGACGAGCCCTTCGACGGCCTCTTCGAGGCGCCGGCGCTCGGCGAGCAGTTCGGGGTGGTCCTTGTCGAAGCCGCCGGACAGCATGGGGCACAGGGCCCCGATGCGTTCGTCGGCCGCCGCGTGCACGAAGCGACTGAGCGCGGCGAAGGGGTCCCGCTCCTGACGCGCGGCCTCGTCGGCGCGGTCGGTGGTGCGTGAGGTGACCGCGAGGACGACCTCGTGCGTCAGGGCGGCCCGGTCGGGGAAGTTCCGGTAGAGCGTCGCGTTGCCGACACCCGCGCGGCGGGCGACCTCGTCGAGCGGCACGTCCGGCCCGAACTCGACGAACATCTCCCGCGCCGCCGTCACGATCCGTTCCCGGTTGCGCAGCGCGTCGGCCCTCGGTCGGGGCGTACGCGGCCGCGCGCTCCCGGACGCGGTACGTGCGACGGTCTCCACGGCGATGCTCCCTCTCTTCCCGTTCTCCGGACCGGGCCGGAACCCCGGCTCCGGCTGCGGACCTCGTGGCCGGGTGGACCACGGTGGTCGTATGGACGGCCCGTCCGGCTAACCGGGGACCGCCTCCCCGTTTCGCGGGGACACCGATGCAAACGGGGAAAGGATCCCCGGTTATTTCACCTCTCGATGTGACCTGGGTCACACATCATGACTGCCCCGCACACCACGCCCCCCACCGCTGAAAAACCACCGAACGGCGCACCCAACGCGCGCCGCCGCACCACCCGCCCGAGGCTGATCGACAGAGCGCAGTCAGGGGTCGGCCGACTGCCGCGGACCCGAAGGCGCCTCTATGCAGCAGCCCCGCCACCGGATACGCAGACACCGCCACCCGCTTACTCTCGGGGCGGCAACAGCCCTGGTCATCGCCACACTGGCCTCGGCCAGCAGCACCCTCCCGCTGCCGAGCCACGCCTCCGCCGGCCCTCTGACGAGCGCCCAGGCCGCGGGTCTCGGACCGTGCCGGATATCGGCGGCGACAGGTGTCCAGATGTCCGAGGGCATGCCCACCCAGCCGGGCTACGCCCGCTCCACCGGCCGCGTCCACGCACTGAACCTGATGATCGACTTCCCGGACGCCCCGGGCACGGAACCGGCCCTGGACCGGCTCGCGGAGTTCTTCCCCCAGACCACCGACTGGTTCCGCACCAGCTCCTACGGGCGGCTCACCTATGTGCCCGAGGCCCCGGTGAAGAGCTGGCTGCGGATGCCGCTGCCCTTCGCCGAGTACGGCATCGAGCGCGGCTCACCGTACGAACCGGGCTACCGCCACCTCGTCCAGGACATCGTCGCCGCCGCCGATCCGAAGGTGGACTTCCGCGCCTACGACCTGGTCAACATCCTGGTCACCCCGAACGCCGGCCCCTCCGCGCTGGACACCGTCCTGTCGGTGACGTTCTCCGGCAACGGCGACGCCCCGTACGCCGACGGCGTCCCGCTCGCGAACACGTCCTTCGTCTACAGCCGCCAGGACGACGGCTCGGGCTCCTTCCCGCAGACCGGCTTCCGCGTCCTGCCGCACGAGAACGGCCATGTCTTCGGTCTGCCCGACCTCTACACCATGGAGGGCGGCGGCTCCGTCGGGCACTGGGACATCATGTCGGAGGACTGGGGCGCCAACAACGACCTCCTGGGCTGGCACAAGTGGAAGCTCGGCTGGCTCGACAACGACCAGATCAGCTGCTCCGCCCGGCCCGGCACCAGCGAACACGTCCTGGAACCGCTGGCCACGCGCGGCGGAACGAAGCTCGCCTTCGTCCCGCTGACCGCCGAGTCCGGTTACGCGGTCGAGGTGCGCACCCAGGCCGGGAACGACCAGGAGGTCTGCCGGCCCGGCGTGCTGATCTACAAGGTCAACTCGGACGTCGACACCGGGCAGGGCCCCGTCTCCGTCGCGGACAGCACCAAGGACAGCGGAGGCTGCACCCGGCTGCCCAACGTCCACGCCGAACTCTCCGACGCCCCGTTCCAGCCCGGCCAGACCTTCACCGACCGGACCAACGGCATCCGGATAGCGGTGGTCGACAAGAACGGAAAGGGCGACTACCGAGTGCGCGTCACCCGCTCTTGACGGCAGAGCCCGCCCGAGGCGGGCAGGACGGGGCCCTGCGCCGCTACACGCGGTCGACGCCCGGCACCTCCTTCATCGTGTCGACGACGGACCGCTCGGTGATCGCCGTACGCGCGGTGACCGTCCCGGCGGCTATGCCGTGGGCCGCCCGCACCTGCACGGTGCGCTCACCGAGGTAGGTGAAGGACGTGCGGTCGAAGATCCACTCCGTGCGCTCCCCGCTCTTCTCGTCGACCCGTGCGATGGCGACGCCGCTCCTGCCCACCGCGTCCTTGGCCTCGTCGACCAGAACGACACCGGGGATCTTCGCGGCGGCGCGGTAGAGCGCCGAGGTCAGCTCGGGCGTCATCAACTGCTCGCGCACCAGGTCGCCTATGGTCGTGAACGCCTCCTGGTACGTCCCGTTGCCCTGGCCTCTCGTCTCGTCGTAGATCTTCTTCAGCAGCACGTCCGGGTCGGCCGGCAGGGCCTTCAGATAGTCGTAGCTCGGGGCGGCCAGATGCGGGGGCGTGTCGCTGTCGAGGTCCATGCCCGCCTTGGACGTCGTCCCGTTGCCCGGCTCGATCAGCCAGCCCTTGCGGCCGTCCGGCGAGAGCCACACCTCGCGCGGGTGCAGCTTCTGCACCCAGGTACGGGTCTTCTTCGTCGTCATATCGGTCTCGACGGAGAGCCACGAGACCTGGCTGCGGATGTAGACGAACTGACCCGGGCCCGGCACGGGCTGCTTCTCCTTGCCGGCGGCCCCCGAGATCCGGTCCACCGCGCTGCCCAGCCCCCGGGTCGTCCCGGGCACCACCCGCACCACGGGCGCGGGCACCATCGCCTGCACCGTGGTGTCGCCCTCCGGCACCTGACCGAGGTGCCCGAGGCCCACCACCCCGGCGATCACCGTCATCGTGGCCGCGGCGGCCACGCCGATCAGCACGGCCCGGCGGCGCGGCCGGCGCGCGGGGCGCGGCTCCCCGGCCATGTCCCCCGCCCACTCCTCGGACTCCGGGGACTCCGGGGACTCCTGGGATCCCTGGGCCTTCTGGGACTTCTGGAACTCCTGCCGCCGGTGCTGCCGGATCTCGTTCATCATGTGCTCCTCCAGGGCCGTCATGCGGCCGTGAGGAAGCACGGGGTCCCCCGGACCCGGCAGCAGTCCGGACAGCTCCACATGGTCGATCGGCTCCTGCCGTCGCCAGGGGGTGCGCATCATCGGCCACTCTCCTCGTTCGACCGGACCGCGGCGATGCGGTCACCCCGTACTTGTCCGGGCAGCACTGCCGGTTCCCACCTTCTTCGCGCGCTCCGCAGCTCCCCGTCCGTGAGCTTGCGCAGCCGTGCCCGCGCCCGCGACAGCCGCGAGCGCACCGTCCCGACGGGCACGCCCAGCGCCTCGGCCGCCTCCGCGTACCCCAGTCCCGACCAGACGCACAGCGTGAACACCTCACGCTCGGAGCGGCGCAGCGCGCCCAGCGCCTTCTTCGCGGCAGCCAGTTGCTCCGCGTCCGCCATCCGCCCGACCAGTTCGTCGGCGAAATCGGGCAGCACGTCCCCGCGCGGTATCCCGGCCAGCGCCCGGTCGTGCCGCCGGGCCGCGCGTGCGGTGTTGCGCAGCACGTTGACCGCGATGCCCATGAGCCACGGTCTCGGTGTCTCGCCCTCGTCCCGCAGCTTCTCCCTCAGCCGCCAGGCCTCCAGGAAGGTCAGGGACACGACGTCCTCCGCCATGACCCAGTCCCCCGAACTCCGCACGGCATGCCGGTAGACGAGCTGCGCGTAGTCACGGAAGAGCTCCCTGAAGGCTTCCGGATCCCCCGCGCGGATGCGGGCGTGCATCGAGTAGTTCACATCCTGTCTTGTCCGCGCGACCGACCCGGTTCCCGTGACCCGCGTCACATCACACCCGCCGTCGGACGCGGTCCGCTCCCCGCCCGGAAGCGGTCAGGAATCGAGAAGCCCCGGTGGCCGCCGCCTCATTAGCGTGAAGCACATGACCTCCATCGCAGCCCTCGTCCTCGAGGTGGCCGACACCGCCGCCGCCCACCGCTTCTACACCGCCCTCGGTCTCGCCGACCGTGTCCAGCTCCGCGAATCCACCGCCCCCACCAGCGGATTCCGCGGATTCTCGCTCTCCCTCACGGTGTCCTCCCCGGCCGACGTCCGGCACTTCGTCGACACCGCGGTCGAGGCCGGGGCCACCACCCTGAAGCCCGCGACCAAGTCCTTCTGGGGCTACGGCGGGGTGTTCCGGGCCCCCGACGGCACCATCTGGAAGATCGCCACGTCGAACAAGAAGGACAACGTCCCCGCCACCGGCGAGATCGACCAGATGGTGCTCCTGCTCGGCGCCTCGAACGTGACCGAGACGAAGAAGTTCTACCTCGCGCACGGCCTGACCGTCGCCAAGAGCTTCGGCAGCAAGTACGTCGAGTTCGACACCCAGGACGGCCCCCTGAAGCTGGCCCTGTACGGGCGCCGCGCCCTGGCCAAGGACGTGGGCGTCCCCGTCGACGGCACCGGTTCCCACCGCATCGCGCTGACCTCCGACGGGGGTCCGTTCACCGACCCGGACGGGTTCGGCTGGGAGACCGCGTCCGTGACGGCGGCCTCCTGAGCGGAACGTCGCCGCGGAGGCGTACGCCCGCTCCGGCTCCTCCACGAACCCGCCCCCGCCCGCCGCGAACGGGGGCGACCTCTCCAACCTCTATCCGCTAGGCTGTCTGCGGTTGCGCCTCCGTAGCTCAGGGGATAGAGCACCGCTCTCCTAAAGCGGGTGTCGCAGGTTCGAATCCTGCCGGGGGCACCGGTTCGGAAGGGCCCCTTCGGGATTTCGGAGGGGCCCTTCGGCGTGCTCCACGACAGACGGCAGGGGCCCGAGGGGCCGAGAAGGGCCGGTGTCGGGGGCATCTGGTGCAAGGGCGTGGGCGACCGTGCGGTAGCCGACTAGAGTCGGACCATCACATTTGGTCATGGGTCCAGGACGTGGCGCGCCTCTGTCATGTCGCTGGTGGGGAGGGCCTGTAGAGCATGAACCGTCGCTCCAATGGGTTGGTCGGTGACTGGGCCGAGGCGCAGCGCCGGGAACAGCGTCAGCGTGAGGCGCAGGCCGGGTACCTGCGGGATCAGGAATGGCAGCAGCGCGCGCTTCAGCGGGATCTCAGTCGCAGCCGGTACGAGCAGAAGGCGGCGCGGCGGGAGCAGCGGGAGGCGGCGGCGCGGCGGCGTACGGAGGAACTGGACGCGCGGGTCGAGGCGTTGGAGGGGCTGCTGGCCTCGGGGTGCCGGGCGCCGGCGTTCCGGGCGGGGCAGTTGAGGCGGTCGGAGACGATCGAGCCGTTCGCTCCGGGGCAGCTCGCGTACCCGGTGGCGATGCCGGATCCGCAGCATCCGCAGTACCAGCCGCAGGGCGGATGGACCCCGCACGGGCGGGCCCAGGCGGAGGCGGAGGCGCGGTCGCGGTTCGAGCGGGACCGGCAGGCCGCGCAGGCCGCCGAGGCGGAGCGGCTGCGGCAGCTGGCGGGGTATCAGCAGCAGTACCAGCAGTGGGCGGATGCGCGGATGCGGGAGATCCGGCAGCACAACGCGGGCATCGAGGAGATGGGCCGCGGGCTGCGGGACGGGGACCCCGGGGCCGTGGTCGACTACTTCTCCGCCGCCCTGTACGCCTCGGCCGGGTGGCCGGACGGCTTCCCCCGGCAGGTGGCGGCGTCGTACGACGCGGGGGCGCGGCAGCTGGTGCTGAACTGGGAGCTGCCGAAGTACGACACCGTCCCGGCGGCCAAATCCGTGCGCTACATGATCAACGCCGACCAGGAGAAGGAGTCGCCGCGGCCGGTCACCCAGCGCCGTGCGCTCTACCGGGACCTGCTCGCGCAGTGTCTGCTGCTCGTGCTGCGGGATCTGTTCGCGGCCGACGAGTTCGGCGCGCTGGACTCCGTCGCCCTGAACGGATTCGTCGACGACCACGATCCGACGACCGGCCGGCGGACATCCATGGTCCTCGGCACGGTCATGGCCGAACGGGCGACGTTCGCCGGGTTCCACCTGGAGCAGGTGAACGCCCTCACCTGCCTGACGGACGGGTTGCGGGGCCAGTTGTCCTCGCGTCCGGACCAGTACGCGACCGTACGCCCCGGCCGGGTTCCCGAGGACGTCGGGCAGGGGGTCGTCACGCACGGCGGGGACGAGGAGCCCGACCTCTACGCCATGGACCCGCTGGCCTTCGAGGCGTTGGTGGCCGAGCTGTTCCGGGCCATGGGCATGCAGGCCGTCACCACCCAGCGTTCGAACGACGGCGGCGTGGACGTCGACGCGCTCGACCCCACACCCATCCGCGGCGGCAAGATCGTCGTCCAGGTCAAGCGCTACAGCGCCACCGTGCCGCCGACCGCCGTGCGCGACCTGTACGGCACCGTCCAGGACACCGGCGCCAACAAGGGCGTCCTGGTCACCACCTCCGGCTTCGGACCCGGGTCGCACACCTTCGCCCACGGCAAACCGCTGGAACTCGTCTCGGGCCCCGAACTCGTCGACCTGCTGCGCCGGCACGGGCTGCGGGGGCGGCTGGGGGACGGCCGAACACCGGGAGCCGGCGGGAGGCCCGGAGGCGGCGGAACCCCGGTACCCGGTCCGCGCACGGCCCCGGAGAGCGCGGACGGACCCGACGACGACCACAACGTGCTGGGCATGTACTGGTCGGGCGAGGTCGCGCTCGACGTCTGCGCCCTCGTCTGCCACGGCAACCGGGTCCTGGACGACGACCACTTCGTCTTCTACAACAACCCCGCCACCCCCGGCGGCACGGTCCGCGCGCTCGTCCCCGTCGCCCCGGACCGGGCCGCCGTGCAGGTCTCCTTCGACGCCCTGCCGGACCGGGCCGACCGGCTCGTCATCATCGCCGCGATCGACCCGGTCACCGATCCGGACGCGGACCTCGCCGGATTCACCGACGCCGGGATCCGGCTCCTGGACTCCGAGGGCGGCCCGCTCGACCAGCTCGCCGTCTCCGACGGCCGCCCCGGAGAGACCGCCCTCGTACTGGGCTCCTTCCGCCGCCGCGCGAACGGGGACTGGGACTTCGTCACAGGCGGCAAGGGGTACCGCGGGGGTCTGGAGGAACTGGTCCAGGACTTCGGGATCGACGTGGAGTAGGGCGTCCGCCCCCCGTCGCCCCCCGTCGCCGCGAGGCCGCCGTCCTGCACGGCGGCGGCCCCGCGAGCTGACCCCCGGCCTCGGCCACGCCCCCGTGACCTGGCCCCGGCCTCGGCCCGGCCACGGCCACGTAACCTATCCCCGGCCCCGGCCTCGCCCCCCGTCCCAGCCCCGGCCCCGGCCTCGTCCCGCCCCGCCCCGCCCCGCCCCGCCCCGCCCCCGCCCCGCCCTCCAGCGTTCACGACAGGTCGACCACCCCCTCCACGTCGGGGAACCAGGGCCGGCCCGCCGCCCAGTGGGTCACCCAGCCGGCGAAGCCGCGGGGGCCGGGCATCTGGCCGTGTTCGCCGCCGAACGGGAGGGCGGACTCGCCGTCGAGCAGCCATATCGCGCCGCGCTGCGGGCCGGAGACGATCAGGTGCCAGTCCATGCCGCAGCCCTCGGTGCCGAGGTGGAGTGAGCCGTCGAAGGTGATGTCGTCGAGGCGTTCCCAGTAGAGGTCGTCGTCGGAGTCGACGCCGTCGTCCCACTCACCGAGCCATTCCTCGGTCAGGGGGAAGGGGCGGGCCAGGAGGCCCGGTTCGGTGCGCTCGGACAGGGCGTCGAGGGAGAGGAGCCCGTGCTTGGGCGGGCCCGGGGGCGATCCGTCGGTGATCTCCGCGACGCAGGTGCGGTACGGCTCGGGCAGCACGACGCCGTACTCGGACTCGAAGGCGCGGACGGCGGCCCAGCCGATCGGGGACGCACGGTCGGGGGCCGCGAAGGCGGTGCGCAGGGCGGCCAGTTCGGCGGGGTCCGGATGCTCGCTGTTCATGGGCCAAGGGAAGCATCGGCCTCGGACACCCTCATTTGACCCCCGCCCCCACCTCAATGCATCATTCCACTAGTTCATTAGTTGAATGGGGTCGACGGGTGACGTTCACCTTCCGCATCGATCGGCGCAGCGGGGTGCCCAGCTACGTGCAGATCGTTCAACAGGTCCAGCAGGGCCTGCGGCTCGGGCTGCTCGTGGAGGGGGACCGGCTGCCGACGGCGAGGGCGGTGGTGGAAGCCACCGCGCTCAATCCGAACACCGTGCTGAAGGCGTATCGCGAGCTGGAGTCCCAGGGGCTCGTGCAGACGCGGCGACGGCACGGAACGTTCGTGACGGGGACGCTCGGGGCGACCTCGGCCGAGTCGCCCTGGCGGGCGGAGCTGGCCGACGTGGCCGGGCGGGCACGTGACGCCGGACTGGAGCGGGACGATCTCGCCGCGCTGTTCGGGGACGTACTCGACGACCTCTACCCGCCGCCGTCCCATCCGTCCCATCCGTCCCACCCGTCCCCTCCCTCCTCCTCTCCCTCCTCCCTCCGTCCTCCCGCCTCCCCCTCGACGTCCCCGAAGGAACCGGAATCCGATGCTGTACCCCACTCCTCCTGACGCGCCGCTCGTCGCCTCGGGTGTCACGCAGTCGTACCGGCGACGGGGGCCCGCCGTGCTCGCCGGCTGTTCGTTCGCGGTTCCGGCGGGCGTCGTCTGCGGGCTGGCCGGTCCGAACGGGGCCGGGAAGTCGACGGTGCTGGAGCTGGCGGCCGGGCTGCGCCGCGTCACCTCCGGGACGGTCGAGGTGTTCGGCGGTCCGGCGCGCGCCGGGCATCCGCGGGTCTCGTACCTCGCCCAGCACCGGCCGCTCCACCAGCGGCTCACCGTTGAGGAAACGCTTCGTCTGGGCGCCCGGCTGAACGCCGGGAACTGGGACGCGGCGCTCGCCGAACGCGTCGCCGGCCCCGGGCGCTTCCACCGGCGCGACCGGATCGCCGAGCTGTCGGGCGGTGAGCGCACCCGGATCGCCCTGGCGCTCGCGCTCGGCAAGCGGGCCGATCTGCTGCTGCTCGACGAGCCGATGGCGGACCTGGACGTACTGGCCCGTCAGGAGCTGATGGGGCTGCTGATGGCCCATGTCGCCGACACCGGTACGACGGTGGTGATGTCCTCGCACATCGTCGCCGAACTCGCCGACGCCTGCGACCACCTGCTCCTCCTCGACGACGGCGCCGTACGGCTGTGCGGAGACATCGACGAGCTCGTCGAGGACCACGCCGTGGTCACCCTCCCCGGCGGCCCCGGCCGGCTCTCCGGCCACACCGTGATCGAGAGCCGTCCGGCCGGGCGCGGCACCAGCGCGCTCATCCGCCCCGCCGGGCCGCTGCCCGGGGACTGGGAGGTCCGCCGGCCCTCGCTGGAGGAGCTGGCCCTCGCCCATCTCACCGCCCCCCGGCACCCCGTACTCAGCAAGGAACCGGCCGCATGAAGACCCTCGCCCCCCACCGCCCGGACCTCTCCCGGGAGGGCCGCTCCGGCGGCCCGCGTCTTCCGCTGGCGCGCTTCTTCGTACGGCAGTTCCGGGTCCCGATCGCCCTGATGGGGGTCTTCGTCCTGCTGACCTGTCTGCGCCTGGCGTACCACTACCAGGGCTGGGCCGACGCCGTGGCGCTGCGCGAGCACGTCGGCGCGCACGCCTACCACTTCGGGCGTTACGTGGACGACGCCCACAACAAGACCGACAAGCTGCTGGCCGACGGCGCGCCCCTCGCCTTCCGCCCCGCGCTGTACGCCGCGGCCCTCACCGCCGTGGTGACCGCACGCGAGTGGGAGAGCCGGCGCACCTCGCTCACCCTGGCCCAGTCGGTCGCGCCGCGGCGGTGGTTCGCCGCCCGCTGGGCCACCCTCGCGGCCCTCCTCGCCGTGCTCGTGCTGCCCATGGTGGTCCTCCAGCGGATCAGCGCCTCCCACGCCTTCGGGCTCGACCTGCTCGTGCACGGCGCCTCCCGCCAGACCGCCCTCCTCACCGTCGGGCCCGTCACCGTCGCGTACGTCCTGCTCGGCGTCGCCGCCGGCGCGTACACCGGGACCCTGCTGCGCCGCACACTGCCCGCGCTCGTCGCCGCGCCCGTCCTGACCTGGCTCGTCGCCGCCGTCCTGGTGCGCTCCCGCGCGGCCCTGCTGCTCGACTTCCCCGCGTTCTCGAAGGTCGAGGGCTACCACCCCGGCGGTGTCCTGGGCCTCCAGTTCTACGACGTCCTCCCGCAGGACTCCTATCTGCTCAACTCCCTGGACGCCGGGGACTACTGGGGCTACCAGCTCGCCTCCGCCGTTCTCGTTCTCGCCGTCGCCGCCCTGCTCGTCCACGGGGCCTTCCGCGTACTGCGCCGCCGGACGGCTTGACGCACCGGGGCGGGAACGGACGCACCGCCCCGCCTCACGTACTACATCCCCCGGGGGAGCGACCGTCCGTGTCGTTCCCCCGTCGGACGTTCCCGGTCGCCTGCTACGGGGACGACCCCGCCCCGGGCCCCCGCCTAGCGTGAGACGCGTTCCCCTCGCCCTCTCACCCCGGTCGGGTTCTTCGTCATGCCCAGAGTGAAGTTGGTTCCGGCCGGTGCGGCCGTCCCCGTCTGTCCTGCCGTGTTCGGACTGCTGCTGGGGCTGTGGGGGCTCACGCGCGGGACGAGCATGTGGCGGGACGAGGCGGCGACCTGGCAGGCGGCGCACCGGTCGGTGCCGGAGATCTGCCGGCTGCTGGAGCGGGCGGACGTGGTGCACGGTCTGTACTACCTGTTCATGCACGGCGTCTTCGCGCTCTTCGGCGACAGCCTCGTCGCGCTGCGGCTGCCGTCCGTCCTGGCCATGTCGGGCGCCGCCGCCCTCGTCGCGGTGCTCGGCACCCGGCTGACCGGCGGCACCGTGACCGGGCTCGCCGCCGGGCTGGCCTTCTGCCTGATACCGGCGGTTCAGGAGTACGCGCAGGAGGGGCGGCCGTACGCCCTGGTCATGGCCTTCTCCGCGCTCTCCTGCCTGCTGTTCGTCCGCGCCCTCGACCGGCCCGGGACGGCGCGGCGCTGGGTGGCGTACGGGGCCGCGGTCCTCCTGGCCGCCCTGCTCAACTGGTTCGCGCTCCTCGTCCTCACCGCCCACGCGGGCACCCTCGCCCTCGTCCGCCCGCCGCGCGCCAGCGTGCTCCGCTGGGCCGCCGCCTCGGGCGCCGCCGTCGCCGGGACCCTGCCGCTGATCGTCGCCAGCGCCGGGCAGACCGCCCAGGTCGACTGGATACGCCCGGCCGGTCCCGGCACCCTCCTGGCGCTGCTGCTGACCTTCGCCGGGGGCGCGGTCTGCGCCCGGACGGCCGCGAAGGCCATACGCGAACCGGCGGGCCCGGCAAGCGCAACGGGGCATCCGCCCGCCCCCGGCCGTCCCCACCCGCACCGCCCCCGTCTCCTCCTCTCCCACCTGTACCGCCCCCGTCTCTCCCTCCCCCACTCGCACCGCCCCCGTCTCTCCCTCCCCCATCACTCCCTCTCCCGCCTCGCCCTCCCCCTCCTCGTCCTGCCCCCGCTCGTCCTGCTCGCCGGCTCGCTCCTCCGCCCCGTCTACCTCACCCGGTACGTGCTCTTCGGCCATCTCGGGCTCGCCCTGCTCGTCGGCGGTGCCTGCCACGCCCTGGCGCACCGGCTGCGGACCCCGCCGCACCGCACGGTCGCCGCCGTCGCCGGTCTCGCCTTCCTCGGCCTGCTCCCGGTCCAGCTCTCGCTGCGCGGCGCGGACGGACGGATCGACGACGTCCTGGTGACGGCGGCGCACGTGGCCGCCGTGAGCGAGCCGGGCGACGCGGTGCTGTACATCCCCTCCGCGCGCCGGGACACCGCCCTCGTCTCGCCCGCCGGATTCACCGGGCTGCGGGATCTGGCGCTGGCCCGGGGCCCGCTGGAGTCGGGCACGCTGAACGGGGTCGAGGCCGGGCCGGAGCGGATCGCCGGGGCCGTGCTGTCCGCGCGGCGGATCGTGGTCGTCAGCGACGCGGGGCCGCCGGCCGCCCCCACCGCCCGCGACCGCGCCAAGCGGCGCGTCCTGGAGGACCGTTTCGTACGCCGCGCGCAGACGACGGCGCGCGGGCGCACGGTCACGGTGTACGAACGGCGCGGCGGCTGACGGCGGCCGGAGGCTCAGCGCCCCCGGTTGCGGGGGTGGTTGCGGGCCGTGCGCTCGTTGCCGAACTTGTACGCGCCCGTCCAGCGGGCCATCACGGCCTGGGCGTCCCCGGACTCGACCTCGGCCGTGAACTTCGCCGCCCGGTCACCGCGCAGCGTCGTGGCCTTGCGGTCGCGGTGGGTGATGACCACCGTGCCGTCCGCGCGCGTCTCGTAGCTGAATCCCGAAGGTGCCGGCATCCCCCGACCGCCCTCCCTCTCTCCGTCGGAACACGTGGTCCTGCGCGACCGCCGGTTCACCGGTTCCGCGGTCCCCGGCGGTCGTCCACCTCCACGGTCAGCCACGGCCAGCCGGCCGTCCAGTGCGCCAGGTCGGCGGCCGTGGGGCCCGCCGCGTCCCGCAGCGGGGCGGCCGGGCGGTAGTGGACCAGGGTGCCCGTGGTGCCGTCGTCGGCGACCGGGTCCAGGCCGGTCTCGGGCACGCCGTACGCGTACCGCTGGGTCCACGCGCCGCCGAGACGGCGGTTGGTGTGGACGAGGTGCTCGCTGAGGGCCGCGACGACGGACATGCCCCGGCGCGGGTGGCCGTCCGGCAGGGTCTGCGCGCCGGGGGTGTCGAAGAAGCGGAGGTCCTTCGTGGCCATGACGGGCTTCTTCACGGTCCGGCCGTCCGCGTCGCGGCGGGTGTCGGTGCCCCGGCCGTCGTCCGCCACGGCCACCGAACCGTCGGCGTACAGGGTGACGCGGGCGCGTCCCCCGCCGGTGCACTCCGCCTCGTCGGCCGCGTAGGCGAGGACCTCCAGGACCAGGTGCCCGGGGCCCGAGGGTGCGAAGGCGGCCGGGTCGCGGCGGATGCCCGCCAGGTGGTCACGGTCGACCGCGGCCGCCCAGTCGTGCGTCGTATTGCGCCAGGCGGGTTTCAGCGCAGCTCCTCCGGGCAGGGCGTGCCGGGCGACAGCTGGTAGGGCGCGCCCAGGCGGTAGACACCGGCGCGCGGTGCCAGGAGCTCCGTCCACTCGTCGCCGTGCTCGTCCTCGTCCAGCTTGTTCAGGCAGCCGTTCTCGTTGACGAAGGACCTGGGGGTGTTGTCCTTGTCGGGCCGCTCCTTGGACGCCTCGGTCTCCCTCGGCCGCTCCAGGCTCTTGCCGTCGGCGTCGACGAGGGCCAGCCAGCGCGAGTACGGGATCCGGATCAGCACCCGGCCCGCCTTCTTCACGTGGATGGTCAGCTCCCCGGCGCCCGCCTCGTCCACGGTGGCCGGCGGGTCGGCCATCGGGACCGGGCTGTCGACGGCGAAGAGCCGCCAGTTGGCGTCCGACCAGATCGCCTTGAGGTAGGGCTGCCCCTTGGCGACCAGCTCCGCCTCCTGGACCGCCCCGCTGGAGTCCGGGTCGCCCTTGGGCAGCACCACGTAGTGCACGGCCCAGCGATCGAGCCACTGCCGGTAGTTGACCGCGTCCAGGGTGTCGTCGTAGAAGAGCGGGTTGCGCTCCATGTCGGCCTGGCGGTTCCAGCCGCGGGCCAGGTTGACGTACGGCAGCATCGCGGCGGCCTCGCGGTGGCTGCTGGCCGGGACGACCTCGACGCGTCCCCGGTCGGCGCCCACCCGCTGGAGCTGGTCGACGAGCGGGGCCAGCTCGCGGGCCCAGGACGCGGTGGGGGCCGTGCGGACGATGTCGTCGATGCCCTTGAAGCCGATCCAGAAGTTCAGCCCGGCGAACGCGAGGACCAGCGCGTACCACTTCCGCGAGCGCGGTGCGACGTACGGCAGCGCGGCGAGCAGCACCACCCCGGCGAAGAGCATCGCCATCCGCGAGACGTTCGAGCCGATCTGCGAGTCCACGATGTACGTGAGCAGCGTGCCGATCCCGTACACGGCCGCCGCCGTCCGCACCGTCTTCCAGTCCTCGGGCACGAGGAGGAAGACCAGCACGGAGAAGATGAACGGCCCCGAGAGCGTCGCGACCGACATCGGCTGGGTGCCGGAGAAGGGGAACAGCCACGCCGAGAGCGCCACCACCACGACCGGGGCCAGGCCGAGCGCGTACGCGCCGGGGCGCCGCTTGTTCAGGAACAGGGCCGCGGCGACCACGCCGAGGAACAGCCCGGCGACCGGGCTGCCCGCCGTGGCGAGCGCGGCGAGGGGGGCGGCGACGGCCGCCTTGGCCCAGCGCTTGTAGCGCCAGCGGTAGGGCCAGCAGAAGACGGCGGCGGCCGCGCCGACGGCGAACATCATGCCGAGCCCGAAGGTCACCCGGCCCGACAGCGCGTTGCACAGGTACGCGAAGACACCGGCCATCGAGCAGGCCAGCGGATTGCGGACCGCCTTGACCCGGTACAGGATCAGCGAGGTCAGCCCGGCCGAGACCGTTCCGGCGATCATCATCGTCGTACGGACGCCGAGCAGCGACATCAGATACGGCGAGACCACGCTGTACGAGACGGGGTGCATGCCCCCGTACCAGGCCAGGTTGTACGCCGTGCCCGGATGGCGGCCGACGAACTCCGCCCAGGCGTCCTGGGCCGCGATGTCACCGCCGCTGTTGGCGAAGAACAGGAACCAGATCAGGTGCGCGACCGCCGCGACGGCGGTCGTGAAGAGGACCGGGTGGCCGAGACAGCGCTCCTTGACGGCTCCGTAGAGCCTCCGCACTCCGGAGGAACGGCCGGACGACCCACCGGGGGGCGTGGGGCCGGGTGCGGCTCCCGTCGCTTCCTCGGACTGCCCGGAGGGCGTGCTGTCCGCCCGCGTCGGCTCGGCAGTGGTCACTGCGATTCTCCCCGTCCCTCCCCGGACGCGTCGCAACCGCCGGCTTTCCCGTTCGGGTCTCATGGGCCAAAAGACGCGTTCCAGGGTCCACGCGTTGCCCCCGGGACGCTAGCACGCACCGCACTCACGCTGCCCGGAAAGGGCCCGTGAAGTGCCTCGCACCCCGGGGGCTGCCGCGGTATCAGCCGAGGCGGCTCAGCTTCTGGCCGAAGGTCGGGTCCTTCAGGTCCTGCTGGAGCGCGACCGGGGCACTGACCCGGCCGGTGCCGGTCCCCACGGTCACCACGCCGACCTTCGTCCCCGCCTTCATGCTGCGCGAGATCTCCTTGCCGCCGTCCGTCACGGAGAGCTCGATCCTGAGCCCCTGCCAGCCCTTCGCCTTCAGGTCGGCGGTGGCGACCAGCGGCGTCCGGCCGCCGAAGCCGTCGTCCACGTAGCCGACGACATCGCCCTTCTTGACGACCTTGGCGGAGACCACCGCCTTCTGCGCCTCCTTGATCAGCTTCAGGCTGTTGTTCAGGGACATGACCAGGCTGTCGTACGGCTGCCCGGTGCCCGCCTGCTGCCCCATGACCGCGCCGTAGATCCAGAGCTTCTTGCCGTCCACGACCGTGTTGGCCGACCAGACCAGGTTGCCGCCCGCCGGGGTGGAGGAACCGGTCTTGATGCCGCTGACGCCGGGCTCCAGCAGGATCGTGTTGTTGTTGTAGATCGTCGTGTCGATGCCGTCGATCTTGATCTGCGGGGTGTCGACGATCTCCCGGAACACCTCGTTCTGCATGACGGCCTTCGCCAGCTTCAGCTGGTCGTCCGCGGTGGACACGGTCGTCTTCTTCAGACCGCTCGGGTCCGTGTACGTGGTGCGGGTCATGCCGAGCTCCTTGGCCGCGGCGTTCATCTTCGCCACGAACTCGGTCTCGGAGGAGTCCCAGCGGGCGAAGAGCCGGGCGGCGTTGTTGCCCGAGGGGATCATCAGCAGCTGGAGCAGCTCCTTCTCGGAGAACTGCTGGCCCTTGCTGATCGGCGCGGTCGACTCGTCGCCCAGCTTGGACTCGTCCTCGGCCTGCTGGTCGACGGTGATCTGCTCGCCCTCCTCCTTGCCGGTGAGGGGGTGACCCTTCAGCACCACGTACGCCGTCATGATCTTGGCGACGCTCGCGATCGGCGCCGGCTTCTGCGCCCCGGACGAGCCCATCGTGCCGACCCCGTCCACGGTGACGGCCGACTGCCCCTGCTCGGGCCAGGGCAGCTTCAGGTCAGCGCCCCCGAACGTGTACGACGGCTCCGCCGTCATCGTCAGCACCGGCTCCGGCAGCGGGCGCACCATCTGCACGATCGCAAACACGAGCAGCAGCAGGAGGACCAGCGGGGTCCAGATCTTGACCCGGCGCACGGCCGTCCGCACCGGGGTCTCCGGCGGCGGCGGGGTGTTCGTCAGCTCGGCCAGCAGGTCCAGCGGGGGACGCGGCGGCATCGGCTGCTGCCGGGTCCGCTCGGCGCCGCTGAGCGAGGCGGCGGGCGGCTGCTGCCCGGCACCGGGCCCGGGAGCCGGGACCTCGGGGGTACGGGGGGCGGGGGCCGGCCGTACGTCGTCGGAGCGCAGCGGGACGAACCGGCTGGTCCGCTCGGCCGCCGCCGGGTCCGCCGGCGCGCCGTCGCCCTCGGCCGGCTCGGCCGCGGGCTGCCGCTTGACCGGCGGCGGGGTGATCTTCAGCGCCGTCGTCGGCTGGTCGACCCGGGGCAGCCGGGGCGTCTTGAACACCGCCGTCGCCTGGTCGATCCCCGTCCTGTCCCCGGCGGCCGTCGCCTCGGCGGCCCCCGACTCGGCGGGCGCCTGGTCCGAGGACGTCTTCTCGGCGGACGCCTTGTCCGCGGACTTCCCCGGAGCGTTCTCGGCTTCGGCGGACTTCTCGGCGGACTCTTCGCGGGTACGGGGGATGCGGGGCTCGGGGTCCGTGTCGGTGTCGGTGTCGGTGTCGGAGCCTTCGGGCTCGGCCTCGGGCTCCGGCGCGACCTTGGCTTCGGGCTCCGGCGCGACCTTGGCCTCGGGCTCCGGCTCGGCCTCGGGCTTGGCCGCCGGCTCTGTCCTGACCTCGGGCTTGGCCTCCGGCTCCGGCTCCGGCTCGCCATCGGTCTTGGCCTCGGGCTCGGACTTCACCTCGGGCTCGTCCTCGGCCGCCGCCTCCGGGGCGTCACCGGCTTCGGATCCGCCCTCGGCCCGAGCCTCGTCCCCGTCGCCCTCGTCCCCGTCGCTCTCGGCCCCGTCGCCCTCGTCCCCGTCCTTGGACACCCACGCCGCAACGGCGGCACGCAGCCGCGCGTCACCGTCCTCGGCCGCTGCCGGACCGTCCGCGCCGTCGGAGGCTTCCGGGGCTTCCGGAGCCTCAGAGGCCTCCGGGCCTCCGGAGCCCTCCCCGCCGCTCCCCACGCCCTTGGCAGCGCTCTCAGCGCCCTCGGGGCTCTCAGCGCCCTCAGGGCTCCCAGAACCCCCTGCCGCACCCTCCGCCGCCCCACGCTCGCCGTCGGCGCCTTCCGCGCCTTCGGGGCGGTCCGTGGCGTCCACCGGCCCCTCGGGGGCCGTGACGGCCGCCCCGGAACCATCGGCGGCCCCGTCGACGTCCGTCTTCTCGGAAGTCGCGGAAGTCGCGGAAGTCGCGGGGGCCGCGGAGTCCGCCGGGGTCTCGGAGGAGTCGGACGGCTCGGAGGCCTCGGACTCCTCCCGGCCGTCCAGCTCCTCCCGGCTCGGGGTGCGGAAGACGGCCGTGGCCGTGTCCGGGCGCTCTCCGGTCTCCACCGGAGAGGCCGGTTCACGGAAGACGGCAAGACGCGGATCGGCCTCGCTCCGAGTCGTTCCCGACGACTTCTGCTGCTCCGACTTGTCGGGGGACTCGCCCGCCACCGATGCCTCCTCCATGCGGCGCGGGGACATCCCCGCGCTGTCCGAACCATCTACCAGTGTCCCGTGTGAACCCCTGTGCGAGCTGCTAGACGAGAACGACATACCTACTGGTTCCCGTACATAGCGCCCAGGCGCTCTCGACAGACAGATGTGAGAGGGGTCACCCTGTCATTCATCCACGCGGGGAGGCATGGATGGGCAGGAGCCGCAGAACAATTCCGGAGGAGCTTCTGCTGCTCGCTCTGGACCCGGCCACGGGTACCACAGCGCAGCCGCAGTCGCTCGACCTCGGCCTTGCCGGGGCGCAGCTAGTAGAGCTGGCTCTGGCAGGACGGATAGCCCCTGATGGGGATCGTATCGCCGTGGTGATGCCACGGCCGACAGGAGATCCGACCCTGGACTCCGCACTGGAACTGCTGCGCAGGCGCGGCAGCCCGGTCCGGGCCGTCCACTGGATCGGCGGACCCCGGCTGGGGCTCCGCCAGATTTACCTCGCTCATCTGGAGCGGTGCGGCATGGTGCATGCCGTGGCGGGCCAGATGTGCGGAGTGCTGCCGACGACTCGCTACCAGGCGACGGACACGGCGATCAGCCGGGACATCAGAGCCCGGCTGGACAGTGCGATCCGCACCGGTGTACCGCCGGACCCGCGGACCGCGGCGCTCGCCGCGCTGGCCCACGCGGTCGGACTCGGCAAGCACCTGTACCCCGGGAACGAGGGGCGCTCCTCGCGCTCCCGGCTCCGGGACCTGATCCGGCACGACCCGATGGGCGGTCTCGTGGCGCACGCCGTCATGGACGTCCAGAACGGGGCGGTGGCCCAGCCACGCCGCAACCAGGCGGCCGGTGTTCCGTTGCAACAGCAAGTGCAGTCGCAGTCACGCCGCGACAGCATGGCCCACACCGCGGTCCACTGAGGCCGTAACGCACCGTCAGCATCACGCGTACACCGCCGCACCGTCGTCCCCAAAGACCCGGTTCGGGAGCCGCACCAAGCGCGGGGCAGCCAGTACCACCGGCTGCCCCGCGCCGCTGTGTGTGGCCGTTTCCCAGCGCGGCCGGGGGCGGGGGTGGCAATCTGCTCAGCAGTAGATACGCACAGCTACACAGCGGAGGTGCCGTTTCCGTGCCGTCCAACGTCAATCCCACCGTCCGGCGACGTCGGCTGGGTCAGGAACTGCGCAGACTGCGCGAGATCAAGGGCATGACAGCCGAGGAGGTCGCCGAGCGTCTGCTCGTCTCGCAGTCCAAGATCAGCCGCCTGGAGAACGGCCGCCGCTCGATCAGCCAGCGCGACGTCCGCGATCTCTGCGGGGTGTACGAGGTCGCGGACCACCGCGTCGTCGACTCGCTCATGCAGATGGCCAAGGACTCCCGCCAGCAGGGCTGGTGGCACGCCTTCGGCGACATCCCGTACAGCGTCTACATCGGTCTGGAGACCGACGCCGACTCGCTGCGGGTGTACGAACCCCAGGTCGTTCCGGGCCTGCTGCAGACCCGGAGTTACGCCGAGGCCGTGATCAAGGGCGCGTTGCCGGAGGCGCCGCAGTCCGACATCGACAAGCGCGTCAGCGTCCGGCTGCGGCGCCAGGACCGGATCAGCGCGCCCGAGACCCCGCTGCGGCTCTGGGCGGTCATCGACGAGTCCGCGCTGCGCCGCCGGGTCGGCGGCCGGCAGGTGATGATCGAGCAGCTGGAACACCTGGTGGAGCTGTCGCACCTGCCGCATGTGACGGTCCAGGTGCTGCCGTTCGCCATGGGCGCGCACCCGGGCATCAACGGGCAGTACGCCATTCTCGAATTCCCGGACGCCGCGGATTCCAGCGTCGTCTATATCGAGGGCGTCACCAGCGACCTGTACCTGGAAAAGGGCAACGACGTCCAGCGGTACAGCGTCATGTACGAGCACCTGCGCGCCCAGTCGCTGAATGTGGAACAGACACGGGATTTCATCGACGGCATCGCGAAGGAGTACACCCGCGAGGACGCGGAGTGATTTCCTCCCGGGCGGCCGTGTAAACCGATCGGCCCCCAACGTCCGGTATGCACGGATTGAAGTGATGTGACGAGTGAGGCGACGGCACGGTACACCGTCGCCACCTCGCAGCGGAAGAGTTGCCTGGTGCATACCATCCGGTCGAGTGAACGGCCCCTTCACTCAGGGAGCTTGGCGAGTAGCGTCGATCACGCCAACGGAATTCCGCTGGCGCTCACACCAACTCTTCGAACCGGAGTGAACATGGCTATTCGTCAGGGTGCTACGGACAACTGGACGAAGTCGTCCTATTCCGGGGGCAACGGCGCCTGCGTCGAAGTCAGGTCCCCCCTTGTGCAGGCCATCGCCGTGCGTGACTCGAAGGCGCCCGAGGGCCCCTCGCTCACCTTCGTTCCCGGCAGCTGGAACGCGTTCGTGCGCGACGTCGCCAAGGACGCCGTCGACGCCTGACCGATGCGTGTCCGAAGAAACGACGCCGCACTGATTCAGTGCTGCCGGCAGCCCTCTCGTCCGGCCCGCCGTCCTGGCCGAGGGGGCTTCCCGCGTCTCCGGGGCCGATCGCCCCGCAGACGACCGGAGTCAGCGCAGCCGATGCGCCCACCGGCCGGAGTCAGCGCAGCTGATCCACGTACCGGTCCGTGCCCGGCACGGTCGGGACGAACGGCGCGACCAGCTCCACCCGCCCCAGCCCCCCTTCCGCCACCGCCGTGTCGAGTCCGGTGAAGTGCTCCGCCCAGCACGCCCTCGGGTCCTCCTGGAGGAACCAGAGCAGGGTCAGCCGGGTGTCGACGCCCTCGACCTGCTTCACATAGGTCATCCGGTCCCCCGGCAGCGGGGTCGGGCGGAAGACGGTGACCATCGCGGCGGGTGAGCCGTGCAGCCGCTTCGGCAGGTGCCGGGAGCGCAGCCACTCCAGCAGTCCGGCCCGCTGCTCGGGCCCTTCCGCGTCGATCACCTCCAGGACCAGTCCCCGGTACGGGTGATCGAGCGCGTGGAAGTCGCGGGGCCCGGCGGCCCCGTCGCGGTAGACGGTCGCCTCGTGGTCCTGGAACGAGGTGAAGACATGGGTGCGGTCCTGGTAGACCCGCCCGTCCCGGTTCAGCCGCTTGTTGATGGCGACGGTCCACTTCATGTGGTCGTCGTAACGCCCGTCCGTCACCCAGTACGTGGACAGATAGCAGCCGGCCCCGACCGGCTGCGCGATCGCGGACGTGGCGGGGTAGCGCAGCTCCTGGAGGTCGCGGGTGGCCACCCAGCGGCGTCCGGCCGCCATCCAGGGCATCGCCATCGCGCCCGCGTAGTAGTGGTCGTCCTCGTACCAGCGGTTGTACGCGTACTCGTGGCCCGGATGCGGTTCCACCATGGTGATCAGCGCGTGCCCGGGGTGCACCCCGTACGGGCCCAGTGCGGCCAGTTCGGCGTACGTGTCGCTGCGTGTTCCTTCGCCCATGCCGTTCGCTCCCCTTCCGTCCTCCGCCGGAGGGACCTACTCTGACGCCCCGTCAGAAGAACTGCCAGAGCCGGGAGGCACCGATGTTGCTCACGGGGAGGACCGTCGTCGTGTCGGGGGTCGGCGCCGGACTCGGCCATCAGATCGCGGCGGCGGTCGTCCGGGACGGCGGCAACGCGGTCCTGGGGGCGCGCACCGAGGCGCATCTCGCGAAGTCGGCGTCGGAGATCGACCCTTCGGGGCGTCGCACCGCGTACCGGGCGACCGACATCACGGACGCGGACCGGTGCGAGGCGCTGGCGGCCCTGGCGGTCGAGCGGTTCGGACGGATCGACGCGGTGGTCCATGTGGCGGCCTGGGACAGCTACTTCGGGGGCGTCGAGGACGCGGACCTGGACACCTGGAAGGGGGTCGTGGACGTGAACCTCCTCGGCACCCTGCGGATGACCCGGGCCTGTCTGCCCGCACTCAAGGAGCGGGGCGGCTCGGTCGTCGTGATCGGGACGCAGTCGGCCGTGGCCGCGCCGACGCAGGTGCGGCAGGCGGCGTACGCGGCGTCCAAGGGGGCGCTGACCTCGGCGATGTACTCGATGGCCCAGGAGTTCGGCCCGCACCGGATCCGGGTGAACACGGTGCTGCCGGGGTGGATGTGGGGACCGCCGGTGGAGGCGTTCGTCCGGTTCACCGCGCACACGGAAGGGGTGCCCGAGGCCGAGGTGCTGGGGAGGCTGACGGAGCGCACGGCGCTTCCGGAGCTGGCCACGGACGGGGATGTGGCGGAGGCCGTCGTCTTCCTGGCCTCCGACCGGGCGCGGGCGATCACCGGGCAGTCCCTGCTGGTCAACGCCGGTGAGCTGATGCGCTGACCCGGGGGTTCGAACAGCAGCGCCTCTCCTCCTTCTCGGCCGCACGGGACCCGCATCCCGTGCGGTCTTCTCTGTGTCATCGGCGTACTCGGGCAGCCTGACGAAGTGCCCGCTCATCGTGTGGCCGCCGTCACGTTCACGACAACGCCCCCGAAGGTCAAGAACAAGTAAAATCGTTCGCCTTGCTGATCGTCGTTCACATCTCTGACCAATAGGTCTCTTGACCGAGGACCCGGACAGACGGTTCAATCCCCGATGTCCCCGCTCCCGCACGGGGGCCCCGCTGAGCGGTCGTACTGACGAAGTGCATACCCGTTCACAAGGCGGACCCCAGGAGGGGACACATGAACAGTCTCGACTGGGTCGTGCTCATCGGCTACTTCGGCGTGATGATCGCGATCGGGCTCTGGTCCCACAAACGAGTCGACAACGTCAGCGACTTCTTCACCGCGGGCGGCAGGATGCCGTGGTGGCTGTCCGGCATCTCGCACCACATGTCCGGTTACAGCGCGGTCATGTTCACCGGCTACGCCGGCATCGCGTACCAGTACGGCGTCACCTCGTTCGTGACGTGGTCGCTGCCGATCGCCATCGGCATCGGGATCGGCGCCCAGCTCTTCGCACCCCGGCTCAACCGGCTGCGCTCGCGGCTGGCCGTCGCCTCACCGCTCGAATACCTCAAGAACCGCTACAACGTGCCGACCCAGCAGGCGCTCGCCTGGTCCGGTCTGCTGCTGAAGATCGTGGACGTCGGCGCCAAGTGGGCGGCCATCGCCACCCTGCTGTCCGTCTTCACCGGCATCACGCTCACCCAGGGCATCTTCATCACCGGCATCATCACCGCCGTCTACTGCACGGTCGGCGGGCTGTGGGCGGACGCGCTGACCGAACTGGGCCAGTTCGTCATCCAGCTGCTCGCCGGTCTGGCGATGCTCGTCGCCGTGATGGGCAAGCTCGACGGCTTCAGCACCCTGTGGACGGTCTGGGACAAGCTGCCCGAGGGCCACGCGAACCCGACGGCCGGCCCGTACACCACGACCTTCCTGCTGGCGTACCTGTTCATCAAGACCTTCGAGTACAACGGCGGCATGTGGAACCAGGCCCAGCGCTACATGGCCACGGACAGCGCCGCCTCCGCGACCCGTTCCGCGCGGCTCTCCGCCGTGCTGTGGCTGGTCTGGCCGACGGTCCTGTTCTTCCCGATGTGGTGCGCCCCGCTGCTGGTCGACGCGCAGAAGCCGGACGCCTCCGACAGCTACGCCCTGATGACCGAACAGCTGCTGCCGCACGGGCTGCTGGGCCTGGTCGTCGTCGGCTTCTTCTCGCACACGATGGCCATGTGCTCCTCGGACGCCAACGCCATCTCCGCGGTCTTCACCCGGGACATCGCACCGGTCCTCTCCAAGGCCGCCCGCACCTGGAGCGACCGCGCCGGACTGCTGGCCGCGCGGCTGTCGACGCTCGGCTTCCTGGGCCTGTCCATGGCGCTGGCGACCCAGATCAACTCGCCGACGTTCAAGGACATCATCTCGGTCGTCATCAAGTGGGTCGCCGGACTCATGGGCCCGATCGCGATCCCGTTCATGCTGGGGCTGCTCCGCGGCTTCCGGAAGTCCGGCCCGACGGCGGCCCTCACCAGCTGGGCGGCCGGGCTGCTGGCCTTCTACTTCACCAACTACGACCTGGACGGTTCGGTGAAGACGGATGTGGCGCTCCAGTACCAGGTGGCGCTGCCGCTGGCGATCTCGCTGGTGCTCTACATCGTCGTCGGCCTGATCAAGCCCGAGGACACCCCGGAGCGCGACGCGATCATCGAGCGGATCAACGCGGACGGCGACGGCCCCTCCGGTGCGGCCGCGGCCGTGTCCGTACCCTCCCAGGGCGGCGCGGACGCGACGGAGAAGGCGCGCACCACGACGGAATGAGGGACAGGGGTACGCGCGGTACGGGCCCGCCCCGTCGCGCGTACCCCGTTCAGCCGCGCGGGTAGCGGGCCAGCCAGCCCGGGGCGGCGGCGGACGGACCGTGCAGGGCGGCCCCCTGGGTCATCTCCATCGCGAAGTCGTCGGCGAGCTCCAGGAGGGTGGGGCGCCCCTCCAGTTCGGCCAGCCAGGCCGGGGGCAGGGCGGTCTCGCCGTGGAGCGCCCCGAGCAGCGCCCCGCACAGGGACGCCGTGGCGGAGGACGGTCCGCCGTGGTTCACCGCGAGGCGCAGTCCGTGCCGGACGTCCTCGCCGACGAGCGCGCAGTACACCGCGATGGCCAGGACCGTCTCGGCGGAGTCCTCGGTGCCCAGCGACTCGATGAGCGCGGGGCCGGGGATGCCCTGGCGCACCAGGCCCAGGGCCTGCTGGAGCGCCTCGGTGACGGGCTCGTGGCCGGGCCGCTCGGCGAGCAGCCCGAGCGCGTGCTGCACCGAACCGTCGAGGGTCTCGCCCCGGGCCAGCCCGTGCACGATGACGGCGAGGGCCCCGGAGGCGAGCAGCGCGGTGGGATGCCCATGGGTCTGGGCCGCGCATTCGACGGCCAGTTGGAAGACGAGCTGCGGCTCCCAGCCGACCAGCAGCCCGAACGGCGCGGAGCGGGTGAGCGCGGCGGAGTCGTGGGCGGCGGGGTGCTTGGGCTGGTCCAGCGTGCCCATGACGGTGTCGCCGAAGCCGTTCAGGCACTCCCGGGTGGGCGCGCGCCGGCAGTACAGCCACTCCTGCCCGGCCAGCCAGCCGTTCTCCGTGCGCCGCTCGTCGGGCCCCCAGTCGTGCTGGGTGGCCGCCCAGCGCAGATACGCGTGGTGCACATCGGTCGGCGGATGCCACGCCCCGGTGTCGCGGCGGACCTGGGCGCGGATCAGCCCGTCGACCGTGAACAGGGTGAGCTGGGTGACCGCGGTGACCGAGCCCCGCCCCCCGTGCACGGGAACGAAGTCGCTCACGGCGTCCGGCCCGTGGGCCTCCCGTATCTCCTCCAGCGTCAGCCCGCCCACCGCCGCTCCGAGCGCGTCCCCGACCGCGCCGCCGAGCAGCGTCCCCCGTACCCGGCTGCGGAAGTCCTGCTGCTCCGCGCGCCCCCAGACGGCCGCACCCGCTGAGCCCACCGTGCGCCTCCCCGTCGGCCGGTTCCGTGGACGTCCGCCGCGCGCACACCGACCGCGCGCCGACTGCCCAGCACTGTAATCGAACAGGGACGCCCGGTCGGGGGCGGAGCGGGTACGCGTAGGAATGTGGGCGGACGTCCCCGGGGTCGCGTTTGACGGGGTGCGGGGGTCGTCCCGCGTCGGCGAACCCGTGCCTGCGGCGCGCGGTCGCGGGTGACGGAGGGGGGGCCGTCGCCCCGTGACGGCCCGCGCGTCAGCGGCCGGCCTCACCCGGCAGGTCGAGCCGGTAGCCGGTGCGGGCGTCACCGCGCAGGGATTCCGCCAGCCCGGCGAGATGCCGGGCCTGCGACGCGGACAGCCGCCGGGCCTCCCACAGCAGGGCCGCCGCGTCCTCGGTCTCCGGAGAAGGCGGCCGGGGTGTCCCGGGCGGGGTGGTGCCGGTCAGGGCGGCCAGTTCGCGGACGTCGATCCCCAGGAGGGCGGCGAAGTCCGTCACCAGGCGCGGCGTCAGTTCCTTGCGCCCCGCGCCGATCATTCCGTACGTGGACGCCGACAGGTACGAGGGCGTGAGGACGGCCAGCGTGCGCGCCAGTCCCGTCAGGCTCAGATTGCGGTACCGGCACATCCGGATCAGCCGGCCGCCGGGACCCGCTCCGGGGTCGGCCGGGTGCTCCGCGAAGGAGGAGCGGCGCTCCTCCTGGGGAAGGGAGCCCGCGTACTCCAGCAGCCGGCGGCGCTCCCCGGGCGGAAGGTGCGCCGCGTCCATCACGAGGGACGGGACCCACCGCGCGGCCGAGGCGTCCAGCGGTGCCAGGCCGTCCGGAACCGCCAGTCCCCCGAGGACGAGACGGTCGACGGCGTGCAGCCCCGCTCCGGGCGCGCACCACCGCGCCCCCTCCCCCGTCGCTCCGTCCTCCGCCGGCACGCTCGCGCCTCCCCTACTCCCCCTCCGGCGCGTCCCCCGCGAAGACGTCCTCCACGGACGTGGCCGTCGGGGCGCGCAGGAGCCAGCGGTTCAGGGTATCGATGTCGGGGCAGCCGGTGATCCGTTCGCGGGCGGCGTCGGGGACGTCGACCCCGGCGTGGGCGAGGAAGAGCAGGATGCTCTGGGCGACGCCCTCCGTGCGGCCCTCGTCCCGGATCTCCTCGGAGAGGGCGGACTTGTAGAAGGAGAGGTCCACGGCCACCAGGTTCCTCCACTGTTGCGCGGCCGGGCGGGTGCCCAGGCCCTGTGCGGTGAGTTCGACGAGGGGATCGGCGATGACTTCGGGGGTGTCTCGCAGAGCGGTCGAGAGCGTCTTCAGTATGGCACCGATGTCCGGATCGGCCGCGTGTGTGATCGCGGCCAGGGTGGTCAGGACGGGGTCCTTGCGGGCCTCGGCGACGTCGGTGATCACCGGCATGTTGTGCGGGCCGGCGACCAGGGGGCGCAGGGTGAGGGCGGGCCACTGGCGGGGGCCGATGGGCATGGCCCGTGAGGCCCACTCGGCGGTTCTCCGGTCCTGGCAGACGACCAGGAGGAGCGGCGGAGTCCGGTACTTCGTGTACAGGTACGAGAGGTAGTACGCCCAGCTCGCGGGCTTGTCGTCGTCCCTCTTCCCCTGGGCCTCGACGGCCAGGAGGAAGGACTCACCGCCCTTCGCGTCGAACCGCAGCAGCGTGTCCACGCGCCGTTCCAACGGGCGGTTCTCGGTGAGGTCCGTCGGTATGACCGAGACGGAGGTGGGGGTGGCGAGGGTGAGGCCCAGTAACTCGGAGACGCGGGAGAAGAGTCCCGGGTACTCCTGGAAGATGCGGTGCATCGCCTCGTGGGGCGAGCTGACCATGCGGATTCCTCCGGCGGATCGAGCCCCGGGGCGCGTCCTGCGCACCCCGGGCCGGTTCATGCCGGGAGCATATGCCGGAGCCTGTCGCGTCACGGGCGTTCGCCGCCTCCTTCACCCGGGTGAGTGAAGGAGGCGGCGAACGGGACGGGGCGCGGCCGCTACTGCGGGAGGACCGGGAGGAGTTCGGGGAGGTGGCCGTCGGAGGCGGTGGCCGCGGCGACGCGTTCCTCGGGGACCTCGCCGTAGAGGGTCGTGCGGGGCTTCGCCGGGCGTCCGGCGAGGTCGGCGATGGCGATCAGGTCCTGGACGGAGCGGTAGGAGCCGTAACCGGAGCCGGCCATGCGGGAGATGGTCTCCTCCATGAGGGTGCCGCCCAGGTCGTTGGCGCCCGAGCGGAGCATCTCGGCGGCGCCCTCGGTGCCGAGCTTCACCCAGCTGGTCTGGATGTTGGTGATGTGGGGGTGGAGGAGGAGGCGGGCCATGGCGGTGACGGCGCGGTTGTCTCGGTCGGTGGGGCCGGGGCGGGCGATGCCCGCGAGGTAGACGGGGGCGTTGGTGTGGATGAAGGGGAGCGTCACGAACTCCGTGAAGCCGCCGGTCTCCTGCTGGAGCGCCGCCAGGGTGCGCAGATGGCCGAGCCAGTGGCGGGGCTGGTCGACATGCCCGTACATCATCGTGGACGAGGAGCGCAGCCCCACCTCGTGGGCGGTCCTGACGACCTCCAGCCAGGTGGCGGTGGGGAGTTTGCCCTTGGTGAGGACCCAGCGGACCTCGTCGTCCAGGATCTCCGCCGCCGTCCCGGGGATCGAGCCGAGCCCGGCCTCCTTCGCGGCGAGCAGCCAGTCGCGGATCGACAGGCCGGTGCGGGTGGCTCCGTTGACGACCTCCATCGGGGAGAACGCGTGGACGTGGATGCCGGGGACGCGCTCCTTCACCGCCCGTGCGATGTCGAAGTACGCGGTGCCGGGCAGGTCCGGGTGGATGCCGCCCTGCATGCAGACCTCGACCGCGCCGACGTCCCACGCCTGCGCGGCCCGGTCCGCGACCTGGTCCAGGGAGAGGGTGTACGCGTCGGCGTCGGTGCGCCGCTGGGCGAAGGCGCAGAAGCGGCAGCCGGTGTAGCAGACGTTGGTGAAGTTGATGTTGCGCGTCACGATGTACGTGACGTCGTCGCCGACCACGTCACGGCGGAGCGTGTCCGCGATCCGGCACAGCTCGTCCAGCGCCGGCCCGTCCGCGTGGAGCAGGGTGAGCGCCTGGTCGTCGGTGAGCCGGGTCGGGTCGTCCGCGGCCCGGCTCAGCGCGGCCCTGACGTCACCGTCGATCCGGGACGGCACCATCCCGGGCGCCGCGGCCTCGCGCAGCGCCTCCCAGTCCCCGTACACCTCGTCGAAGTCCTCGCGGCGGTCGCCGGTGCGGCCCTCGGTGTCGATGGTGCGGTGCAGATCGGTGCGGCCGGAGGCGCCGAACTCCTCGTCCGGCTCCTGCCACGGCAGCCCGGCCGGGATCGCGTCCTCCTTCGCCAGTCCGGTCTCCGGGTCCGCGAGCGCCCGCACGTGCGGCAGGAGGCGCGGGTCGAGCCAGGGCTCGCCGCGCCGGATGAACTCCGGGTAGATGGTGAGGCGTTCCCGCAGCGCGAAGCCGGACTCGGCCGTGCGGGCGGCGAGTTCGTCGATGTGCGGCCAGGGGCGCTCGGGGTTCACATGGTCCGGGGTGAGCGGCGAGACCCCGCCCCAGTCGTCGATGCCGGCGCCGACGATCAGCGCGTACTCGGAGTCGACCAGGTTCGGCGGGGCCTGGATGCGCGCGGACGGGCCGAGGATGTGCCGGGCCACGGCGATGGCCGCGGCCAGCTCCTCCAGCTCCGCGTCCGGCATGGCCCGCATCGCGGTGTCCGGCTTGGCGCGGAAGTTCTGGACGATGACTTCCTGGATGCCGTGGTAGGCGCGGGCGGTGCGGCGCAGCTCGAAGAGGGAGTCGGCGCGCTCCTCGTACGTCTCGCCGATCCCGATGAGGATGCCGGTGGTGAACGGGACGTTGGACCGCCCCGCGTCCTCCAGCACCCGCAGCCGCACGGCGGGCTCCTTGTCCGGTGAGCCGTGGTGCGGCCCGCCCTTCTCGGACCAGAGCCGGGTCGCCGTGGTCTCCAGCATCATGCCCATGGACGGGGCGACGGGCTTCAGCCGCTGGAGGTCGGTCCAGGTCAGCACCCCGGGGTTGAGGTGCGGCAGCAGCCCGGTCTCCTCCAGCACCCGGATCGCCATGGCCCGTACGTACGCGAGGGTGTCGTCGTACCCCTCGGCCTCCAGCCACTCCCGCGCCTCCGGCCAGCGGTCCTCCGGCCGGTCCCCGAGCGTGAACAGCGCTTCCTTGCATCCCAGGGCCGCGCCCTTCCGCGCGATGTCCAGGACCTCGTCGGGCGACAGGAACATCCCGTGGCCGTCGCGCCGCAGCTTGCCGGGGACGGTGACGAAGGTGCAGTAGTGGCACGTGTCGCGGCAGAGCCGGGTCAGCGGGATGAAGACCTTGCGGGAGTACGTGATGACGCCGGGCCGGCCCGCCGCTTCGAGGCCCGCGTCGCGGACCCGGGCGGCCGACGCGGTGAGATCCGTCAGGTCGTCGCCGCGCGCCCGGAGGAGCACGGCGGCCTCGGCCACATCGAGGGCGACACCGTCTCTGGCGCGCTTGAGGGCACGTCGCATGGAGTTGGTCGTGGGACGTCCGGGCTGGGGATCGGTCATGAACCGAGCATACGAGCGGGTAGCCGGCCGCTGACCGGCCGGATGTCCCCGCTGGTCACGGGGGCGCCGGACGAGGGGCGTTCGGCCCCCGCCGGCCACGGGCGCCGGACGAGGGGCGTACGGCGTACGGCCCGTACGTCACCGCAGCCCGTTCAGCAAACCCCTGTCACACACGCCACACGCCGCACACCGCCGGGTCCCCGCCACGCGCCCTCCGCCGTACGGCTCGCGCGCCACCGCGCCCCCTGGCGCCTCGGCCGTTCGGCGGCGGCGGCGCCGTAGGGTCGGTCCGGTGATGGAAACGATCGTCTTCGACATCGGTGAGACCCTCGTCCGCGACGACCGCTACTGGGCGTCCTGGGCCGACTGGCTCGGCGTCCCCCCGCACACGCTGAGCGCCCTCGTCGGCGCCTCGGTCGTCCGGGGCGGGGACGGCGCCGACGCGCTGGGGCTGCTGCGCCCCGGGATGGACGTCGCGGAGGCCGCCCGGGCCAGGGCGGCGGCCGGCCGCGGTGAGTATCTGGACGAGTCCGACCTCTACCCCGACGTCCGCCCCGCCCTGGCCGAACTCCGTTCGCTGGGCGTGCGCGTGGTCGTCGCGGCCAACGGAACGGCCCGCGCGGGGGACCTGCTGCGCGCCCTCGACCTCCCCGCGGATCTCGTCGTCACCTCGGAGGAATGGGGCGTCACCAAACCGGACCCGGAGTTCTTCGCCCGCGTCCTGGAGGTGTCCGGCGCCGCACCCTCCGCGACGCTGTACGTGGGCGACCACCCGGCGGACGACCTGTTCCCGGCCCGTTCCTGCGGCCTGCTCGCCGCCCATCTGCGCCGGGGCCCGTACGGCCACTGGTGGGCGGACCACCCCGACGTACGGGAGAGCGCGGACTTCCGGATCACCGCGCTCACGGACCTGCCCGCCCTCGTGGGCGACCGCCCCGATCCGGAAGGGCCCCGGGCGCTGCGGGCGGTGTGACCGGTACGCCGCCCGGCTCACCGGTCCGTGTGGCCGACCGCCTCCACGCGCCGGGCCAGCGCCTCGTTCATCGCGCGGAACTGCGGAAGCGTGTCGGACCGGAGCTTCCCCTTGGCGAACGGCACGGCCACTCCGGTGAAGCTCTCGCTCTGTGTGAGGCGGACCCGGTGGTCGCCGATCTCCTCGATGACGAAGCTGTGTTCCCCGTCCGCGATCCAGCCGGGCCCCATCTTCCCGAGCCAGCGCAGCTCCCGCCCCGGTTCGACGGCCAGGACCTCCGGGGTGAAGACGGAATCGCCGGTCCGGTCGCGCAGAACGTTGCGCAGGGTGGCGCCCTCTTCGAGGGTGCCCCCGGACGAGGTGACCCGGGAGGAGACCACGAACGGGTTCCAGCTCGGATAGGCGGGCAGGTCGGTGAGCACCTTCCAGACCTCGTCCGGGGAGGCCTCGATCTCGATGGAGGCGGTCAGCCGGACGGGGTCGTTCACGCTCCACGTGGTGTACCCGGCGAGGAGGACGAGGAACGCGGCGCCGCTCCCGAGAAGCAGCCGCCGCCTTCTGCGCGGCCGGGCGGAGCGGGGGGCGGGGCCGGGGCCGGCGTCCGCCGCGAGGTACGTGGGCGCCGGGTCGAGGTCTGCGGTCATGGTGCTTCCTCTCGTCGTGAAGGGAGGCGGAGCACGCACCCGGGCTCTCCGGACGCGGTGGTTCGGGCGGAGGCGGTGGTTCGGGCGGAGGCGAGGGGCCGGCCCGACCCGGTGGTTCAGGCGGACGCGCCGCCCAGGACGCTCTCCACCAGGAGATCGACGTACGGGGGATCGAGGGGCTGCCCGGTGATGAGCAGCCGGTAGTACAGCGCGCCGGCCAGCTGGTCGAAGACCACGTCGGGCCGGACGTCGGGCCCCAACTCGCCCTTCTCCTTGGCCTCTTCGAGAAGCCTCAGAACGAGCGCGTTGCGCCGCGCGAAGAGCTCGTGCACGGCCGTCCCGAGGTCCGCGTGCCGGGCGGCCGCCGCGGCGACCTCCGCGACGAGCCCGGCGGACCGGTCCCCGGAACCCTCGGGCCGGCCCGCGAGCCGCATCCGGTGGAGGCCGTCGACGATCGCGTTGAGGTAGCGGGTGAGATCGGCGCGCACGTCCCCCCGGTAGACGACGGGAACCTCGTCCTGCAGCCGGGCGACGACCGCGACGACCAGGTGGTCCTTCGTCGGCCACCGCCGGTAGAGCGTCGTCTTGGCGACCCCCGCCCGCACCGCCACCTCATCGACCGAGAAGCGGTCGTATCCACGGTCGAGCAGCAGGGCCAACGCGGCCTCACCGATCCGCGCGTCCGCCGCCTCGCTGCGCGGTCGCCCCCGCCGTGCACCGGGTTCCATGCGCCACTCCCTTTTCCGCTACGGCCGTTTCGTAAATCAGGTTAGCGGCAGGGCGAAGATTTACGCAACCGGCGTAGCGAATAAGCCTGTTCGGCCGCGCCACAGGGGGCAGAACCCGCCCGGCAGCGTTTTGGGTACGCGCACGGCCGTTCGTGAGTACGCCTACTCAGTCGGGCTCGCCCGGTCGGCGGCGAGAGTGAAGGCCGACCGAACGACTTGGAGTTGACCATGAGGACCGCCAGCACCCCCCGCCCCACCCCCGCCCTCCGGCGGCGTCGGGTTCGTGTCGCCGCCGCCGTGTTCACGGGGGCGGCGGCCCTGATGACCGTGACCGGGTGCGCGGGTCTGGAGTACAGCGAGGCGGTGTGCAGCAACGGTGAGTACCCCGTGCTGTACGTGGGGAGCACGGGCTCGGCGTGTGTGCCGGACAAGGAGGAGCCTCCGGCGGGGTACAGCCGGTACCCGGAGGGCAAGGTGCCGAAGAAGGTCGACGACACGTGGGACGTGTACTGGAGGACCCACACGCTCGACAAGAACGGCAAGATCATCGACGCGGAGTGAGCGGCGCCCCGGCCGCGCGCCGGGGCTCCGGGTCAGCCGAGGACGAACGGCAGCCGGGCGGCGAGGGGGCCCAGGGCGGCGCGTTCCTGTGGGGTGGGGGTGCGGCGGCCGGTGCCGAGGAGCAGGGCGTCCTTGTCGGAGAACGGGGCGGGGAAGGGCGCGCCGGCGATGGCTTCCAGGAGGCGGCGGGCCTCGGCCAGGCAGTCGGCGGGCGGGCCGTCGGGGCCGGAGAGGCGGGCGACGAGGTCCAGGTGGTGCAGGGTCCATTCCAGGACGTACGCGGTGAGGTAGTCCGCGACCGTGAGGACCTGGCCCTGGGTGCCGACGCGGGCCGCGGGATCGGCGAGGGCGGCGGCGCGGCCCGCCGCCGCGCCGACGTCGTCGAGGTGGAAGGTCAGCAGGGCCGGGTCCTCGTACGCCGCCGCCAGCCGCACCGTCAGCGCGTCGAGCGGGTCCTCGCCGGTGGGCGGGGTGGCGGACACCTCCCAGTACGTCACGGCGTCACGCGTCGGCTCCGTGTCGGCGGGGGTGGCGAGGGTGATCAGGACGTCCTGGGCATCGATGACCAGGTGGCACACGAGATCGCGTACGAGCCAGCCGGTGCAGCCGGAGGGCCGGGCGAAGTCCTCGGGCGGAAGACCGGCGACCACCTCGCGCAGGGCGGCCCAGGAACGGGTGAAGAGGTCCACCCCGGCATGCTAGGGCCTGTCCGACCGTTCCCGTCGTCCGGCAGACGGGAATGGGCAGACAGGCCCCAGCGGCTCAGGCCGGCGCGGAAGCGGCCGTTCTCGGCGTCAGCGCGAACACCAGCCAGGCCAGCGCGCACAGTCCGCCCGACAGGACCAGGGACCAGCCCGTCCCGGCGTGGGTGGCCGCGCCCATGAGCGCGACGCCGAGGGTGGCCCCGACCTGGCGGACCGCGTTCAGGAGGCCGCCGACGGAGCCCGCCGTACCGGGCGGCGCGGCGCCGATGACCGCGGCGACGAGGGCCGGCAGGACGAAGGAGATGCCGAAGCCGGTGAGGAGCAGGCCCGCAGCGAGCCAGAGGTAGGGGCCCTCGGCGAGGACGGCGGCGGCGAGCACGGCCCCTCCGGCGGTGAGCAGGGCGAGGCCCGTGAGGATCGGGGCGCGCGGGCCGGTGCGGGCGACGATCCGGCCGGTCAGGGGCGGGTTCGCCGCGAACGGCACGGTGAGCGGGAGGAAGGCGAGCCCGGTCTCCAGAGCCGTCAGGTGCCGTTCGCGGTGCAGGAGCAGCGGCAGGACGAACAGGGCGCCGGACAGTGCGAAGTTGGTGACCGCTCCCGCCAGGAGTCCGGCGCGTACGGGGGCCGAGCGCAGCAGGGCGCGGTTCAGGACGGGGGCGTCGCTGCGCCGCTCCAGCACCGTGAAGACGGTGAGCGCGGCACCGAGGCCGCAGGCCGCCACCACCGTGTGGGTCCGGGCACCGGAGCCCGCGGCGATCAGGGTGTCCGTGAGCAGGGCCAGGACCGCGACGGCCGCCGCCTGGGCCGGCCAGTCGATACGGGTGCCGCCGCGCGGGCCGCGTACCCGGTCACCGTGGACCAGGGCCAGCACGAGGGCCCCGAGCGGCACGTTGACCAGGAAGACGGCCCGCCATCCGGCCGCCCCCACCAGCGCGCCGCCCACGATCGGGCCCGCCGCCAC
Source organism: Streptomyces sp. NPDC024555 (assembly GCF_055559335.1). Taxonomy (NCBI): domain Bacteria; kingdom Bacillati; phylum Actinomycetota; class Actinomycetes; order Kitasatosporales; family Streptomycetaceae; genus Streptomyces; species Streptomyces sp. NPDC024555. Next base: position 328,584 of record NZ_JBVHKV010000008.1, read on the forward strand.
GGCCGCGCCGCTGACGGCGGCCCAGACGGAGATGGCGCGGGCCCTGGACGCGGGCTGCGGATAGAGGCGGGCGATCAGGGCCATCGAGGCGGGGACGCAGGCGGCTGCCGCGGCTCCCGACACGGCACGCAGGGCGAGCAGCACCCCCAGGTTCGGGGCCACGGCGCTGAGCAGGGAGGCCGCGGCGAACACAGCCGTCCCGGCCCGGAACAGCCGCTCCGCACCGTACCGGTCGGCCGCCGCCCCCGCGGAGAGCAGCAGCGCGGCGAACACCACGGTGTAGCCGGTGGTGGCCCACTGGAGCCCGGCCGTCGAGGTCCGCAGCGACGCGGCCAGGTCGGGTTCGGCGACCGCCAGCACGGTGGTGTCCAGCAGCACCATGAAGTAACCCAGCGAGATACCGGCCAGCGCGGCAGCGCGCCGCCGGGGGGTGGGGGCGTCGGAGGAGCCGGGTGCGCCCCGCGGCTCGACGGCCTCGGCGGGAGCGGGGCTTCTGGGCGTGGATCGTTCGGACATGCCGCCCACCCTCGGGCCGAGCGGGTGCGGGGCTCCACCGGGACGGCCGCACGCCGCGTTCGGAATTTCCGTACGCGGGGCGCGTGTTGGGGCGTACGTGGATCTACGTCAGCTCGCCACCTTCGAGGCCGTGCTCCGGCACCGCACCGTCACGGACGCCGCCGTCGCGCTGGGCCTGGCCCCGTCCTCCGTATCGCAGCAGATCCGGACGCTGGAAGCGTCTCTCGGGGTGGCCCTGTTCGCGCGGGGGCCGCGCGGGATGGAGCCGACGGATGCCGGGGAGCGGCTGCGCGGCTGGGCCCGGACGCTGCTCGACACGGCCGAGCGGGCGGCGCGCGAGGTGCGCGGTGAGCCGGCGCGGCTGCGGCTCGGGGCCCTGGAGACGCTGGCGGGTTCGCATGTGCCGCTCGTCCTGGCACGGCTGGCCGCGCGCCGCCCGGATCTGGCGGTGGACGTGCGCTCCGACCGTACGCGGCGGGGGCTGTTCACCGATGTGGCGGACGGGCGGCTCGACGCGGCGCTGCTGCTGGACGTCGGGGACGCGATCGGCGGGCTGGGCTTCCCCGCACCGGCCGGCGCGCTCGCCTTCCTCGACCTCGACCCCGTCCCCCTGGCCCTCGTCGCCGCCCCGGACCACCCGCTCGCCGGCCGACCCACCCTCTCCCCCGCCGACCTCGACGACCGGCCGCTCCTGGTCAACGTCCCCGAGTGCTCCTTCTGGCTGGCCGGCCACCACGTCCTGGGCACCGGCCCCCGCCGCGTCCGCGCGGGCGGGGTCCCCGTGATGCGCGCCTGGGCCGAACACGGCCTCGGCATGACCCTGTTGCCGCACTTCGCCGTCGCCGACAGCCTCCGCGCCGGCACCCTCGTGCCCCTCGCCCTGCCCGTACCCGACCTCAGCCTGCGCCTGGTCTGGCGCCGCGACCGCGAGACGGACCCGGAACTGCGGGACGTCCTCTACGCGGCGGCGGGCTGAGAGAAATCCGGCCCCGGCCACGGCGTCTCTCCGTCCGGCCCGGTCCTACGTGAAGTAGTCCAGGATCAGCGGCAGGTCCTGGAGCCACTCCCGCAGCCGGGCCCGTCGGCGGGCCGCGACGACCCAGGTGTGGACGGTCCCCGCGCGGAGGTGGACGGTGACGCAGAGGTGCTTGGGGCCCGTGGTGGTGTAGTCGATCCGGCCGATCTGGGGCCAGGTGAACTGGAGGTCGACGCCGTTGGCCGCCAGGAACTCGACGCCCAGCGCGTCGACCACCAGGGAGCTGTCCGTTCCCACCGCCACCAGCCCGATGTCGCCGTCCGGGGTGGCCGGAGCGGTCCCCGCGCCGTACGGCACACGGTCCGCGGGAAACACCCCGGGGTCCGCACCGGCCGCCACGGTCGGCGCCTGATACCAGGGGACGGCCTGGGCAGGGGTCTGGCCGGCCTGGGCCGGGAGATGTCCGTACGGCGTCGGAGCCGCCTGGGCCGGCGGGTGGGCCGGGCGGGCCGCGGGCGGGGTGGCGTCGGCCGGCGGGTGCGGGGGCTGGGGCGGTACGGCCACGGTCGGGGCGTGGGCGGCCGGTGGTACGTGTGGCTGCGCGCCAGGGACGAACCGGTCCAACAGGTCGTCCGGGGTGGGGCGTTGGTCGGGTTCCTTCTCCAGGCAGGCGGCCACGACGTCCCGGACCCCCGCCGGCACCGCGCCGAGGTCCGGCGCCTCGTGCACCGAGCGGTACATGAGCCCCATGGGCGTGCCCGCCCCGAACGCGCTGCCGCCCGCCGCCGCGACGAGCACCGCGCCGAGGGCGAACACATCGGCGGCGCCGCCGACTTCGAGCCCCTGGGCCTGTTCGGGTGCGAGGAAGCCGGGCGTGCCGAAGGCCACTCCGGTGGCCGTGAGCCGGGTCGATTCCAGGGCGCGGGCGATCCCGAAGTCCAGGACGCGCGGCCCGTCGGAGGCCATGATGATGTTGCCGGGCTTGAGGTCGCGGTGGACCAGCCCGCAGGCGTGGATGGCCGCCAGGGCCTCGGCGAGCGCGGCGCCGAGCTGCCGCAGCCGGGCCTCGTCCATCGGCCCCTCGGCGTCGACGAGGGCGGCGAGCGTGGGGCCGGGGATGTACGCGGTCGCCAGCCAGGGGGCCGTGGCGTCCGGGTCCGCGTCGACGACCGGTGCCGTATGGAAGCCGCCGACGCTCCGCGCCGCCTCGACCTCGGCCCGGAACCGCTCGCGGAAGTGCGGATCGGCGGCCAGCTCCGGCCGCGCCACCTTCACGGCCACGGCGCGTCCGCCCCGCGACCGGGCGAGATAGACGACGCCCATCCCTCCCGCGCCCAGTTCCCGCTCGACGGCGTACCCGCCGACCCGTTCGGGCAGTCCCGCGCCACCCGCTCCGTACGCCATGCGCCGGGCACCTCCCCCGTGATCCGGCGCCCAGTATGACGCAGCGGCGGCAGGCGTTCCGTACCGCATCACGCGCGGAGCGGAAGGGAGTTGGAGGAGAACGCGAACCGGCCGAACTCTCCCGTACGCCCCCGCGCGGCGCGCTTCCAGGGCACAGTGGATCTCGCGGCAGGACGGGTAGGAACAGCTGGGAACGTTTCACGGACGCGGCCGGGGAACGGCGGCGGGGAGAAGGGGCGCGCATGCGGGCGGCGGAGCTGGCGACGGCGGCGGTCGGGGTGGTGACCGGTGGCACCCCGGTCACGGCCGAGCAGAGGGCGGAGGTCCAGGAGCTGGTCTGGGGCCGCCTCGGGCGCACCACGCTGGGCGCGTCGGCACTGGCCCGGCTGCACGAACGCCCCGGCGAGGGCTCGGCGTCCATCGTGACCTCCGTGCTCAGCGACGAACTGCGCGCCGACCCGGCCTTCGCGGACACACTGGCCAGGAGCCTCGGCGCGGCTGCCGGTGCTCCCGGTGTCGAAGCGGGCGGTGCCACACCGCCGCCCCAGGCCGCCGTCGCGCCGCCGCCGGTACCGGGCCACCCGGGTCCGTACGCGCCCGGACCCCCGCCCCCGCCCCGCCCGGTGGCGGCCCCGGCCCCGCAGGTGCCGGACGCGGCGGTCGTGCGGAACATCCTGCTGCTCGGCCTCCCGCAGTTCGTCGTGGTGTCGGTCCTCATCTACATCCTGGACCGGGGGCCGGCCGCCGGCCTCCTCCTGCTCGTGACCGCCGGGCTCTCCGGGTACGGCCTGTACCTCGGCGCCGACCTGCTCCGGCGCAACATCCGCAGCGGGGTACTCGTGACGGCGGTGGTGCTCTGCGGTCTGGTGCTGCTGCGGGCACTGCTCTACGTGGTGATCCGCTGACCCCGCCACCCCGTCGCCCCGCGAGCTGACGCCCCCGCCCCCTACTCCGCCGCCGCGATCCGCTCCACGGCCGCCGTCACCAGCGCCTCGCGTTCCGCCTCCGTGAAGACGTCGGGCAGGGTGAGCTGTTCGACGATGAGCCAGTTCAGGGCCAGGATGAGCAGTTTGACGCCCATGGCGTCGCCGGGGAGGCCCGAGGCCTCGTGGTACGCGACGTTGGCGTCGATGTCGGCGCGGACGCGTTCGGTGAGGACCGTGCGGAGTTCGGGGCGGCGGGTGGCCTCCAGACGGAGTTCGAGCAGGGCCAGGTAGCCGGTGCGGAAACCGGCGACGCGGCCGACGACTCCGCGCATCAGTTCCGTGTACGTCGCGCGGTCGCGACCGGCTGCGCGCTGGCGTGCGTACTCCGCCTCGTCGGGCTGAAGCCGCTGGTAGACGCGGGATCCGGCCTGCGTCAGCAGATCGTCGCGGTTGGCGAAGTAGTTCGACGCCGTGCCCGCCGGCACGCCCGCCTCCGTATCCACCGCGCGGAAGGTCAGCCCGCGCGCGCCCTCCCGTGCCAGCACCTCGATCGCCGCGTCGACGAGGGACGAGCGCCGTTCGTCGTTCCGCCTCACCATTGACACCACTCCAGTCGTAGTACTACGGTCAAACCACTTCAACCAGAGTACTACGAATGAGGAACCAGATGCGAAAGCTTGTGTACTACGTCGGAGTCTCGCTCGACGGCCGCATCGCCGGACCCGGTGGCGAATTCGATTTCTATCCGCAGGGCGACGCACAGCAGGCCGCCGCCTACCAGGCCTGGGTGAACGCGCTCTACCCGGAGACCATCCCGACCGCCTTCCGTGCCGCCGTCGGTGTGACGGACGCGCCCAACCGCCGCTTCGACACCGTCCTCATGGGGCTCGGCACCTACCGGCCGGGGCTCGACAGCGGGGTCACCAGCCCGTACGCGCATCTGCGGCAGTACGTGGTGTCCAGCACGCTCGCGCCGGACACCGATCCGGCGGTCACCGTCGTGCCGGACGATCCCCTGACCCTCGTACGGGCCCTCAAGGCGGAGGAGGACACCGACCGGGACGTCTGGCTCTGCGGCGGCGGCCGGCTGGCGGGCGCGCTGCTGCCCGAGATCGACGAACTGCTGATCAAGACCTATCCGGTCCTGGCCGGAAGCGGCATCCCCGTCATCGACGGCGGCTTCGACCCCACGGTCTTCGACGTCGCCGAGCGCACGTCCTTCGCCAACGGGGTCACGCTGACCCATCTCGTACGGCGCTGAGGGGGTGAGGGAAGCACGGAACGGGTCCGGCCGGATTCGAACCGGCGTCCTCCCACATGCCGTGAGGGCGCGACGACCTCTGCGCTACGGGCCCCGCCCCGCGCCCGCGATCCTACGGGCCTCCCGCACCCGGCACCCGGGGCGGGAGGCCCGAACCCCGGCCGTCCTGGGGCGGAGGCCGGGACCCCGGTCACCAGGAGGTGCCGGCGGGCTCCTCGATGGTGGTGTTGATGCGGTTGAAGAGGTTGGTGAGGCCGATCATCAGGATGATCGCGGAAAGCTGCTCCTCGGTGAAGTGGTCCGCCGCCTCGTTCCACACCTCGTCGGAGACCGCCTTGCCGGAACGGTCGGCGATCCGGGTGGCCGCCTCGGTCAGGGCGAGGGCGGCGCGCTCCTCCTCCGTGAAGAAGGGGGCCTCGCGCCAGGCGACCACGGCGTGCAGCCGTTCGTCCGTCTCGCCGTGCTTCTTCGCCCCGGCCACCCCGGCGAAGACACAGGCGCTGCACCCGTTGATCTGGCTGGCCCGCAGGTGCACCAGCTCCAGGATCTGCGGGGAGACCCCGCCCTGGTACATGGCCTTGTAGATGTTCTGGATGCCCTTCATGGCGTCCGGCAGAACCGCTGCGGGGTTCTTCATCCGGGCCGAAGGAGCGGTGGTGGCGGTGGTGTTGGTGATGTTGGTGGTGCTCTCGGTGCTCATGTGGTGATCTCCTGTGATCCGTTAGCGTGTGTCACTGGATCGACGGATCCGGACACGGGGGTGTGACAGTGAACGAGAACTTTTCTGCGACCGACCGCTTCGAGGCCGAACGGCCGGCCCTGCGGGCCGTCGCCTACCGGATGCTCGGCTCGCTCGCCGAGGCGGAGGACGCCGTCCAGGAGGCGTGGCTCAGGCTGAACCGCAGTGAGGTGGGCGAGGTGCGGAACCTCGGGGCCTGGCTCACGACCGTCGTCGGCCGGATCTGCCTGGACATGCTCCGTACGCGGACGGCGCGGCGCGAGGAGCCGATGCCCGAGCAGGACGGATCGGTGCGGCTGCCGGACCCGGTGGTCACCCGGCTCCGGCGGGTGGACCCGGAGCAGGAGGTCCTGATCGCCGACTCGGTGGGGATCGCCCTCATGATCGTCCTGGAGACGCTGTCCCCGGCCGAGCGCCTGGCCTTCGTCCTGCACGACATGTTCGACGTGCCCTTCGACGACATCGCGCCCGTCCTGGGCCGGACCGCGGCCTCCACCCGGCAGCTCGCCAGCCGGGCCCGCCGCCGGGTCCAGGGCGCCGCCCCGTCCGCCGACACGGACAACGCCCGCAAGCACGACGTGGTCGACGCCTTTCTGACCGCCTCGCGCGGCGGCGACTTCGACGCGCTGCTGACCGTCCTCGACCCGGACGTGGTCGCCCGTTCCGACGGCGGCACCCTCGTCCCGAGCGTGCTGCGGCGCGGCGCCACCGATGTGGCCTCCCAGGCCATCACCTTCGCCCGCTTCGCGGCCGACGCGCGGATCGTCCTGGTCAACGGCACCCCGGGCGTCGTCTCGTACGCCGACGGCAGGCCCCTGTCCGTCATGTCGTTCACCATCCGCGACGGCCGCATCACCGGTCTCGACATCCTCACCGACCCCGACCGCCTCGCCGGTCTCGGCCTGGCGGTCTGACCGCCCGGCCCGGGTCCGGGTGGCCCACCGGCCCCGGGCGGCGGCCAGGGACCACGGGTCGCGGGTCGCCGTAAGACGGCCACCGCGGCCCTGCGGGACATGCTCATGAACGCGCTCCTCCGTCGCCGCCCCGCGCGCCGGGGCCGTGGTCCGGGCGGCCCTCACCGCCCCGCCCGGCTCCCGGACGGGGCCGTCACCGGCCCGTGAACCAGCATGCCGCCGCGGTGTCGTACCCGAGTTGCCGTTGCGTGCACGGTCCGTTGGCACTGCGTGCAGAGGCGGAACGGGGGTGCCGGATGGGGGAACGGGGGGGGGCGGTCACGGGCGTGAGCCCGGTCGTGGCCCCGTCCCCGCCCCGCCTCACCCCGTCCCGAACCGCCGCCGGTACGCCGACGGTGTGATGCCGGTCTCGCGGCGCATCAGGGTGCGCAGGTTGGCGGCGGTCCCGAGGCCGCTGCGCCGGGCGACCACCTCGAAACGGGACTCGCCGCGCTCGATCAACCGGCAGGCCAGGGCGAGCCGTTCACCGGTGAGCCAGGCCAGCGGCGTCGTCCCCATCTGGGCCTGGAAGCGGCGGTGGAGGGTCGCCGGGCTGACCGCCGCCCGCACCGCGAGGTCCGCGACGGTGAGCGGGGCGTCCAGCCGTTCCTGGGCCCAGGCGAGGACCGGGGCCAGGGAATCGTCGGGGACGTCGGGCATGGGACGCTCGACGAACTGCCGTTGCCCGCCGTCCCGGTGGGCCGCGAAGACGAGCCGCCGGCTCACGGAGTTGGCGATCTCCGCGCCGTGGTCGCGGCGGACCACGTGGAGCCCGAGGTCGAGCGCCGCCGCGCTCCCGGCGGCCGTCAGGATGTCGCCGTCGTCCACGAAGAGCACGTCCGCTTCGAGCCGTACGGAGGGGAAGCGCGCCCGGAACTCGTCCGCCCACTGCCAGTGCGCGGTGGCCCGCCGCCCGTCCAGAACCCCGGCCTCGGCCAGCGTGAACGCACCGCTGCAGAATCCGAGCAGCCGCGCGCCCCGGGCGTGCGCCCGGCGGATGGCGTCGAGGACCGCAGGACGCCGGGGCACCTCGGTGTCCGGCCGGTTGGGCACGATCAGGGTGTCCGCCGCCTCGGCCGCCTCCAGCCCCGCGACCCCCGTCAGCGTGAAGAACCCGTCCCGCATCAGGGTCCGGGGCTCGGGCGAGCAGAGCCGGAAGTCGTACAGCTCCCGCCCGATCTCCGGTCTCCGCAGCCCGAAGACCTCGGTCGCGCAGCCCAGCTCGAACGGGTTCGAGTTCTCGTCCACGATCACCACGACCCGGTGCACGCGCGCACTCGCCGCTTCCTGCGAGGATTCTTTCGCCATATGCGATTCCTAGCACTCACGGGAGCGGCACGAAACCGCCCAGGATGGGTCCCATGAGCACCGGCGAACCCCTCTCCCTGGCCACGGCCCTGGCCTCCTTCGACGCCCTGTGGAGCCCCCGCATCGTCACCCGCGTCAACGACTACGACGTACGCGTCGCCAAGGTCCACGGCGAACACCTCTGGCACGTCCACGACGACACCGACGAGTTCTTCCTCGTCCTCGACGGCGAACTGAACATCTCCCTGCGCGAGCCCGCCGGCGAACGCACCGTCCACCTCCCCCGGGGCTCCGTCTTCACCGTCCCCAAGGGCACCGAACACAAGCCCACCGCCCCCACCGGCGCGTCGATCCTCCTCTTCGAACCCACCGGCACCCCGACGGTGGGCGACCGCCACGACGAGATCCCGGACCATGTGGACGCGACGACGGGGCACGAACTGGGCAGCTGAGGCTCCGGCCCCTCCGGGAGCGTCGGCGTCAGCGTCCTGCGAACTTCGCGGCGGCCTGCGCGGTGACGGGCGTGAAGAAGTTGACGAGGTTGCCGTCGGGGTCGCGGAACAGCAACGACCGGTTGCCCCAGGGCATCGTGGTCGGCTCGTTGACGAAGTCCGGGACGAGGCCGGTCAGGTTCCGGTGCACGCGGTCCACGTCATCGACCAGGAACTCGGTGATCACGCTGTGGTTGTCCGCCGGGCGGGCGGAGCCCGGGGCGAACAACGGGACGGTGCGGGTACTGGCGATGGCGAGGGTGGCGCCCGAGGTCCGGATCTCCGCGAAGTCCTCGGTGGCCCACTCCGCCCGTACCTCCGTGACCCGCTCGTAGAAGTCGACCAGGCGGGCGACGTCACCGGTGATGATGCGGATCGAGACGAACTCCACGGGATTCTCCTTGGCTGCGCTTCGTGCTGAGACGTACGCGTCGCAGGCTAGGAGAGATAGAGGACAGGCCGCTGGAGCTTGTGGGTGCAGGGTGGGTCAGGCTTCGGGGATGTCGCGGCCGAAGGCTTCGAGGGTGATGGCGTCGGGTTCGGGACCACCGCGGGTGCCGGTGTCGAGAGCATCGAGGGCTGCGAGTTCGGCGGGGGTGAGCTGGAAGTCGAAGACATCGATGTTCTCTTCGATGCGCTGGGGGCGGACGGACTTGGGGATGGCGGAGCGGCCTTGCTGGAGGTGCCAGCGCAGCATGACCTGGGCGGGGGTCTTGCCGTGGGCGGTGGCGATGGCGGTGATCGCGGGGTCGTCGAAGGTGCTGGTGCCGGTGCCGCGGTAGCTGGTGATGCCGCCGATGGGGGACCACGCCTGGGTGAGGATGCCGTGGGCGGCGTCGGCGGCCTGGACGGCGGGCTGGGTGAAGTAGGGGTGGACCTCGACCTGGTTGACGGCTGGGACCACGGACGTCTGCTTGAGGAGGGCGTCGAGGTGGTCGGGCATGAAGTTGCTGACTCCGATCGCGCGCACCTTGCCGTCGGCGAGCAGGGTCTCCAGCGCCCTGTACGCGTCAAGGGTCAGGTCGAAGCGGCCGGGCAGGGCCTGGTGGAGGATGAACAGGTCGATGGTCTCGACGCCGAGTTTGCCGGCGCTCTTGTCGAAGGCGTGCAGGGTCGGGGCGTAGCCGTAGTCGCTGATCCAGACCTTCGTCTCGATGAAGACCTCGTCGCGGGGCAGGCCGGAGTTGCGGATCGCGTCGCCGACTCCGCGTTCGTTGGCATAGGCGGCGGCGGTGTCGATGTGCCGGTAGCCGCTCTCCAGTGCGGTGGTTACGGCTTGTTCGGTGACATCGGGCGGGGTCTGGAAGACGCCGAAGCCGAGGGCGGGCATGGTCACGCCGTTGTTCAGGGTCAGGTGCTGCATGGGGTGCTCCTCAGCTCGGCTGTTCGGCTGCTCGGTTGCCCGCCGGTGGCGGTGGCGGTGTCGGTGTCGGTGATCTGGGCCAGGAGGGTGCGGGGCGCCGCGGCCCGGCGCTGCGAGGGGGGCGACGCCGATCAGCGCTCCATCATCTTCATCTGCGCCGGGTTGTGGGTGTCTCCCGCGGCCGGGGGCAGGGCGCTGAGCCGGGCGAGCTGGTCGGCGGTCAGGTGCAGGGCGTCGGCGGCGGTGTTCTCCTGGACGCGCTCGACGCGGCGGGTGCCGGGGATCGGGGCGATGAAGTCCCCCTGGGCGAGCAGCCATGCGAGGGCGACCTGTCCGGGGGTGGCGTCGATCTCGGCGGCGATGGCGGCGACCTGGTCGGCGAGGTCCAGATTGTGCTGGAAGTTGGTCCCGGTGAAGCGGGGGTTGTCGGCACGGAAGTCCGTGGTGTCGAAGTCCGCGCGGGAGCGGATGGCGCCGGTCAGGAAGCCGCGGCCGAGCGGGGAGAACGGCACGAAGCCGATGCCGAGTTCGCGCAGGACCGGCAGGACGTGGGCTTCGGGGTCGCGGGTGAACAGGCTGTATTCGGACTGCACGGCAGTGACCGGGTGGACGGCGTGGGCGCGGCGGATGGTGTCGGGTCCGGCCTCGGACAGTCCGATGTGCCGGATCTTGCCCTCCGCGACCAGCTGGCCCAGTGCCCCGACGGTCTCCTCGATCGGGGTGCCGGGGTCGACGCGGTGCTGGTAGTACAGGTCGATGCAGTCGGTGCCCAGACGGCTCAGGGAGCCCTCGACGGCGGTGCGGATGTTGGCGGGGCTGCTGTCGGTGCCGCCCTCGCGACCGGTGTGGGAGATCAGGCCGAACTTGGTGGCCAGCACCACCTGGTCCCGGCGGCCCCTGAGCGCGCGGCCGACCAGTTCCTCGTTGGTGTAGGGGCCGTAGACCTCAGCGGTGTCGATGAGGGTGACGCCCAGCTCCAGGGCTCGGTGGATGGTGCGCACGGACTGGGCGTCGTCGGTGCCGGCCCCGGTGTAGCCGTGGGACATGCCCATGGCTCCCAGGCCGATACGGGAGACGTCCAGGTCACGCAGCCGGATGTGCTTCACGAGAATTCCCGTCCTTCGATCAGGCAAGTGGTGGAGGTGGATACGGGCAGGTGGTGGTGGGTGCGCAGGTGGTGGAGGTGGGTACGGGGGTGCCCAGGGTCAGGGGCGGACGATGACCTTGAGGGCTTCGCGGTCGTTCATCAGCCGGTAGCCCTCGGCGACGTCCTCCAGGGCCACGGTGCGGTCGAACACCCGGCCGGGGTGGATGGTGCCGTCCAGGATGCGCGGCATCAGCTCTCCGATGTAGGCGCGGGCGGGGGCGACGCCGCCGGTCAGGGTGATGTTGCGCAGGAACTCGGGGAACCCGAGCGGGACCTCGGGGTACTGCGGTGCGCCGACGCGGCTGATGGTGCCGCCGTCGCGGACCACACCGGCAGCCTGGACGAGAGCGTCCTTGAGGCCCACGCACTCCAGCACCCGCGGTGTGCCGCGCCCGCCGGTCAGCTCCCGCACAGCGGCCACGCCCTCCTCACCGCGGTCGGCGACCACGTCGGTGGCGCCGAAGGCGCGCCCCAGGTCCGTGCGGGCGGTGTGGCGGCCCATGAGGACGATCCGCTCCGCGCCCAGCAGCTTGGCGGCGATGACCGCGGACAGGCCCACCGCGCCGTCGCCGATGACCGTCACGCTGTCGCCCGCCCGGACACCGGCGGTGCGGGCGGCGTGGTAGCCGGTGCACAGCACGTCCGACAGGGTCAGCAGGTCCGGCAGCAGTGCGGAGTCCTCGCCGACGGGCAGCTTGACCAGGGTGCCGTCCGCGTAGGGGACGCGGGCGGCCTGGCCCTGGCCGCCGTCCACGCCGTCCACACCCCACGGGCCGCCGTGCTCGCAGGAGGTGTGCAGCCCGGCACGGCAGTACGCGCAGGTACCGTCCGAGTAGGTGAACGGCGCAACCACCAGGTCTCCCACCTTGACGGTGGTCACCTGCGGGCCGGTCTCCTCGACCACGCCCAGGAACTCGTGGCCCATCTGCCGCGGGCGATCGGTCAGCGGCTGGGACTTGTAGGGCCACAGGTCGCTGCCGCACACGCAGCCGAGCACGATCCGCACCACCGCATCGGTGGGCTGCTGGACCTTCGGATCGGCCACGTCCTCGACCCGCACGTCACCGGCCTGGTAGAGCAAGGTTGCACGCATGGATTCCACTCTCCCTGACAGGCGCAGGCCCGGCACCCGGGCCAGGCAGCCCTTCAGGCTGCCCGCTCCCCAGACAACACCGCCCACCCCCCGCCCGGGGCCGCCAGAGGGACCTTGACAAGGTCCCCCAGCGCCGTGTCCCGAAAGGTGTCCCGCCGTAGGCTCGGGGCATGGACCGACGCAGCGAGATCCGCGACTTCCTCACCACCCGCCGCGCCAGGATCACCCCCGAGCAGGCCGGCCTCACCCTCTCGCCGCTTGCCGGAGCCCGCCGTGTCCCGGGCCTGCGCCGCGAGGAGGTCGCCCGGCTCGCCGGCGTCAGCGTCCCTTACTACACCCGGCTGGAACGCGGTGACGCCCGCGGCGCCACCGACGCCGTACTCGACGCCGTCGCCGCCGCCCTTCTCCTGGACGACGCCGAACGCGCCCACCTGTTCGACCTGGTCCGCGCCGCCAACGCCACCACGGCCGCCGCCCGCACCCCACGCCACCCCGCCCGGCGCACCCTGCGCCCGGAACTGTGGAACATGCTCGACGCCATGACCGGCGTCCCCGCCTACATCCGCAACGGCCGCCTGGACCTCCTGGGCGGCAACGCCCTGGCCCGCGCCCTGTTCGCCCCGGTCTTCAACAGTCCGGCCCGCCCGGTCAACTCCGCCCGCTTCACGTTCCTGGACCCCGCCGCCGCCGAGTTCTACCCGGACTGGGACGCCGTCGCCGACCAGAGCGTCGCCACTCTGCGCGCCGAAGTCGGCCGCAACCCCCACGACAGGGCCCTGTCCGACCTCATCGGCGAACTTTCCACCCGCGGCAACACCTTCGACCGCCGCTGGGCCCGCCACGAAGTACGCCGCCACCGCGCCGGCGCCAAACGCATCACCCACCCCCTCGTCGGCGACATGACCTTCACCTACGAGACCATGCAGCTCACCGCCGACGAGGGCCTCTACCTCATCGTCTGCGGCGTCGCCCCCGGCAGCCGCGACGCCGACGCCCTCAGCCTTCTCACCAGCTGGGACACCCCCACCCAGGCAGCCGCTCCCGGGAGCGGCTGAGCCCCCGGGAGCTCTCTGTGGCCCGGCCTGCCCCGCTCCCGGCCGCCGAGAGAATCGGACACCGGGCCCCGCCGGATCAGGGCTGGTCCTCCCGCTGTCCCGGCGGGCCGGTCCGGGCCATGCGGAGGTTCGGCAGCTTGTCCCGCCACAGGAGCCGCTCGCCGGTGTCCTCGAAGCCGTAGCGCCGGTAGAAGCTGATGGCCCGCTCGTTGTAGGCGGTCACCCACAGGCGGATAGGTGCGTCGTCGGCCCAGGTGAGGAATGCCGTCATCAAGTCGCGTCCGATGCTTCGGCCCTGCGCCTGGGGCAGCAGGTACATCGGTCCGAGACTGACCCCTTCGTCGCGGCGCCCGCACAGGAAGCCGATGACCTCGTCCCCCTGGCGCACGACACGGCAGAAGAGCTGCACGGGCCGGCGCCCGGCCTCCTCGATGAACTCCCGCCACCGGGCGATGCCCTCGCTGGTGACCGCGTCGCCGCGCTGCGCCCGGATCCATGCCTCGTCGATCCCTGCGTCCTGGTTGGGGTAGGTCAGCAACCAGGCCGCCAGAAGGGTGTGGGCAAGGGCGGGGGCCCCGGGGAGTGTCGATCACGAAGTCCACCTGGGCATTGTTCAGCGTGGCCCTTCGGGCTGTCCTGCGATATTCGTCGTCCCACACGCCTACGGGGCCACTTCCTTGCGTCAGGGGGCGGGATCCGGCGTCACCCCCGCCCCCCCTCCACCCGACCTCCGCCCACACCGTCTTGCCGACCACCCGCTCGGCCACGCCCCACTTCTCCGCCAGGGCCTCCACCAGGCACAGCCCATAGCCGGTCTCGGCAACCGGCGCGTCCGGCCCACACGGCGCACACGGCGCACACGGCTCGGGACGGCGCTCGCCCCGCGCGTCCACCACCTCGATCCGGATTCCGTACGCGCCGGTCGTCAACCTCACCTCGAAAACGCGCCCCCGTACATGCCCGTGCGTCACCGCGTTCGCCGACCGGCTCGGCGTCGAGGGCCGCACGGTGCGCCGGTACGTGAACCATCTGATCGACCTCGACGTACCGGTGGAATCCGTGCGCGGCCGCTACGGCGGCTACCGCATGGCGCCCGGCTACCGCCTGCCGCCGCTCATGTTCAACGACGACGAGGCCCTGGCCGTCCTGCTCGGCCTGATCACCGGCCGGGCGGCGGGGCCGACGACGGCGGAGCACACCGCGAGCGAAACGGCGGCGGCGAAGATCCGGCGGGTCCTGCCCAAGCACCTCGCCCGCCGGCTCGACGCACTCCTGGAGACCCTGGCCTTCACCGATCGGTCCGGCGGCCCCGACACCCCCGCCCCGGACGCCGGGATCCTGCTGACCCTCGCCGACGCGGTACGCCACCACCGCCCCGTCTCGATCCGCTACACCGACCGCCACGGGCTGCCCAGCGAACGCACCCTGCACCCGTACGGAATCGTCGCCCACGCGGGCCGGTGGTACGTCACGGGCCAGGACCCCCGCATCGGCGAGGACCGCACCTTCCGGCTCGACCGCGTCACGGACGCGCGGACCCTGCCCGGCTCATTCGCAGCGCCTCAGGACCCGGCCCCGGCGGAGCGCCTGCTGTCGGGCTTCGCCACGGCCGACTACCGGCACGAGGTGACCGTCCGCATCCACGGCACGATCGAGCAGATCCGCGCCCGCCTCCCGGAGACCGTCGCACGCCTGGACGAGGACACCTCCCCGAACGACGAGCCGGCCGGCACGGCCGAGCGCTGGCGCCGCGTCGAGCTATGGGTGGACCGGCTCGACTGGCTGCCCCCGGTCCTCGCCTCCCTCGACCGGCCGTTCGCCATCGAGCGCCCCGACGAACTCCGCGACCTGACCACCGCGTTCGCCCGCCGTCTCACGTCCTACGCCGCAGCCGAGGACTGACCCGCCGCCCACGAGCCAACCGAGTCGCCACCGACGCCGGAACCAGTTCTGTACGCGCAGTCCGATGCTCAAGCCCACTCGCTGGAGACGGCCGCCCCGCCCAAAGCCTGCTTGTCACCGTCGGCGAAGAGGAGCGTGGGCTCGGCCAAGATGTCCCGGCCGGCCTCACTCTTGTAGATCTCATCGACGCTGCCGAAACGTGCCTCGGTGTAGTCGAGGTCCAGCAGGGCGGCGGCCCGGCGGACCGATGCCTCGTCGGGGCCTTCGATCTCGACGAAGGTGGGGAGGTCCGGCCAGGTGTCGAAGTCGAAGGCGACCTCGCCCAGGCGCCACTCCTCCCGGTAGTTCTCCTGGTAGCGCACCTCACGCAGGCCGACGTGGCGAAGGATCTCGGCCATGGCATGCAGGTCCGACACCTCGGTCTCGATCTCGGTGGTGCCGTCAATCGTCGTGGAGTCGGTGACCCGCTTCAGCGTGAGCGTGGACCGGGTGGCCTCCTCCCTCAGGCGGACCCAGGCGCCGCCTTCGAGGGCATCGTTCTCGAAGATCTTCCGGGTGAGGAGGGTGCGCGGAAATGCCTGGACGGCTCCGAGCGCCCGCAGTTTGGCCTGGAGACCGTCGACGTCGGCATCGAGGAACTTGGCTTCGTACTCGTGCTTCATCAGGTTCTTCTTTCCTTGGCTCTACGAGGGGGCGGACGCACGGGCCGCAAGCAGAAGGCCCATGCGGTGGTTGTGGTCCTGCGGCTGTCCGACGTGTCCCCGCTCGGTGAACTCGTCGGTCCGCAGGGTGAGCAGGACATCCCAGTCCCCGGTGAGGTAACGCCGGAGCCTCTCGGGAGATGTGTAGTGCTCCAGCACGTGGTGGCGTTGCGTGAGGGGCATCATGAACTCCGCGCCGAACAGCCCGCCGGGCCGGACCAAGCGCTGCATGCGGTCGACGAACTCGCCCAACGCCCGATGATGGTTGGCACTGTAATGCCACGAGCAGCTTGTCCAGACGGCATCACAGGGAGCGGTGACGGGTTCGGAGGCGAGGAAGTCGTCCTCCACGACCTGGACGCGGTCGTGAAGCCCTTCCTGGGTCAGGCGCTCGATCAGGCCCATCGCGTGACCGGCTCCGCCACCCGGAAGTTGGACGTCGCCACCGTGGAGAGCGAGCGGGTCGCGCTCGATGGCGATGACGCGGTAGCCGGCGTCGGCCAGTGGCACGACGAGTCTGCCGTCGCTCGCCCCGATGACCGTCACGGTGGAGTCAGGTTCCGTACGCTCCTTCAGCGCGGCGAGGAACTGAGGGAAGAAGGTGAGGGTGTGCCGCCACATGCTGGGTGTCTGCATTGACCCGCTCTCCCTGGGGGTTGGTCCTGCTCAGGACGGTTCGGAGTACCTCGTCGGGGGTGAGCCCAGTGATGTTCACGCGGTGCATCGGAAACGAGGCGTAGGCGTCGGTGATCTTGTCTGCGGTGATCTCGGCGAGCGCGTCCCAACGCGAGACAGGCTTGTCGCGCCTGGCGAGTCGGCGCTGACGCTCGGCCTCCGCGCAGACGAGGTAGTAGGTGACGGGACGCGGGATGCCCGGCGGCAGGGAAACGGAGAGGCGGGCCCCGAAAGCGCGGTGGTTGGCGAAGCACCGGGCGAAGTAGCTCTCGACGACGACCGGGATGCCGGCGGACAGGTACCGCTGGATCTGATCAGTGGCGGTGAGCACGGCCGAGAGGTAGAAGCACATGCGTGCCTCTGCGTTTCCCAGCCGGTCGACCTCCTGCCGCAGTACCTGATAGCTGGGAGGCACGGTCGGGACCAGCACTGCGCCACGAGCGGCCGCGAGCATGGGTGCGAGCGTCGACTTGCCGGTGCCACGGAGCCCTTCAACGCTCTCGAACGATGCCGGGTCAGACACGTCCGTACACCACGTCCGGCACCGGGAGAGTGAGTTCGTCGGTGGCGGACGACCGGTGGTCGATGCGGTTGGTGAGCTTGTCGTACCAGAAGGCGTGCGAGTCCTTGCCGACGGCCTTGCAGGACATGGTGAGCGCGCCGCGCGGGTCAGCTTCGATTCGCTCGATCTCCACAGGTCCTCCGGCGGAGAGGCAGGCGTCCGGCCCACCGAGCTCGGACAGGTCCTCGTCGAGGATCACCTCGATGTCCAACTCGGCCGAGGCCAGGCCCTCGCGCAGGCGGGTGTAGGCCGTGGCATCGTTCACGAGGAGCTCGGGGTGATCCGCTGCATTGCCAACAGGCCGGAGACAATGGAGTTTCAGCTGCTCCACCCCGTGGCGCTGCAACGTGCGGGCGAGCGGCAGGACCTCGTCGATGTTGCGTGAGGTGACCGTCATGGTCGCGCCGGTGCGGACGCCGAGTCGCTGCGCGATCTCAAGGGCGCTCAGGGCGCTTCGATAGCTTCCGAACCTGCGGATCTTGTCGTTGGTCGTGCCGATGCCCTCCAGTGATACCCGGAGCAGGTCCAGGTCGGCAGCGACCTCGGTGAGCCGGCGCTCGATCCGGTAGCCGTTGGTGCAGATCTCGACCCGCATGCCCAGGTCCCGCTTGGCGTATCGGACGACCTGGGCGAGGTCGCGGTGGACGAACGGCTCACCGCCCAACAGGGTGACGGCCCCGGTGCCGTACTCGTCGCGCATCAGTGTGAGGAGGCTGACCGCCTCGTCCGTGGTGAAGGCGTCGGCGTGCTGGAGCCGCTCGCCGTGGAAGCAGTGCAGGCATGCGAAGTTGCAGCGGTAGAGCAGTTGCAGATACAGCATCCGGATCCTGCGGATCCCGGTGACTTCGCTGATCACGAGGGTCTCCTTCAAAGCGTGTGCCTGGTGGGAGACCCGATACTGGTCGGGCAGGTACGGACGCCGTCACCACGTATCGGAACGCTTCGAGGACGTCCTGGGACGTTTTCAGCGTACGGAAAGCGCGTCCAGAATCCCGAGCACCTGCCCGGTGTCCGTCAGATCGGACAGAACCCTGCGGGCACCGGCATCCGCCAGCTCCTGGGTGCTGTGGACGCCGGAGGCGACCGCAATGATCTCGGATCCCGTGGAGAGTGCGGCCTCCACGTCCCTGGGGGTGTCTCCGACGAGCACGACGGGCACGCCGTCCGGGGCGCCCCGCAGCCGTTGGGCACGCTCCCGGGCGACGGGGACCAGATCGGGACGCTGAAGGGCGTCGGCCCCATAGGCGCCGACTGGCAGGTCCAGGAGGGGATCGAGGCCGAAGGCCGCGACCTTCACACGGGCGTTGGCCGCGATATTGCCGGTGAGCACCGACGACACCCAACTACTGCGCACGGATGCCTCCTTCAGGACTTCCCGCACGCCAGGGAGGACTTTCCCCCGTCGGCTGAGGTCATGGAGCCGCGACGACCCAGCGCCCGACAGAGCCCTCTCGATGTCGGTCCAGTCCGGCTCGGCCAGGCCGTTCCGTTGGAACATGTCGCGCATGATCAGACGGTCCGTACGCCCTTCCGTTCGCGCCGGTCCCGCAGGCTCCCTTCCTGCCAGGTCCGTGAAGGCGGCGGAGTAGATCTCCTTGCTGACCCCGGCATTCTCGATGAGAGTGTGGTCGATGTCCCAGAGGACGATGAGCTCCATGCGTCCAGCGTAAGGACAGCCCTCACGGCTCACTCCTTCCGCGGAACGTCCCGAAACGTCCTTGCCGCTCCTGACCGACTCGGCTTGTATGGCGCCTGTGAACGAGCGACTGCACTCCGTGCTCACCCAGCGCGGCATTGCACCCGAATCACTCGCCGAAGTCTGCGAGGTCGACCCCAAGACCGTTGGCCGGTGGCTCGGCGGACGCGTTCCCCACCCTCGCCACCGCTTCCGCGTCGCCAAGCACTTACGGGTCGAGGAACTGTTCCTCTGGCCCGCACCGGCGCCGACCACGCCGCAGCAGCTCGAAGGCTCGGGACGGGAACTGGTCGGGACCTACCAGAACCGGGCGAGCGTCCCGCGCGACACATGGCTGTCGCTGCTCAAGGGCGCCCAGGAGCAGATCAGTGTCCTCGTCTTCTCCGGCACCTTCTTCGCCCAGTCCAACCCGCACGTCGCCAAGATGCTCGCCGAACGTGCGTCGAGCGGCGTCCACGTGCGGCTGTGCTTCGGCGACTCGACGGGCCGGGCCGCAGCAATCCGGGGCCGTGAAGAAGGGATCGGCGACACCCTCGCTGCCAAGATCCGCGCCTCCCTGACCTACTACCGGCCCCTGCTGTCCGAGGCCGGGTGCGAGGTGAGGCTGCACGACACCACTCTCTACGCCTCCGTGTTCCGGTACGACGACGACCTTCTGGTCAACCCGCATGTCTGGGGCCAGCCGGCCAGCGCCAACCCCCTTCTCCACCTCCGCAGAGCGGATACGACGGGCTGGTTCGACCACTACGCTCAGAGTTTTGACGCCGTCTGGGAAACCGCACGGCCCTGGACACCCGATCAGGAGGGGCACTCGCCGCATGGGCAGAACTGAGTACTACAACGACCCCAAGGCTCCCAAGGCGAACACGCTCATCCCGGCCAGCAACCTGCTCGTCGTCGACGACAACGGCGCCGTACTCCTCCAGCGCCGCCGGGACACCGGCCAATGGGCCCTGCCCGGCGGAGCCCAGGACATCGGCGAGACGGCGGCGCAGTGCGCGGTGCGGGAGTGCCTGGAAGAGACCGGAATCATCGCCGAGATCACCGGCTTCCTGGGGGTCTACACGAACCCGAACCACATCGTGGCCTACACCGACGGCGAGATCCGCCAGCAGTACGAGAACACCTACATCGGCCGCCCGGTCGGCGGAGAGCCCACGGTCAACGACGAGGCCGACGGCGTCCGCTACGTCCAGCCGCGCGACCTGGACGAGTACGACATCCACCCCAGCATGCGCCAGCAGATCGGCGACTACCTCGCCGGCACGTACCCCTACCTGGGCTGAGCCCCCAGCGCCGCCTCCACCCGCCCCACGGCCGCGAGGATGTCCGGCGACGCTCGACGGATGAACCGTCCCACCAGGCTGTCCGCACCGTAACGAACCATGATCTCCTCCAGCCGATCCTCGGCGGACGTGCCGTTCCCGTCCGGCGTCGTCGTCATGTCGCAGTACACCAAGGCATCCACGAGCCGGTGGTCGTCGAGCAGTGGGAACTCGGCTTCCAGAGCGCCCCGTAGTCCACGCTCCTCAGCCTCCAGCAGCGCCAACGAGTGGTTGGCGACCAGCCGCACGAGCCGCTCGTCCGCAGCATGGTCGTCACGAAGGAACCGGGCTCCGTCCAGCGGATGAAAGCCTGTTACTGCCAGCCGTGGCGCGTAGCCCACGTCATGAAGCACAGCGGCAGAAGCCAGCAGATCCGCGTCACTGCCCAGGAGTTCGGTCAGCTCGGCCGCGCGCCGCGCGACCCCTCGCGAGTGCATCCACCGACGTGGAAGGGACTCAGACAGCTCCGCCTCGGCCACCGAGCACGCCCACTGCGCCATCGATCGGTCCATGCTCACTTCGTGCCCCAGCGGAATCAGGCCGAACCACCGCGCCTCGGCTGCTGGGCGGCGCACCTGGGCACCTCGGGCAAGTGCCTTCCTTCGAAGTCCGAAGGGTCCTGGAGCAGGCGCAGGCCAAGGAACGCGCCACGGATTCCTTGATCCACTGCAAGCAGCGGTCAGCACCTTGACGCGTTGAACCTGTCGATCGCCCCGGAAGTTCCGCCACCACGGCCTCCCGCTCACCGACCCTGGATGTGTACCTGCCATGATGTCGCCCCACGGCCGCAGGGCAGATCGCGAGGGGGCGTCACGATGAGCGGATGGGGATCCGGACCGAACGGCCGGCCGTACGGGTCGCCGGAGGGAGGGCAGGTCGCACCGCAGCAGGGCCAGCAGGCCTGGCCCCAGTGGCAGCAGCCATGGCGGCCTCCCACGCCCCCGCGACCGCGCGGCAGTCGTATCGCCCTGGGCGTGGCGCTCGGCGTCATGGCGGTCGGCGTGGTCGCGGCCGTTGCCGGCATCCTCGTCCCCGCTGCCGGCAGGATCGGCTACCGGACCATGCAGGTGTCAGGCACGTCGATGGAGCCCACCTACCACCCGGGCGACAAGGTCTCCATCGACAAGACGGACGGCTCCGCCCTGCGCGACGGCGACATCGCCCTGTTCGACGGACACGACTGGGGCATCCAGGCCCCGCTCCTGAAACGGGTGATCGCCCGGGGCGGCGAGCACATCGTCCTGTCCCGGAACGGAACGGTGAGGGTCGACGGCAAGGTGCTCAAGGAGCCTTACCTCTACCCCGGTTCCCAGAACAGCTTCTCCCCGCCGCTGGACCTCGTCGTCCCCGAAGGCCGGCTGTTCATGATGGGCGACCACCGCTCCAACTCGAACGACTCCCGCTTCCACACCGACACGGCCCACGGCACGATTGCCGAGTCCGCCGTTACCGGAAAGGCCGTGGACTCCGCGAGCGCCTCCGACCCCGGCTTCCGCTGGGCGGCAGCCGGAGCGGGAGTGGCTGCCGCCGGTCTGGTGGCGGCGATCGTCATTGGGGTCCGGAGCAAGCGCCGCGCGGTCCTGCCGCCGCCCCCGTCGTACTGAAGTAACGCTGCTGCGCCGGCGGGCTGACCGTCGACAAGGAAAGCGGCAGAAGCCAGCAGGTCCGCGTCACTGTCCAGGAGTTCGGTCAGCTCCGCAGCGGCCACCCGAGCATGCCCACTGCGCCAACGATCGGCCCGCTGACCCACCGCCCACGGACCAGCCACGTCGCCACCGACGCCGGAAGCCGGGCGCACCCCGCGCAGGCCGACGGTGCGCCGGATCTCGGTCCTCAGCCGACCGAGGGCCTGGCACCGAGCCGACTGGCCGCGAACGCGACCAGCAGCAGGACGGTCAGACCGCCGTCCCAGCCGATGATCGTCCCGGTGTCCACGATCCCGCCGTGGGCCTCGTAGGCGAGAGCGGTCAGGGTCAGCGCAAGCTTGTTCGTGATGACCAGCAGCCACACCACGAGGTTCCCCAGGGGCCTGGCGGCCAGCAGCGCGAACAGGCCGGCGAAGACCACGAACCCGTACAGCCGCCAGGTCTCCACCACCTTCGTCGCGCCGTCCGCATCGAACACGACCTGAATCTGGCCGACAGCGGCACCCACCGCACCGACCGTGGCGATGACCAGGAGGACGCGGGCAAGGCGCAGACGCCCGGGTGGAATTGAGGAGCTGACGGTGGATTGCCGTACGGCTGCGACGGGTGTGGGCATGGCTTCCTCCAGGGTCACCCTCGTGCCGGGTGGGCGCGGGACGGTCCGGCGCGGACAGGCACGCCCACCGCTTTCCGATACTCCAGTAGCGGAAATAAAGCTAGGCGGGGCCGACCCATTACGCAACCCCGGTAGCGAAATAGACCTCGCTCGCCCCAGCCGCACCGAGGACACGAACAACCCACCGGACGCGCCGCGTTGCACGGCCATGAGCGAACATCCCGGTCGCGAACCGCCGCCACGCATACGACTGGCAGCTCCCGCTCTCCGCACCAGCAGCCCCGCCCGGACCTCACGGAGTCCGGCCGGTTCCCGGCCACTCGACCTCCGCCCACACCGTCTTGCCGACCACCCGCTCGGCCACGCCCCACTTCTCCGCCAGGGCCTCCACCAGGCACAGCCCATAGCCGGTCTCGGCAACCGGCGCGTCCGGCCCACACGGCGCACACGGCGCGGGACGGCGCTCGCCCCGCGCGTCCGCCACCTCGATCCGGATTCCGTACGCGCCGGTCGTCAACCTCACCTCGAAATCGCGCCCCCGCACATACCCGTGCGTCACCGCGTTCGCCGCCAGCTCGGCCACGATCACCGCCACGTCGTCGGACAGCCCGCTCCCGTACGGCACGCCCCACGCGTGGAGTTGGTGCACGACCAGCCTGCGCGCGAGGCGTGCACCGCGTCGGGTGGCGGAGAAGCGTTGGGCGAACTGGGCGCCCGCAAGGGTGATTTCGGCGTTCATGTGACTCAGCGTGGCCGCGTACTCGTACGCTGACCAGGAGTGACACCACGACACCGAGTAGCCGTACGAGTCCCCTCCGCAGGCTGTACGGGACTGTCGGACCGGGACCGGGCGAACAGAGGCGGTACGGCGCACATGGCGAACGCGCGATTCGAGGAGCGGCCCGAACGGCCGACGGAGACGGACGGAACGGCCCACCTGTTCAAGGCGGTGGGCAAACAGCTCAAGGTCCTGCGCGAACGCGCGGGCCTCAGCCAGCGGGAGCTGGGACAGGTCATGCACTGCGGGGAAGACCTCATCTCCGCGATGGAACGCGGCGTCCGTACACCCCAGCCGGACTTCCTCGTCCGCGTCGACGACGTCCTCGGCGCCAACGGCGTCCTCGCCGCCGCAGCCGACGAGGTCCGGGACGCGTTGTCCCGGGCCCGGACGCGGCACCCGGACTGGTTCCGGAACTATGCGCGGGAGGAGGCGGAGGCGGTCGCCCTGCACGACTACAGCAACCAGACGATCCCTGGATTGCTCCAGACCGAGGAGTATGCGAGGGCATTGTTCACTCAGCGGCGCCCCCTGCTGGACGAGGAAACGATTGAACGTCGTGTCGCCGACCGAATGGCCCGTCAGCAGCTGTTCGAACGCTGGCCCCCGCCGACCATGACCTACGTCTTGGAAGAGGTAGTCCTGCAACGCCCCATCGGCGGACCGGATTGCCACAAACGTCAGCTACTACGGCTGCTGCACGTAGGACAGATGCGCACCGTGACCCTTCAGATCATGCCTACTCGGCGCGAGGAACACCCGAGTCTGGACGCGGCGTTCATCATGCTCACGCCCAAGGGGCGTCAGCAGGTCGCATATGTGGAGGCGTACGGACACGCTCGCTTGATCACCGACCCCGAGGAAGTCCGCGTCTTCAGCGAACGCTATGGGATCATCCGGTCGGAGGCTCTCACCCCGAGGGAGTCCCTGATGCTCATCGAGAAGATGCTGGGAGAGCGATGACTACCGAGCAACTGCACTGGTTCAAGAGCAGCTACAGCAGTGGCGAAGGTGGAGCGTGCGTCGAGGTCGCCTACGACTGGCGCAAGAGCAGTTACAGCGACTTCGAAGACCGCAACTGCATCGAAGTAGCCGCCACCCCCGCCACCATCCACATCCGCGACTCCAAGGACATCCACCGCCCCCACTTCGACGTCACCCCGAACGCCTGGTCCGCGTTCGTCACGTACGCACGTCAGGGCTGAGCCGGCGCGCGGGGGATCGTGAACCCCTGGGTGAACGGTGCGTTGCGGAGTTCGTACTTGTTGAGGCGGGCGGACTCTCCGAGGCTGGTGATCCACGTCCCGGCGCTCCCAGGGAGTCGTTCCATGACCGTTGCCGCCTACAGTCTCGCCGTCGTACTGGACCTGTTCGTGCTCTTCATCGGGTTCAGGTTCCTGGTGCAGCCGGGTCCGGCCGCCGCCGGGTACGGCGTGCCCGCGAAGGAGGGCGGGGACGCGGCGTATCTGGCCGTGAAGGGGTTACGCGACGCCGCGTCCGGCGTCATGGGGCTGGCGCTGCTCGCGTTCGCGGGGGCGGAGGCGGGGGCCTGGTTCATGGTCGCCGTGGCGCTGGTGCCGCTGGGCGACACGGTGATCGTGCTGCGCAACGGGGGGACGCGGGCCGTCGCGTTCGGGATCCACTTCGCCACGGCGGTCGTTGTGCTGATCAGTGCCGGGCTGCTGTTCGCCGTCTGAACCCCGCCGGATCCCCGTTCGTACGTCCGCCCGTCTTCCGTCACACAGGAGTCCCTCCGTGTCTCTCGTCCTTCCCGACTTCTCCGAGTCCGTGATCGTCCGTTCCACCGACGCCGAGGTCGTCGGCGCCGCACCCACCACCGTGCGGCTGCTGGCCGACAGCAGTTCCACCGGGGGCGCGCTCTCCACCCAACGGGTCACGCTGGTGGACGGGGCCGACGGCGCCCGGCCGCACCGGCACGACAACTCGGCGGAGATGTTCTACATGCTGGACGGGGCCGCCCAGTTCCTCTCCGGCGAGGAGGTCGTCACCGCCGGGCCCGGCGATCTCGTCGTCGTCCCGCCGGGGCTCGCGCACGCCTTCGCGGCGGAGCCGGGGAGCGACGCGGACATCCTCATCGTCATCACCCCGGGCGTCGAGCGCTTCGAGTACTTCCGGCACCTGAAGCGCATCGCCCTGGGCGAGGTCGCCCCGGACAGCCTGCTGGAGGTCCAGGAGCTGTACGACACGTACTTCCTGGGCAGCACGGCGTGGGACGGGGCCCGCGCCCGGTAACGGGCGTTCCGCGCCTCCCCGGGATTCGGTCAGGCGGCGTTCCCGTGAGGGGTGAGGTTGATCGTGAGATCGGCGTCGAGAGCGCGGGCCAGGCGTCGCAGGAGGGGGATGGTGGGGACCGTGCCTCCGCCTTCGATGCGGGAGATCTGGGGCTGTCGCATGCCGCAGCGGTCGGCGAGCTCGGTCTGCGAAAGGCCGAGCGCGGTGCGCCGGTCGTACACCATCTGCCCCAGGTCATGGGCCAGCTCGGCCTCTTCGTAGAGGCGGTCGTACTCGGAGTTCTCCTCGGCCGCTTCGCCCAGGAGCTTGCGGTGGCGGCTGGTCCTCCACTCGGCGTGGTTCATCGCGGTTCCTCCTTGATGTCGCGGCTGTAGACGGTGTGTTCGGCGGCCGGCCCGTGGTGGGCCTCGCAAGCTGCCTGTACGGAACGCGCCCGTTCCACCTCCGCCGTCTCGCGCATCCTGGCCTTGCGGAACACCGTCAGGAGCACGATGCGGCGACCGGGGGCGAGCCAATAGGTGATGCGCTGGGCGTTGCCGTCGAGGTCGAAGCGTAGCTCGCGGAGCTTGCCGCCGAGGTGGCGGCTGTAGGGCTCACCGAGCGTGGTGGCGTTGACGGCCAGTCGGTCGACCTTCTGCTCGACGGTGACGTAGAGGTGAGCGGGGATGTTCTCCAGCCAGAGACGCACCTCGGGCTCGATCTCGATGGTGTACCGCTCGCCGCTCATAACGTTGATGATATATGGCACAGGCGTTATAGGCGAGGGGCGGCAAGTCGGGGCCACAGGCATCCCGCCCCCGTCGGCCCAGGAGGGGCGGACATCCCGTGGCAGGATCCCCGCATGACCCCCGAGGACATATGGGCCGCCGCCGGGCCCGAGGAGCGGCGGTCGGCCGGGCTGGCGCTCAATGCGGCCGCGCCCGTGGACGTGTTGCTGCGGCTGCTCGCGGAGGGGTCGGACGCGGTGCGGATGGTGCTGTGCCGGGACCGGGTGCTGCCGGAGGCGGTGGTGGACGCGGTGGTGGTGCATCCGGACCGGTACACGCGGAGCTTCTACGCCCGCAATCCGCACGCGGAGCCCGAGCAGCGGGCCCGGCTGGTGGACGATCCGGAGTGGTTCGTGCGGGCGCATCTGGCGCACGAGCCCCGGGGCGAGGGGGTGTGCATGCCCCGGCCGCTGCCGGACGAGACGGTGGTGCGGATCATCGAGACGTACGACGCCGAGGCGGCGTCCGGGCTCGGGCGGCAGATCTCCCCCGGGCTGCGGCGGGCCATGCCCACGCATCCCTCGGCGGCGGTCCGCAGGCTCGGGGTCACGGCCTGGGACTCGCTGACGCCCGAGGCGCGGGCGGCGCTGCTGGCCGATCCGGACCCGGGGGTGCGGGAGACCGCCGCCCGGACCGGTGAGCTGTACGAGCGGCGGCGCGACCCGGACGCCGTACGGGAGGACCTGCCCGCCCACCGCTGCCACGCCCGCACCGATCTGCTGCTGTACGGGGCGCTCGCCCCCGACGTCGTCGCGGCGGCCCTGCCCGAGGACGCCTGGCTGCTCGCGGGCAACGCCACGACGCCCGCCGGCACCGTCGCCGTCCTCGCCGCCCATCCGGACCCCGAGGTCCGCGCGCACGTGGCGGAGCGGCCGGGGCTGGGGGCGGAGCTGCTGCGCGCGCTCGCCGTGGACCCCGACCCGGGCGTGCGGCTGGCCGTCTCCGTCCATCCCGCGTTGACCGAGGCGGAGCGGGCCGCCATCGACTACGCCGTACCGGAGGACGGGGCGTACGAACACGTTCCGGTGTACGACCCGGCCTCGCTGCCCGGCCCGGAACGGGCCCGCGCCCTCGCCCGGTCCGGGCATCCGCTGCTGCGGCGGCGCGCCGCCGTGCTGCCGCACCTGCCCGCCGATCTGGTCGAGTCGCTGGCCGACGACCCCGACACCGGCGTACGGGTGCTGCTCGCCCAGAACCACCCCGACGCCCCGGCCGCGCTGCTGCTCCGCAGCTTCCTGGAGTACACCGGCCCCGGGCGCTGGCATCTGACGGGGCACGGCAACTTCCCCCGGACCGGGCTCGCCCGGTACGCCGAGGACCCGGACCCCGCGCTGCGGCGGCTGGCCCTCCTCGACCCGGAGGCGGGCCCGGAGGCCGTCGACCGCCTCACCCGCGACGCCGACGCCCTCGTCCGCGCGGACGCCGCCCGGCATCCGCGCCTTCCGGGGCACCGGCTGGCGGCCCTCCTCGACGGCAGCGAAGACGACGGCGAACTCGCGGGCATGGCGGCGGCCAATCCGGCGCTGCCGGTCGCGACGATGCGCCGGCTGGCAGGGGAGCTGTCGGACACGCCCTGAGCCCTCGGGGGGGCCAGGGCAGGCCGCGGCCGCCCCTCCCCGCTCAGAGGTACGCCGCGTACGCGTCCAGGGTGCGCAGTACCTCGGCCTCGCCGGCCGGGGGCAGTTGGAGGACGACCTCCTCGATGCCCAGGTCGGCGTAGTGGGCGAGCTTGCCGGGGGTCGGCAGGACGGCGTACGGGACGACCTGGAGGTCCTTCGGGTCGCGGCCCGCCTCCTCCCAGACGGCGGTCAGCCGGGGCACGGACTCGGAGAGGCCCCGGCCGCCGATGGGCATCCAGCCGTCGGCGTACTCCGCGATGTGCGTGAACAGCTTGGGGCCCGCCGCGCCGCCGATCAGGGTGCGCGGGCCGGTGACCGGGCCGCGCGGGGCCTGGACCGGCTTCGGGTGGGCGAAGCTGGCCCGTACCGAGCCGAACTCGCCTTCGTGGGACGTCGGTTCGTCCGCCCACAGGGCGCGCATCAGGGCCATCCGGTCGCGGCCCAGTTCGCGGCGGGTCGACCAGGTGACCCCGTGGTCGGCGGCCTCCTCGACGTTCCAGCCGAAACCGAGGCCGAGCGTGAACCGGCCGCCGGAGAGGTGGTCCAGGGTGGCGATCTGCTTGGCCAGGTCGATCGGGTCGTGCTGGGCGATCAGCGTGATGCCCGTGCCGAGCGCGAGCCGTTCGGTGACGGCGGACGCCTGCCCCAGGGCGACGAACGGGTCCAGGGTCCGGCCGTACTCCGGGGGCAGCTCCCCGCCCGCCGGGTAGGGCGTGTCGCGGCTCACCGGGATGTGGGTGTGCTCGGGGAGATAGAGCCCGGCGAATCCCCGCTGCTCAAGCTCGTGCGCCAGGCGTACCGGTGTGATCGTTTCGTCGGTGAGGAAGATCGTTGTGGCGATCCGCATACGAGGA
Source organism: Streptomyces sp. NPDC024555 (assembly GCF_055559335.1). Taxonomy (NCBI): domain Bacteria; kingdom Bacillati; phylum Actinomycetota; class Actinomycetes; order Kitasatosporales; family Streptomycetaceae; genus Streptomyces; species Streptomyces sp. NPDC024555. The sequence continues at coordinate 357,210 of NZ_JBVHKV010000008.1, forward strand.
CACCTCCGTCGTTGTCTGGTGGCGGCTCAAACGTATGCCGTACGGTGCGCAAAGCCGAGCCTTCGGCGGCTACGGGGGGAGGTCGGACACCCATGGGTCCCATACGCACCGGCACCGTTCTCACCGCACTGCTCGTCACAAGTGTTCTGCTCGGCGGCGCCCCCGTCACGGTCACGGCCGCCGTCCCCCGGGTGCCCGCCGTCTCCCGGACCGCGTCGTCGGTCCAGCTGCGCCGGCCGGGTGCGGGCGGGTGGGCGGCCGAAGGCGCGGCGGGCTTCCTGCTGGCCGTGGCCGGCGGGATCGCGTTCGGCCTGGCCGTCCGCGCCCGGCGCAGGCGTTCCTGAGCACGCGGGCTCCGGTGCTGCCCCCGCACGGCGGCGGGCGCCGCCGCGCGGGGACGTGCCGTCATCCCACGGGAGCGGAGCGGATCACCGGTGGTGGCGGTGTGGAGCGCAGGGCGGTCGTGCCGACGAAGACCTCGTCCCCCGCGGAGGCGACCTGCATCGTGGTGGACGTGCCCTGGTAGAACCAGCGCCAACTGCCCGTCCCCGGGGCGTCGACGGTCGCGCCGACCCGTCCCGCGCTGTTCGTCGTCACCGTCTTCACCGTGGCGTACGAGGACGAACCGGCCTTCCTGAACTGGAGCTCGAGGCTCTGGCCCGCGTACCCCCGGTACTTCAGCGCCTCCCAGTCGGCCCTGGCCAGCGCCCCGGTCACGGTGACCTTGCGCCCGGTGCCGAAGCGGGAGACGCGGGCGGCGGAGGCCGTCAGGGTCGCGGCGCGCTTGAACGCGAAGGGGGCGAGCCCGTCGTAGATCCAGTAGTCGCCGTCGTTGGCGTTGGCGATGCCGTAGATGCCCCAACCCCCCGCCGCCTCATTGGCGTTCCCGTCGCTGTACCAGGGGAACCAGGCGGGGTCGATGCGCATCGTCGCCGTGCAGGCCGATGTGGTGGTGCTGAGCTTCTTGCAGCTGATGTCGACGGTCTCCACGGGCGCGCCGGACGTGGCGGTCCGGTGGAACGCCTGGGCGCGCGAGAGGCCCTTGACGCCGGAGTCGTCCTTGACCGTCAGCGTGGACCGGAAGGTCACCGGCTGGTCGATGCCGACGATGACGCTCTTCCCGCCGTTCGTCACGCCCTTGACGACCCGGATGTCGCCCTCCCCCTCGGCGTGCGCCGTCGACGCCCCGAGCACGACCATGACCACCGAGACGGCCGTCGCGGCCCCTGCCGTGTGTCTTCGCATGTCCCCTCCTCCTCGCTCCGCGCCCGTTGGCGGCGCGGACGCGTCGGCACAGCGTAGAGGGGGGTTCCGGCCCGCCCTCGCGGGGCTATCCGCAGAACGCCCGGTCCAGGAGGGCGTCGACGGCGTCGTCGGCGTCGCCCCGGAAGTCCGGGGTGAGCGCGACGGTGGCCGTGCGGCGGCCGTCGCGCGTGGTGAACGACCAGGTCTGGTAGGCGAGGGCGTCGCCGTCGTTGCCGTAGACCGGGACCCCGCAGGCGGTGGTGCGCCAGGACAGGCCCAGCCCGTACGTCCCGTGCTCCAGGCCCGGGGTCCGCATCTCGTCGAGGAGGTGGTCCGGGAGCAGCCGCCCGCCGAGCAGGGCCGAGACGAACCGGCCGAGGTCGCGCGTGGTGGAGATCATCTCGCCGCTCGCGCCCATCAGGGACGGGTTCATCTCCGTGTAGTCGACGAGCCGCATGCCGTCGGCGTCCACGACCGGGACGTAGCCGTGCGGGTGCGGTCCGGGGATGCGCGGGGAGGTGCCGGGCACGGAGGTGGAGCGCAGGCCGAGCGGCCGGATGATGCGGGCCGTGATCTCGTCGGCGTAGGAGCGGCCGGTGGCCTGTTCGATGATCTGGCCGAGGAGCACGTAGTCGGTGTTGGAGTACGCGTACGCCGTGCCCGGGGTCGTGGACGTCGGCGGCTGCGCCACGGCCCTGCCCACCAGTTCGGACGCGGTCCAGGTCCGCAGCCGGTCGTCGAGGAAGGCGGGCGAGGGCGGCATCGTCAGCGTGCGCTTGTAGTCGTACAGGCCGCTGGTGTGGTTGAGGAGGTGGCGCAGGGTGATGCGGTCGCCGCCGGGGACGGTGCCGGGCAGCCACCGCTCGACGCTGTCGTCGAGTGCCAGCCGGTCCTCGGCGGCGAGTTGCAGGACGACGGTGGCGAGGAACGTCTTGGTGATGCTGCCCATCCGGAACCGGCCGTCGACCGGGACCGGCCGGGTGGTGTCCTGTTCGGCCACCCCGGCGGTGCCGCGCCAGACGCGCCGCCCGTCCCGGACCTCCGCGAGGGCGCCCACGGCACCGGCGGAGACGACGGCGTCGAGGCGCTCCCGCAGGGCGGCGTCGTGCGGGGCGGCGTCGTGCGGGGCGGGCCGGGGTGCCGCGGAGGCGGCGGCGGGGACCGCGACCACCGCCAGGGCCGTCGCCAGGGTCACCAGGGCCCGGTTCACTCGTCGCATCGCAGCCTCGTCTCTCATGTGTTCCGTCGGGTGGGGCGGACGGGAGCCGGGCCCCCGTTCCGTGTGTGCACCGAGCCTGCCGGACCGGGCGGGGCGGGGCGATGGGGCTCGTCGCCGTAGTCGGCGGGGGGATTCCCCCACCCCCGGCGTGGGGCCTGCGGGCGCCCAACTCGCCCTGCCCCACGCCCGATCAGCGCCGCACCCGCGGTGTTCACACGGCGTTCACCGGGCCCCGCCACGGTGTCCGTCACGGAGGACACGCCACCGGACCGCCCACCCCGGTCCACGACGTCCCGGGAGCCCCGCATGCCCGCACCGCGTCCCGTACACCGCCCGATCGCCAGGCGCGGCCTGCTCGTGTCGACGGCCGCGAGCGCCCTAACGTTGGGGAGCGTGAGCTTCGCCGACGCCGCCGGACCGGACGCCTCCGGCGCCCCGGAGAGCGGGACCCTGACCCGGACCGTGCGCGGTGTGCTGCCGCCCGGGTCGCCGGACTACGTGTACCTGCCGGTGGAGGTGGTGCGCGGGGTCGCGGAGATCGCGGTCTCGTACGCGTACGAGCGGCCGGCCGTTCCGGCGGGGACGCAGGGCAACGCGCTGGACATCGGGATCTTCGACGAGCGCGGGACGGCGCTGGGCGGGGACGGGTTCCGGGGGTGGTCCGGCGGGGCGCGGAGCGGCTTCTTCCTCCGGGCCGACGCGGCGACGCCCGGCTATCTGGCGGGGCCGGTGCGGCCGGGGACCTGGCACATCGCGCTGGGGCCGTACACGGTCGCGCCGCAGGGGCTGGCCTACGAGGTGACGGTGACGCTGCGCTTCGGTCCGGCCGGGACGACGCCCGCGCCGGTCCATCCGCCGGAGCGGGCGAAGGGGCGCGGGCGGGCCTGGTACCGGGGCGACTGCCATCTGCACTCCGTCCACTCGGACGGGAAGCGGACCCCGGCCGAGATCGCCGCCGCCGCGCGGGCCGCCGGGCTCGACTTCGTCAACAGCAGCGAGCACAACACCTCGTCCGGGCACGGCGCGTGGGGCGGGCTGTGGGGCGACGATCTGCTCGTGCTGACGGGCGAGGAGATCACCACCCGCAACGGGCACGTGCTGGCGGTCGCCACCGACCCGGGCACCTGGATCGACTGGCGCTACCGCGCCCGGGACAACCGCTTCGGCCACTACGCCAGGGCGGTGCGGCGGGCCGGCGGCCTGGTCGTGCCCGCCCATCCGCACGCCACGTGCATCGGCTGCCACTGGAAGTTCGGCCTCGGCGAGGCCGACGCGGTGGAGGTGTGGAACGGGGCGTACGGCCCGGAGGACGAGATCGCGCTCGCCGAATGGGACAACTGCCTCGTGGCTGCCGTGCGTTCGGGCGGGCGGTGGGTTCCGGCGATGGGCAACAGCGACGCGCACCGGGAACCGGACACGGTCGGCCTCCCGCAGACCGTCGTCCTGGCCGACGAGCTGTCGCGCGAGGCGATCGTGGCGGGCATCCGGGCCGGGCACTCCTACATCGCCGAGTCCTCCGCCGTCACGCTGTCCTTCGGTGTGTCCGGCGGGCGCGGACAGCACGCCGGGATCGGGGAGCGGCTGCGGGTCGCGGGGGACGGCACACCGGTCACCGTGACGCTGGAGGCCAGCGGTGTCCCCGGCTGCACCGTCCATTTCGTCACCGACCAGGGCACCCTGTTCACCACCGCCGTCCCGGAGGCGGGGGACGTGGCCGCCGTATGGACCACCACCCCCGCCTACGCCTCCTACGTCCGCGCCGAGATCCGCCACACCGCCACTGTCCCGGGGCTGCCCGGGGCCCTGGCCGCCCTCACCAATCCGGTCTTCCTGGAGGGCTGAGGGGCCGGGCGGCCGTCACTTCCGCCACTGCTCCGTGGGCGCGACCCCGGGCAGCGGCCTGCCGATGAGCGCGAGGGCGGTGAAGAAGCCGACCTGGCCGATGGCCGTGGCCAGGGTGGCGAGCGCCTTCTCGTCGTAGTGCGCGGCGGCCTCGGCGTACAGCGCGTCGGAGACGCGTTCGCCGGCCGGGTCCGGGGTGTGGACGGCCTCGACGAGGGCCAGTGCGGCGCGTTCGGCGGGGGTGAAATAAGGGGCGTCGTGCCAGGTGGCCACGGCGGTGATGCGCTCCTCGGTCTCCCCAGCCCTGCGGAGGTTCCCGGTGTGCAGCACGGTCAGGTAGGTGTTGCGGACGAGCTGGCCGGCGCGGAGCTGGACCAGGCCGATCGTGGTGCGCGGGACAGCGCCGTTGCCGGTGGCGCGGAACAACGCCGGTCCCACTTCGGCCAGTTCGGGGACCAGGGCGGTGGGGTCGGTGAAGCGGGGCTGCTGGATGGCCTGCTGGGTCATGACGGTGGGTGTCCTTCGCTGTCCGTCGGGGTCGGTCACTGCCTCGACGGATCGCGCGGGGCGGGTGTGACGGGACCGCCGGAACTTTTTCCGTACGGCTCCGAGCGGGCGGCCGGGACCGTCCGGGGAGGGCCGGCGGCCTCCCGCGTACGCAGGCGCTGGGCGCAGCAGCGCTGCTGTACGGCGGCGACGGCCGCGACGGCGGCGCCGAGCACCAGCCAGCCCGCCGGGCCCGCCGCCATCACGACCCCGGTCAGCAGCGGCGGCCCCGCGGACTTCTGGATGGACTGGGACATGCCGGCGACGCCCAGATACGCGGCGCGCGCGTCGTCGGGGGCGAGCAGGACGGCCAGCTCCCACGAGGTGACCGAGCGCATCAGCTCCGCGAGGGTGACGAGCACCGCCGCGGCGAGCAGGACGACGGCCGCCGCCCAGGTGCCGCAGCGCACGGCAGCGGCGATCAGCGCGCAGCAGGCGGCCATGAGGATGCCGTACAGGAGGAGGGAGTTGAGCACCCTGCGCGGGCCCTCCGTGCGGCGGGAGACGGTGAGCTGGAGGGTCACGACGAGCACGGTGTTGATGACGAGGACGGCCGGGACGAGGGCGTGGGGTGCGGCGGTGCTGCTCACCAGCCAGAGGGGGAGGCCGACGCCGAGGACCGAGTCGTCGAGGTTCATCGGGATATCGAGCAGGACGAAGCGGAGGTAACCGCGGTCCCGCCAGGGGCTCTCGGGGCGCGCGGCCGGGGCGTGCGGTGCGGTGGCGGGCGGGGTGGCGGCGGTGGCGGGTGAGCCGTCGGGCTCCCGTGTGCGGCGGACCAGCAGGGCGGCGACGAGGAAGGACGCGGCGTTGGCGAGGATCATCGCGCGGTAGGCGCCGGGGGTGCCCACGGCCAGGCCGATGGCGGCGAGTCCGGCGCCGACGCCGTAGCCGGCGTTGGCCGCGCTGCGGGACAGGGCCTGGTAGGCGGCGCGGCGTTCGCCCGCCGCGCGGGTCGCGAACAGCATCTCCAGGGTCTTGGCGGCCCTGTCGCCCAGATAGGTGACGGCGACGACGGGCAGCAGCGCCTCGAAGCCCGTGCAGGTGAGCACCAGGGTCAGGGTCAGCAGCCGGAGCAGATGGCAGGCCATCAGCAGCGGGCGGACCGGGAAGCGGCCCGCCAGCCGTCCGGCCAGCGGTGATCCGGCGATGCCCGCCACTCCGGCCGCGCCCAGCAGCACGCCGATCTGTCCGGGGCTCAGCCGGGTGACGAAGGTGAAGTAGAGGACCGAGGAGGCGGCCCACAGGCCGGATCCGGTCCGGTCCACGGCCAGTGCGAGCAGCATGGTCCGCGCGTTCCGGCCGCCGGGCGGGCGGCGCAACTGGGCGAGCAGGCCCCCGTGTTCGGCCCCGGCCTCCGCCGTACCGCTGCGCTTCGTGCGGCGCACCGCCCACCCCCGGAATGTATCTCGACGTCAAGAGATCAAGGAACTCCGGAAGCCTCTCCCGACTTCCTCTCGATGTCAAGAGACTTGATTGCGAGATGCTTGATATCAAGAGATATCGGCACCGGTGCGCACCCCGGCCGCATCCGCCCGAAGTCCCGGGGAACGAATCGGCCCGCCGCCTCCTCTGGAGGGTGACGCCCGACGTCACCGGCCCCACCGGCCGTCCACCGCACCCGACTCCGGAGGAACCCGTGCCCCGTGACCGCCTGCTCCCCTCGCCCCGCGCCGCCGCCCTCACCGTCGCCGCCGTCCTCGGCGCGGACGCGGCGCTGCACCTGCTCTGGTCCACCGGCTCCACCTGGCCCGCCGGGGACGCCGCCTCCCTCTCGTACGCGGTGCTCGGCATCGACGCCCCGTTCACCCCGCCGGTCGTCCTGCCGCTGGCCGCCGCCCTGCTCGGGGGCGCGGTCCTGGTGACGGCCCGCGCCCGGCTCGGGCGCGGCCACCGGCTGGGCCCGCTGCTCCAGGCCGGGACACTGGCCGTCGCGGGCGGCACCGCGCTGCGCGCCCTGGCCGGCATCGGCTGGGCGGCGGGGCTGCGCACCGGCCTGGACCCCGGCGCGGGCCCCACCTTCCATCTGCTCAACTGGACGCTGTACACACCGCTCTGTCTGCTGCTCGCGGCGGCCGCGCTCCGGGTGGCGGCCAGGAAGGACGGCCCGGCCCGTGCCCGATGACCACGACCGCGCGGTGCGCCTGGTGCGGGCGGCCCAGCGCGGGGACACCCTCGCGATGAACGCGCTGCTGGACCTGCTCGCCCCCTACGCGGGCCGCATCTGCGGGCCGATCGCCCTGGCCGACGGGCCCGACGCCGTGCAGGAGACCCTGGTCGCGGTGTTCCGGGGGCTGCGCACGCTCAAGGAGCCCGCCGCCCTCCACGGCTGGGTGCGCGCCATCGCCTGCCGCGAGGCGGTCCGCGTCGCCCGGCGCGGTGCGCGGTCCGTGCCCGTCGACCTCACCGCCCTGCCCCAGCGCGGCGATCCCCAGCTCGCGGCCGACATCGGCGACGTCCTCGCCCGGCTCAGCCCCGAACACCGCGCCGTCCTCGTGCTGCGCGACGTCGAGGGGCTGGACGAGCGCACCGCCGCCGGTCTGCTCGGCCTGCGCGTCGGCACCGTCAAGTCCCGTCTGTCCCGCGCCCGGGACTCCTTCCGGAAGGCATGGACGTCATGACCGACACCCCGCTCCGCCCGTGGCCCGGGTCCGCCCCGCTCGACCCGGTCCGCCGGCTGCGCGCCCTCGCCGCCGGGGTGCGCGGCGCCCGGGTCACCGTCCGGGAGGTCGACGCGCCCTGCTCCGCCGTGGAACCGCTCCTCGCCGACGTGGACGGCGCGCTCGCCGCGCTCGTCCCCGACATGCGGCGGCTGCGGCTCGTCCGCGCCGAGGGCGACCGGGTCGAGGCGGTGGCCCGCAGCCGGTTCGGGATGCACGCCCGCTTCCACGGGGTGCGGCGGCCCGGCTATCTCTGGATGCAGAGCCGCTTCGTCCTCATCGGGATCGCGGCCACCCCGTCCGCCCACGCCCCCGGGCGCACCCTGGTCGCGTTCACCGGCGGGGTGCGCGTCCCGGGCCGGGCCGCGCTCGTGCCCGTGGGGGTGGGCCGGGCGGGGCGGCGGGTCCTGGACCGGCTCGCGGCCCGGCTGGCCCCGCCGCCCTGAGCCACGGCCACGGCCACGGGGATCAGCCCGGCCAGACGATCGCCTGGAGTTCGCTGTAGGCGTGCAGCGCGTACGAGCCGACGTCGCGGCCCACCCCGCTGCGCTTGAACCCGCCGAACGGGGCCTCCATGTTGCGGCCGATCGTGTTCACGCCGACGCCGCCCGCCCGCAGCCGGCCCGCGATCCGGAACGCGCGGGCCACATCGCCCGACCACACGTAGTCGATCAGCCCGTAGTCGCTGTCGTTGGCCAGCGCGACGGCCTCCTCCTCGTCGCCGAAGGGGACCACCACCACGACCGGCCCGAAGATCTCCTCCCGCACCACCCGCATGTCGTTGGTGCAGTCGGCCAGCAGCGTCGGCGCGACGTAGAAGCCGCGCCCGGTCGGCTCCGGGCGCTCGCCGCCGGTGACCACCCGGGCCCCCTCCTTGCGGCCCAGCTCCACGTACGCCTCGATCCGGTCGCGGTGCGCGGCCGAGATGACCGGGCCGACGACCGTGCCCTTCGCCGTCGGGTCCCCGACCGTCAAGTAGCCCGCGTACGCGGCGAGTTTGGCGATCAGCGCGTCGTGCACCGACCGGTGGACCAGGACGCGGGTCGGAGCCGTACAGATCTGACCGCTGTAGAACGAGAACGTCGTCCCGATCCCGGCCACCGCCGCGTCGAGATCGGCGTCGTCGAGCACGATCGCGGCGCCCTTGCCGCCCAGCTCCATCAGCTGCCGCTTCATGCTCCGGCCGCAGACCTCGGCGATGCGCTGTCCGACGGCCGTGGACCCGGTGAAGCTGACCATGTCGACGTCCGCCGAGTCGACGGCCGCCTCGCCCACCTCGGGGGCGGCGCCGGAGACGACGTTGACGACCCCGGCCGGGACGCCCGCCTCGGCGAGGGCGGCGGCCATCCGGTAGACGGAGAGCGGGTCCTGCGGGGCCGGTTTCACCACGACCGTGTTGCCCATCGCCAGCGCCGGGGCGATCTTGCCCGCCGGATTGGCCCAGGGGTTGTTGTACGAGGTGATGCAGGTGACCACGCCGACCGGGCGGCGGACGGCCAGGGCACCGAAGATCCCGGCCCGGCCCATCGGACCGGCCTCGTTGATCTGCGGCGCCACCGCCTCCTCGACCGGCTCCAGGGCCCCCTTCGCGTACCGCCGGAAGCGGGCCGCGCCCACGGCGACCTGCATGCCCCGGGCGGTTGCGGTGGTGGCGCCGCTCTCCGCCTGGGCCAGCGCCGCATTGGCCGCGAAGTCGCGCTGCATCAGACCGGCGGCGCGGTCGAGGATCGCGGCGCGCTCCTCGGGGCGGGTCCGCGACCAGGAGGCGAAGGCGTCACGGGCCGCTGCCGCCGCCTCGTACACCTGGGCGCGGCTCGCCTCGGGCGCGAGGCCGACGGTCTCCTCGGTGGCCGGGTCGACCACCTCGTAGTGCCCGGCGGCCGGTTCGGTCCACTCGCCGCCGATGAAGAGGCGCTGGGGGGCCGCAGGGCTCTGGGGTGTCGTCGTCACAGCGTGCTCACCGTCCTGGTGTCGCGGCCGGAGCGCAGCACCGTCCCGGGGACCGCGCCGGTCACCTTGTCGTCGCGCAGCGTCTCGACGCCGTTGACGCGGACCGAGACGATGCCGAGCGCCCTGGAGTCCAGCCGGGGACTGTCGCCGGGCAGGTCGTGGACGAGGGTGGCCGGGCCCGCGTCGATGCGTTCGGGGTCGAAGAGCACCAGGTCCGCGTGGTACCCCTCCTCCACGCGTCCCCGCTCCCGCAGCCCGAACAGCCGGGCCGGGTCGTCGGTGAGCATCTGCACGGCCCGCTCCAGCGGGAGCAGCTTGCGTCCGCGCAGACAGTCGCCGAGGAAGCGCGTGGTGTACGGGGCACCGCACATCCGGTCCAGATGGGCGCCCGCGTCGGAGCCGCCGAGCATGACGTCCTCGTGCTCCCAGGTGCGCTGCCGCAGCGCCCAGGAGTCGGGGTCGTTGTCCGTGGGCATCGGCCAGAGCACGGTGCGCAGTTCGTCGGCGGCGCAGATCTCGACGAGGCAGTGGAAGGGGTCCTGGCCGCGTTCGGCGGCGATGTCGCGCACGACCCGGCCGCTCAGGCCCTCGTTGGCGGTGCTGTAGGTGTCCCCGATGACGTAGCGGCCGAAGTCCGCGAGCCGCCGGAAGACGCCCGCTTCCTTGCTGTCGGCGCGGCGCAGCATCTCGGCCCGGACGCCGGGGTCGCGGAGCCGTGCGATGCGTTCGGGGACCGGCAGGGCCAGGATGTCGCCCCAGCCGGGGATCAGGTTGAGGGCGCAGAAGGTGCCGAGCGACATGTTCATCGGGGTGAGGATCGGCATGGTGAGGGCGACGATCCGGCCGCCCGCGCGGCGGGCGCGTTCGCTGGGGACCAGCTGGCGCGGGACGCGTTCGGGGACGGCGGCGTCGATGGTCAGCACGTTCCAGTTGAGGGGGCGCCCGGCGGCGGCGGTCATGTCGACGAAGAGGTCGATCTCCTCGTCGGAGAACTGGTCGAGGCAGCCCGCGACGATCGCCTCGATCTGGGTGCCCTCGTGCTCGCCGACCGCGCGGGAGAGGGCGAGCAGCTCCTCCGGCAGGGCGTGCCGGGAGGCGACCGGCTGCCCGTCGCCGTCGGCGTGGGTGGAGGACTGGGTGGTGGACAGGCCCCAGGCCCCGGCGTCCATGGCGTCGTGGAACAGCGCGAGCATCGCGTCCATCTGGGCCTTCGTGGGCTGTCCGCCGACCGCGTCGGCGCCCATCACATGGCGGCGCAGCGCGCAGTGCCCGACCATGAAGCCGGCGTTGACCGCGATCCGCCCCTCCAGGGCGTCCAGGTATTCGCGGAAGCTCGACCAGGTCCAGTCGACGCCCTCCTCCAGCGCCTTGAGGGCCATGCCCTCGACCCGGGCCATCATCCGCCGGGTGTAGTCGGCGTCCTCGGGGCGGTCGGGGTGCAGCGGGGCGAGCGTGAAGCCGCAGTTGCCGCCGGCGACGGTGGTGACGCCGTGGTTCATCGACGGGGTGGCGTACGGGTCCCAGAAGAGCTGGGCGTCGTAGTGCGTGTGCGGGTCGACGAAGCCGGGGGCGAGGACGAGCCCGGTGGCGTCCTCGGAGGTGGCGGCCTCCTCGGAGACCGTGCCGGGTTCGGCGACGACGGCGATCCTGCCCTCCCGGATGCCGACGTCCGCCCGGTAGGAGGGGCCGCCGGTGCCGTCCACGACGGTCGCTCCGCGGATGAGGTGGTCGAGCATGACGGGGTTCCCTTCTCGGGGGTCGAAGCACGCGTGTGCGCCGGGGTGCGTACGGCCGCGGTACGCACCCCGGCCGGGGCGTGTGGTGAAAGTCCCGCCTGCTCGGCGGGCGGACGGCGCCACTTTCACCACGCGCCCCGGGAGCGGCGGTCCGGGAAGACGCCGCCCGTGCGGGGGTACAACCCAGCCCCTCCGGCGTTCGAGGAGCGGGGGTCCGGGGGCGGCGCCCCCGGAACACGCCCTACGCCGACTCGCGGAACCGTGTCGTGCGGTGCACCGGGTCCGTGTCGATCTTCGGGATCACGTGCTCGCCGATCAGCTTGATCGAGTTCAGCGTGTCCTCGCGGCTGATGCCGATCGGCATGCCGAAGCTCAGCTGGTCGGCACCGGCCCGGTCCCAGCGGCGGCACTGGGTCAGCACCTCGTCGGGGTCGCCGCAGATCATCAGCTCCTCGGCGATCAGCAGCTCGATGATCTCCTCGGAGTACTCGGGCAGCAGCTCCGGCCACTCGGGGATGCCCTCGGGCCGGGGGAAGGTGTCGTGGTAGCGGAAGAGCAGCGACTGGAGGTAGTTCAGCCCGCCGCCGACCGCGATCTCCACGGCCTTCTTGTGGGTCTCGGCGCAGATGGCCGTGGAGGTGACCATGACGTTGTCGTTGACGAAGTCACCGACCGGCTGCGCGTCCTTGACGGCGTTCTTGTAGGACTCGACGACCCACTCCATGTCGGAGACCTTCTGCACGCTGAAGCCCAGCACGCCGAGCCCCTTGCTGCCCGCCATGGCGTACGAGGCGGGCGAGCCGGCCGCGTACCACATGGCCGGGTGCGACTTCCCGTACGGCTTGGGCAGGACCTTGCGGGGCGGCAGCGACCAGTGCTTGCCCTGGAAGCCGGCGTACTCGTCCTGGAGCCACATCTTGGGGAACTCGGCGATGGTCTCCTCCCACAGCTCCTTGGTGTGGTTCATGTCGGTGATGCCCGGCATGAACCCCAGGATCTCGTGGCTGCCCGCGCCGCGTCCGGAGCCGAACTCGAAGCGCCCCTCGGAGAGGTGGTCGAGCATGGCGACCTTCTCGGCCACCTTCACCGGGTGGTTGACGGGGGCCAGCGGGTTGAAGATCCCCGAGCCGAGGTGGATGCGGTCGGTGGCGTGTGCGAGATAGCCCAGGTACACGTCGTTGGCGGAGAGGTGCGAGTACTCCTCCAGGAAGTGGTGCTCGGAGGCCCAGGCGTACTTGAAGCCGGACTTGTCCGCCTGGATGACGTACTCGGTCTCCTCGATCAGCGCCTTGTGCTCTGCCCCGGGGTCGGCCTTGGCCCGCGCGGCGGGCACGTACCCCTGTACAAAGAGCCCGAATTCCAAGGGGGTTCACCGTCCTCAATCGTTTCTGACACTCCGTCAGATTGTGATGCGTCCGACTGTTCCACCGAGACCCCGACCCGTCAATACCTGACGCTTCGTCAGCTAGAGGCGTCCGGGCCCGGGTCAGAACAGGCTGACGCCGGCCAGCCAGCCGCCGTCGATGACGAACGGCTGCCCGGTGATGTACGAGGAGTCCTCCGAGGTCAGGAAGAGCGCGAGGGCCGCCACCTCCTCCGGCCTGCCGATCCGCCCGAGCGGCACCAGCTTCCGGTAGAGGGCGTCCACGGCCTCCTTCGTCGCCTCCGGGTCCGCGCCCGGGTCCAGCGCCGCCGGATTGGTCATCGCGGTGTCCACCGCCCCGGGGCACAGGGCGTTCACCCGGATCCCCTTCCCGGCCAGCTCCACCGCCGCCACCCGGGTCAGCCCCAGCACCGCGTGCTTGCTCGCGGCGTACGCCCCGACCCCCGCCATGCCGGTGAGCCCGGTGTACGAGGAGGTGTTGACGATCGTCCCGCCGCCGGCCGCCTCGATCTCGGGGGCTGCGGTGCGGATCCCCAGGAACGCCCCCACCTGGTTGACCTGCACGATCTGCTGGAACTCCTCCAGCGGGGTGGACACCAGCTCGTTGAAGCGCAGGATGCCCGCGTTGTTGACCAGCCCGTCGATCCGGCCGAAGGCGTCCTTGGCGGCGGCCACGGCGGCCTGCCAGTCCTCCTCGCGGCTCACGTCCAGATGCGTGAAGAGCGCGACGTCCTCGCCCAACTCCTTCGCCAGGGCCGCGCCCTGCTCGTCGAGCACGTCCGCGATCACCACCCTGGCCCCCTCGGCGGCGAAGAGCCGGGCCTCCTGCTCACCCTGCCCGCGCGCCGCGCCGGTGATCAGCACGGTCCGTCCGTCCAGCTTTCCCATGGTCGTCTCCCTGCCTGTCTGGGGCCGTTACGCGTCGGGACCGTCGAGATGCGGTGCGACCTCGACGGCGAACGCGGCCATCTGATCGGTCAGTTCATGGAGCGAGCGGCTGCGGAACCGCACCTGGATCTGGTGCACGCCCATCGCGGCGTACTCCCGCAGCGACTCCGCCAGGGCCTCCGGCTTCCCGCTGAGCGTGCGCCGCCCCACGGACCAGTCCGGCTCCCCCACGTACAGCGGTTCGGTGATGGCGCCGACCACGATCGGCTCGGTGACGCCCGCCGCCTCGCGCAGCGCGTACAGCCGGGCGATCTGCTCCGGCAGCTTCGCCCGGGGGTCCCCCTGCGGCAGCCAGCCGTCGCCGCGCACGGCCGCCCGGCGCACGGCGGCGGGCGAGGAGCCGCCCACCCAGACCGGCACCCGCTCCTGCGCCGGGCGCGGCCGCTGCCCCAGTCCGGCGAACGAGAACCGCTCCCCCGCGAACTCCGGATACTCCTCGGGCCCCAGCGCCGCCCGCAGCGCGTCGATCGTCTCGTCCAGCACCGCCCCGCGCCCCTCGAAGTCCGCGCCCAGCGCCTCGAACTCCTCGCGCACATGGCCGGCCCCCACCCCGAGGACCAGCCGGCCGCCGCTGAGGTGGTCGAGCGTGGCGTACTGCTTGGCGGTGGCCAGCGGATGGCGCAGTCCGACGACCGCCACATGGCTCATCAGCAGTACGCGTTCGGTGACCCCGGCCAGGAGGCCGAGCGTGGCCACCGGGTCGTACCAGACGGTGCTCATGCCCTCCGCGAGCCGGCGCGGAATGGCGACGTGGTCGCAGCTCGCCAGATAGGTGAACCCCGCCCGGTCGGCGGTGCGGGCGATCTCGACGAGGTCGGCGGGGGTGGCCCCGGCCTCCCAGGGCTCCGCGTAGATGGCGCTCTGCGACTGGATCGGGAGCTGCATCCCGTACGACAGCGGCCCGGCGGGCAGTATCGGCACCGTCGGCCTCCTTCCCCTGAGTGACGCGGCGGCTGACGCCGTACCCGACACGATATCTGACGCACCGTCACCTGACGCCGCGCGGGGCCATCGTCACGCCTGACGCGGCATCAGACAAGGGGCGCGGGCGAACCGGCCGGACGGACCGGGCCCGGTACGCCGAAGGGGCGGCGCGCGGCCGACACGGAGTCGGTGCACGCCGCCCCGGGGGCGGTGGACGGTTCGCGGGACGGTCCCGCGCACGCGGGGCGATTACGCGGACTCGCCGTCGAACTGCGCGCGGGACCAGCGGTACCCGAGGACCGTGAGCAGCAGGCACCAGCCGACCGCGATCCAGCCGCTGTTGCCGATCCCGGTGCCGAGGAGGAGTCCGCGGAGGGTCTCGATGGCGGGGGTGAAGGGCTGGTACTCGGCGATGGGCCGGAACCAGCCGGGCATGGAGTCGAGCGGGACGAAGGCGCTGGAGATCAGCGGGAGCAGGATCAGCGGCATGGCGCTGTTGCTCGCCGCCTCCGCATTCGGGCTGCCCAGCCCCATGCCCACGGCGATCCAGGTGAAGGCGAGGGTGAAGAGGGCCAGCAGACCGAAGGCGGCGATCCACTCCAGGACGGTGGAGTCCGTCGACCGGAAGCCCATCGCCACCCCCACGGCGCCGACGAGCACCAGGCTGAGCAGGGTCCGGATGACACTCCCGACGACATGGCCGAAGAGGATCGAACTGCGGTGGATGGCCATGGTCCGGAAGCGGGCGATGATCCCCTCGCTCATGTCCGTGGAGACCGAGACGGCCGTGCCGATCGTGGTCGACCCGATGGTCATCAGCAGGATGCCCGGCACGAGGTACGCGATGTACGCGTCGCGGCCCGCGCCGCCGCTCATGGCGTCTCCGAAGATGTAGACGAAGAGGAGGAGCAGCATGATCGGGGTGAGGAGGAGGTTGAGGGTGAGGGAGGGGTAGCGGCGGGCGTGGAGGAGG
>NZ_JBVHKV010000009.1:0-343268 GCF_055559335.1 Streptomyces sp. NPDC024555
CCCGCCCGCGGGGGCCGGGGCGGGGGGGGGGGGGGGGGGGGGGGGGGCCGCCCCCCGGGGGGGGGGGGGGGGGGGCCCGGGGGGCGTGGGGGCGGGGGGGGGGGGGGGGGGGGGGGGGGGCCCCCCCCCCCCCCCCCCCACGGTCGTACGAGCGGTGCGGTCACGCGAAGCGCTGCTGGGCACCTCCGTCGCAGGGCTGGAGGCGGAGCGGGTCGTGGGCGCCCGCCAGGGTCGCGCACAGCCCGGTCGCGGCGGCCGGGCGCAGGGTGCCGGACTGCCGGACGAACTGCTGGTTGGCCGCGCCCGAGCAGTTGTAGAGGATCAGCGCGGCGCCCGCCTTGTAGTCGGCGCCCGGGACGTCCAGGCAGCGGTCGTGACTCAGCTCCGTGCGCAGCGTCCGGGTGCCGGAGTCGTACCACCAGCCCTGGTTGCGTCCGCCGTGGCACTCCCAGCCGGTGACCCCGGTGTTGTTGCGGGTGACCGAGGCGGGGGCGTCCAGACAGCTGCCGGTCGCCTCACCGCGCACCGGCTTGAAGGCGTCGTCCCAGGCCAGCTGCTGGAGCACCGGCTGTCCGGTGCTCGCCGGGTCGGCGCAGCTCGCCTCGCGGACCCCGGCGTTGTAGATCTGGGTCAGGCAGGAGGCGAAGGCGCCGTGGCCGGCGGCGTTGGGGTGGAAGGACTGCCGGACGGAGTTGGAGTCCGGCGGGAAGTGCGAGAGGTCGATGTAGAGGCCGCGGGCCCAGGTCGACTCGCTGCACACCTCGTGGCCGTGGAAGAGCCGGGAGTTGTCCAGGTAGACCGCACCGGTGTCGGCGGCCGCCCTGCGCATGCCGCGTTCGAAGGCGGGGACGGCGACATTGCGGCCCCAGGCGGCGTCGGAGTCGTATCCGGCGCAGCCGCCGGGAAGCTTGCCGGGGTAGTTCGGGTTGTCGTAGAAGTCCGGGCCGATGGGGCTCGGGTAGCCCATGACGACGAGCTTGTAGTCGCCGTCCGCGTATCCGGCGCCGGTCATCACGGTGCGCAGGTCGCGGACGGTCTTCTCGACCTTGGGGACGAGCCCGTCGACACGGGCCTGCCAGCCGCCGTCGTACTTGGGCTCGCAGGTGCCCTGGGACAGCACCCAGCGGGTGACGCAGTCGGTCATGACCGGTCCGAACTGGAGGTCGTCGTTGGCGCCCGCGACCAGCACGATCATCTTGATGCGGGTGTTGCGCGCCTTGATGGCGAGGTTGTCGCTCTGCACCAGTTCGTCGGCGTACTGCTTGGAGCCGCCGATGACGATGTTGCCGGTGTACGCGCCGGAGCAGGAGACGTTGTACGTGACGTCGGCGGCGATGCCGGTGCGGTGGATGGCGGAGTCGGGTGAGCGGTGGCACCAGTTGTCGGGGCCGTTGGTGCCCGCCTCGTACGTGCCGACGCCCTCGCCGGAGATCTCGCTGTCGCCGAGCGAGATGAGCCCGGTCTTGCGCTGGGCGAGCGGCCGCTCGGCCGGGTCGCCGTACAGCCGGGTGGCCTCGGCGGCGCGGATGGCCTCCAGTTCGGGCGGCAGTGCGGTGGATGCGGTAGTGCTGGACGCGGGCTGTGCCGCTCCCGCCGGTCCGGCGGCGACGGTCATGCCGCCGAGTGCGGCCGCCATGGCCGCGGCGGCCGCGACGGTACAGCGGAGTCTGTGCCTGGTGCGCCTCATTGCGCCTCCCCGGGTTGTGGTTACCCCCGGTATTTACTGGTCGGTAGGCGACTTGGGAATACATGGAACAAGACAAGTGCTCATCTTTTTGGGCGACTTCAAGGAGATTGAACGATGACGGATCAGGGAACGGGCGAGGGCTACCGGATCGAGCACGACTCGATGGGCGAGGTCAGGGTGCCCGCGGACGCCAAGTGGCGGGCCCAGACGCAGCGGGCCGTGGAGAACTTCCCGGTCTCCGGACAGCGCCTGGAGCGGGCCCACATCGAGGCCCTGGCCCGCGTCAAGGCAGCCGCGGCCAAGGTCAACGCCGAGCTGAAGGTCCTCGACCCGGACATCGCGCGGGCGATCCAGGAGGCGGCGGCCGAGGTCGCCGAGGGCCGCTGGGACGCGCATTTCCCCGTCGACGTCTTCCAGACCGGCTCCGGTACCTCCTCGAACATGAACACCAATGAGGTGCTGGCCACCCTCGCCACCGAACGCCTCGGCCGCGAGGTCCACCCCAACGACCACGTCAACGCCTCGCAGTCCTCCAACGACGTCTTCCCGTCCTCCATCCACATCGCCGCCACCGCGGCCGTGACCGGCGACCTGGTCCCGGCCCTGGAGCATCTGGCGGCCGCCCTGGAACGCAAGGCCGCGGAGTTCGCCACCGTCGTGAAGTCCGGGCGCACCCATCTGATGGACGCCACCCCCGTCACCCTGGGCCAGGAGTTCGGCGGTTACGCGGCCCAGATCCGCTACGGCGTCGAGCGGCTGCGCGCCTCGCTGCCCCGCCTCGCCGAGCTCCCGCTGGGCGGCACCGCCGTGGGCACCGGCATCAACACCCCGCCCGGCTTCTCCGCCGCCGTGATCGCCGAGGTCGCGCGGGCCACGGGGCTGCCGCTCACCGAGGCCCGGGACCACTTCGAGGCGCAGGGCGCCCGGGACGGCCTGGTCGAGACCTCCGGACAGCTCCGCACGATCGCGGGCTCGCTGACCAAGATCTCCAACGATCTGCGCTGGATGGCCTCGGGCCCGCGCACCGGCCTCGCCGAGATCAGCCTCCCCGACCTCCAGCCGGGCTCCTCGATCATGCCGGGCAAGGTGAATCCGGTCATCCCCGAGGCCGTGCTGATGGTCGCCGCGCAGGTGACGGGGAACGACGCCACGGTGGCCGCCGCCGGGGCCGCCGGCAACTTCGAGCTGAACGTGATGCTCCCGGTCATGGCCAAGAACCTGCTGGAGTCCGTCCGGCTGCTGGCCAACGCCTCCCGGCTGCTCGCGGACCGCACGGTCGACGGGATCACCGCCCATGCCGAGCGGGCCCGGGAGTACGCCGAGTCCTCCCCGTCCGTCGTCACCCCGCTGAACAAGTACATCGGCTACGAGGAGGCCGCCAAGGTCGCCAAGCGCTCGCTGGCCGAACGCCGCACGATCCGCGAGGTGGTGCTGGACGCGGGCTACGTCGAACGCGGCGACCTCACCGTGGAACAGCTCGACGAGGCGCTCGACGTGCTGCGTATGACCCGTCCGTGACATGCGTCGCTGCGACCCGGGCGGCGGCCTCATTAGGATCTCTCCATGACAGGTACCGGCGAGACGCAGCACTGGGCCCCGGGTGATCAGATCCTGTGGCGCTACCGCGGCAACGGGCCTCGGCGGCACGGCCCGGACCTGGACCCGGTGCCCAATCCGGTGCACATCTGCCGACCGGTCACCGTCGTCCAGGACACCGACGAGCTGCTCGCCGTCTGGGTGGCGCCCGGCACCGAATGCGTGAAGCCGGTGCTGGCGGACGGCACCGACGTGCACGCCGAACCGCTCGCCACCCGGTACACCGCCCCGCGCACCACCGCCCGCACCCCCTGGCTGGGCAACGGGGTGCTCAAGCTGGCCCGGCCCGGCGAGCCCTGGTCGGTCTGGCTGTTCTGGGAGCGCTCCTGGCAGTTCCGCAGCTGGTACGTGAACCTGGAGGAGCCCCGGACCCGCTGGCGGGGCGGGATCGACTCCGAGGACCACTTCCTCGACATCTCGGTCTACCCGGACCGCAGCTGGCTCTGGCGCGACGAGGACGAGTTCGCCCAGGCCCAGCGGGCCGGGCTGATGACCCCTGACCAGGCCCGGCGGGTGCGGGCGGCGGGACGGGCCGCGGTCGGGGTGATCACCGACTGGGGGGCGCCGTTCCGCGACGGCTGGGAGGACTGGCGGCCCGATCCGGCCTGGCGGGTGCCGGAGCTGCCGGCCGACTGGGACCGGCTCCCCGATGACTGGGACCGCACCCCTTCCGCCATGCCGACATGAGACCCTTGATGCACCCCGCGGGGGCAAACGTAGGATCGTCCTCGGGAGCCACGCTCCGCCCCAACCCACGGGCGCGGGACGCGGCCTGACCGCAAGTCACCGAGTCGTCGCAGACATCGCACGCTTCATGAACCGCATCAGCCGTATGAGTCGCACGAGTTGCCCGACACCGCAGGAGCCACGACGAGGGGGTGGAGACGTGCTCGCTGTCCGACGCCCCGGCACCGGAAACGTTGTCATCGGCCCTCCCGGCCGGCGAACGGTTTCGGCCCCGCGTCCCGGGACACGGGAATCCGGCCGTTGTGACGGCCGCTCCCGCCGGGGCACAGTAGCGCCTCACGAGGCCGAACCCACTGCCTCATCCAACCGGCCCGGACGGACGGAATCCCACGCGTGACGGAGCAGCCCACCTCCCACGAAGGCCGGCAGCCGCTCGCTGCCCGGCCGCAGGAACGCACCCGGCCGCGACAGCGCGACGCCGCGGCCGCGCCCGCCCCTGCCACCGCGGCGATCCCGGCCCCGGCCAAGGGACCGAATCCGGCCCCGTCCGGACCGGCCCCCGACCCGCAGGCGGCGGCCCGTCGCGAGGGCGACCGGCTGCGCTTCGTGGGGGCCGCGACCCGGCGGATCGCCCGCGGCATAGACCTGGACGAGATCGTCCTGGGCCTGTGCCGCGCCAGCGTGCCGACGTTCTCCGACGCCATACTCGTCTATCTGCGCGATCCGCTCCCCGTCGGCGACGAGCGGCCCGTCAGCCCGTTCGTCCTGCGGCTGCGCCGCTCCGACCGGCTGCGGCTGAGCGACGAGGACACCGAGAGCCTGTCGGAGACCGAGCGGCTGCGGCCGCCCGCCGTCGATCCGCAGGGCGATCTGATCCCCGCCGCGGAGCTGTGCGAGGTGCTGGCCGGCGGCGCGCTGGCCGAGGTGCTGCGCGGAGTGCGGCCGGTCTTCGGCGACTCCGCCGCGGCCCGGGTCGCGCTGCCCGAGCTGCTGGGCGCCGACCGGGTCGTGCCCTCCGGGCACCGGGCCATCCTCGCGCCGCTGCGCGGCCGGCGCCGGGTGATCGGCGCGGCCGTCTTCCTGCGCGGCACCGAGCGCCCGCCCTTCGAGGCCAACGATCTGCTGGTCGCCGCCCAGCTGGCCACACACACCGCGCTCGGCATCGACAAGGCCGTGCTCTACGGCCGCGAGGCCTACATCGCGGACGAGCTCCAGCGCACCATGCTGCCCGACTCGCTCCCGCAGCCGACCGGTGTGCGGCTCGCCTCGCGCTACCTCCCGGCCGCCGAGACGGCCCGGGTCGGCGGCGACTGGTACGACGCGATCCCGCTGCCCGGCAGCCGGGTCGCCCTCGTCGTCGGCGATGTGATGGGCCACTCCATGACCTCCGCCGCGATCATGGGCCAGCTGCGCACCACCGCCCAGACCCTGGCCGGTCTCGACCTGCCGCCGCAGGAGGTCCTGCACCATCTGGACGAACAGGCGCAGCGGCTGGGCAGCGACCGCATGGCGACCTGCCTGTACGCGGTGTACGACCCCGTCGCGCACCGGATCACCATCGCCAACGCCGGCCATCCGCCGCCCGTGCTGCTGCACCTCGGGGGCCGGGCCGAGGTGCTGAAGGTGCCGCCCGGGGCCCCGATCGGGGTCGGCGGGGTGGACTTCGAGGCCGTGGAGCTGGACGCGCCCGCGGGCGCCACGCTGCTGCTCTACACCGACGGCCTGGTGGAGTCCCGGCTGCGGGACGTGTGGACCGGGATCGAGCAGCTGCGCGAGCGGCTGGCCGCCACGGCCCGGCTCACCGGTCCGGACCACTCGCCGCCGCTGGAGGCCCTCTGCGACGACGTGCTGGACATGCTCGGGCCGGGCGACCGGGACGACGACATCGCGCTGCTGGCCGCCCGGTTCGACGGGATCGCGCCCAGCGACGTGGCGTACTGGCATCTGGACCCGGAGGACTCGGCCCCGGGCCGGGCCCGCCGGCTGGCCCGCCGGGCGCTGAGCCGCTGGGGTCTGGACGAGCTGGCGGACTCGGTGGAGCTGCTGGTCAGCGAGGTGGTGACCAATGCCGTGCGGTACGCGGAGCGGCCGGTGACGCTGCGGCTGCTGCGGACCGACATGCTGCGCTGCGAGGTCGGCGACGACGCCCCGCAGCTGCCCCGGCAGCGGCGCGCCCGGGACATGGACGAGGGCGGCCGGGGGCTGTTCCTGGTCAACCGGCTGGCCCGGCGGTGGGGGGCGACCCGGCTGTCGACCGGCAAGGTCGTCTGGTTCGAGATGCCCGCCCGGGGGCAGTGACCACCGCCCCCGATCGCCGTCACCCTGAGTGACCGAAATGTTGCCGACCCTCCCGTCCCGGAGTTGACTTCAGTCGTGTGCCACGCGGCCTGACCGAAACCCCACCGACGGGAGGCGCCCGGTGACCGAGGAACCCAGGACCAAGAACACCGCCTACACCACGAACAACGCAGGGATTCCGGTGGAGAGCGACGAACACTCGCTCACCGTCGGCCCCGACGGGCCGATCCTGCTCCAGGACCACTACCTGATCGAGAAGATGGCCCAGTTCAACCGGGAGCGGGTCCCCGAACGGGTCGTGCACGCCAAGGGATCCGGCGCGTACGGCGTCTTCGAGGTGACCAACGACGTCAGCCAGTTCACCAAGGCCGACCTCTTCCAGCCGGGCAGGCGGACGGCCATGCTGGCCCGCTTCTCGACGGTCGCCGGGGAGCAGGGCTCCCCCGACACCTGGCGCGACCCGCGCGGCTTCGCGCTGAAGTTCTACACCGAGCACGGCAACTACGACATGGTCGGCAACAACACGCCGGTCTTCTTCGTCCGTGACCCGATGAAGTTCCAGGACTTCATCCGTTCGCAGAAGCGCCGCCCGGACAACGGGGTGCGCGACCACGACATGCAGTGGGACTTCTGGACACTGTCCCCGGAGAGCGCCCACCAGGTGACCTGGCTGATGGGCGACCGGGGCATCCCGAAGACGTACCGCCACATGGACGGCTTCAGCTCGCACACCTATCTCTGGGTGAACGCGGGCGGCGAGCGGTTCTGGGTGAAGTACCACTTCAAGACGGACCAGGGCATCGAGTTCTACACCCAGGACGAGGCCGACGCGATGGCCGGGACCGACGGGGACGTGCACCGCCGGGACCTGTTCGAGTCGATCAAGCGCGGCGACCACCCGAGCTGGACGCTCTCCGTCCAGGTCATGCCGTTCGACGACGCCCCGGACTACCGGTTCAACCCCTTCGATCTGACGAAGGTGTGGCCGCACGGCGACTACCCGCTGATCGAGGTCGGCCGGATGACGCTGAACGAGAACCCCGAGGACTTCTTCGTCCACATCGAGCAGGCGTCCTTCGAGCCGTCGAACCTGGTGCCCGGCATCGGCCCGTCGCCCGACAAGATGCTCCTCGGCCGGCTCTTCTCGTACCCGGACACCCACCGCTACCGGATCGGCCCGAACTACGCCCAGCTGCCGCCGAACCGGCCGCGCTCCGGGCGGAACTCGTACGCCAAGGACGGCCCGATGCGGTACGAGCCGTCGCGTACGGGCGCGGTCTACGCGCCGAACTCGTACGGCGGTCCGGAGGCCGACACCGCGCGGTTCGGCGAGCCGGCGGGCTGGGCCTCGGCGGGCGAGATGGTGCACGAGGCCTACACGCTGCGCCGGGACGACGACGACTGGGGCCAGGCGGGCACGTTGGTGCGCGAGGTCCTCGACGACGCGGCGCGCGAGCGGCTGGTGGCGAATATTTCCGGCCATCTGCTGGACGGGGTGAGCCGGCCGGTCCTGGAGCGGGCGTTCCAGTACTGGCGCCATGTGGACCGGGACCTCGGCGACCGGGTCGCGAAGAAGGTCGGCGGCTGACCGGCCGGAGCGGCGCGGACAGCCGGACGGGCGGGGTACGAGGAGTGGCCTCGTACCCCGCCCGTCGGGGTTTCCGGTGCGGTCCGGCCGGTCAGCCGGTCGCCGCGTCGCCGTTCTGCGGGCGGTCGTCGCCCGGTTTCAGCGGGGGTTCGGGGGAGTCCGAGGGCCCCGGTTCGGTCGACGGCTGGGTGGGCGGCTCGCTCGTCGCGTCACCGGTGGGACTGGCCGGCGGGGTGGAGGCGGGCGACTGGCTCTGTGTGGGCGGGGTGCTGGCCGGCGGGGTGTGTGAGGGGCTGTCGGACGGGGAGGCGTCGTCCGAGGGCGAGGTGGACGCGGACGGCGAGCTGGTGTCCGGTTCCGGGGAGACCGCGGCGCCCATGTCGGTGTCGAGGTCGAACTCGGTGGACCCGCCCATCGCCTTGGCGGTGTAGTCCGCCCAGATCCGGGCCGGGAAGCCGCCGCCGTTGACGCGGCCGCCGCCGCCCGCGCCCTTCAGGGTCACCTGGGCGCCCTTCTGGATCTTCTTGCCGTCGTCGTCGGTCCGCGCGAAGGCGGCCTCGCCGAAGAGGCCGACCGAGGTCACCAGGTCCGGGGTGTAGCCGGTGAACCAGGCGGACTTGTTGTCGTCCGAGGTTCCCGTCTTGCCGGCGATGTCCTGGTCGGACAGGCCCTCGGCACCGCGCACCGCGCGCTGGGCCGTACCGTCGTCGACCACACCGGTGAGCACGGAGGTCACGGAGTCCGCGGCCTGCCGACTGATCACCTGGTCGCCGATGGCGGCGGGCATCTTCACCGGGTCGTCGCCCTGGTGCACGGCCGACTTCACGATCTGCGGGGTGACCTTCTTGCCGTGGTTGTCGAGCGTGGCGTAGACCCCGGCCATGGCCAGCGGGCTGGCGCCCATGGAGCCCAGCGTCTGCGCGGGCACCGCCTCCAGCTTCTCCACGTCCATGCCGAGCTTGCCCGCGGTCTCCAGCACCTTGTCCATGCCGACGTCGACGCCCATCTGCGCGAAGACGGAGTTGATGGACTTGTTCATCGCGGTCTGGACGGTGACCGGGCCGTAGTCCTGGTCGTCCTCGTTCTCCGGGGCGAAGGCGATGTCGCTGCCCTCGACGGGCCGTTTGCTGGTGCCGTCGTAGCGGGTGCTCGCGGTGATCGGCTCCTCGTCCTGGGTCTCCGACTCCTGGTCGAGCGCGGCGGCCAGGATGACGGGCTTGAACGTGGAGGCGGGCTGGTAGTCCTTGCGCTCGGCGTTCGACACCCAGTGCTCGTTCTGGCCGCGCCCGCCGTACAGGGCGACCACCGCACCGCTCTTGCGGTCCACGGAGACCGCGCCGGCCTGGATGTCCTGGTCGAGCTTGCGCTTCTTGGTGTCGAGGCTGTCGTTCAGCTGGGTCTCGACCGACTTCTCCAGCTGCGCCTGCTTCTTCTTGTCGATGTTGACCGTGATGGTCCAGCCGCCCAGGTCGAACTGGTCGCGGGTGAGGCCGGTCTCCTTGAGCACGGCGTCACGGGCGGCCTCGACGATGTAGCCCTTCTGGCCGGAGATGCCGTTGCTGGGCCTGGGGTTCTTCGGGATGGGGAACTTGAGGCCGCGGCGCATGCTCGCGTCCAGCCAGTCCTCCTCCACCATGTTGTCCAGCACGTAGTTCCAGCGCTCCTGGACGAGTGCCTTGCCGCGCGGTCCGGCGACGGCCCAGTCGTACTGGCTGGGGGCCTGGAGCAGGGCGGCGAGGTAGGCGCCCTCGGCGACGTTCAGGTCCTTGGCGTCCTTGTTGTAGTACGCCTGCGCCGCGGCCTGGATGCCGTAGGCGCCCCGGCCGTAGTAGCTGGTGTTGATGTAGCCGGCCAGGATCTCCTTCTTGCCCTTCTTCTGGTCGACCTTGAGCGAGATCACCAGTTCCTTGAGCTTGCGGGTGACCGTCTGGTCCTGGTCCAGGTAGTAGTTCTTGACGTACTGCTGGGTGATGGTCGAGCCGCCCTGCTTGCCCTTGCCGGAGAGGGTGTTCAGCAGGCCGCGCGCGGTGCCTTTGAAGTCGACGCCCTTGTCCTGGTAGAAGGACTTGTTCTCGGCGGCGACGAAGGTCATCTGGACCTCCTTGGGCACCTGCGCGAGGTCGACGATCTCGCGGTTGACCTCGCCCGTCCTGGCCAGCAGGGTGCCGTCGGAGTACTTGTAGATATTGCTCTGCAGCTTGGCCTGGGCGTTGCCCTCGGGCACGTCCACGAGCATGTAGAGCACGGCGAAGGCGCCCATGGCCATGAGGCAGAGGGCGAACGCCGTCCCCAGCATCTTCTTCCAGGTGAAGAGTCCGCGTATGCCGCCGCTCCTCCCGGCCCGCCGCGCTCCGCGCCGCTGGGCTCGTCGCGCATCCGCTCGACCCATCGCTGTGTTGCTCCCGCTTCTCTGCTCACCGGATCAGCTCGGACCTGCCAGCTAACACCGTCGGGACGGTGAAAATGCGAGCGATCCCGCATTTTCCGGACGTGACAATCAGCACCCGTCCTCAAGGGAACCGACTCATGAGAGGTGCGCAGGGTTGCGAGAACCGTTAATGTGTAATCACATTGCTAGCGAACGGCTAGCCACCTGAAACGGGGGATTCCATGACCGGTCCGCTCAACCCCGACACGCCCGACACCTCTCCCGCCGACCTCGCCCCGGATGCGCCCGAGATGCCGGAACCGCAGGTCCGCGAGGTTCCGGCGCACAGCATCCCCGGCGGCCTCGGTCTGCTGCTGACCGTGATCGGCGTGGTCGTCGGCGTCTTCCTCGCGATCATCGGCGGGGTCATCGGGTCGAACGGGAGCAACGCCGTGGGCATCCCGGTGTGCGTGCTCGGCATCCTGCTCGCCCTCGCCTCGTTCTTCTGCATGGGCGGCGTGAAGATGGTCGCACCGGGCGAGGCCCGGGTGATCCAGCTCTTCGGCCGGTACGTGGGCACGATCCGCGCCGACGGTCTGCGCTGGGTCAACCCGCTGACCTCCAGCCGGAAGATCTCCACCCGGGTCCGCAACCACGAGACCGCGGTCCTCAAGGTGAACGACGCGTACGGCAACCCGATCGAGCTGGCCGCGATCGTGGTCTGGAAGGTCGAGGACACCGCCCAGGCGCTCTTCGAGGTCGACGACTTCCTGGAGTTCGTCGCCACCCAGACCGAGTCCGCCGTCCGGCACATCGCCCTGGAGTACCCGTACGACGCCCACGAGGAGGGCGGCCTCTCGCTCCGGGGCAACGCCGAGGAGATCACCGAGAAGCTGGCCGCCGAGCTGACCGCCCGGGTGCAGGCCGCCGGGGTCCGGATCATCGAGTCCCGCTTCAGCCACCTCGCGTACGCCCCCGAGATCGCCTCCGCGATGCTCCAGCGCCAGCAGGCCGGGGCGGTCGTGGCGGCCCGTCAGCAGATCGTCGAGGGCGCGGTCGGCATGGTCGAGATGGCGCTCACCCGCATCGCCGAGCAGGACATCGTCGAGCTGGACTCCGAGCGCAAGGCGGCCATGGTGAGCAACCTCATGGTGGTGCTGTGCGGCGACCGGGCGGCGCAGCCGGTCCTCAACACGGGCACGCTCTACCAGTGACCGACCAGCCCCCGCGGCGCCCCGCGCCGCCGTCCGGGCCGCAGCGGCGCAAGCAGATGCTGCTGCGGCTGGACCCGGCGGTGCACGACGCGCTGGCCCGCTGGGCCTCGGACGAACTGCGCAGCGCCAACGCGCAGATCGAGTTCCTGCTGCGGCGGGCGCTCGCCGAGGCCGGCCGGCTCCCCGGCGGCGCGGCACCGATCGCGCGCCGGGGCCGTCCGCCGAAGCGTCCGGAGCCGGAGCCCCCGGACCGGGAGGCCCCCGGCCGGGACTGAGCCGACGCGGAGGCCGGACGGCTCCCGCCGGGGCCGTCCGGCCTCCGCCCCTCGGTATACATGGCAGGTATACACACGGTGTACAGTCCTCCCCATGTCTATCGGCCACACCCTGCTCGGGCTCCTTGAGTCCGGGCCCCGCCACGGTTACGACCTCAAGCGGACCTTCGACGAGAAGTTCGGGCACGACCGCCCCCTGCACTACGGGCAGGTCTACTCGACGATGTCCCGGCTCCTGAAGAACGGCCTCGTCGAGGTCGACGGCGTGGAGACCGACGGCGGCCCGGAACGCAAGCGCTACGCCATCACCGACGCCGGGATCACCGATGTCGCCACCTGGCTCGCCCAGCCCGAGAAGCCGGAACCGTACCTCCAGTCGACCCTGTACACCAAGGTCGTCCTGGCCATGCTCACCGGCCGGAACGCGGCCGACGTGCTCGACGCCCAGCGCTCCGAGCACCTGCGTCTGATGCGCATCCTCACCGACCGCAAGCGCAAGGGCGATCTGGCCGACCAGCTGATCTGCGACCACGCGCTGTTCCATCTGGAAGCCGATCTGCGCTGGCTGGAACTGACCGCGGCCCGGCTGGGCCAGCTCCAGAAGGTGGTGGCCCCGTGATTCCCGACGGCTCCCTGCTCAGCGCCCGCGATCTGCGCAAGACCTACGGCTCGACCCCCGCGCTCGACGGGGCCTCGTTCTCCGTCCACCCCGGTGAGGTCGTCGCCGTGATGGGCCCCTCCGGCTCCGGCAAGTCCACCCTGCTGCACTGCCTGGCCGGGATCATCACCCCGGACTCCGGCACCATCACCTACGCCGGCCGTGAGCTGTCCGCGCTCTCCGACGCCGAGCGCAGCGCCCTGCGCCGCAGCGACTTCGGCTTCGTCTTCCAGTTCGGCCAGCTCGTCCCCGAGCTGACCTGCGTGGAGAACGTCGCCCTGCCGCTGCGGCTGAACGGCACCCGCCGCAGGACCGCCGAGCGCACCGCCCTGGAGTGGATGGAGCGCCTGGAGGTCGACACCATCGGCGACAAGCGCCCCGGCGAGGTCTCCGGCGGCC
This sequence comes from Streptomyces sp. NPDC024555, assembly GCF_055559335.1. NCBI lineage: Bacteria > Bacillati > Actinomycetota > Actinomycetes > Kitasatosporales > Streptomycetaceae > Streptomyces > Streptomyces sp. NPDC024555. The sequence goes on from NZ_JBVHKV010000009.1 coordinate 12,771, forward strand.
AGGGCCAGCGGGTCGCCGTGGCCCGCGCGCTCGCCGCCTCCCCGAAGGTGATCTTCGCGGACGAGCCGACCGGCGCCCTGGACTCCCTCAACGGCGAACGCGTCATGCAGCTGCTCACCGACGCCGCCCGCTCCGCCAACGTGGCCGTGGTCCTGGTGACCCACGAGGCCCGTGTCGCCGCCTACTCGGACCGTGACATCACCGTCCGCGACGGCCGCGCCCTCGATCTGGAGCACACCGGATGACCCTGCTCGACCGGTCCCGGACCACCACCCCCACGGCCCCGGAGCCCCCCACCCGTGTCCCCGTGGTGCTGCGCGACCTCTGGCTCGGCATCCGCTTCGCCGCCGGCGGCGGACGCGAGGGCTGGATACGCACCCTGCTCACCGGACTCGGCGTGGGCCTGGGCGTGGCCCTGCTGCTCACCGCCGCCTCCGTACCGCACATGCTGGACGAGCGCTCCGCCCGCGACCAGGCCCGCTCCGAGACGAGGATCTCGGAGTCCCCGGACGCCCAGGCGAAGAAGTCGGACACCTCCGTGCTGCGGATCGAGGCCAGCACCGAGTACCACGACCGCTCGATCACCGGCTTCCTGATGCGCGCCGACGGCGCCCGTCCGGTCGTCCCGCCGGGCGTCCGCGCCTTCCCCGCCCCCGGCACGATGGTGGTCTCCCCCGCCCTCCGCACGCTCCTGGACGACCCGGGCAACAAGCTGCTCAGGGAACGGCTGCCGTACGAGGTGACCGGCACGATCTCCCAGGCGGGCCTGCGCTCACCGGGCGAGCTGTGGTTCTACGCCGGCAGCGACACCCTGACCGGGGCGGCGGGCGGCCACCGGATCTCCGGCTACGGCAACCCCGGCCCCTCCGACCCGATGCCGCCGATCCTCATCGTGCTGAGCATCATGGTCTGCGTGGTGCTGCTGGCCCCCGTGGCCATCTTCATCGCCACCGCCGTACGCTTCGGCGGCGACCGCCGCGACCGCCGGCTCGCCGCGCTGCGCCTGGTCGGGACGGACATCCGCTCGACGCGCCGGATCGCCGCGGGCGAGGCGCTGTTCGGCTCGGCGCTCGGTCTGCTGATCGGGGTGCTGCTGTTCGCGGTGGGCCGTGAGTACGTCGACCGCGTCGAGGTCTGGGACGCCAGCGTCTTCCCGTCCGACCTCTCCCCCGACACCCGGCTCGCGCTGCTGATCGCGGTCGCGGTCCCGCTCACCGCCGTGCTCGTCACCCTGACGGCGATGCGCTCGGTGGTCATCGAACCGCTCGGCGTCGTCCGCAACGGCCGCAGCCGCAAACGCCACCTCTGGTGGCGGCTGGGCGTGCCGGTCGCCGGGCTCGCGGTGTTCGCCCTGGCCGGCAAGGTCGAGGAGTACGGGCCGGTCAATCCGTACCCGGTCGCCGGGGGCGCGGTGCTGGTCCTGGTCGGGCTGGCCCTGCTGCTGCCGTGGCTGGTCGACGCCCTCGCCGGACGGCTGCGCGGCGGTCCGGTGCCCTGGCAGCTGGCCACCCGCCGGCTCCAGCTGAACAGCGGTGCGGCCTCCCGCGCGGTCAGCGGCGTCACGGTCGCGGTGGCCGGGGCGGTGGCGCTCCAGATGCTGTTCGCGGCGATGAACGACGACTTCAACAAGGTCACCGGGCAGGACCCGTCCCGCGCCCAGTTCTACGCCGCCTCCGAGATCGTCCGCGGCGACGCCGCCCTGCGCTCCATCAAGGAGTTCCGGGCCACCGAGGGCGTCACCAAGGTGATCGGCACGGTCGAGGCGTACGCCACCAAGCCCGGGAAGTACAGCGACGACGAGATCCAGCCCACCACCTCGTTCACCGTCGGCGACTGCGCGACGCTGCTCGAACTGGCCCGGATCACCTCCTGCCGGGACGGCGACACGTTCGTCTCGCACCCCAAGGACAAGGAACAGGCCGGCTGGGTCGACCAGACCGCCCGCAAGGGCAAGGTCCTCGAATTCGACAGTTACGGGGCGGCGAAGCCGCTGCACTGGACGCTGCCGGCCGACGCCCGCACCGTCCCCGCCCGGACCGATCCGTACGGCGAGGAGCGCTCGGGCATCCTGGTGACGCCCGGCGCGATCGACGCACGGACCCTGCCGGGGGCCCGGACCATCGTCCAGGTCCGCGTCGACGAGAGCGTCCCGGAGGCCGCGGAGTACGTCCGCAACACGGCCGCCCGGCTCGACCCGGGGATGCGGCTGGTCACGCTCAACTCGGTGGAGCGCGACCGGCAGTACGCCAGCATCCAGACCGGCCTCCAGGTCGGCGCGACCGCGACGATGCTGCTGATCGCCGCGTCCATGCTGGTCTCCCAGCTGGAGCAGTTGCGCGAGCGCAAGCGGCTGCTGTCGGTGCTGGTCGCCTTCGGCACCCGCCGGTCCACGCTCGCCTGGTCGGTGCTGTGGCAGACCGCGATCCCGGTGGTCATCGGGCTGGTGGTGGCCGTGGCCGGCGGTCTGGCGCTGGGCGCGACGCTGTGCTGGATGGTGGACAAGCAGGTGTCCGAATGGTTCCTGTTCCTGCCGATGGCGGGGGTGGGCGGGGCGCTCATCCTGCTGGTCACGCTGTTGTCGCTGCCGGTGCTGTGGCGTCTGATGCGGCCCGACGGGCTGCGCAGCGAGTAGTCCCGGCGCGACGGCCGGCCGGAGCCCGGTTCAGCTCCGGCCGGCCGTCGCCACGCGGACCGGCAGTGCCGTCATCGCCTCGCGGAGTGCCGCGGCGAACTCCTCGAACTCCTCGTGGCGGGCGGTCCCGGTCCGCATTCCCAGGGCCACCCGCCGCGCGGGCGCCGGGTCCGCGAAGTAGGCGGTGGCCAGGGCCTCGTTGCGGCCGGTCTCCACGGTCACCGCGGTGCGCGGCAGCAGGGTCACCCCGAGCCCGCCGGCGACCAGCTGCACCAGGGTGGAGAGCCCGGCGGCGGTCGTGGTGACCGGGGCGCCCTCGGTGCGTCCGGCCTCGCGGCAGATGTCGAGCGCCTGGTCGCGCAGGCAGTGCCCCTCGTCGAGCAGGAGCAGCGGCAGTTCCCGCAGGGCCTCGCGCGGTATGTCCTGCCGGCCGCCGAGCCAGTGGTCGCGCTCCATGACCAGGACGAAGTCCTCGTCGAAGAGCGGGAGTTCGGTGACGCCGGGCGCGCCGAGCGGGACGGCGAGCAGCAGCAGATCGAGCCGCCCGGCGGCCAGCCCCTCCAGCAGCGAGGCGGTCTGCTCCTCGTGCACCTGGAGGTCGAGGTCCGGGTAGCGCTCGTGGACCAGGCGCAGCACGGTGGGCAGCAGATACGGGGCGACGGTGGGGATGACGCCGAGCCGGAGCACCCCGGTGAAGGGCGCGCGGACCGCCTCGGCCTCCTCCATCAGCTCACCGACGCAGGCCAGCACCGCCCGTGCCCGCACCGCGAGCCGTTCGCCGGCCGGCGAGAGCAGCACCTTGCGCGTCGTACGCTCGATGAGCTGGACACCCAGTGCCTCCTCCAGGGCGGAGACGGCGCCGGAGAGCGCGGGCTGACTCATCCCGATCGATGCCGCCGCGTCCCGGAAGTGCAGATGTTCCGCCACGGCCGCGAAGGCGCGCAGCTGCGAGAGGCTGGGTTGTTTGGGCCGGTTGCCCGGTATGGACTGGGCCACTGATAGGCACCTCCGATCATCACGACCGAGTGTAGCTATTTCCGCGATCAATGCACTCTGTGCCAAGGTGGAGACCGTCCAACCCTCAGGAAGTCCCCCAAAAAGGGTCTTCCTACGCTGCAAGGAGAGCGCGTGCTCACTGTCGGTGACAAGTTCCCCGAGTTCGACCTGACCGCTTGTGTCTCGCTGGAGAGCGGCAAGGAGTTCGAGCAGATCAACCACAAGACCTACGAGGGTCAGTGGAAGGTCGTCTTCGCGTGGCCGAAGGACTTCACCTTCGTGTGCCCCACCGAGATCGCCGCGTTCGGCAAGCTGAACGACGAGTTCGCCGACCGTGACGCGCAGATCCTCGGCTTCTCCGGTGACTCCGAGTTCGTGCACCACGCCTGGCGCAAGGACCACCCGGACCTGACCGACCTGCCGTTCCCGATGATGGCCGACTCCAAGCACGAGCTGATGCGCGACCTCGGCATCGAGGGCGAGGACGGCTTCGCGCAGCGCGCCGTCTTCATCGTCGACCCGAACAACGAGATCCAGTTCACGATGGTGACCGCCGGTTCCGTGGGCCGTAACCCCAAGGAGGTCCTGCGGGTCCTCGACGCCCTGCAGACCGACGAGCTGTGCCCGTGCAACTGGACCAAGGGCGAGAACACCCTCGACCCGGTCGCGCTCCTCTCGGGCGAGTGAGCTGATCCGACCATGGCTCTCGACGCACTCAAGTCCGCCATACCGGACTTCGCCAAGGACCTGAAGCTCAACCTGGGCTCGGTCATCGGCAACAGCGAACTGCCGCAGCAGCAGCTCTGGGGCACCGTCCTGGCCTGCGCGATCGCCTCGCGCTCGCCGAAGGTGCTCCGCGAGCTGGAGCCGGAGGCGAAGGCCAACCTCTCCGCGGAGGCGTACACCGCCGCGAAGTCGGCCGCCGCCATCATGGCGATGAACAACGTGTTCTACCGGACCCGGCACCTGCTGTCGGACCCGGAGTACGGCAACCTCCGGGCCGGTCTGCGGATGAACGTGATCGGCAAGCCGGGCGTGGAGAAGGTCGACTTCGAGCTGTGGTCGCTCGCCGTCTCCGCGATCAACGGCTGCGGCCAGTGCCTGGACTCGCACGAGCAGGTGCTCCGCAAGGCCGGCGTGGACCGCGAGACGGTCCAGGAGGCCGTCAAGATCGCCGCGGTGATCCAGGCGGTCGGCGTGACCCTCGACGCCGAGGGCGTGCTCGCCGAATAGCGGTACCCCGTACAGGAGAGGGGCCCCGGACGACCGACCGTCCGGGGCCCCTCTCCGTCGTCCGCGCGGGGCGGCTCAGCGCGCCTTCGGCGGCTCCGCCGCAGGCTCCTCGTCGCTGCCGTCGTCGATGTCCTCGGGCGGCGAGCCGGGCGCCGGGGTGGGAGCCGTGTCCAGGGCCGTGGCGCCGTGCGGCGGCGGCGAGTTGCGCAGCGCCTCCTCCTGTCCGTACGCCCGCAGATAGCCGACCACGGTGTTGGTGACGGCGACCAGCGGGACGGCGACGACCGCGCCGCCGATGCCGGCGATCATGCCGCCGGCGGCGACGGAGAGCACCACGGCCAGCGGATGCACCCGCACCGCCCGTCCCAGGATGAACGGCTGGAGGATGTGGCCCTCGATCTGCTGCACCGCCAGGACCACCACGAGCACCATCAGGGCCGTGAAGACGCCCTCGGTGACCAGCGCGACGACCACCGCGAGCGCCCCGGAGACCACCGCCCCGACGAGCGGGATGAAGGCGAACAGGAAGATGAACACGGCCAGCGGCACGGCCATCGGCACATTGAGGAAGTAGATCCCGAGCCCGATGAAGATCGCGTCGATCAGCGCGACTATGACGGTGCCGCGCACATAGGCGGTGAGGGTCCGCCAGGCGCGCGGTCCGGCCCCGGCGACGCCCGGCCGGGCCTGGGCGGGCACCAGTTTGAGCACCCAGTGCCAGATGCGCTTGCCGTCGTAGAGCAGGAAGAGCGTGGAGAACATCGCCAGCAGCATCCCGGTGAGGATCTCCACCATGACGGTGACGCCCTGGAGCCCGGCGGAGGTGATCGCCTCGGTGTTGGTGCCGACCGTGTCGCTGAGGTTCTTCGCGATGTCGTTGATCTGTTTGTCGGTCACATGGAACGGGCTGTCCAGCAGCCAGTTCTTCAGGTCGTCGATCCCGGTCCGCACCTTGTCGGAGAGGGTGTCGATGTTGTCCATGACCTGCCAGACCACGAACCAGCCGACCAGGCCCATGATGACGAAGCCCAGGACCGCGGTGACCGCGGTGGCCAGTCCGCGCGGCAGACCGTAGCGCCTGAGCCGGGCGACGGTCGGCTGGAGCATCGCGGTGACGAGCAGCGCGGCGACGAAGGCCAGCACCACCAGCTGCACCGCGCTGATGACCCGCATCAGTACCCAGAGCGTGCCGGCGAGGACGAGCAGCCGCCAGCCCGCCTCGGCCGCGACCCGCATCCCCCAGGGAATGGCGGCGACCGGATCGGGGCGGGCCGTGACGGCGGGGGCGTACGCGGGCGGCGGCGGCACGGCGGCGGCCTTCGCGGGCGGCGGGGCGGGTTCGGACAGTCCGCCGGACGGGGTCATGTCCTCGTCCTCGGCGCGCCGTTCCTCCAGGCGCTCCCCCAGTCTGGTCAGTTCCGCACCCAGTTGTCCGAGCCACCCCGGCAGTTTCGACATTCGGTTCCTCTACCCCCGTCCGCTCTCCCCACCGCTCCCCGGGAACGGCTCCCCGACCGTACACGCGCGAAGCCCCTCACCGTAGGACGGTGAGGGGCTTCGTGAGGTTGAGACCGGAACCTCGCGGGTTCCTAGTACCAGTGGTTGGCCTGCCAGAAGGACCAGGCACCGCACGGGCTGCCGTAGCGGCTGTCCATGTAGTTGAGGCCCCACTTGATCTGGGTGGCCGGGTTGGTCTGCCAGTCGGCACCGGCGGACGCCATCTTGGAGCCCGGCAGCGCCTGGACGAGACCGTAGGCACCGGAGGACGGGTTGCTCGCCCGGTAGTTCCAGCTCGACTCGTGGTTCACGATGTTGCTGAAGCACTGGAACTGGTCGCCGGGGATCATCTGGCGGGCCATCGCCTGGACTTCGGCCACGGTGTACGAGCCCTGGGAGGCGAACGAGGAGGCGCTGCGGACGGACGACCGGCTGGCGCGCTCGGCGTCCTCCTTGGCCTTCCGGTCCTTCTCCAGCTTCTCCTCGGCCGCCGCCTTCTTGGACTTGGCGTCCTTGGCGGCCTGCACACGGGCGGATTCCTCGGCGGACTTCTTCGCCGCCGCGTCGGCCGCGGACGCCTGGGCGTCGGCCTGCTGCGTCAGGGAAGCGGTCTGCACCTGGGCCTGCTGGCCCGCGGGGATGTCTGCGAGCAGCGTGGTGTCGGCTGCGGTCGCCTCGAAGTTGTTGTCGTCCGCAGCGGGAGTGCTGCCCGACGCAACGCCGACGACGGCGCCTACGGTGGTGACCGCGGTGGCGGATGCCACGGCGAACCCCCGGACCGAAATCCGGCTCACACGGTGTCCTTCCAGCATCGCCCGCTTAGGTGACCTCGCGGGCGCAATCGTGCCCCTGGCACTGGCCTCCCTACTGCTTGGGTCACGGGAGGCACGGGCCCGGTGGGCGACTCCCCGGAGGGAGCGCCGCGTGGTGCTCGCGGGCGGCATACGGACGGCGATTGTTGAGTTGTGTGGTGCGTGGCGCCTGTGGAGGTGCCGGTGTGCCGTATGCGGGGCCTGACGGAAGCAAGACTCTGCCGGAACGCCCCGCCGCGAAGCAATTCTCTCCTGCGTGTGAAAGCTCACACCTCGTTTGGAGCACGTGAATCGAGGAAAAGGTGCCGCAACACGACGCCGCCCGGCTAGGCTCTTCGGCCCGCCGGGCGGCTCAACGCGTGCAAGGCGTATCAGATCTGGACGTCCTCCAGCATTTCGGTCACCAGTGCGGCGATACGGGAGCGTTCCGAACGCGTGAGCGTCACATGGGCGAAGAGCGGATGCCCCTTCAGCTTCTCGACGACGGCGACCACACCGTCGTAGCGGCCGACCCGGAGGTTGTCCCGCTGGGCCACGTCATGCGTGAGCACCACCCGGGAATTCGCCCCGATCCGGGACAACACGGTCAGCAGGACGTTCCGTTCGAGGGACTGGGCCTCGTCCACGATCACGAACGCGTCGTGCAGCGACCGGCCCCGGATGTGGGTGAGCGGCAGGACCTCCAGCATGCCGCGCCCCAGCACCTCCTCGATGACCTCGCGGCCCGAGACCGCCGAGAGCGTGTCGAACACGGCCTGGGCCCAGGGGCTCATCTTCTCGGCCTCGCTGCCGGGGAGATAGCCGAGCTCCTGCCCGCCCACCGCGTACAGCGGCCGGAAGACCATCACCTTCTTGTGCTGGCCGCGCTCCAGCACCGCCTCCAGGCCGGCGCAGAGCGCCAGCGCGGACTTGCCGGTGCCGGCCCGGCCGCCGAGCGAGAGGATGCCGACCTCCGGGTCCAGCAGGAGGTCCAGGGCGATGCGCTGCTCGGCGCTGCGGCCGTGGATGCCGAAGGCCTCCCGGTCGCCGCGGACGAGCCGCACGTTGCCCTCCGCCGTCACCCGGCCGAGCGCCTTGCCCCGCTCGGACTGGAGGACCAGCCCGGTGTGGACGGGCAGTTCGGCCGCCTCGGGGACGTACAGCGTCTCCTCGGAGAAGAGCAGGTCCACCTGCTCCCCGCTGAGGGTGAGCTCGGACATGCCCGTCCAGCCGGATTCGGTGACGGCCAGCTCGGCGCGGTACTCCTCGGCGAGGAGGCCGACGGACGAGGCCTTGATGCGCAGGGGCAGGTCCTTGGAGACGACCGTGACGTCGTACCCCTCGGCCTGGAGATTGCGTGCGACGGCGAGGATCCGTGAGTCGTTGTCCCCCAACCGGTAGCCGGCGGGAAGGACGCCGGGATCGGAGTGGTTGAGTTCGACACGGAGCGTCCCGCCCAGGTCCCCCAGGGGGATCGGGGCATCCAGCCGGCCGTACCGGACCCGGAGGTCGTCCAGCAGGCGCAGGGCCTGGCGGGCGAAGTACCCGAGTTCGGGGTGGTGCCGTTTGGCCTCCAGCTCCGTGACCACGACGATCGGGAGCACGACCTCGTGCTCGTCGAAGCGGGTCAGGGCGTTGGGGTCGGCCAGCAGGACGCTGGTGTCGAGAACGTAGGTGCGCCGGTCGGGCATGCGGCGCTTTGTGCTGGTCACCACGGAAGGACGTACCCCCTCGGACGAGGTTGGGGTGCGACGGCGTCGCGGAGCATCCCAAAGGGAGAGGACGGACCGGGCTCCGGCCACCTTGCGCGGGCCGAGCGCCGGCCCTCCGCGTCAGCCGCACTGTATGTACGGTCCTTCGTGTGCAAAGGGCCTCCCGGGCGAGCGGACTGGGAGCCGCTCACTTGGACACGACGTCCGCCTGGTTGGCGACCGGACGTCGACCTGTCTGGGGTATGCCCTCGAACGCGCCGTGCCATGCCGATCCGGCCGCGTCCGGACGAAGAGGTTCAGCCGCCGTAGCGGCGGTGACGGGCGGCGTAGTCGCGCAGCGCCCGCAGGAAGTCGACCCGGCGGAACGCCGGCCAGAAGACCTCGCAGAAGTAGTACTCGGAGTGCGCGCTCTGCCAGAGCATGAAGCCGGAGAGGCGCTGTTCGCCACTGGTGCGGATCACCAGGTCGGGGTCGGGCTGGCCCCGGGTGTAGAGGTGCTCGGAGATCAGGTCGGTGGAGACGATCTCGGCCAGGTCCTCGAACGAGGTGCCCTTCTCGGAGTGCTCCAGGAGCAGGGAGCGCACGGCGTCCGCGATCTCCTGGCGGCCGCCGTAGCCCACGGCGACGTTCACCAGTATTCCGTCGACCCCCGCCGTGGCCTCTTCGGCCTCCTTGAGGACCGTCTGGGTGTGCGCGGGCAGCAGATCCAGGGTGCCGACGTGGTGGACGCGCCAGCGGCCGTCGGCGACCAGGTCGCGCACGGTGTTCTCGATGATGCCGAGGAGGGGGATCAGCTCCGACTCGGGCCGGTCGAAGTTGTCCGTGGAGAGCATCCAGAGCGTGACGACCTCGACGTCGGTCTCGCTGCACCAGCCGAGCAGTTCCTTGATCTTGTCCGCACCGGCCTGGTGCCCCTGCGCGGCCGTGCCCCCGGACGCCTTCGCCCAGCGACGGTTCCCGTCGAGGATGACTCCGATGTGCTTGGGCACCTGGGCGTGATCGAGGCGGGCCTCCACCCGGCGCGCGTAGAGCCCGTACACCAGGTCGCGCAAGTTCACTGAGTCCACCTCTCGGTTCCGTGCGGGGCCGCCCGCCCCTGTGCCCCGGGCTGTCCCCTGGGGATCGGATCGCCGCACCGGAAGGGGGCCGTCGCCCCGCCGTGCCGTGGCAGTCCCGAAGCCGCCACATTACTGCGCGGGCGCCGCACCGGCCCAACCCGGGCTGTCACAAGTCCGTGATAAGGAGTGAAACGTGACTGATTCCTCCTCCCCCTACACGGCCGCCGGTGACCGGTACGACTCCATGGAGTACCGCCGCACCGGCCGCAGCGGCCTCAAGCTCCCGGCGGTCTCCCTCGGCCTCTGGCACAACTTCGGCGACGACCGCACGCTGGACTCGCAGCGCGCCATCCTGCGCCGCGCCTTCGACCTCGGTGTGACCCACTTCGACCTGGCCAACAACTACGGGCCGCCGCCCGGCTCCGCCGAGCTGAACTTCGGGAAGATCTTCGCCCAGGACTTCGCGCCCTACCGGGACGAGCTGATCGTCTCGACCAAGGCGGGCTACGAGATGCACCCCGGCCCCTACGGCGAGTGGGGCTCCCGGAAGTACCTGCTCTCCTCGCTCGACGCCTCGCTGCGGCGCACGGGCCTGGAGTACGTCGACATCTTCTACTCCCACCGCTTCGACCCGGACACTCCGCTGGAGGAGACGATGGGGGCGCTGGCCTCCGCCGTGCACCGGGGCAAGGCGCTGTACGCGGGAGTGTCCTCGTACACCTCCGCGCAGACCGCCGAGGCGGCCCGGCTGCTGAAGGAGATGGGGGTGCCGGCCCTGATCCACCAGCCGTCCTACTCGATGATCAACCGCTGGACCGAGGACGACGGGCTGCTGGACACCCTGGAGACGGCCGGCATGGGCTGCATCTCCTTCGTGCCGCTCGCCCAGGGGCTGCTGACCGGGAAGTACCTGAAGGGCATTCCGGAGGGCTCGCGGGCCACCCAGGGCAAGTCCCTGAACCCGGACCTGCTCTCGGACGAGGTGGTGCGCCGGCTGAACGGGCTGAACGCCATCGCCGCCCGCCGCGGCCAGTCGCTGGCCCAGCTGGCCCTCAACTGGGTGCTGCGCGACCCGCGTATGACGTCGGCCCTGATCGGGGCGTCGAGCGTGGCGCAGCTGGAGGAGAACGTCGCGGCGCTGTCCGGGCCGGAGCTGTCGGCCGGTGAGCTGACGGAGATCGACGCCTTCGCCGTGGACACCGAGGGCACCAACATCTGGGCCGGGCGGGGCTGAACGGCCGCCGGGGCGCGGAGCCCGCGTCCCGGCCGTGTCCGGGCCGTGTCCGGGCACAAAAAAACGGGCCGGTCCGTGGGGGGGGGTTACGGACCGGCCCGAGGGGGGGTTTCCACCATAACCCTTCGTAAGTGATGCTGCGTGCCACGGCGCGAAATAATTACTCTCCGAATGTGCGGAACTGCGCTGCGGACACAGAATCCGGCCTTCCGCACCCCTCCGAACTGCACGGACGTCCCCGGGCGCCGCATTGACGCCCGGCCGGCTCCCAGGACGTACACAGGATGTGCACATTCCGCGTGTCGGTGACCGTCCCCTTCCGGTTCGCGCGGCCGGCGGCGGGGCGGGTTCCGGTCCGGCGGGCCGGTACGTTCCCTGTCATGACGTCACGCCGCACCACCGTGTCCTGGACCGGGGCGAACGCCCGCCGGATGGCCCGTCAGGGGCTGACGGACCGGCTGACGGCCGGGCCGGACGGGATCGTCGCGGCGATGCCCGCCGCGCAGGCCCAGATCCTGTCGGCGGCCGAACTGTCCGTGGGGCTGCGCGGGCGCGGGCTGACCCGGGCCGATGTACGGGCGGCGCTGTGGACGGACCGCACCCTGGTGAAGACCTTCGGGCCGCGGGGCACCGTGCATCTGGTCGCGGCGGCCGATCTCCCGATGTGGACGGGCGCCCTGTCCGCCCTTCCGGCGGGGCGCGGCGGTCAGCCGGAGGGCGTCCGGATGAGTCCGCGGGAGACGGAGACCGTGCTGGCCGCGATCGGTGACGCGCTGACGGGTGCGGAGCTGACCGTGGACGAGCTGACGGACGCGGTGGTGGAGCGGGCGGGGGCGTGGGCGGGCGAGGAGGTGATGCCCGCCTTCGGGACGATGTGGCCGCGCTGGCGGCAGGTGACCCATCTGGCGTCCCACCGGGGGCTGCTCTGCTTCGGCGCGGACCGCGGCCGCAAGGTCACCTACACCCGCCCCGACGTCACCCCGCTGGACGGTCCGGCGGGCGTGGCCGCGCTCGTGCGCCGCTATCTGTACGCGTACGGGCCCGCCGCCCCGCAGGACTTCGCCCGCTGGCTCGCCGCGCCGAACCGCTGGGCCGCCGAGGTCTTCGACCGGGCGGCGGCGGCCGGGGAGGCCGAGGAGGTCCGCTACGAGGACGGCACGGCGGCGTGGGTGGCGGCGGGCGACACCGTCTTCCCCGGGGAGCCGGTGCGCGGGGTGCGGCTGCTCCCCTACTTCGACGCGTTCGTCATCGCCTCGCAGCCGCGCGCCCGGCTCTACCCGGGGGCCGCGTACGAACGGGCGCTGGCGGGCGGTCAGGCGGGGAACTTCCCGGTGCTGCTGGTCGACGGCGTGGTGGCCGGGGTGTGGCACCAGCGCCGCTCGGGGCGGCGGCTCGCGGTGACGGTGGAGCCGCTGTCCCCGCTGACGGACGGACAGCTCCGGGAGCTGGACGAGCAGGTGGCCCGGGTGGGCGAGGTGGGCGAGGCCCGGCCGGAGCTGACCCTGGGGGCCGTGACGGTGGGGCCGCACGCGTAAGGGCGTGTCCCCCGGTCAGTTCGCGGCGGGCGCGCCCCGGTGGCCCCGGGTGAAGCGGAGGGAGACCGTGTCGCCGCCGGTCACCACGAACCGGCCGCCCTCGCAGTGGATGACGGCCTCCTGGACCGCGCCCCACGCGTCCGCGCGCTCCTCGGTGCGCAGCACGGTCCAGCCGCCGTCGGGCGGAGGGGTCAGCGAGGCCAGGGGGGCGTACGTCCATTGGGCGGCCGGCACGCACCAGGCGGGCAGGTCGGGCCAGGCGCCGGCGCCGATGTGCAGACTGCCGTCGGAGGCGCAGGTCAGCAGCACGGACTGGCCGTCCACGAGCAGGAAGGCGACCGCCTCGGGCTCGCCCATGGGTCCTTCGGGACGGTAGAAGATGCCGAGCACACCGACGATCCGGGCCCCCGCGAGCCATTCGGAGCCGCCCTGCCTCGCGCCGCGTACCGCTTCCCCGCCGTTGCCGTCCGTCATCGCGCGCTCCCTCCCCTGGGGACCAGGGTGCCACTCTTCGGGCCCGGGGAGGGGGGCGCCCGCTCACTCGGTGGTGCGGGTTTCCCCCGGGGCGCCGGTCCGCCCCGGCCGGCGGGCCTCGATGAGGAAGCGGGTGGTGTGGGCGACGAACGGCCCCCGGGTCTCGATGCGGTGGTGCAGGGCCTCCAGCCGGTCGCGGTGGGCGTCGACGGTGAAGCCGGGCACCATCCAGATCACCTTGCGCAGGAAGTAGACGACGGCCCCGATGTCGAGGAACTCGGTGCGCAGCCGCTCCGCACGCAGATCGACGACCTCAAGCCCGGCGGCCTCGGCGGCGGTGCGGGCGGCTTCCGGGTCGCGCCGACCCCGTACCTCGGGCGGCTGCGGCCCAAGGACGTACTCGACGAGTTCGAAGACGCTGGCCGGGCCGACCTGCTGGGAGAAGTACGTGCCGCCGGGGGTCAGGACGCGGGCGATCTCGGACCACCAGGTGGTGACGGGGTGGCGGCTCACCACGAGGTCGAAGGCGTCGTCGCCGAAGGGCAGCGGGGGTTCGTCGGTGTCGGCGACGACGACGGCGCCACGGGGGTGCAGGAGGGCGGTGGCGCGGGCGACGTTGGGCGGCCAGCCCTCGGTGGCGACGGTCAGCGGCGCCAGCTTCGGCGCGGAGGCCAGCACCTCGCCGCCCCCGGTCTGGATGTCGAGCGCGGCGTGCGCCCGGCCGAGGCGTTCGGCCATGGCGCGGGCATAGCCCCAGGAGGGGCGTTCCTCGGTGGCCCGCCCGTCGAGCCAGGAGAAGTCCCACCCGTCCACGGAGACGGCGTCGGCCTCGGCGACGAGGGTCTCGAAGCGTTCCCTGCTGTCCGGGGTCAGGGCGGTCCGTGCGGTGCGGGGGCTGTCGGTCATAGGGCGCATCGTCGCAGCCGGGCGCGGACGCCCGCGACCGCGTTTCGCGGCGGCGCGGGACCGGCCGTCAGGCGGCCAGGCCGCCGAAGAGCAGGCCGAGCAGCGCGCCCGCGATCATGAACGGGCCGAACGGGATGCCGGTCTTGCGCCCGGCGCGCCGCATGATCACGAGTACCAGCCCGTACAGCGCGCCGAACAGGAACCCGGCGAACCCTCCGGCGAACACGACCGCCCAGCCGTACCAGCCGAGCGCGACGCCCAGCGAGAGGGCGAGTTTGACGTCGCCGAAGCCCATGCCGTTCGGGTTGATGAGGAAGAGGACGAAGTAGAAGGCGCCGAGGGCGGCTCCGCCGAGGAGCGCGGAGAGCCAGCTGCCCGCGTGCTCGGGCAGCAGGGCGGCGGCGCCCAGGAGGACGGCGGCGGCGGCCGCGGCCGGCAGGGTCAGCTGGTCGGGCAGCCGGTGGACGCGGCGGTCGATGGACGCCAGGAGGACGCCGACGGGCGCGAGCAGCAGCCAGACGGCGAGTTCGGGGCGGGTGCCGGTGGCCGCGGCGAGGGCGGCGCAGCCGAGGGCGGTGACGACGGGGGCGAGGAGGCGCGGGGCGTAGCGGCCGTCGCGGCGGGGGGTTTCGGGTGTCCCGTCCTCGTCCTCGGGGGCCGCTTCGGCGTCCCCGGCCGGTTCCCCGGCGGCGGGCGCGTCCGGTGCGGGGGCGGCGGCGGTGCGTACGGCGATGGCCGCGCCCACCTCGGCGCAGGTGGCGCAGCGCGTGGAGCCCAGCCAGCCCCCGGCGGGCCCGGTGAGGGCGTGGCCGGCGGGGCAGGTGTCCCGCCATGCCTCCTCCGGTTCGACGGAGAACCGGTAGGCGGCGCGCGGGACCAGCAGTCCGGTCGCGGCCCCCCAGAGGGCGGCGACCCCTATCAGGATGGCGTACACGTCATCGACCCTAGGGGGCGCGCGGATACGGGTCATGGGCCCTGGGGCCCACTGCGGGCCGATACGGGCCCAGAGGCCGTCACGTGGCGCTACCGTCATGGCCATGGCTCGATGGCGCAATGGAACAGGAACGCTGACGATCACGGACGGGGACCGGGAGACGGAGGTGCCGCTGCGGATCGCGGCCTCGTACCGGCACCGGGCCCGGGGGCTGCTCGGGCAGGACGGGGTGGACGGGGCACTGCTGATCACCCCGTGCGGGAGCGTGCACTCCTTCCGCATGCGGTTCACGATCGATGTGGCGTATCTGGACCGGAAGTTCACCGTGGTGGCCGTCCACACGATGAAGCCCGGCCGGCTGGGCCTCCCCCGGCTGCGCGCCCGGCACGTCATCGAGTCGGAGGCCGGTGCGATGGCCGCCTGGGGGCTGCGGCCCGGCACACGGGTGCGGATCGAGCAGAACGGCTGAACGGGGGCCCCGCGCGAGCCCGGTGGGCGGGGCGCGGGGTTGGGACCCTGGGCCCAAGACGCCGCGCCCGTGGCCCCGTAGGGTCGAAACCATGCCATTCATGGGGGAGTTGCGTCGTCGGGTCCGGCGCGGAGTGCCGCGCACCAGTGTGCGGCTGCCGGGCGCGCGGCTGCGCGGGCGCCGGGACCGTGGCCAGGGTGCTCTGGAGTACGTCGGCCTGACCCTGGTCGTCGTCGCGATCGTCGGCGCCCTGATGGCCACCGGTGTCGGCCCCGATCTCGCGAAGAAGTTCGGGGTCGAGATCTGCAAGGTCACCGGCGGCGGGAACTGCGGTGGCGGGGGCGGCGACGAGGCCGACGGGAGCAACAGCCCCGGCCAGGGCGATCCCGCCTCGGACACGAACCCCGACGGGTCCGCCAAATCGCCCGAGCAGATCGCCTACGACCAGGCGCTCAAGGACCTCCAGGACGCCCAGGCCGAGGAGAAGTCCAACGGCGACAAGGCCCTCGAAGCGGCCAAGGAGCTGGCGAAGATCCTCGCCGACGAGCTGGGGATCACGGACGCGCTGGACTGCATCACCAAGGGCGACATGGGCGCCTGCACCGAAACCCTCGTGAACATCCTGCTGAGCCTCATCGGCGGCGCGGTCGGGAAACTCGCCGCGAAGTACGGGGCGCCCTGGAAGTGGAAGAAGGCCTACAAGCTCATCCAGGCCCTCAAGAAGCACGGCGGCGACCTCTACGACGGCCTCAAGGGCCTCATCAAGAGCAGAAAGAAAGTCAAGGACGCCGAGAAGGCCCTCGAAGACGCCGGCAAGAAACTCGACGACGTCAAGAAGCCCAAGAAACCGGACGAGAAGAAGCCCGACGAGAAGAAGCCGACCACCTGCGCGGTGAAGCACAGCTTCCTCGCCGGCACCCAGGTCCTGCTGGCCGACGGCCGTACCCGTGCCATCGAGGCGGTCCGCCCCGGCGACCGGGTCGTCGCGACCGATCCGGTGAGCGGCCGGACGGTGGCGCGCCGGGTCGAACGGTCCATCACCACGTACGACGACAAGCACTTCACCCGGCTCACCGTGCTCGCCGGCGGTGTCCCGGCCCGGCTCACCGCCACGGACACCCACCCCTTCTGGGTCAAGGGCGACGCCGGCTGGACGGACGCGGGCGACCTGGTCCGCGGGGACGCCCTGCGCACCGAGACGGGCGGCACGCTGACGGTCACCGGCATCACCCGGTACACCCAGCGGCAGACCACGTACGACCTCACCGTGGACGGCATCCACACCTACTACGTGGGCATCGGCCGGGCGAACGCGCTCGTCCACAACAACGACTGCGACATGTCGCCTGACGAGGTCAAGGCGGCGAAGGAGCCGAAGGTCGGCGAAGGGGACCCGAAGAAGTTCAAGGACCACTTCCAGCGGCACAAGAAGCTGATCGAGGACGCGCTGGGCACGAAGTACAAGAAGCTCAAGGAGGACGGCCCGCGCTTCCGCCAGGACATCGCGGACGCCATCAAGCGGGGCGACTTCCAACTGGTCGGCAAGGGCACGTTGAAGAAGGGCGAGCCCGAGGGACTGATCTATCGTGGCAAGGGCGTGACCGTCGTCCTCAAGGAGAACGGTGACTTCTGGACCGCTCTCAAGAGCGGCGAGGGCATGGACACCGGCATTCAGATCACCAAGAAGGTGCCCACGCCGTAGCCCCGCCCCCGGGCGGGCACGGTGTGCGGCGGAAGCGGGAGAGCGGACATGAGCGGCTGGCGTACGGCCGAGGAGGCACTGCGCGACCACCCCGTCCGCGACGTCCTCGTCCCGGGGTTCCTGGACCGGGACGACGACGTCCCCGAGGTCCGGCCGCAGCCGCTCGTCGTCTGGCTGCGGCTGGACGAGGGGCTGCTGCGGTTCGCGTCGGCCGGCCAGTTCGACCGGCTGGAGGCCGTGGCGGCGGACGGTTTCGACTGGAGCGACGTCGACCTGCTCGCGGACGCGGAGGACGAGGTCGTCGTCACCCGGTGCGGGGAGCAGCTCTTCGGCGACGGCCGGGACGAGCTGCGCTGCACCGCGCTGCGGGTCTACCGCGCGCCGGGCGCCGGCCCCGGGGTCTGCACCTGTCTCGCCCTGGACTTCGAGGGCGGGCACACCCTGTTCCTCGATCCGACCTGGACCTTCGGCATCCGGGTCGGCAACGCGGCGGACGAGCGGCGCTGGCGCGAGCTGTACGACGAGGCGGGGACGGCGCTGGCGGCCGAGGTGTCACCGGCCACGGCGGACGGCTGACTCCCCCGCACCGGCACGCGGACACGGCTGCGGCCCGGCACCCCGGAATCCGGGGGTGCCGGGCCGCAGCCGCGTGGGGTTCGCGGGGCGGTCCGGACGCGGGCTCAGGGCAGTTTGGCGGCCTGGGCGGCGACCAGATCGGCCGGGAGCTCGGGGGTCTTTCCGCCGATGAAGTCGGCGACGTAGAACGTGACGACGGTGGAGCCGGTGCGCACCAGCTGGAAGACGAGCGGCACCTTGTCCCCCTCGATGCTGCCGGTCACCTGATAGGCGATGCTCTCCTGGCCCGCCGGGGCGAGCGGGAGCTGCTTGACCTCGCTGTACGTGGACGGTCCGTCCTCGCCCGACGTGCGGAAGCCGCCCGCACAGGCCCGGACCGCGTCCCGGACGTCGCGCATGAGCTGCCGCGCCCCGTCCCTGGGGTGCGAGGTGAGGATCTCGGTGACGACGGTCTGGTCGTCCTTGCCCTCCTCCGCCTTGTCCATGACGGTCCGGAAGACGGTGGCCGCCGGGGCGGGCTCGGGCGCTCCGTTGATCACGGAGACGAGCGGCCGGCACTCCTTCTTCTCGGAGCGCTCGGTGCCGGTCTCGTCGCCGCCCTGCATGGGCGTGACCTCGTACGTGCCGGCCTCGCCGGTGGTGAGCGCCGCCGCGGCGAGTCCGGCCCTGTCGAGGACCTTGCCGCTGCTGGTGGGGGGCGAGGTGGGTGACGGGGCGGCGGAGGGCGTGGAGGCGGTGGCGGGCGCGGAGGCCGGGGCGCTCGTCCCGGCCGCCTTGTCGCCGTCCTTCCCGGACGGCTTGTCGTCCGGACCGCAGGCGGCGGCCGCGAGGCAGAGCACCGCCGTGGTGGCCGCCATGGCTGCCGTACGTGCCTTCATCACTGACCGCTCCTGACCGGCGGCGGTTCCCCGCCGACGCTGTTCCCCCACCCACGGACACCGCACGGTAACAACCCGGAGCCACCGGGCGCTTGGGCCCACGGGCCCAACCCTTCGCCGCGGGCGGTCGCGGCTCAGGGCGGTCCGGAGCCGAGGAGCGTCCACGCCCCGTACGCCGCCGACGCGGCGGCGACCACCGCGAGGGCGGCCGCGGTGCGGGCGGTGGAGCGCAGCCGCAGCAGGGCGAGGGCGGGCGGCAGGAACAGCGGGAAGGCGGGCATCATCAGCCGGGGCCGGGAGCCGAAGTACCCCGAGCCGATCAGCGAGACGACGACGATCGCGACGGTGTACACGAGGACGGGCAGCGGCTGGCGCTGCCGTACGCACAGGCTCACCAGCCACCCCAGCGCGGCCAGCGCCGCGCACAGCCCGAGCGTGGCGGGCCACGGCAGCCCGAGGACGAACGCGGCCAGCGCGGCCCCGCCGTCGATGCTGTTGCCCCACTGCGCCTGGACGTCGAAGTACGCGAACGGGTCCCCCTCGCGCACGGCGACGAACACCACGTACGCCAGCCAGCCCAGCGGGGCGAGGGCCGCACCGGCGAGCATCCGCCCGTTGCGCCGCAGCAGCCCGGCCGGGCCGCCGGACCGGTGGTCGCGGACGAGGGCGACGACGGCGGTGACCACGAGGGCGGCGATCAGGGCGGCGGCCGACGGGCGGGTCAGCCCGGCGAGCACGCACAGGGCACCGGCCGTGATCCACCGCCGGGTCAGCACGGCGTACAGCGTCCAGGCGGCGAGCGCGGTGAACAGCGTCTCCGTGTACGCCATCGACTGCACGAACGCCGTCGGCCCCGCCCCCCAGAGCGCCGCCAGCACCACCCCGGCGCGCCGCCCGGCCAGCCGCGCCCCCACGGCGTAGATCCCCCAGGCGGCGGCCAGCGCGGCGGTCCACGCGACGAGGAGTCCGGCGCCCGCGAGGCCGAGCGGGGTCACGGCGGCGATGCCCCGTTCCAGGGCCGGGAGCAACGGGAAGAACGCCAGGTCGGAGTGGATGCCGCCGTCCGGGAGGACGACGGTGTACCCGTAGCCGTGCGCGGCGACCCGCTGGTACCAGACGGAGTCCCAGCGCTCCGCGAGCACATGCGCCGCGTCCTTGCCGGACGCCTCGGCGGCCGCCCGGAGCACGGCCAGCCCGACGGCCCGCACGGCGGCGTACGCGGCGAGCGCCGGTGCGGCGGAGGCGAACGCGGCGGCGAACCGCCCCCGGACCGGTCTCTCCCCGTCCCGCCTCGGCCGGGGCAGGACGGGGGCGGTCCGGGTGGACGGGTCGGTGGGCATACGGCCGATTATGTCTGCCGCCGCGCGGGGGCCGGCGGGCGGATGCGGCGGGAGGCGGCGGGCCGGAGGCGGCGGGGGCGGGGGGACCGTGGGCTCGCGGGCACCACGCCTGTGTCCCGGGGGCACAGGGGGGCTCCCGGGACCAGGCTGGGCCCGAGGTTGGGGCCCCGGGCCCAGGTCAGGGCCACCGGACCGGCCGTACGCTCACGCCACACCCGAGGAACGGCAGGGCAACGGAAGCCGTCGGGACGGCGTCGCAGAGGGAGGAAGCACCGTGAGCGGTGGCAGCGGCTGGGGAAGCGGAAGCGCGGGGCAGGTACCCCCGGGGCACGGTCCCGGCCGGACGGGCAGACCGGGCGGGGGCGGGGCCGGCTCCGCGCTGGCGCTGGCCCGCAGCTGGATCACCGGGGCCCTCGTCTACGTGATCGCCGGGTACGTGATCTCCCGGGGGCTCGTCGACCTGCTGGCCAGCGACGAACGTCTCGACGACTTCACCTGGCGCCTGGCCCTGGAGCACGTCCCCGTCGTGCTCGCCACGGTGCTCGCGGTCCTGGCCGCCGCCCGCGTCCTGCCCTACGAGCAGCGCGCCTCGCGCGCCCTGCACCTGTCGGCCGCCCTCGGCGCCCCCGTGGGCGCGCTCGTCTACCTCTATGCGACGCAGTCGCACGCCTCGGGCTCGGAGGGCGTGCTGATGCCGGTCGTCGCGCTGGCCACCGGGGCGGCGATCGGTCTCGCCGTGGACGGGCTCATGGACGACACGGACACGGTGTCGCCGCACGCGGCCCCGTACTCGTGGCGGGACGGCGGAGCGGGTGCCGCGGACTACATCGGCGGGATCAGCGTGGCCACCGGGGTCCTCGCGGCGCTGGCCGTCGCCGGGGTCGCGTGACGCGGGTCGTCCGAAACCTGGCCCCTGACCCCTGTCGCGGGCCGCGTGACGCGGTTCGTCGAGCCCGGCCCCTGTGGCGTGTCGCGGTTCGTCTCACGAGGGAACGCACTGCTCCGGCCCGTCCTCCGTCTGCTTCCTCCCCGGTCCTGCCAGGGAGGAGACAGACGGAGGACGGGCGTCACCGGTTGGGCACGTCGCTCCCGTACACCACCCAGGGCGACTGCGGGAACGAACCGACCCCGGTCAACTGGGGCTGCACGGCGGCTACTTCGGGCCGCACCGCGAGGGTGTCCGGCCAGTGGTCGAAGTAGACCGTGCCCTTCTCGATGAACCCCTGCCAGTCGGTCGCCGCCGAGGCCCCCTCGCGGTCGACGACGAATCCGACGCAGAGCACCGACGCCCGGCCCACGGCTTCCCGTGCGGCGCGGACGACGGTCTCCCCCTCGTCGCGGCTCAGCCGGGAGAGGGAGAAGCAGAGTGCGACCGTGCCGGTGTCGGTGCGGCGGACCCGGGTGGGTATGCCGGCCCCGGTGCGCAGCCAGAGCAGGAAGTCGACCCGGTCCAGCCGTTGCAGACCGGCCAGCAGGACGAGTTGGTCGCGGGTGACCCAGGACTGGGTTCCGGTGTGCTGGGCGCCGGTGCCGACGAGGGTGATGCGCCGGGTGACCGGGTGGTCGGGCCGTACGCCCGCCGACTCCAGATCGCCGAGCAGCGACTCGGCGTCGGGGCGGCTCCAGCCCAGGTGGTAGGAGGAGAAGAATCCGTCACTCATCGACACGTCCCTCGCGAAGAAAGTGCGGACGCACCGATCCTTCCGGGCACATGCCGGAGGGGACTGGGCCGCCCTGCTGGTCAGGTAGAGCGTGAAGATCCTTGTGCACGCGCCCGCCCTCGTACGGCCGCCTTCCGGCGGCGTAGCGAGAGGTTCACGTTCGGTCGTCATGAGCGTAATGAGCGGCGCGGCGCGGTGCGTGGGCCCACGGGCCCACGGCCGGACCCCAATGCGGGACGCGCCCCTCCGCTCCGCCGGCCCCGGCCCGCGGATAAGCCGTGGACAGCGGCGCGCCGTGCCGTCAGGGTGTACGGCGATGACACGTACTGACGCACCCTCCGCCTGGGACGAACGCACCCAGCTGACCACCTTCCTCGACTACACGCGCGCCACCGCCCTGGCCAAGTGCGACGGGCTCTCCCAGGAGGACGCGGTCCGCGCCCCGCTCCCGGGCTCGCCCCTGATGACCCTCGCCGGAATCGTGAAC
This sequence comes from Streptomyces sp. NPDC024555, assembly GCF_055559335.1. NCBI lineage: Bacteria > Bacillati > Actinomycetota > Actinomycetes > Kitasatosporales > Streptomycetaceae > Streptomyces > Streptomyces sp. NPDC024555. The sequence goes on from NZ_JBVHKV010000009.1 coordinate 34,886, forward strand.
CACCTCCGCTGGGTCGAGTACTACTGGTTCGAGGTCGTCTTCCTCGGCGGCGAGGACGAGGGCCCCTGGACCGACGAGGACCCCGACCGCGAGATGCGGATCGCGACCGGCATGCCGCTGGCCCGGGTCCTCGCGGAGTACGAGGAGCAGAGCACCCGCTACCGCGCGCTCGTCGCCTCCCACGACCTGGACGCGCGGGCCGAGCGGGCCCGCAGCAACGGCCGCTGTCCCGATCTGCGCTGGATCCTGCTCCACCTGATCGAGGAGACCGCCCGGCACAACGGGCACCTCGACATCATCCGGGAGACCGTCGACGGCACCACGGGCTCCTGAGCCGCGCCCCCGCGCCCGGCCGGGGTCCGGGCGGGGTCCGGGCGGGGTCGTACCCTTCGTCCGGTGAGCACACGGACCGAAGGCACCGCCCCCGCACCCCCGCCCCGCCCGCCCGTCCCCGGCGGTCCCGGCACCCCGATCGACGTGCCCGGCGTCCGGAACCTCCGCGACGCGGGCGGGGTCGGTGAGCTGCGGCCCGGGATCCTGTACCGCTCGGGGGCGCTGGACGCGCTGACCGCGCGGGGCGCGGAGCGGCTCGGGGAGCTGGGGCTGCGCACGGTGATCGATCTCCGCAGTGCGCCGGAGGTCGCGGCGGCCCCGGACGTACGGGACGGGCTCGGCTTCACGTACCGCCACGCCCCGGTCTTCGTGGAGCGGCGGTGGCCCGCGGAGCAGCGGGAGCTGTACCCGGCGATGGCCGGAGAGGCCGGACGCTCCACGGTCGCGGTGATCCGCGCGATCACCGCCCCCGGGGCCGTGCCCGTACTCGTCCACTGCGCCTCGGGCAAGGACAGGACCGGACTGACCGTCGCCGTGCTCCAGACGCTGCTCGGCGCCTCCGAGGCAGAGGTCACCGAGGACTTCCTCCGCTCGAACGAGGCCCTGGGCCTGGGGGCGCCCTCGGCGGGGGACGGGGCGGTGGCGGGCGGCGGGCCGGTGGTGGGCGGACGGCCCGGGGGCGGTCCGCCGCGGCCCGGTCACGGTGCGCTGCCCGTCGCCGCGACGCATCTGTTCCACGCGCTGCTGTGGATCCGCAGCCACCACGGATCCGTACCGGACTGGCTGCTGGCGCACGGCGCGACGGAGTCCGGGCTGGCGGACCTGCGCGCGATCCTGTCGGGGCGGCCCCGGACCCCGTGATCCCCGGCAGCCCCCCGTCCGGGTGTCAGAGGGCCGTGAGAGGGTGTTGATCAACGGCGGGAAACACTCGCCCTGTTGAGCGGATCAGTGTTTCCCAAAGGCCACATCCCAGGGGGGACTCTTCATGACCAGTAGTCGACGCAGGCGTGCGCTGAGAGGCACGCTCGCCACGACCGCCCTCACGGTGGCGCTGGCCACCACCGCAGGCACGGCCACCGCGGCGGACGACCCGTCGGCCGCCGACCGCGCGCGTGCCTCGGCGGAGGCGCGGGCCGGAGCGGCCGCGCAGAACGGCGCGGACGGCCGGTCCGCCGCGAGCGCGGCCCCGCAGGCCGCCGCCGGGCCCGTCGTGGCGACGCCGACCTTCTCGATGACGGCCGTCCACAAGCGGACGGGCAATCTCTTCCTGTACTTCTCGGACCGGCAGGGCGGGTTCGAGCCGCAGTACGACGTGGGGGTGAACTACGACTTCGCCGCCGGGTCGATCGACGTCGACAACGACAAGGACGGCTACAGCGACGGGACCTGGAACCTGCGCAAGGACGGCACCCTGCACTACACCTGGATCGACGACGACGACTTCCAGGCGTACACGAAGCAGGTCGGCAAGGGCTGGAACATCTACACGACGGTCCTCTCGCCGGGCAACCTCGGCGGGGCGCCCGAGGCCGACCTGATCGGTCTGGACAAGGCCGGTGTGCTCTGGGGCTACCTCGGCTACCCGGACGGCACGGTCACCTCGCGCACGCGGATCGGCGGCGGCTGGGGCCAGTACACGCAGCTCGCCGGCCAGGCGGACCTGACCGGGGACGGCAAGGCCGACATCGTCGCGCGGGACGGGTCCGGCGTCCTGTGGCTGTACAAGGGCACCGGCGACTACAAGGCCCCGTTCGCCACCCGTGAGCGCATCGGCGGCGGCTGGAACGTGTACGACCGCCTCCTGTCGATCGGTGACATGGACGCGGACGGCAAGACGGACCTGATCGCCCGCAAGCCGAACGGCGACCTGTTCCGGTACTCGGGCACGGGCAACGCACCGGCCGTGTTCAAGAGCGCGGTCCAGATCGGGCACGGCTTCCAGGCGTACAACCTGCTGTAGACGCCCGCGCGGGGCCTGTACGGGGCCTGTACGGACTTCATGTGCACGAGGCGGGCCCCGCGGCTCCCGGGAGGGGTCGCGGGGCCCGCCTCGTGCACGTCCACCGGACCGCCCACGTCCGCGCAGGTCAGGGCCGCGAGAAGGCCCGTCCCAGAGGCGTCCCAGGCGAACCCGGGACGGCTCCCCGGCCACCCGGGACGGCGGATCGTCCGGGAGCCCGGAGAACGGTCGGTAGATTCCATGGAGTCGGCCCGGCCGCCGCGTTGTGCGGCGCACCCGGGGCCGCGCATCTCCGCTTCCTCCGCCTCCTCCGCCTCCTCCGCCTCAGCGTCGCGCACCGGAACCACGCGCCGGACGGCTCCGGACGGCTCGGGCGGAGAGGAGGCCGGGCACCGTCGCCCGGAACCGCCGGGCACCGTCGCCCGCACCGCCCCGGACCCGCTCGCCGACCTGTCCGCCGTCCCGTTCGCCACGCCCGAAAGGGAGCTCCGCCATGACCGCGCACGCACGCCCCGGACCCGGTCCGCGCCGCCGCACCGTCCTCACCGGAACATTCGCGGCGGGGGCCGCGGTCCTGCTGCCGTTCGTGGCACCGGACCGGGCGCGCGCCGCGTCCGGCCCGGTGATCGCGGACTGCGCGACCTGGGGCGCGAGGCCGCCGAGCAGCCCCGTCAATCTGCTCCCCACCCCGCCCCAGAAGATCATCGTCCACCACACCGCGGACCCGAACGTCACGGACTACTCGCAGGCCCACGCCTTCGAACTGGCCCGGTCCATGCAGGCGTACCAGATGGACGTGGAGCAGTGGACCGACACCGGCCAGCACTTCACGATCAGCCGGGGCGCGTACGTGATGGAGGGCCGGCACGGCAGCCTCGCCGCCCTGACCGCCGGGACCCGGCAGGTGGAGTCGGCGCACTGCACCGGGCAGAACACGGTGGCCATCGGCATCGAGAACGAGGGCAGCTACTCCACGGTCGACCCGCGCGGCGCGCAGTACGCGGCGCTCGTGGACCTGTGCGAGCTGGTGTGCCGTCAGTACGGGCTGCCCGCGTACCAGATCTACGGGCACCGCGACTTCAACAGCACCCTGTGCCCCGGGGACCGCCTCTACGCCCTGCTGCCCCAGCTCCGCCAGGACGTCGCGGCCCGGATCGGCGGCGACCCGACCCCGCCGCTGTGGCCGGTCCTGTCCTCCGGGGACAGCGGCGAAGGCGTCCGCACCCTCCAGCTCCTCCTCAACACCCGCGGCGCCGCCCTCACGGCGGACGGCGACTACGGCCCCTCGACCGAGGCCGCGGTGTACGCCTTCCAGGACACGGAGCACGCCACCCCCGACGGTGTCGCCGGCCTCCAGACCTGGAACCAGCTCGCCTCCCCCGCCCGCCAGGGCGACTCCGGTACCGCCGTCGAGGCCCTCCAGCTCCAGCTCACCGCCCACGGCATCCCCACGGACACCGACGGCGACTTCGGCCCCGCCACCCGGACCGGCGTCACCCGTTTCCAGACCACCCGCTCCCTGCCCGCCGACGGCATCGCCGACGCCCGCACCTGGAGCCGCCTGGTGGCCTGACCCACCGCACGTCCGTTCCGGCCGGAACTCCTTCCGGCACGAGCGGCAGCGGGAGTGGTGGACTGCAGGGGGGTCCACCAATCCCGCGCGCACAGGCGATGTCCGGCGCCCCTGACCAGGGCGCCGGACATCCCTCTTGCGGTCATCAGTACGGGCTCAGCGGTCCACCGTCCACGCCGCGTCGGCGGGAGGGCGGCCGTGGGCGACGATGTGGTGGACGATCCGGTGCGCCTCGTCCACGGGGACGGTGTCCGTGTCGGGGTACTCGTCGTCCTGGCCGTTCGCGAGGACGAAGCCGTCGCTCCATTCCTCGCCGGCCGCCGGGTCGGAGGCGTGTTCTCCCGGGTCCCCCTGGCCCGCGAGGAGCATCACCATGGCCCGTTCGGTGTTGGTGACGAAGGCCAGGCTCCGCCCGTCCGTGCTGGTGAGCCACGACTCGCGTACGCCGGCGTCGGTCCTGCGGCGCAGTTCGGCAACGGCCTCGTCGGCCGGCACCGTCGGTCCGCCGTCGGTGAAGGCCCAGTTCTCGGTCATGGGCTCGACCTTCCCACGTCCGACCGGGCGGGGGGCGCGGTGCGCAGCACAAACGCCCGGCCCCCGCGATCAGCTCGCGGGGGCCGGGCGCCGGAAGCGGTGGCTCAGCTCTTCGAGCCCTCCGCGCGCGCGAAGGAGACCTCCACGCGGCGGTTCTTCTTGCGGCTCTCCTCGGTGGCGTTGCTGGCGATCGGGTACTGCTCGCCGTACCCCTTCACCTCGAAGGAGATTCCGCTGCCGGACAGCGCCTTCTGCAGCACACCGTGCACGGCCTCGGCACGCTGCTTCGAGAGGACGTCACCGTGGGCGGACGAGCCCAGGTTGTCCGTGAAGCCGAACACCCGGACCTTCTTGGCGTCCTGCTTCTTGATCTCCTGGGCGATCTCGTTGATCCGGCCGTTGGCCGCAGCGCTCAGTGTGGCGCTGTCCTTGCCGAAGAGGACCTCGGCCTGGAGAGCGAACTTGATGTCCGAGTTGGTGTCCTCGCGGCGCTCCTCCCCGCCCATGTCCTCGATGACCGACTTGATGTCGAGCACCTTGGCGGGAGCGAGCGTGGCGCCCTCGGGGAGCTTCAGATCGGAGTCGTTCGGATCGATCTTGACCGGCGGCTCGGCCGAGGCCGACGGGTACGGACTGTCGTCCGCGAACGCCTGCGGGGCACCCATGACCCCGAAGGCGAGCGCACCCGTCAGAACCGTGACCGCGAGGTGGGCGGACGCCCGACGGGCGCCGGTGGTGACGGCGCTCATCAGGAGATCTCAATCGGTGCGGGGGCGAAGCCGTTGAACTGGAGCTCGACCTTGGTGGTGGACTCCGGCGGGGCCGGGAACTGGGCGAAGAACGTCATCGTCTGCCCCGCCTTGAAGAAGACGTTGTAGTCGATGGTGGTCAGGGCTCGATTGTCCGTGTCACGCAGAACGTAGTACCGCTTCTTACCAGCGGAGTCCACCAGGGTCATGTCCGCGAGGGACCTCCCTTTGAGGGAGACTGCAACCTCCTTGCCGTTCCAGCCGATCGGAATACTGAAGGTCTTCCCGGTCGGGTTCTTGAACTGGCCGGTGACCGTAAGGAATCCGCCACTGTCGCGCTTGGCCGAGTTGATGGCCATCTCGATGCCGGCATCGTTCTTCGACGTCACCATCACGGTGCTCGTGTCCGGAACGGTCTCGCCGCCACCTTCGCCCTTGTCGGACGGGGAGTTGGATGCCTGGGAAGCGGCGTCCTTCGGCTTCTTCCCGTCGTCACTGCCGCAAGCGGTCAGCGAGAGCGCCAGGGTGGCAGCCAGAGCGGCGGCACCCCCGGCACGGCGCATGGTCCTCATGTGCGGATTACCCATCGGTCCAGTTTCCTTTGCGTGTGATCGTGGTCAGTCTTCGACGAGGCGTACGGAGAACAGGTCGGGCATGTCAGGCATGGAAGCCAGGGCCTTGGGGCTGACCACCCAGGTCAGGCCGCTGCTGCACATCACCGTGCCAATGGACGTCGAGGTCCAGTCCGGGTTCGGGATGAACTTGCACCGGGACTCGATGACGGCCGTGGCATGCGACTTCGCGCGCTTGCCCTTCGCACCCGAGACGAGCTTCGCGGTCATCGGGGTCTTGCCCCGCACATCGACCCGTGCGCCCCAGTCCCCCGTCCTCGGGGGGCTGCAGCTGTCGACGGTGGCGTTGTTGTGCTCGGCGAACTCATACGCCTTCCAGCAGCCATTACCGATCCCGCTGCCGCCGAACGGCGTGTTGAACACCTTGGTGTAGAAGACCCTGTCCATGACCATCGCCTTCAGTTCCAGCTGCATCAAGCTCCGCGACTGCTTCGCCGCAGCGAGGGCGGACGCGTCCGCCGCGCTCTGCGCGCCGTTGCGCTTGACGTCGGCCTCACCGAACGTGAAGAAGATCAACGCAAGGAAGAGCAGGCCCGTCACCGCTGTGATGTACAGCGGTGCGGCCTGCCCTGCCTCGGACCTCAGTCGACGAATCACCCGCCGAGCACGGAGTTGATCGCGTCGGAGAAGGCGCCGGCGATGGTGTCGCCCAGGTTGGTGTTGAGCAGCGCCACGACGATGGCCACCACGAGGATCGTGATGCCGACGTACTCGATCGCGCCCTGACCCTTGTCGCTGCGACGCTTGATCGCGTCCACGGCGGTGTTCTTCCAGCCGTTGATGTAGGTCTGGGTGGCGGCGGCGGCCTTCAGGGTGATGTTCGACATGGTGTTCCCCTCCGAGTTCGGCCGACCGGGAGTCGGCCGACGCTGATACGTAAGTCTTCGTGTCGTTCGCGCTTCCGGCTTCCTCCTGGCCGGTCTCGCTGGCGACATGAGAAACGTACGCCGGGGCAACACCCACTCGCATGGGCCTGCGGGCCCAACTACGGGCCCACTCCCTCAGTTGGGCCTTCGGGCCCATCGTGTGCTCAGCCATGCCTCGTCGACCCCCCGGACGACATCCGGTGCCAGACGGCGATGGCCTCGCCCCGGCTGCCGGCGTTCAACTTGGCGAAGATGCGGTTGATGTGGTTCTTGACGGTCTTCTGACTGATGAAGCAGGTGGCCGCGATCTGCTGATTCGTCATGCCCGACGCGATCAGGTCCATCACTTCCACCTCCCGTTCACTCAGATCTCCTGGCACACCCTGGGGGGCCGCAACGGGAACCCCCTGGGAAGAATGTGCCACAGATGGTTGCGGAAGCGAAGCCTTTTGCGGGAATCCGCGCGCCCCCAACTCCTCGCGCACAGCCCCGACCTGGTGGTTTGATCCCCCATGGGAAGGCCATGGTCCGTGCGTGTCGTGTGCGGGTGCAGATACATGGCCCTGGGGCGCGGGCCGGTAGCCGGGGCCGGTGAAGGCCGTCCCCAGGCCCTCGGGCAGCGGCCGGCCGTCCTGGCCGAGGCCTCCGCCGCGCACGGAGTCCAGCAGGGCGCTGCTGGCCGAGTAGGTGAAGTGGGCCCGGCCGTCCTTGATGTCGCGGACCGCGGCGACCAGCTGGTCGGCGGTGAACTCGCCGTGCACCAGATAGCCGCCCGCGCCCAGGCGCAGGGCCTCGTGGACGATCTCGCTCTCCCGGCTGTACGTCATCATCAGCACCGGGGCCAGCCGCACCAGATGGGGCAGGGCGGAGATGCCGTCGACGCCGGGCATGCGGACGTCCAGCAGGACGACATCGGGCCGGTGCTGGACGGCCATCTCGTAGGCCTGCCGGCCGTCACCGGCCTCGGCGACCACGTCGATGTCGTCGCGGCCCTGCAGAAGCACGGTCAGACCGGCCCGTACGACCGGGTTGTCGTCGGCGACGACCACTCTGAGGGCCTGTACGGCGGGCATGGCTTCCGGGCCGGGGAAGGCCGGGAGACCGCCTGAAGGGGTGGGTGCGGGGACACCGGCGGTGGGGGGCGAGCTGAGCGGGCTGGAGTGCGAGGACGTGTGCTGCGAGACATGCGGCTGCTGCGTCCACTGCTCTCCTGAGCTGCGGGAGATCTCGTCCGGCATGGTGCGGGCCTCCTCTCTCAAGGATGGGGACTGTGGGGCGGTCTGGAGCGGTTACGCGTATTCAGTTGTCGAGCCGCACGGGCTGTCCGGGGACCTGCGGCAGCAGGGGCGGGGGTGGTGCGGTGGCCGGAGGGGCCAGGTTCATCGCGGCGAGCGACAGATCGAGGCGGACCTCGGTGCCGCGCTCCGCCTTGCCGCGACCGATGCGGATGCGCGCCCCGATGGAGGCGGCGCGCTCGACCATGCCGACGAGGCCGAAGTGGCCGGCCTTGCGGAGGTCGTCCAGTGAGGTGCCCCGGGGCAGGCCGTCGCCGTCGTCGTACACGCTGATGCGCACCACGTCGCGGACCAGTCCCGCCGAGACCTCGACATAGCTGGGGCGGGCGTGGCGCTGGGCGTTCTCCATGGCCTCGCTGGCGATGGTGAGAGCGTGCCGGGCGACGGCGTGCGGGATGAGGGGGACGGCGCCGTCGCCGATCCGGCGGTAGACGGCCTTGACCCCGTGGCGGCGTTCGAAGTCGGCGGTGCGGGCGCTGAGTTCGTCCAGGACGTCCACGCCGCCGTCGAGACCGGACTCGCGCCGCAGGTCGGAGAGGAGTTCGCGGGACTCGGCCGCCGCGCGGCGGGCGGAGCGTGCCACCAGTTCCGCCTGGTGCTTCACCGTCATGGGGTCCATGCGGTCGGCGGTGCTGGCGAGACCGTCGGCCGCCATCGCCAGGCCGTGCAGGGTCTTGGCCACGGAGTCGTGCATCTCGCGGGCGAGACGCGCGCGCTCCTCCTCGACCGCGCCGCTGACGGCCAGCCGGGCCCGGGTCTCCGTCAGTGCCTGGGACGCGGCGCCGAACCTGAGGAGCAGACCCCGCAGGGAGGCGCCGACGGCGCCGGCCATGATGCAGAGGCCCACTACGAGAAGGGCGGAGACATCAGCCTCGGCCTCCCGGCTGACACCGTACGAGGCGGCCAGCAACAGGGACTGCAGGATGGCGAAGATGGCCCCACCGCGCCAGCCGTAGACGAGTCCGGCCAGCAGCGGGGTGCAAACGGTGACGTAGGAGAGGGTTGAACCCGGCGTCGCGGCGAACAGCAGCATGGCGCCGAAGAGCATGTCCACCGCCAGCAGCGCGGGGTGGCGGAGCAGCACCGGGCCGAAGCGCTCCCAGTCCCGCATCAGCAGGTAGGAGACCATCACCGTGACCAGCACGGCCGCGCCCACGAGCCAGCTGCCGAACTCCTCGTGCACACCGCGCAGGGCGAACGGGGTGGCCAGCAGCGTCATGGCGAGCCGGAATCCGAAGAGCTGGCGGCACAGGGCCTGCAGGGCGTTCAGCTGGATCGGCAGGGCCGGCACATGACCGGGGTTGTCCTCGGGGGTCTGTGCGTCGGGACCGCCGGTCAGGGCGGGTCCGTTCGGGCGGGGGGCCATCTGTTCCTCTCACCTCCTCGTCGGGTCCGGTCCTCGGCCGGCCGTACGTCGGTCAGCCGCCGAAGACGTCGCCGACGTTCACGTCGGCGGCGTAGTAGAAACCGACCGCGATGAGGATCATCGTTCCCGGCAGCATGAAGCTGGTGACGATCAGCGTCGCCTTCGGCACGGCCTTCGCGGCCTTCCGCCGGGCGTTCTGGGCGTCGGTGCGGCGCATGTCGTTGGCGATCTGGATCAGCGTGTCGACGATGGGGGCGCCGAGCTCCTCGCCCTGCTGGAGGGCGGAGACGAACATCGAGACCTGCTCGGACTCGTTGCGCTTGCGGAGCTGGTCGAACGCCTCGCGGCGGCTGACACCCATGTCCATCTGGCGCAGGGTGATGCGCAGTTCGTCGGCCCAGGGGCCCTGGTACTTCTCGGCGACGCGCTCCAGGGCCTGGCGGAAGCCGAGACCGGCCGACACGACGACCGCGAGGACGTCCAGGAAGTCGGGGAGCGTGCGGTCGATGTCGTCCTTGCGCCGGATGATGGCGGACCGGATGAGCACGTCCGTCCAGAAGAACCCGTAGACGAGAAGGATGACCGCCAGAACGGGCTGGCCGTTCATCAGCATCGCCAGGGCCGCGAGGGCGCCGAGGCCGCCGTAGAACGCGCGGCGGGCCGCGTAGCGGTCGATGGTCATACCGCCGGGGTTACCGGCCATGTCCAGCTTGCGGCGCATCTTGTCGACGCGCTTGGGTCCCATCATGGACAGGACGCGGGGGGCGTAGCGCATGCCCATGCGGTCCGCCAGGCCGCCCGCGGCGGACGTGCGGGTGGAGCCGACCTCCAGGGCGAGTTCGATGTCGCCGGGGAGTTTCGCCTCGGCGCGGTACATGCGGATGCCGTGGAAGGCGCCGTAGACGGCGAGCCCGAAGACGGCAGCTATCAGCAGGTTCATGATGTCCTCTCCGTGTGGGTCCGGGCCGTCAGATGCGCACGCGGGTGAGCCGGTTGATGAAGAAGAATCCGAGGCCGTAGAGCCCGGCCGCGATGAGCACGGAGATACGGCCGACCGTTGATCCCGTCATGTCGTCGAGGGCGCCGTCCCGCATGCCGTTGATGATGAGCAGGAAGCCCATGCCGAGGATCGGAACGGCCACGGCCGTCACCTTCACTTGGGACAGCAGGGTGGTGACCTCGCGGCGGGTCTCCTTGCGCTCCTCCAGCGTTCCCGTGAGGTTGCGCAGCGAGGAGACGATGGTGCCACCGGCCCGGTTCGAGAGGATGAGGGTCGAGACCAGCACCGTGAGCTCGCGCGAGGGCAGCCGCTCGACGAGCTCGTTCATGGCGTCGTCGAGGGAGTGCCCGACGGCGAGCCGGTCGGCCACTCGCTGGAGCTCCTCGTGGGCCGGCTCGTCGAGCTCGTCCACGGCCATGCTGATGGCGGTACGAAGCGCCAGACCGGCCTGGGTGGCGTTGGCGAGCACACGGGTCAGCTCGGGGAGCTGGTTGATGAAGGCCTCGGTGCGCTTGGCGCGCTGGTAGTTCAGGAAGGCGTTGCCGCCCCAGAGGCCGATGAGGGCCGCCAGCAGGCCGAAGAACGGGGCGAAGATCGATCCGACGATGAAGTAGAGGGCGAGCAGCGCCGCCACCACGTAGACGAAGTACTCGCCGGGGGTGAGGTCGAGGCCGGTGGCCGCGATCTTGCGCTCGATGCGCTTGCCCAGCCCCGTCTTGCGCAGTCGCCGGTCGACGCCCCGGAACCGCCGGCTGCGGCCGCCGATGGTCAGCTGTCCCGTGTGGGACATCCGGTCCACGAGTTCCTGTTGCTGAGCTTTGCCCGAGGTGAAGATGTGCACGCCAATCACGGCGAACAGACCGGCGAACAGTGTCACGCCGATCGTCAGGAGCGGAAGATTATCCATGTCGGGCGAGGCCTTCTGAGTGAGCGGCGGGCTGGGGACGGTGCGAGGGGCGGCGGGGTCAGGCGACGGACTTGCGCATCTGGAGCTGCTCCTCCGACTGGGCGACGCCGAAGGCCGCCGGGATGGCCTCGCTGGTGGCGTAGAGGCGCTGGGCCACCCGGCGGGGCAGCGGGTAGTACTCGAACTGCCCGTAGATCCTGCCGTCCGCCGCCATCGGCTGTGCGGCGAACCGGCAGACCGAGATGATCCGGTAGTCCTCCCGCCCGTGGGAGTCGACGACGGCGATCTCGGTGATGCGGCGCGATCCGTCGGAGTGACGGGTCAGCTGCACGATGACGTCGACGGCGCTGTTGATCTGGTCGTGGATCGCGACGAACGGGATCTCGACCTCGGACATGGACGCCAGGGTCTGCAGACGCATCAGCGCGTCCTCGGCGTTGTTGGCGTGGACCGTGGCGAGCGAACCGTCGTGACCGGTGGACATGGCCTGGAGCATGTCGAGCGTCTCGCCGCCACGGACCTCACCGACGATGATGCGGTCGGGGCGCATACGCAGGGAGTTGCGGACCAGGTCGCGGATGGTGACCTGGCCCTTGCCCTCGACGTTGGCCGGACGGCTCTCCAGGGTGATCACGTGGGACTGCTGGAGCTGGAGCTCGGCGGAGTCCTCGATCGTGACGATGCGCTCGCCGTTGGGGATCAGTCCGGACAGGGCGTTGAGCAGCGTCGTCTTCCCGGTACCGGTGGCGCCGGAGACGATGACGTTGAACTTGGCGCGCACCAGTCCGGCGAGCAGCATCAGCATGTGCTCGTCGAGCGAGCCGAGGCCGATCATCTCCTGGAGCGTGAACGCCCGGGGGAACCGTCGGATCGTGAGGATCGGGCCCTTGAGCGACAGCGGCGGGATGATCACGTTGACACGCTCGCCGGACGGGAGACGCGCGTCGACCATCGGGTTCGCCTCGTCCACGCGGCGGTTGACCGTGGAGACGATGCGTTCGATGGTCTGCATCAGCTGCTCGTTGGACGAGAAGCGCATGGGGAGCAGCTCCAGGCGCCCGCCGCGCTCCACGAAGACCTGTTCGGGTCCGTTGACCATGATCTCGCTGATGGAGGCGTCTTCGAGCAGGGGTTCCAGGATGCCGAGTCCGAGGGACTCGTCGACGACCCGGCGGATGAGCTGGGCGCGCTCCATCGGGGAGAGGACCGGGCCCTCGCGGCTGATGATGTGGCCCAGGACGCGTTCGAGCCGCGCCCTGCGCTCGGCCGCCGCGAGGACGGACATCTCGGCGAGGTCGATCTCCTCCAGGAGCTTGGCGCGGTAGACCTGGACCAGCCGGCTCTCTTCGCTCATCCCGTTGGCCGGCTCGGGACTGGTGATGCGCGCCCGCAGGCTCATGTCGTCTACTCCCTGGTGTGGTGCGTGGTGCGGTTCAGCGGTGGTCGCGAGGCATGGTGACGCGCTTCTCGACGTTGCCGAAGTCGAACATCGGCACCACCGAAGGAATGTGGATCTTCACCTTGACGGAGACCGAGTCGTACCCCCTGTCCACACGCAGGTCCTCGACGTCGTCCCTCAGCCAGTTGCTCAGCGACGCGAGGGCGACCGGTTCACCGCGTCCGCTCTGGCCCTTGTCGGATTCCACCCGGGCCCCCGCGCGCGCGGCCGTGCTGGCCTGCTGCTTCGCGTAGACGGCGACGCCGAGCTGGACGACGGCCATGGCGGCGATCAGGAGCAGGGTCAGCACGCCGACGTACTCGACGGCCGCCTGGCCGCGCTGGCGCGCGGACCGGGAGGCCGGGCCCTCCATCGCCCCGGAGGCGATCGGGTGGCTCATCGTGCGGGTCACCATCCGAATCCCCCCGTTTCCTTCTTGGCCTTGGCATCGCCGGTCGCCGACCACGGCAGGTCGAAGGCTCCGGGGAAGAGGAGCGGCACCTTCACCTTCACCTTCGCGGTCACCAGTCCGCTGAAGCCGGTCTGGCAGTCCTGGACGACGACGTCCCAGGCGTCGGGAACGTCCTCGCGCGCCGCCTGCCGGCAGGCCTGCCACGATCCGTACTCCGCGACGGCGGCCGCTCTGACGCCCTTGTCCGCCGCGTTGCCGGCGAGGATCCACGTGTAGCAGACCAGCCCGGCCTGCCACATCACGGCCAGGGTGACCAGGATGGCCGGCAGGGTGCCGACGAACTCGATCGCGCTCTGCCCCCGGTCCCCCCGCTTCCGTCCCCGCTTCGTACCGGTATCGGGAACTATGCCCGCGCTACCGCTGTCCGCCGCGGTCGGCGGCCGGTCCGTTCGTAGAAGAGTCATGGCTCAACGGTCCCCCTCGGTCCCATCGTTTCGCTGGTGACGTCACGTGTGCGTATCGGTCGGCTTCGTATCGCTTCGTCCTCCGGGGCTCACTTCGACCGGCCTCGCCGGCCGCCGACCGAACCCCGGTCTCCCTTGAACTTGCCCTGTTTATCGGCGCCTTCGGCGTTCTTCACCAGACCGAGATCTCCGGCGAGGCCCCAGAGGGCCTGCTTCACGGTGGATTTGGCCTCCAGGTCCTGCATGCGGCCGGCGTCGACGACCGCCTGGAGCTCCTTGAAGTTCGCCGGGACGGCGATCCGGGCCACCTTGGTGGCGGTGATCTTCTCGACGAGCGGCGGCTGGATCTCCGTGTTGCGGGTGAAGCGGTTGATCACGGTGACGGTCTCCTCGGCCTTGCGGACCTGGAGACGGTCCCAGAGGCGGACCATGCGCTTGGCCGCACGGACGGTGATCACGTCCGGGGTGGTGATGAGCAGGGTCCGGTCGGCCATCTCGATCGCCGCGGCGTTGGCCGAGTTCATCTGCGTACCGCAGTCGATGATCACGATCTCGAAGCGGTGGCGCAGGGCGCTGATGGTCTGGCGTACGACCCGGTCGCTGACCTCCTCGCCGCGCTCGCCCTCGGCCGGCGCGAGCAGCAGGGCGAGCCCGCTGTCGTGCATGAAGAGGGCGTCCTGGAGCACGCGGGGCGAGATGTCCTGGATGGTGGAGAGGTCGACGATGGAACGGCGGAACTGCACGTCCAGATAGGACGCCACGTCCCCCGACTGGAGGTCGAGGTCGGCGAGGGCCACCGAGTGTCCGGAGGCCGCCGCCGCCAGGGCGAGCTGGACGGCGGTGACGGTGGTGCCGACGCCGCCCTTCGCGCCGCTGACGGTGACGACGGTGCCGCCGGGCCCCGTGAAGACCTCGGGGCCCTGGCCGAGGTGGCGGCGGACGCCGACGGACCAGCCGGCGGCGGCCTGGACGCGCTGGGCCAGCTCCTCGTACGAGAGGGGCAGGCCCACCAGACCGCGGGCGCCGGAGTCCATGGCCGCCGAGAAGAGCCCGGGGCTCGCGTCGGCGGTGACGAGCACGACCCCGACCGCGGGAAAGCGCAGGGCCACCTCCCGGATCAGCTCAAGGGCTGGAACCGGACCGATCCGCTCGTGCACCAGCACGACCTCGGGCAGCTCGTCCAGGGACTCGGAGGCGAGCCGGGCCAGGGTGTCGAGCAGGGAGGTCGAATCACCCAGCGGCCCGGCCGGCTCCGCGTCGGGGAGCTGGGCGAGCAGCGTGGTGATGGATCGGGCGGCGTCGGCGTCACCGACCGCCGGGAGGATTCGCGTGCTCATCCAGTCCTCACTTGTTCTTGTCTTCGTCGAGGTTGTAGCTGCCCTCGCCCGGACGGAGCGTGGTCGGGCTGTCGTCGGGCAGCAGGGCGAGACGGACGTGTTCTGCGAAGGACTCGGCGTACGCGACGCGCTGGGCGTCGGTGGTGTCGAGGGCGAAGGTGATCGGCACGGCCTGCTTCGGGCCGCTGCGGTCGTCCTCCTTGGGCTCCAGCGCGGTGAG
This sequence comes from Streptomyces sp. NPDC024555, assembly GCF_055559335.1. Classification (NCBI taxonomy): domain Bacteria; kingdom Bacillati; phylum Actinomycetota; class Actinomycetes; order Kitasatosporales; family Streptomycetaceae; genus Streptomyces; species Streptomyces sp. NPDC024555. Next base: position 49,972 of record NZ_JBVHKV010000009.1, read on the forward strand.
CTGGCCGACGTCGATGACCTTGGCGTTGGGGACGATCACGCGCGAGGTCGGCTTGTCCTTGTCGGTCTGGCCCGCGAAGGTCGCGTAGATGTTGACCAGGTTGCCGGGCCGGATCTTGCCGGCGACGCCGGTGGCGGCGTCGATCATGATGGCGATCTCCTGCTGGCCGTTCTCCAGCTTGGGCCGCTTGACGAGCATGTCGTCCTGGAGCAGCGAGCCCTTGCGGAGGTTGGTGACGGCGATCTTGCCGTTGAGGACCGAGAGGTCGGTGACCGCGTTCTTCGACAGCCAGCGCTTCGGCATCGAGACCTTCTCGAACTGACTGGGGTCCAGGGGCCGGTACGGGGCTATGTCGTTTTTGACCTGGTAGGCAGTCACCTCCGGACCGACCTTCGAGTTCACATCACTGATCACGGAGAGCACACCGGCGAACGCACCGAAGGCACAGAGGACCGAGAGAAGGAGAAGGATGACGCCGCGGCGTTGCCGTGAGTTCATGAGCGGAGCAACCTCGTTGGGAGACGTGGGCCGATGAGCGGACAGAGCGGGTGGAGCAAAGCGTGGGCGGAACGGCGCGGCGCGCCGTTTCCCGGGCCGCGGGCGCGCCGGTGGGGCACGGGCGCCGCGGTGGCTACGAGCCTTGGCGCATAGGTGCTCCCTGGTTCAGGACACCGGATCCGTACGTTTGGTTCTCCGGCGGCTTCAGCGGGGCCGAGCACAGGCCGCACCGGTCGCCGATCAGCTCATTTCCGCACCAGGTGCAGACCTCCCTGCGCACCGAGGAAACCAGCTGATAAATCAGGGAGATGTCGGGCAGGAACGCGGCGAATTCGATCATCTTCGACGTGCCCCACCAGCGCGGTGATTCCGCGGGCAGGGCGGCGTCGTGCACTGCCTGGACCTGCCAGGCCGGTGCGATCGTGTTCGCCACCCAGTCGGACTGCAACTGCCCCTTGGCGACCAGGAGATGGGTGCCGAATTCGGGTCCGGTGAGATCACCGTTCCCGATCTTGATGAGCTGCGGGGTCGGGTTGGCGACCACCCCGAACTGGGATCCCGGGACCCAGGACTTCGCATGGGTCTTCAGGCTGACGGGCACCCGGTCGAGTTTGGTGACCGAGTTGAGGAGCGCACCCGAGTAGATGTAGTGGGAGAGCAGCCGCGCGGCGGAGGCGACAACTCCGGCACTGAAGTCACAGATGGACAACTGCCGCAACTGACGCACCAGCACAGCAACGCCCAAGGGGGGCAGATCCACCTTGAGCAGGGCGATACGGTCGCTTTCCAGCACGGACCGGATGGTGTGCAGCCGCCGTTCGTGCGTGGGCGCGATGCTGGCCGGATAGACCGCGATGACGTATCCGTGCTGCTCAAGCAGCATGTGCATATCACTGATGGCCTGTTCGAGCGGCTGCTCGTCGGGAGCGCGCAGCACGACGGCCGTGGGTGTCTGCTGATCGGTCGGCGGCAGCACGAGGTCAGCACTGGTCACTGCTATTGCTGTCGGCACGCTGTTCCCCGTTCGGCTTCCGGCCGCCGCGTACAGCCGGCCGCAATCGTCCTGCCTTGTGCTCCTCGTTCGGGCACCCCTACCTCTGCACTTTATCCACGTACGGGGAGGCAGAGAACACCCTTCAGGGCCCAGTGAGGTGGGGCTCACCCACTCACGCCGGGGCGTTCGCATGACAAATCGACCCAAGTGGCTTGTTGTTAAATTCCGTACGATTCAGCGGCTTAGTCGTGCCCACCAAGGCAATTCATGATCCATTCGGCTTCCGCGCACGTCAGGCGCGCGTGAGCGCTTTCATTCCCGGGGCCCTTCCGGGGCGGGTGGGCCCAAGGTGAACTCTGGGCCCTGATTGGGGCCCCCGGGCCCAGAGCGCGGACCCGGGATCGGATCCGCATCCGGCCGGGATGTCCGCCGCGGTCGCACGGGGTGCCCGGTCGCGCTCCCACGCGCACCCGTCGCGAGCCGCCCGCACCCCTTCCCACCACGCACGTTGCGAGCCATCACTGCCAGAGGTCTTGACAACTTGATTGGTCTGGACCAGTTTTAGCGCCCAGCGGTGGCCACCGTTCCTCGATTCCACACCCCCGACACCCCCGTGTCGCTCCCCTCCCCACATCCCCGTCTTCCCCCCGACTCCCCCACGGAGGCAGCAAGTGGAACGTTCCCCGGCACCCAGCGCGCCGCTCCACCGCAGACGGCACACCCGTCCGCTCCTCGGCTCCGCCATGGCCGTGGTGGCCGCCGGCGCCCTGACCCTCACCGGCCTCGTCGGCAGCGCCCAGGCCGCGGACGTCAACGTCGCCAAGAACGCCGGCTTCGAGTCCGGCCTCGCCAACTGGACCTGTTCCGGCGGCTCCGGCACCACCGTCTCCTCCCCCGTGCACGGTGGCACCGCGGCCCTCCAGGCCACCCCGGCCGGCCAGGACAACGCCAAGTGCACCCAGACCGTGGCCGTGAAGCCCAACTCGACCTATGCGCTGAGCGGATGGGTCCAGGGCGGCTACGCGTACCTGGGTGCCGGCGGCACCGGCACCACCGACGTGGCGACGTGGTCCCCCGGCTCCAGCAGCTGGACGAAGCTCTCCACCAGCTTCACCACCGGGCCCAGCACCACCTCCGTCACCGTGTACACGCACGGCTGGTACGGGCAGGCCGCCTATCTGGCCGACGACATCTCGGTGACCGGCCCCGACGGCGGCGGCGGCACGGACCCGGGTCCGTCGATCCCCGGGGCCCCCGCGGGTCTCGCCGTCGGCGCGGCGACCACCTCCTCGCTCGGCCTGACCTGGAACTCCGTCTCCGGCGCGACGAGCTACACCGTCTACAAGGACGGGGTGAAGGCCACCACCTCCACCGGGACCTCGGCCACGATCACGGGCCTCGCGGCCGACACCGCGTACCAGTTCGCGGTCACCGCGACCAACGCGGCCGGCGAGTCCGTCAAGTCCGCGACGGTCACAGGCCGTACGGCCAAGGACGGCGGCGGCAACCCGAACCCCGGCACCACCGTGCCGAAGCACGCCGTCACCGGCTACTGGCAGAACTTCAACAACGGCGCGACCGTGCAGAAGCTCAGCGACGTGCCCGCGAACTACGACATCATCGCGGTCTCCTTCGCCGACGCCACGTCCACGCCGGGCACCGTCGCCTTCAACCTGGACTCGGCCGGCCTGAACGGCTACACCGTCGACCAGTTCAAGGCCGACGTCGCCGCGAAGAAGGCCGCCGGGAAGAACGTCATCATCTCGGTCGGCGGTGAGAAGGGGTCCGTCGCGGTCAACAGCGACGCCTCCGCCACCAACTTCGCCAACTCCGTCTACTCGCTCATGCAGGAGTACGGCTTCACCGGGGTCGACATCGACCTGGAGAACGGCATCAACTCCACGTACATGACGAAGGCGCTGCGTTCGCTGTCGCAGAAGGCGGGCTCCGGCCTCGTCATCACGATGGCCCCGCAGACCCTCGACATGCAGTCGACGGGCACCGAGTACTTCAAGACGGCGCTCAACATCAAGGACATCCTGACCGTCGTCAACACCCAGTACTACAACAGCGGCGCGATGCTCGGCTGCGACGGCAAGGTCTACTCGCAGGGTTCGGTGGACTTCCTCACCGGGCTCGCCTGCATCCAGCTGGAAGGCGGCCTCGACCCCTCGCAGGTCGGGATCGGCGTCCCCGCCTCCACCCGCGGCGCGGGCAGCGGCTACGTGGCCCCCTCGGTCGTCAACGCGGCCCTGGACTGCCTGACGGCGGGCACCAACTGCGGCACCTTCAAGCCGTCGAAGACCTACCCGGGTCTGCGCGGTGCGATGACCTGGTCGACCAACTGGGACGCCACGGCGGGCAACGCCTGGTCGAACGCGGTCGCCCCGAAGGTCCACGGCCTCCCGTAGCAGGTGTGTGACGCGGGGGCGCGGACCGCGCGTCCCCGCGTCACCTCCCCCGGCCACCGGCCGGCCGGCGCCCCCGGCGCCCCGGACCACCTCTGACCAGCAGCGCCGCCGCTCCCCCGGTGGCGCTGCTGCATGTCCGGGGTCCCGCGGTCCGTACCGGCCCTGTCCCGGACGCGCAACAGTGTGTCCGGGACGGGCCGGTTCGATGGCTGTTCGGGCGCACGCGTGGCACCTTTGTGGGGCCCGAGGGTGGTGCGGACAGGGGGTAAGTGACATGGCCGGGGCGCGAGTTCAGGCGCTGGGCGGGGACGATCCGGCGACGCTCGGACCGTACCGGCTGATCGGACGGCTGGCGTCCGGCGGCATGGGGCGCATCTATCTGGCCCGTGCGCGGCCCGGCGGGCGCGGGCTCGTCGCCGTGAAGACGCTGCTGGCCGAGGGCACCGTCGGCGACGTCGACCGGCGCCGCTTCGCCCGCGAGGTCGCGCTCGCGCAGCGCGTGGACAGCGCGTTCACCGCCCGGGTGCGGGACGCCGATCCGGACGCCGAACGGCCCTGGATGGCCATCGACTACATCGCGGCCCCGCCGCTCTCCGAGCTGGTGCGCTCCTGCGGGGTGCTGCCCGCCTCCGCCGTCCGCTGGATCGCCGCCGGTACGGCCCAGGCCCTGGTCACCCTGCACGGCGAGGGCATCGTCCACCGCGATGTGAAGCCGCAGAACGTGCTGCTGCCGCTGGACGGCCCCCGGGTCATCGACTTCGGCATCTCGCACGCCAGCGACCTCACCCTCACCGGGCTCACCCTCGGCACCATCGCGTTCACCTCGCCCGAGCAGGCGCGCGGCGAGGCCTCGACGGCGGCGTCCGACGTCTACTCGCTGGGCGCCACGCTGTTCCTGCTCGCCACCGGGCGCCCGCCCTACCGGGCCGACGGCGACACCCTGCGGCTGCTGGCCCGGGTGCAGCGCGGCGAACTCGACCTCACCGGGCTCCCCAAGGAGCTGGTGGCGACCATCCGGCCCTGTCTGGCCGTCGATCCGAAGGGCCGTCCGACCCCGGCGGACCTGCTCACCCGCTTCCGCCGCGACCAGGCCCATCTGCCGGCCTCGCACAGCGGGACGCGGTGGCTGCCGCCGCGCTGGACCGAGCTGATCGGTACGTACGCCGCCCAGGGCCTGGAGCTGGCGGGCGGCCCGGCGGCGGGCGGCGGCGCACCCACGGCGGCGACCGTCCCCGGGCCCACCCGGGTGGGTGCCGCGCCGCCCCCGCCCACGCTCGTCTACCCGCCGGAGCGGCTGGCCCGCGCGGCCCGGGACCGGGCCCGCAAGGAGCGCACGCGCACCGACCGGGCGCGCCGGGAGATGGCCGCCCTGGCCGAACTGGCCGAGCAGCGGCGGGCGGAGCAGGCCGAGCAGGAGCGGGCCGAGGCCGAGCGGGCGGAGGCGGCCCGCCAGGAGGCCGAGCGGCTGGCCGCCCAGCGCGCCGAGGCCGACCGCGCCCGGCGTGAGCGGGAGCGCGCGGCGCAGGAGCACGAACGGGCCGAGCGCGAGCGCGCCCAGCGGCGGGCGGAGCGGGAGCGCCTTGAGCGGGAGCGGGCCGAGCGGGCGCGGGAGGCGCGGGAGCGGGCCGCCCGGGAGGAGGCCGAGCGCCAGCGGGCGGCGCGGGAGCGGGCCGAGCAGGAGGCGCGGCGCCGGGCGGCGCGGGCCCAGGCCCGTGCGTCGTCGCCGTCGTCGTCCGGTGGCACACCGTCCTCGTCCGGGTCCGGACGTCCGGCGGCCCCGGGCACGCCGTCCTCGCCGGGGTCCTCCGGCGGTTCGACGGCGCTGGGGTGGCTGGTGGCGGTCGGGCTCGTCGTCGCCCTGCTGGTCTGGCACCCGTGGGAGACGACGAGCGGTTCGGGGGGCGGGAGTTCGTCCGGGGGCAGCAGTGCGGGCTCCGTCGCCTCGGGCGGCCTCGGCACCCACACGGACGACAGCGACACCGATACCGATACGGACAGCGCCGGGAGCACCACGGGCTCGACGGACGACTCCCCGGACGATTCCGCGGACGACGAGGAGACGGAGGAGCCGACGCCCACGCCGACGCCGACCCCCACGCCGACGCCCACCCCGGACGCCACCGACCGGGCGTTCGCGGCGGTGCGGGCCGGGGACTGTCTGAACGTGTACAACGACGGGCACGACAACATGAGCGCCGACCGCCCGATCCGGGTCGGCTGCCGCGCCTCGAACGCGTACATGCACGTCAACCGGGTCAGCACCCGGGACGGCGCCTCGGCCTCGTGCGACACGGGCGCGGGGTTCACCTGGTGGAGCCGGTCCGGCGACGACGGGATCACGCGGACGCTCTGCCTGGACCGGGTGTACCAGGTGGGTCAGTGCTTCCCCGCGAAGGTCCGGGGCGCGACCAACGCGGACCTGACCGTGGTGTGGAACTGCAACGCGTCCACCGTTCCGAAGGCCGGGCAGTCCATCCTGCGCATCACCGGCTTCTACCGGGCGCCGAAGGCCGGGGAGAACTGGACGTGTCCGGCGGGGCGGGGCGAGCAGTTCTGGTACTGGCCGGTGAACCAGGGCCGGAGCATCATCTGCGCCTCGGCCGCGTAGCCCGCGCGGGCCCCGCAGGAAGAAGGACCCGGCACGGCGCCTGTCAGGGGGCGCCGTGCCGGGTCCGTCCGGTGCGGGTCAGCCGAGGACCGCGAGGGCGTCGATCTCGATGAGCAGGCCCTTGGGCAGGCCGACGTAGACCGTCGTGCGGGCGGCCGGGGCCTGCTTCAGGTCCTGCTCGGCGAAGTAGGCGTTGTAGATCTCGTTCATCTCGGCGAAGTGGTCCACGTCGGTGAGGTAGACGCGCATCATCATCACGTCGTCCCAGCTCGCGCCGCCCTCCTCCAGGATCGCCTTGACGTTGGCGAAGGTCTGGAGGGTCTGCTCGCGCAGGGTGGGGCCGGCCGGGGTCGGGGCCTGGCCCTCGACGGCGGGCAGGAAGCCGACCTGTCCGGCGACCTGGAGGATGTTCCCCTTCCGCACGCCGTGCGAGAACTTCGCCGGCGGGGTGGTGTGGGTGCTCGGGGTGAGGGCGGTCTTGTCGGTCATCGCTGATCAGACTCTCTTGGGTCGGGTGGTGCCGGAGTACTCCCGGCTGATGGTGTCGGCGGTGCGCCGGACCAGGGGGAGCAGGGTGAGGAGTTCCTCGGCCGTGACGACCACGTTCGGCGCGGAGACCGACATCGCGGCGACGACGCGCCCGTCGGCGCCGCGGACGGGGGCGCCCACGCAGTTGATGGACTCCTCGTGGCCGCCGAGGTCGGTGGCCCATCCCTGTTCGCGCACGGTGGCCAGCTCCTTGAGGAAGGCGCCGGGACCGGGGGTCGAACGGGACGTGTACATGGGGTAGTCGAGCCGTTCGGCGACGGCCCGCCGCTCCGGTTCGGAGAGGTCGGCCAGGAGCAGTTTGGCGACGGCGGCGACGGTGATCGCGACGGGTTTGCCGATGCGCGAGTACATCCGTACGGGGTAGCGGCTCTCGACCTTGTCGATGTAGAGGACCTCGTTCTCCTCGTACACGGCGAGGTGGACGGTGTGTCCGCAGTCCGCGTTGAGGGCGACGAGGTGCGGGTGGGCGATCTCGCGTACGTCGAGGTTCTCGACGGCCTCCTGGGCGAGGGCGAAGAGCCGGGCGCCGAGGCGGTAGCGCTGGTCGTCCTGGCGGTAGACGAGCCCGTGGTCGTGGAGGGTGCGCAGCAGCCGCAGGGCGGTGGACTTGTGGACGCCGAGCCGGTCGGCGACCTGTCCGAGGTCGGCGGGCCCCTGGGCGAGCAGGGGCAGGATGCTCAGCGCCCGGTCGACGGTCTGGCTCATGGCGTACGTACCTCCTGGTCGTCCCCCGTCCACCCGGGGCCGAGACGCAGTCTCCCCCAGGCGGCGTCGTCGAGGGCGGCCAGCCGGTCGGCGCGGTGGCGGGCGGGCGGGTCGGTGAGGTCCCCGGGGACGGTGAGGACGGCGGCGGCCATCAGATGGCCGTGCCGGGCCCGTTCGCGGTCGGGCAGTCCGCGCAGGGTGGCGGAGAGGAAGCCGGCGGCGAAGGCGTCTCCGGCGCCGACGGGGGCGACGACGTCGACCCGCAGGGCGGGGACATGGGTCACGGTCTCGCCGCCGCCGGTGCGGGAGACGACCGTGGCGCCCTGGGCGCCGTGTTTGACGACGAGGACCCGCGGTTCGGGGAGCGCGGCGCACAGGGCCGCCGTGCCGTGCAGGCCCCAGGCCTCCTCGGCCTCGTCCTCGCCGACGAAGACGAGGTCGGCGCGGCGGGCCAGCTCCAGCAGGACCCCGGGCGAGCGGGTGTGGCCGCGCCACAGTCCGGGCCGGTGGTTGACGTCGAAGGAGACGAGCGGGCGGCCGGGGCGCGGGGCGGTCAGCGCGCGCAGCAGGTCCAGGCAGCTGTCGGAGAGCGCGGCGGTGATGCCGGACAGGTGCAGGATGCGGCCGGCCGACAGCGCCGCGTGCGGGACGTTGTCCGGGGACATGGCGGAGGCGGCGGAGCCGGCCCGGTAGTAGGCCACCTCGTGGACGTCCGTGGCGCGGTCCGTCGCGGTGCGGAAGTAGATGCCGGTGGGCCGGGCGGGGTCGCGCTCCACGGCGGAGGTGTCGACCCCGTAGCCGGCGACGGTGTCGACGAGGTGGTCGCCGAAGCCGTCGGCGCCGACCCGGCTGACCCAGGCGGCGCGGTGTCCGGCGGCGGCGAGCGCGCAGGCGACGTTGGACTCGGCGCCGCCGATCCCGCGCCCGAAGGAGGGGACGTCGGCGAGGCGGCCCGGTCGCGAGGGCAGGAACGTCACCATGGACTCGCCGAGGCACACGACGTCGGGGGCCGTGGCGGCGTCGGTCCTGGCCGGGGTTCCGGGCACGCGGGCTCCTCGGGGTCGGGCGGGCTCCACCGGTCGCGGCATTGACCGGGTATCGGCTCGGATGTTAGACAGCCCTGAGCGATATACGCAATGGGCATTGCATATGCTGCAATCCACTCGTGCGGGCGGGGCATCGCCCGTACGGGTTCTGCGCAGGACCCACTTCGGCCGAGGAGGCCCCATGGCTGTCGAGCACCCCGTGACCGGACGTCCCGGACTCGCCGGGCTCGCCGACGAGCCGGTCGACCACCGGTTCAAGGGACTGCCGCCCGACGCCGGGGGGCTCACCGTCGGCGCGCTGGCCGCCGAGCGGCGGAACCTGTTCACGGGCGGGTTCACCACCCCGGTGCTCGCGCTGTCGGCCGAGTCGGTCGCGCACAACCTCGAACTGCTGGAGACGTACGCCGAGCGCCACGGCCTCGCGTTCGCCCCGCACGGCAAGACCTCGATGGCCCCGGGGCTCTTCGCCCGCCAGCTGGAGCACGGCGCCTGGGGCATCACCGTGGCCGTCCCGCACCAGGCGCGCGTCTGCCGGGCATTCGGGGTCCAGCAGATCTTCCTCGCCAACGAGCTGGTCGACGCGGCCGCGCTGCGCTGGCTCGCCGGAGAGCTGGACGCCGATCCGGACTTCGCCTTCGTCTGCTACGTCGACTCGGTGCGCGGCGTGGAGCTGATGGACGAGGCGCTGCGCGCGGCGGGCGCCGCCCGCCCCGTGGACGTCGTCGTGGAGCTGGGCGCGGGCGAGGGGGCCCGCACCGGCGTCCGTACCGAGGCCGGCTGCGCGGCCGTCGCGGACGCGGTGGCGGCGGCCGGGACGCTGCGCCTGGTGGGGGTGGCCGGGTACGAGGGCGAGGTCCCGCAGGCCACCGGCGAGCGGGTGCGGGCGTGGCTCGGCCGGCTGGTCGCGCTGGCCGCGGAGTTCGACGCGGCGGGGCGCTTCGCCGGGCTGGGCGAGGGCGAGCCGGTCGTCGTCAGCGCGGGCGGCAGTGCCTGGTTCGACGCGGTCGCGGACGTGTTCGCCGGGATCCCCGCGCTCTCCCGCCCGGTGCTGAAGCTGCTGCGCTCGGGGGCGTACGTCTCGCACGACGACGGGCACTACCGCCGGCTCACCCCCTTCAACCGGGTCCCCGACGAGGGCGCGCTGCGGCCGGCGTTCCGGCTCTGGGCCCAGGTCGTCTCCCGCCCCGACGCCGGCCAGGCCTTCCTGAACGCGGGCAAGCGCGACGCGGCGCACGACCTGGACCTGCCCGAGGCGCAGGTCGTCCGGTCCGGGCGGGACGGCTCGGTGCGCCCGGCCGCGGACATCGAGGTCACCGGCCTGTCCGACCAGCACACCTGGCTGCGGACCGGGGCCGGGGCGGAGCTGGAGGTCGGGGACTGGGTGGGCCTGGGCCTGTCGCATCCCTGCACCAGCTTCGACAAGTGGCAGCTGATCCCGCTGGTGGAGGCGGACGGCACCGTCACGGACTACGTCCGCACGTACTTCTGAGCCCATCGACGAGCCCGGGTCCGGGCCCGGGGCGGGTCCGAAAGCACCGCCCCGGCCGCCCCGGACCCGCCGAAAGGCACCCCATGGACCTGGTCATCCGCGACGCCCGCGTCGTCGACGGCACCGCCACCCCCTCCTACCGCGCCGATGTGGCCCTGTCCGGCGGCCGGATCGCGGAGATCCACCGGGCCGGCGCGCCCGGCCCCCGGCCGACGGCGCCCCGCGTCCTGGACGCCTCCGGGCTCGCCCTCTCCCCCGGCTTCGTCGACATGCACGCCCACAGCGACCTGGCGCTGCTCCGCGACCCCGACCACAGCGCCAAGGCGGCCCAGGGCGTCACCCTGGAAGTCCTCGGCCAGGACGGCCTGTCGTACGCCCCCGTCGACGACCGCACCCGCGCCGAGGTGCGGCGCGCCATCACCGGCTGGAACGGCGACGGCGAGGACATCGACTTCGACTGGTCCACCGTCGGCGAGTACCTCGACCGCCTGGACCGCAACTTCGGCGGGCAGGGCATCGCCGTCAACGCCGCCTATCTGGTCCCGCAGGGCACGGTCCGGATGTACGCGCTCGGCTGGGAGGACCGCCCGGCCACCGCCGCCGAACTGGACCGGATGCGGGAGCTGGTGGCCCGGGGCATGGCCGAGGGCGCCGTCGGCATGTCCTCCGGACTGACCTACACCCCCGGCATGTACGCGGACGACGCCGAACTCACCGCCCTGTGCCGGGTGGTGGCCTCCTACGGCGGCTACTACTGCCCGCACCACCGCTCGTACGGCGCCGGGGCGCTGGAGGCGTACGAGGAGATGGTGCGGCTCACCCGCGCCGCGGGCTGCGCCCTGCACCTCGCCCACGCCACGATGAACTTCGGGGTGAACGAGGGCCGCGCGCCGGAACTCCTCGCGCTCCTGGACCGGGCCCTGGACGAGGGCGCCGACATCTCCCTCGACACCTACCCGTACACCCCCGGCTCCACGACCCTGGTCGCGATGCTGCCGAGCTGGGCGGGCGAGGGCGGGCCCGGGGCCGTCCTGACCCGGCTGGCCGACGAGGAGACCGCCGCACGCATCCGCCACGACCTGGAGGTGGTGGGCTCGGACGGCTGCCACGGGGTGCCCATCGAGTGGGGCACCATCGAGATCTCCGGCGTCAGCGATCCGGCGCTCGCCGGCGAGGTCGGCCGCACGGTCGCCGCATCGGCCCGGCTGCGCGGCGAGGAGCCCTGGACGACCGCGCGCCGGCTGCTGCTGGGCGACCGGCTCGGGACGACGATCCTCCAGCACGTGGGCCACGAGGAGAACGTCCGCCGGATCATGCGCCACCGCGTCCACACCGGCGGCAGCGACGGCATCCTCCAGGGCGCCAAACCGCACCCCCGCGCCTACGGCACCTTCCCCGAGTACCTGGGCCGGTACGTACGGGAGCTGGGCGTCCTCTCCCTGGAGGAGTGCGTCGCCCACCTCACCTCCCGCCCGGCCGCCCGGCTGCGCCTGCCCGACCGCGGATACGTCCGCGAGGGCTACCGGGCCGACCTGGTCCTCTTCGATCCGGACACGGTGGCCGCCGGCTCCACCTTCGACGCCCCGCGCACCCGCCCCACCGGCATCCCGCACGTCCTCGTCGACGGCCGCTTCGTCATCGAGGACGGCCGCCGGACCCAGGTGCTGGCGGGGCGGGCGGTGCGCGGGACGGGGCGGAAGCGGGGCTGACCCCGGGGACGCCCCACGACGCCCGGGAAGGGCGTCCGGCTTCCTGACGGGGCGACAGGATGCTGCCAGTTCCTGGCCACTTGGTGCACGGCCGGACCCCCCTGACGCCCTTCGCGTCCTGCCATCGTTGGCGCTGCCCGCCGGGGACGACGGCTCACAGCCGGCCCACAGGCGCGGGTCATCCACGACGAGCCCGTGCGCGCTCCGCGCGCCGAGGACGAGGAGTCCACCATGTCCACCCGACAGTTCACCGCTCGCGCCACCGCCGTCGGAACGGGGGTCGTCCTGCTGGGCGGCCTGCTCGCGGCAACCCCCGCGGCCGCCACCGGCCGGGTCGCCACCGGCTGCCCCACCGAGCGCAACTACTCGGTCACCTCGGTCAAGACCGTCCACCACTCGATCGCCTCGGCGCGGTTCAAGGACGGCAAGGGCCCGGGGAAGGTGACCGTGTCCGTGAAGAAGAGCGGCTCGCTGAAGTACTCCTTCTCCGTGAGCGGCGAGGCGAGCGTCGGCGGTGTGATCGCCCAGGCCAAGGTCACCACCGGGGCCTCGGTCACCAAGACCTCGACCGTCACGGTCGGGCACAAGGTGACCAAGAACATCCCGTCCGGCAAGTACCTCCAGTCCCGCTACGGCTCGTTCGGCAAGAAGTTCAACTGGCGCTACTACCGGGTGAACGGCAACTGCTCCACGACGACCCTGGCGAGCGGCTACAGCGCCTGGGCCCCCACCCACGAGAACGGGTGGAAGTTCACCGTCGTCTCCCGCTGACGCACCTGATCCCGGTGCCGGCCGGCCGTTTCCCGTGCGGCCGGCCGGCACCCGTCCCCGAACGTGAGGCGGAGTACCGATGCGGACGAGAAGAGAAGGAATCATGCGGGGGACCCCACGGTTCGTGCCACCGGCCCGTCCGGTGCGTGCGCTGCTCGCCTGCGGCGCCGTGCTGCTGGCCGCCGCGTGCGGCGCGGACCCCGGCCCTCGGACGGCCGCGCGCGCCGGGGCGTCGAAGGCGCCGGCTCCCGCCGCCGAGGTGCGGGTGCCGCGCTCCGGACCGTGCGGGGAGAGCGACCCCGAGCCGTGCCGGGTCGTGCTCACCGCCCGGCCGGGCACCGGGAGGAAGGACCTGGGCTCGTTCCGGGCCGACGGCGGGCGGGAGCACTGGATCTACGTCGACTGCCGGGGCGAGGGCTCCGTGACCGTCGCGATGACGCCCGAGCCGACCTTCGACGTGCCGTGCGGCGACCAGTGGCCGGCCGTCACCGAGTCGAGGAACCAGTTCGAGGCGGGCGTGCTGGGCGACGAGGAGTACGGGCTGTCGGTCGACGCCCCCGAGGGCGTCCGCTGGTCGCTGACCGTGCTGGCCGCGCACCCGGACGCGTAGCAGGTCCCTGCCCAACTCCCCTGTACGGGCGCCCCTTTACCGCCCGTGCGCTCGCGCTCTACACTCCCCCGGACCGCGCGGCCCCACCGGAGCGCGGCTCACGGGGGAAGGGCGTCGGCGTTGTTCGCGCACACCATGCAGATCCTGGGGCTGACGGAGGCCGAGGAGGACGTCTACCGGCATCTGCTGCGCAATCCGGGCGCCGAACTGGACGACGTGCACATCCTGTTGCGCTGCGCGCCCGAGGAGACCGAGGACGCGCTGCGGCGCCTGTGCGAGCTGCGGCTGCTCAAGGAGGAGGACGGGCGGGTGTGGGCCCGCTCCCCCGAGTCCGTCGTGGGGCGCCTGGCCGAGCAGCGCCTCGAGGAGCTGTACGAGAGCATCCGCATGCTCTCGCGGCTGCAACCGGTCATCGACTCGCTGGCCGGCGAGTCCCCGGCCCGGGAGTCCGGGGCGGCGGACGGGCCGACCGAGCGCCTCACCGAGATCGCGGACATCCGCACCCGGCTCGACGAACTCTCCTTCTTCGCCCGCTCGGAGGTCCAGTCGGCGGAGCCCTACGACGCCCTGACACCGGAGAACATCGCCCACGCGCGCCCGCTCGACCTGAGGTGCCTGCGCCGGGGCGTGGTCATCCGCAATCTGGTCCGGGCCTCGGCGCTCGCGGACCCGCTCACCCTGTCCTATCTGCGCGAGCTGCACGCGGCGGGGGCGCGGATCCGGGTCCTGGACACCCTGGACGAGCTGATCCTGATCTACGACCGGCACACCGCGCTGGTGCCGATCGACCCCTCGGACACCGCCGCGGGCGCGCTCTGTTCGCGCGAACGCGGGATCGTCACGACGATCATCAACAACTTCGAACGGCTCTGGGAGGCGGCGGAGGACTTCGAGACCACCGCCGGGCAGACGCCGCAGGACGCGACGGCCGGGGTCACACCGCTCCAGCTGCGGGTCCTCGAAGCGATGTGCACCGTCGCCAAGGACGAGGCGGGGGCCCGCAAGCTGGGGGTGTCCCTGCGCACGTACCGGCGGCACGTCTCCGACCTGTTCCAGATCCTGGGCGCGGAGAACCGCGCCCACGCGGCGCTGCTCGCCCGTGAGCGCGGCTGGATCTGAACCGCCCGCCCCCGGCCTACCGGTCGTCCTTCTGCCAGCCGTTGGCCACGCACTTCACATCGCAGACACGGGGGTCGTAGCCCACCGCCGCGATGCGCGTGCCCTCCTGCGCGGCGTCGGACGGGGCGAGCCCTCCGGCGCCGGCGACGGCCGCCGCCAGGCATGCGGCGGCCAGTGCGCCGAAGACCGTACGCCGTGCCCGTACCCCGGTGCGGGCCCCCCTGCGGTTCCTGTCGTCGTTCATCTCGCGCTGCTCCCCCGTTCCGCGGCCCCCGCGGAGGTCCGTCGCTCGCTCCGGGCGGTGCGCCCGGAGCGTCGCGGCCGAGTCTGGCAGCCGGCGGGGGCGGCCGGGGCCCCGATGTGCGGCAGTCAGCTGCCGCACGACGGCAGCATGCTGCCAGCACGGGCCCTGGCGCGGCGCGGCTCACATCGTGTTGACGATGAGTCCGATGTGGGTGAAGTAGTTGAGCCCGCCGAAGAACAGGAAGGCCAGCCCGGCCAGTGCCCAGACGACGCCGATGACGGGACTCATCCAGGTCCGGGGCCGGCGCAGCGCGAACGGGAAGAGGAGGGCGCCGATGCCGACGAGGACGTACAGCCCGGACATGAAGCTGGCCTCCAGCATCGGCATGTCCGCGAACTCGCCGGAGATGGGCTCCTCGGGGGGTGCCGCGAAGAGCGTGTACTTCCAGCCGGCCGCGGCGATCCCGAAGCAGGCGAGCCCGAGGCCGAAGACGAAGACCGAGATGGGGCCGGCGATCCGGGCCGTGCGCGCGACGCGGTCGGTGTCGCCGGCCGCGACGACGGCTCCCTGCTTCCAGAGGTAGAAGCCCGCGGCGAGGAGGAAGACACCGAAGGCGAGGGCCGGTTCGCCGAAGATGACGTTGTCGAAGGGGAAGCCCTGTCCGGCCAGCGGCCAGGTCAGGGTCATGTGCAGCCCGGTGGTGACGAGGGTGAAGCCGATCGCGCCGAACGCCAGGGCCCAGCCTTCGGGGGTGACGGTGCGCCGGGAGTCGAGGAGCTGGTATCCGAGCGCCACCACCAGGAGGAGTCCGGCGCCCGCGGCGACGGACATGATCGTGTTGTACGTCGGCATCCGGGTCCAGTCGATCTTCAGACCGGACGCCGCCAGGGGAAGGGCATGGCTGATCATGCGCGGAGCCTATAGCCGCATTTCGCCCATAACGCCCATTGAGCGGGCCGGGTGAGCTGTCCGGGTCATCCTCGTCACCGCCGCGTGCCCCGGGGCGGGGCACCCCTCCGCCCCGGGGTGAACGGTCCGGCCGTCACGGCTTGGGCAGGACACATCCCGTGCGGTTCAGGTCGAAGACGTTGCCCGTGCCGATGCACGCGGCGATGCCGTAGGTCTCCTGGGCGTAGTTGATGCCCTCGCGGACGGTCACCTGCCCGTTCTCGTCGACCTCGCACGGGTTGTTGTCCGTGCAGCTCTGGCCGTCCTCGTTGCCCGTGTTGTTCACGGCGACGACCTTGCCGGTGGCGTTGTCGACGACGGGGGACCCGGAGGTGCCGCCGATGGTCTGGCAGGCGGAGGTGTAGCGGACCGAGTCCTTCCAGGTCCACGCCCCCTCCTTCAGCCGGTAGACGAAGCCGTCGACGTTGCAGCTGTAGGTGCGCTTCCAGTACCCGGAGACGACGGTGATGGCGGTGCCCTGGACCGGGTGCGCGGTGTTGAGTTCCAGCGCCTTGATGCCGTAGGTGCTCTCGATCTGGGCGTACGTGGAGGTGAGCTGGTACACCGAGATGTCGGTGTCGGTCATCGTGCCGTACGCGACCTTGCTCGCCCGCAGGGTGCCCACGCCGCTGCCGGACGCGTTGAGCAGGGTGAAGGAACGGGTGGAGGGCTGGTTGAACACGACCTCGCCCGGCCCGGGGAACCCGGTCTCCAGGCAGTGCCCGTTGGAGAGGACGAGGGCGGGGTCGCCCGGCTGGGAGTCGGGGGTGCGCACGACCGATCCGGAGCAGTTGCTGAGCGCGACGGTCCCGGCGAAGTTCACCGCCTTGGGCTTGACCTTCGCCCGGACGTCCGTCCGGAGGGTTGGCGCGTCCTGGCCGGTGGCCGCGACCGCGGGCAGGGTGCCGGCGCCGAGGAGCAGCACCGTGAAGAGCGCACCGACGAGAGGCTTTTTCATGTGGGGGTCCCCTCAAGTGACCTGTGCAGAGCGTGTGGGGCCTCTGCAACCGAAGTTCTTCCGGTTTGACATGCGCATGGTTACGCACACGGGGGATCGCCACAAGGAGCGAATTCAGGACACCAGCCCCTGGCGGTACGCGTACACGACCGCCTGCACCCGGTCGCGCAGGCCGAGTTTGGCGAGGATCCGCGAGACGAAGGTCTTCACGGTCTCCGGGCTGATCACCAGGGCCTGTGCGATCTCTCCGTTGGAGAGGCCGTCCGCGATCAGCCGCAGCACCTCCCGCTCGCGCGGGGTCAGCGCGGTGACCTCCGGGGCGCCGTCGGCGGGCCGGATCCGTGCGGCGTACCGCCCGACCAGCGCCCGGGTCACCTCCGGGTCCAGCAGCGCCTGGCCCGTGCGCACGGTCCTGATCCCGTGCAGCAGCTGAGCCGGCGGCGCGTCCTTCAGCAGGAAGCCGCTGGCCCCGGCGCGCAGCGCCTCGTACACGTAGGCGTCCAGGTTGAAGGTGGTCACCACGAGCACCTTCACGGGGTCCGCCACCCCGGCCCCGGCCAGCAGGCGGGTGGCCTCGATGCCGTCGAGGACCGGCATGCGGATGTCCATCACGACGACGTCCGGCCGGAGCCGGCGGGCCATCTCGACCGCCGTCCGCCCGTCGCCGCACTCCCCGGCGACCTCCAGGTCCGGCTGGGCGTCGATGATCGTGGCCAGTCCGGTGCGGACGAGGACCTGGTCGTCGCAGACCAGTACGCGCACGGGGGCGGGAGCGGATTCGGTCACGAGGGGCTCCCGGCGGGTATCCGGGCGGTGACGAGGAATCCGCCGTCGCCGCTCGGGGCCGCGGCGAATTCGCCGCCCAGGACGCCGACCCGCTCCCGCAGCCCCGCCAGCCCCCGTCCGCCGCCGCCCACGACCGGGGCCCGGGTCCCGGACCCGTCCGTGCCCACTTCCACCGTGATCTCGCTCCCCGTGTGCCGGACCCGCACCGAAGTGCGGCTTCCGTGCGCGTACTTGAGCGCGTTGGTCAGCGCCTCCTGCACCACACGGTAGGCCACCAGCTCCGCGCTGCCGGTCGCGGCGGCGGGGGTGCCCTCCTCGGTGAACTCCACCGGCTGCCCGGAGTCGCGGGTCCGCTCCACCAGCGTGCGGATCCGGCCGACCGCCGGGGTCCTCGGCCCGCCGCCCTCGCCGGGGTTGAGCAGGTCCAGCAGCTGCCGCAGATCCGCGATGGCCCGGCGGCCCGTGTCCCCCACGGTCTCCAGGGTCCGGTCGAGCCGGTCGGGAGCGGCGGTCAGATAGCGGGCCGCCTCGGCCTGCACGACCATCGCCGTCACATGGTGGGTGACGATGTCGTGCAACTCGCGGGCGATCCTGCCGCGTTCGGCCAGCAGCGTGTCCTCGGCGACCCGGCGGCGGTGCTCGGCCTCCAGGGCGCGGGTGTGCCGCAGCCACGATCCGGCGCCCCAGGCGAGGGCCAGCGCCGACAGGAACCCGGCGTATCCGAAGGGCGACTCGCCGGGGCCGGCCGCCGAGAGCGCCACCGCCAGCGCCGCGTACGCCGTGGTGAAGGCCAGCGCGGTGGTGCGCCGGTGCCGCTCCAGATGGGACCCCGCGCTCAGCAGCGCGACGGGCAGCGCGGTGCCCGCGATCAGGTGGTAGCCGCGCAGCTGGTCCACGGCGAAGCCGAGCGTCACCAGGGCCAGGCAGACCGCGGGCAGCCGCCGCCGCACCGCCAGCGGCAGGCACTGGAGGGCGACGGCGAGCGCGGTCAGGGCGTCGAAGGAGCGCCCCGGCAGCCCGCCCAGCTCCGTACCCCGGTGCTGGAGGCCCGGGAGGTACGACATGACCGCGAGGAGCAGTCCGAGCGGAAGGTCGCGGACCGTGACGTCCAGCCGCTGCCAGAACGCCGGGAGGGTACGGGGAAGGGTCACGGGGCGACCGTAGTGCGCGCCCCGGACGCCTCCGCGCGCCGCCCCCGCCGGGGCACGATCCGGCCGCGCCGGTGGGCGACGCGCAGCAGGACGAGCGTCACCAGCACGGTGAACAGGAGGGCGTAGACGCTGCCTTCGGGCCCGAAGGAGCCGCCGGTGAGCAGATCGGGGCCGGACGTCGAGGCGTCCAGCAGGCCGTCGGAGGAGCCGTTGCCCGAGACCTCGGCACCGAAGATTCCGGCGCCCGCGAAGTTCCAGCCGAAGTGCAGACCGATGGGCAGCCACAGCCGTCCCGTCGCGGCGTACGCGGCGGCGAGCATCCCGCCCCCCTCGACCGCGACGGTGAAGGCGCCCCAGAGGTCGGCGTGCGGGTTGGACAGATGCATGAGCCCGAACACGGCACCGGTCAGGGCCAGCGCGGCCCAGGTCCCGAGCCGTTCCTCCACCACCCGGAACAGCACGCCGCGGAAGACCAC
The DNA here is from genome assembly GCF_055559335.1 of Streptomyces sp. NPDC024555. NCBI lineage: Bacteria > Bacillati > Actinomycetota > Actinomycetes > Kitasatosporales > Streptomycetaceae > Streptomyces > Streptomyces sp. NPDC024555. Next base: position 69,044 of record NZ_JBVHKV010000009.1, read on the forward strand.
CTCCTCCGTCACGGCGGCGGCCGCCATGAAGCCCACCAGCCCCACCGCGCCGGAGACCGAACCGATGCCGTCCACCCGGTAGTCCCCGAGGAACGCCAGGTTCACGACGACGGCCGCGAACAGCCCCGCGCCCAGCAGGGTGCCGAGCGCCGTGGTCCGCACGGCGCCGTCGCCGGACAGCTCCGCGACGGGCCGGTGCTCGGTGCGCCCCACGATCCACCGGTAGGCGACCACCGAGAGGACGGCGGTCACCGCCCCGGTCACCAGCGCGAGCCAGGGATTCCCGCCCACGGCCTGGACGGTGAGACCCCCCGCCCCCCAGACCGCGACCACCGTCAGCAGTTGCCACACGACGCCCATGCGTCCCCGTGCGGCCTTCGTCCGTCCCGCTGCGGTCCTCATGCCGTCCCCCTCGATCCGGAGCCCCGGACCTCTTCCGCGGCTTCGCTCCGACGCTACGGATCCGGCGCGCGCCGGTCGTCACCGCGCGGTGGACACCTGCGCGTAGCTCGCACGGGGGACGGCCGCCGCCGGGAAGGCGGGACGGGGACGGTCAGCCGGCGGGGGCGCGCTCCACGGGGATCCACAACTGCGCCTGCGCTTCGGCCCCGTCGGGCGAGAGGCGGACGCTCAGGATCTCCGGGCCGGGGCGGCTGCGGTACGGGTTGGACGGGAACCACTCCGTGAACACGTCCCGCCAGAGGAACTGGAGGGCCTGGGGAAAGGCGCCCTCGTTGTCGAACACCGCCCAGGTGCCCGCCGGGACGGTGAGCACGTCCATGTCCTCGGGCACGGGCGCCGAGCTCACCACGGCGTGGTAGTAGTCGAGTTCGGTGCCCTCCGCCCGGCTCGGGTCGAGATCGTCGCTGACCGCGACGATGCCCTCCGGCTCCTGGTCGGACAGGGCGGCGATGCGCTCCACCGTGTCCTGCCCGAGCCCTCTGATGAACCCCGCGATGGCCGGGTTCACCCCCTGGTGCACCAGGGGAACACGCGCCTTCCTGCCCACCACACGGAACTCCTCCTTCTCCACGATCCGGTATCGCATGCTGCTGGTCCCTTCGACGACGAGACGGAAGGACATCCGGGGCTGGGAGCTGAGCGCGGCGCCGGTGCGCCGGGCCTCGCCCGGACCGATGCCGTGCATGGCCCGGAACGCGCGGGCGAACGCCTCGCCCGAGCCGTATCCGTACCGCACGGCCACGTCCAGCAGCGTCCGCTCACCGGACAGCACCTCGGCGCCCGCGACCGTCAGCCGGCGGCGCCGGACGTACTCCGACAGCGGCAGCCCGGCCAGGGCCGAGAACATCCGCCGCAGGTGGTACTCGGACGTCGTCGCGATCGCCGCCAGTGCGGCCACGTCGACCTCACCGGTCAGCTGCTCCTCGATGTGGTCCATGGCCAGATTCAGCCGTTCCAGCACCCCGGTCTCCTTCCTTCCTTACGCCGACCACGCTAGGAAAGGGCGGGGGTGCCGGGCCCGACATCCTGTGCCCGGTCCGGTCGGGTGCGGCCGCCGGGCAGGGGCGGCGCGCCGAACCGGGCGAGCAGGTGCCAGACCCGCTTGAGCGCCTGGAGGTCGTGGCGGCCGGTCCGGGCGGCGTCCCCGATGATCCGCGGATCGAGGACCCCGTCCTCGGCGATCTCCTCGCCGAGGACGACGAACTCCTCGCCCCGGTAGTCCCCGTGCCCGCGCAGCCGCTCCACGGTCAGCCGGAATCCGGCGTGCCATTCGGTACGGAAGGGCAGGGCGCGGGCGGCCGTCTCGACCGCGGTGCCCCGGTAGCAGGGGTCGAGGACCAGGGCCTCGACATCGCGGTCCAGCAGCACCGGGCCGTGCACCTGCGCCTCGATGTAGTCGTCCAGCGCGTCCCGGTCGTCGGCCTCGGCCAGGGCGATCAGATGCGTCCCGGCCGCGACGCCGAAGTCGGACGGTTCGGCGGCGCTGTCGGGATAGCAGAAGGTGGCGCGGTGCAGGGCCTCGCCGGTGAGCCGCAGATGGGCGGAGCCGAAGCGGGGCGCGGCCCCGACGGGCGAGTGCCGGAAGTTCAACGCCCCGTAGACCGGACGCTGTTCGGCGGGGGCCTCGTCGTAGGCGCCGCCGAAGATGCGGCTCTCCCACAGCCAGCGGTCGCCGCCCGGATGCGCGGTGAGACCGCCGTTGCTGGTGCCGGTGACGAACTGCGCGTGGTAGACGCCGTCCCGGGCCATGGCCTCCAGGACCGGCAGGCCCGCCGACACCCGGTCGGGGTGCAGGTTCAGCGTCAGCCGCAGGGCGGGGTCGAGCGGGTCCCCCGAGGAGAGGGAGGCGACGTGCCGCAGGGCCCGGTCGCCGGAATCGTGCCTGGTGTACCGGTCCATGCGGCGACCCTACGATGCCGCCCGCACGGCCGTCACACGCTTTCCGCGCGGCCCCGGCGGGACCCTTCCGCGGGGCGTTGTCGGACCCGCCTGGCAGGATTTCCGTATGACTCGTGACGCTTCCGCAGGACTCGACCTCGACGCCTATCTCGCCCGTATCGGCTGGTCCGGGGAGCGCGCCGCCACCGCCGCCGTGCTGCGGTCGGTGCACCGCGCGCACACGCTGGGCATCCCGTTCGAGAACCTGGACCCGGTGCGGGGCACGGTGCCCTCGCTCGCCCTGCCCGACCTGGAGGCGAAGCTCGTGCGCGGCGGCCGAGGCGGTTACTGCTACGAGCAGAACACCCTGCTCGCCGCCGCGCTGCGGGCCCTCGGCTTCCGGGTGCGGCTGCTGGCCGCGCGGGTCGTGCTGGGCGCCCGCCCCGGGGACGTCCGGCCGCGCACGCACATGCTGATGCTGGTCACGGCGGCGGACGAGCCCGTGCCGTTCGTCGCGGACGTCGGCTTCGGGGGCATCGGCGCGCTGCTGGAGCCGGTCCCGCTGGCCGACGGGGCCGAGGTGGCGGACACCCCGCGCCGCCACCGGCTGGTCCGGGTGGCGCACGACGGACCGCTGCCGCTCTGGGAGCTGCGGGCCGCGAAGGGCGCCGAGGGCGCGGAAGGCGGGGAGGAGTGGCAGGCGCAGTACGTGTTCACGGAGGAGCCGTTCGAGGCGCCCGACTTCGAGGCCATCAACTGGCACATCGCGACCAACCCGCGCTCCCCGTTCTCCCAGCGGCTGTACGCCCAGCACGTCACCCCGGACGCCCATCTGTCGCTCACCGGCCGCACCCTGGTGGTGACGGGCAACGACGGCAGCCCGGAGGAGCGGAAGCTCGCGGACCGCGAGGAGACGGTCCGCCTGCTCACGGACACCTTCGGGATCCGGGTGCCGGAGGGAGCCGTACTGCCGGAGTGAGGGAGCCGTACTGCCGGAGTGGGCACACGCGACCGCCGCAGCGAGCACGCGCACCGGGCCCGGCCCCGCGCCGCGTCGTGGCGCATCTCACCCGATCCGCTCCGTCACGTCCCTCCTCCACCCCATTCCAAGCCGGGCCGCGCCCCGCGCCCCGCGTTCCCACGGTCCGGGGCGGCGGGCGCATGGCGATGGAAGCCGGGGCGGACGGGCCGCGCTCCCCGCAGGGGTGACGGGCCGGGCAAAGCCGGGCGGCCCGTGAAACACAGTCGTAAGCTCGCAGACATGCAGGTGATCCAGTCCACGAAGCTCGCCAACGTCTGTTACGAAATCCGGGGCCCCGTGCTCGAGGAGGCGATGCGGCTGGAAGCAGCGGGTCATCGCATCCTCAAGCTGAACACGGGCAACCCCGCCGCGTTCGGCTTCGAGTGCCCGCCCGAGATCCTTGAGGACATCCTGCGCAATCTGTCCGGGGCGCACGGATACGGCGACGCGAAGGGGCTGCTGTCCGCGCGCCGGGCCGTCATGCAGCACTACCAGACCAAGGGCATCGACCTGGACGTCGAGGACGTCTATCTGGGCAACGGCGTCTCCGAGCTGATCCAGATGTCGATGCAGGCACTGCTCGACGACGGCGACGAGGTCCTCGTCCCGGCCCCGGACTATCCGCTGTGGACGGCCTCCGTCTCGCTGGCCGGCGGCACCGCCGTGCACTACCGCTGCGACGAGCAGGCGGACTGGATGCCCGACCTGGCGGACATCGAGCGGAAGATCACCGACCGCACCAAGGCCCTCGTCATCATCAACCCGAACAACCCCACGGGCGCGGTGTACGACGACGAGCTGCTGCGCGGGCTCACGGAGATCGCCCGCCGGCACAACCTGGTGGTCTGCTCCGACGAGATCTACGACCGGATCCTGTACGACGGCGCCACGCACACCCCGACCGCCACGATCGCCCCGGACCTGATGGTGCTCACCTTCAACGGGCTGTCGAAGAACTACCGGGTGGCCGGATACCGCTCCGGCTGGCTGGCCGTCTGCGGCCCCAAGGCCCACGCCTCCTCGTACATCGAGGGGCTGACCATCCTCGCCAACATGCGGCTCTGCGCCAACATGCCCTCGCAGCACGCGGTGGCCACCGCGCTCGGCGGGCGGCAGTCGATCACCGATCTGGTGCTGCCGGGCGGCCGGATCCTGGAGCAGCGGGACACGGCGTACGACCTGCTGACGCAGATCCCGGGCGTGACCTGTGTGAAGCCGAAGGGGGCGCTGTATCTCTTCCCCCGTCTCGACCCCAAGGTCTACAAGATCAAGGACGACCGTCAGATGGTCCTGGACCTGCTGCGGGCCGAGAAGATCATGGTGGTGCAGGGCACCGGGTTCAACTGGCCGGATCCCGACCACTTCCGGGTGGTGACCCTGCCCTCGACGGAGGATCTGACCGATGCGATCGGCCGGATCGCGCACTTCCTCGACGGATACAGCCAGGTGTAGCGAGGGGCGCGGCCCCGTCCGCCCCCACCAATCTCGAAGATGGACAACTTTAGACTCGATCCAAGCTAGGATGGCTCTTCCAGCGTCACGAGGAGGCCCTCCATGTACGAACCGATCCGCACCGCATCGGTCCACACACCGGCCGCGCACTCGGACGACTTCCCACACCGCAGCCGCGAGGAGGAGCTGGACATCCAGCTCGCCGGCCATCTGGCCGCGCTTCTCGCGGTCACCGACGAACTGGGGCTCGACACGGCGGGCGACCGCATCGCCGAGCAGGTCGCCCGACTGCGCGGCGCACCGCCCGCCCGGCACGCCGGCCGCTCCGACGCCCCCGCGGCCGCGCTCCACCGCCGCGCCCACGCCCTCGCGGGCCGGGCCCTGGTGGTGGCCGCGTCCCGGGCGGACACCGTGGCCGCGATCCTCTCCGCCGAGCGGATGGACGCCCACACCGCGGCCGCCGAGGCCGCGGCCACCGACCCGTCCCTCACCCCCGCGCGCCTGGTCGGCGCCCACTGAACGGCCCCGGTCCACGGCCGTGGAGGCGCGTGGACCGGGTGCCACCTCGTGACGACGGTCCCGTTCCGGAGGATTGCGCGGAGCGGGACCGTCGTCGTGCCCCGGACGGCCGGGCCGTCCGGATCACCTCGCCGGGTCAGTGCCTGCCACGGGTCCGGAAGCGGAACATGGCGAGTCCGGCCAGCAGCATCAGCGCGCCCGCGAGGCCGATGCCCAGGGTGGTGCTGCCGGTGTCGGCGAGGTCACCGTGGCCGCCGGGCTTCCCGTGCGGGGGCGGCGGCTCGGGGTTCCAGCCGGATCCGTGCGAGTGCGTCCAGGACGGGGTGGGCGTGGGGTGCGGCGAGTGCGTCCAGGTGGGGGTGGGACGCGGCGAATGCGTCCAGCTCGGGGTCGGACGCGGTGAATGCGTCCAGGTGGGGGTGGGTGTCGGGGTCGGGCTGGGGCTCGGGACGGTGACCGGGACCTCCACCGCGCAGGGCAGGTCGGGGGCATCGTCCGTGGCGCAGCGCGCGCCCGTCGTGTCGGAGGTGACGGCGTTGCGCAGGACCGCGTCGCCGGTGTCGGGGTCGTCGACCGTGACGGTGTACATGATCGTGCCCTCGGCACCGGGGGCCAGTTCGCCGGACCAGCCGAGGGTGTCACCGGTGACGGTGGCGGTTCCGGTGCTCGCGGTGGGGCCGGAGGTGAGCGCGGCGTCGTCGAGCACCCCGGACAGGTCGTCGGTCAGACGGGCGGGGCTGAGCGTGGTCTCGCCGGTGTTGACGGCCCGGAGCGTGTAGGTGACCGTGCCGCCCGGTTCGGTGCGCTCGGGGTCGGCACTCTTGGAGATCTCCAGGGCCTGTTCCCTGCGCCGGACCGGCACGGACGCGGAGGACTCGTTGGAGACGACGCTGTCGCCGCCGTTGGTCCCCAGGGCGGTCGCCGTGTTCGTGAAGGTGTCCGTGCCGGCCACGTCCGCCTCGGTCAGCACGTGCGTGCCCTCGCAGACCATGGACGAGGTGCTGGACCCCATCACCCCGAGGGTGTCCCGGGGGCAGGTCACGTCGGTCACGGACGGGTCCTCGACGTGGACCCCTTCGAGCTGCGTCGTCCCGGTGTTGGTGACGAGGAACTGGTAGTGCACGGTGTCGCCGACCTCGAAGGGCTCGGTCGCCGCGTTGTCCGGCGGCGCCACCGTCTTGACCAGGTTCAGCTGGTTGAGCCCGACGACCGAGGCGGCCTTGAGCCCGCGGATCAGATGGGTGTCGATGGTGCCGCCGGTCGATCCGGAGAAGCCGAACTTGTACGTGGGCGGCGCGTCGGCCGTCATCCGCGTGGAGAGCACCTGCTGGAAGCCTGCGCCGTCCTCGAAGTCGATCTCCACGGTGACGGTCGGCCGGGTCTCGGGGCTGACCGTGATGTGCACGGTGCGCTCGGCGGGCAGCGGATCGGTGCCCTGGTGACGGAGGCTGCCGGGCAGCGTCGAGCGGAAGCCGGAGGGCTGCGCGGCGTCGAGCTCGATGGTGGAGTCGAGGTAGCAGTAGCCGTCGATGTCCTGCCCGGGGCCGCGCAGCGTGACGGTGTCGGCGACCGGAAGCCCGCTGGTGACGGGGGACTTCCGGTCGTCGGGGCAGCCGTTGCCGCGCAGTTCCTCGTCGTTGGCGAAGTTGCCGTACGCGTCGAGGCCGACGCCCACGTAGCCGCCGTCGACGCCCGGTTCCAGATTGCGCTGGGCGTAGCCGAGCGAGCCGCCGTTGGCCCCGGCCCGGGTGAGGTCGACGGAGCCGTCGACCAGGAAGAAGCCGATGCCGTCGGCGCCGACGTCGCCGGTTCCGTACTGGTACTGCTCGAAGGTGACGTCCAGTCCGCCGTTGCCGGGGAGCGGCCGGTTGTAGAGCATCCCGCCGACCCGGTAGTAGTCGTGGTCGGTGAGCTGGAGCCAGCCGGGCACCTGGCCCGGGGTGGGCACGGGCGGGGTCGTCTGGGACGCGGGGTCGTCGCAGGGCCCGACCTGCGACTGCCCGGCCGGAGGCTCCTGGGACGCGCCGGTCAGACAGGCGCTGTCCAGGGGGACGAAGCCGGGGTCGGCCACCGACGACCCGGTGAAGGTCTCGTCGAGCAGCACCGAACTTCCGGTGGCCCGGGGTCCGGCCGCCGGTTCACCGGCCGAGGGCGGCGCGGCGGCGGTCGGGACCGCGGTGAGCAGCAGCCCCAGGGCCGTCCCCGCGGAGGCGGTGACGGCCAGCACCGGGGCACGACGCAAGCACTCGTATTTTTTCATGACAGTACGGTAAAAACCGCATAAGTGGCGCACGGGGTGCGCGGCATCGACACGCCGCAGCGGCGGCCGAATGGTGGCCCGCTCAGGGCTCGGCGGACGGAAAGGGCGACTCCCAGGGCCTGTCTTCAAACTGGCCCTGGGCCGCCAGGTCCGACGACCGGAACACCACGTCGTGGATCACACACACCGGACGTCCGCGCACGGGGACCGGGCCGACGATGTCCCGGTCCGCCACGGCACCGACGGCCAGCTCCCCGACGACCACGGTGCTCCTCCCGGCCGGCACGCCCCGGCCCGCTCCGCCGTCCTTGCCCCGGGGATCGCGGAAGCGGACGTACACCTTGAAGCTGCCGGGCCGGGCGGCCCCGCTCTCCACCCGGACGCGGGCCACGGGGGCCCCGGTCGCCGGGTCCCGGTGGCAGGAGGAGAGGGTCACGTCGTCGGACGGGAACCGCATGTCCGCGTGGACCTTGCCGTACGTGTACATGAAGCCGACGAGGACGGCGACCGGTGACAGCACCACCAGCGCGGCGATCACCATGATCAGAACGGCCAGCCAGACGGGCATCCTCGGCCGCCGCCGCGGAAACAGCGGTGCGGACGGATGCCGGGGATACCGCACCACGGAACGTTCCGGATGCTTCGGGTACTTCGTGTCCGCCACGGCCCCGCCCCTCCCGCACCCCCCGGTACGGCCCGCTCCGACCGTAGGCCGCCGCGTGCTTCCGCCGACAGCTCGGAGGGATCACGACCGCGCTACGAACGTGTACGGCCCCCGGAACCTCGAAGGGTTCCGGGGGCCGGGGCCGTGTTCGTGCACGTCCCCTGCCGCGGCGGGCCCCCGGCCCCACGGGTCGGGGTGGATGCCGGGAGACCGGCCGCGGAGTTCTACGGGGCGGGGTCAGCCCAGGCGCTGGACCAGGGCCCGGTACTCGTCCCACAGCCCCTTGGGCGTGTGGTCGCCGAAGGTGTTGAGGTGCTCGGGGACCAGGGCCGCCTCCTCGCGCCAGACCTCCTTGTCCACGGTGAGCAGGAAGTCGAGGTCGGAGTCGGACAGGTCCAGGCCCTCGGTGTCGAGGGAGCCCTTGGCCGGCAGGACGCCGATCGGGGTCTCGACGCCCTCGGCCTTCCCCTCCAGGCGCTCGACGATCCACTTCAGGACGCGGCTGTTCTCGCCGAAGCCGGGCCAGACGAACCGGCCGGCCTCGTCCTTGCGGAACCAGTTCACGTAGTAGATCTTCGGCAGCTTGGACTGGTCCTTGTCGGCGCCGACCTTCAGCCAGTGGTCCATGTAGTCGCCCATGTTGTAGCCGCAGAACGGCAGCATGGCGAAGGGGTCGCGGCGCAGCTCGCCGACCTTGCCCTCGGCGGCGGCGGTCTTCTCGGAGGCGACGTTGGCGCCGAGGAAGACGCCGTGCTGCCAGGTGAAGGACTCGGTGACCAGCGGGACGGCCGAGGCGCGGCGGCCGCCGAAGAGGATGGCCGAGATCGGCACGCCCTTCGGGTCCTCCCACTCGGGGGCGATGATCGGGCACTGCCCGGCCGGGACGGTGAAGCGGGCGTTGGGGTGGGCGGCGGGCGTCCCGGACGCGGGGGTCCAGTCGTTGCCCTTCCAGTCCGTGAGGTGGGCGGGCGGCTCCTCGGTCATGCCCTCCCACCAGACGTCGCCGTCGTCGGTGAGCGCGACGTTGGTGAAGACGGAGTTGCCCCACATGGTCTTCATGGCGTTGGCGTTGGTGTGCTCGCCGGTGCCGGGCGCGACGCCGAAGAAGCCCGCCTCGGGGTTGATCGCGTACAGCCGGCCGTCCTCGCCGAACCGCATCCACGCGATGTCGTCGCCGATGGTCTCCACGGTCCAGCCGGGGATCGTGGGCTCCAGCATGGCGAGGTTGGTCTTGCCGCAGGCGCTCGGGAACGCGGCCGCGACGTACTTCGACTCACCGCGCGGGGGGGTGAGCTTGAGGATCAGCATGTGCTCGGCGAGCCAGCCCTCGTCGCGCGCCATGACGGAGGCGATGCGGAGCGCGTAGCACTTCTTGCCGAGCAGGGCGTTGCCGCCGTAGCCGGAGCCGTACGACCAGATCTCGCGGTCCTCGGGGAAGTGCGAGATGTACTTGGTCTCGTTGCAGGGCCACGGGACGTCCTCCTGGCCCTCGGCCAGCGGGGCGCCGAGGGTGTGGACGGCCTTGACGAAGAAGCCGTCGGAGCCCAGCTCGTCCAGGACGGCCTGCCCCATGCGCGTCATGGTGCGCATCGAGACGGCGACGTAGGCGGAGTCGGTGATCTCGACGCCGATCGCGGAGAGCGGCGAGCCGACGGGGCCCATGCAGAAGGGCACGACGTACAGGGTGCGGCCGCGCATGGAGCCGCGGAAGACGCCCTTCTCACCGGTGAAGATCTCCCGCATCTCGGCGGGGTCCTTCCAGTGGTTCGTCGGACCGGCGTCCTCCTCCTCGGCGGAGCAGATGAACGTACGGGTCTCGACGCGGGCGACATCGCTCGGGTCGGAGGCGGCGTAGTAGGAGTTCGGGCGCTTGATCTCGTCGAGCTTGGTGAACGTGCCCTTGGCGACGAGCTCCCCGCACAGGCGCTCGTACTCGGCTTCCGAACCGTCGCACCAGACCACGCGGTCCGGCTCGGTCAGGGCTGCGATCTCGTCGACCCAGGAGACCAGCTCCCGGTGGTTGGTGGGGACAGTGAGGGGAGCCGCGATGTCGCGCGCCACGATCGCTCCTTGATGAGGGTGTCTGTCTGGTTGGCCCCGTGGGGGCTGCGGCCCGGATGCTTCTACCCCTTCGAACCCTCCGGCGCTCATCCGGTGCCGACCGCACTCATTTGATCATCCGACCCTTCCGCCCATATGTCCAGGGGGCCGCCCACGTGAGCATCACCACTCATATCCGATACCTACGGAGGCGTAGGTACGATGCGGGGATGACTGCCGCCACCGCCGCGACTCCGCCCGCCGCCGGGACCGACGCCCTCCCGCTGAAGCCACGCCTGCGGGGCTGGCTGCACGCCGGAATGTTCCCGGCGGTCCTGATCTCCGGAATCGCGCTGGTCGCGCTCGCGGACAGCACCCGCGGCCGGGTCGCCTGCGGGATCTACGTGCTCACCGCGTGCCTGCTGTTCGGCGTCAGCGCGCTGTACCACCGGGGCACATGGGGGCCGCGCGGCGAGGCGGTGCTGCGCCGGCTCGACCACGCGAACATCTTCCTGATCATCGCGGGCACGTACACCCCGCTGACCCTGCTCCTGCTGCCGGAGTCCACCGGGACACCGCTGCTGTGGGCGGTCTGGGCGGCGGCGGTGGCCGGGATCGCCTTCCGGGTCTTCTGGGTCGGCGCCCCGCGCTGGCTCTACACCCCCTGCTACATCGCGATGGGCTGGGCGGCGGTCTTCTTCCTGCCGGACTTCATGCGCACCGGCGGCATCGCCGTGCTGGTGCTGGTCATAGTCGGCGGGGTGCTCTACAGCGCGGGCGGGGTCATCTACGGCATCAAGCGGCCGAACCCGTCACCGCGCTGGTTCGGCTTCCACGAGGTCTTCCACTCGCTGACGCTCGCCGCGTTCGTCGTGCACTACGTCGGCATCTCGCTGGTGGCGTACAACCACACCTGACCTTCCCCTTTCCGGACAGGGCCGCGGCTTCCGAGCCGCGGCCCTTCCGCGTTCCCGGGCACCACCGCCCCCCGCGTCCGGACGCAGCACGTTGACATCCACCACCTTTTGAGAGTTACTTTCACTTGACTGCAACTCTCACAAATGAACGGGGTGGACGTACGGTGACACGACGGTGGTGGGCCCTGGGAGCCCTGGTGGCGAGCATGCTCGTCCTCGGCTTCGACATGACGATCCTCAATGTGGCGCTGCCGACCCTCGCGGGCGATCTCGGCGCCACGACGGGCGAACAGCAGTGGATGGCCGACGCCTATGTGGTGGTGTTCGCCGCCCTGATGCTCCCGGCGGGACTGCTCGGCGACCGCTTCGGCCGCCGCCGGATGCTGATCTGCGGACTCGCCGTCTTCCTGGCCGGCAGCCTCGTCGGCGTCCTGGCGGACGGGGTGCCCGCCGTCGTGGCGGCGCGCTGCGTCATGGGCGCCGGAGCCGCGTTCGTCATGCCGCTGGCCCTGTCCGTCCTGCCCTCGCTCTTCGGTGAACCGGAGGACCGGATCAAGGCCGTCGGCATCGTCTCGGCCGCCTCCGCGATCGGGATGCCGCTCGGCCCGGTCGTCGGCGGCTGGCTGCTCGACCACTTCTGGTGGGGCTCGGTCTTCCTGGTCAACGTGCCGATGGTCGCGCTCGGAATCGCCGCCTGCGTCTTCCTGCTCCCCGAGACCAGCGACCCGGCGGCACCCCCCGTCGACCCCGTCTCCACCGCGCTCACCGCGACGGGCCTCGGCGCCCTGATCTACGCGATCATCGAGGCCCCGGGCCGGGGCTGGGGCGACCCGCTGGTCCTCGCCACGGCGGCGGCCGGCGCGGCGCTGCTCGGCTGCCTGGTCGTACGCGAGCGCGGCACCGCGGTCCCCATGCTCGACCTGGGCCTGCTGCGGCAGCGGACGTTCCTGCTGAGCACGCTCGCCGCGACCCTGGTGATGTTCGTGCTCGCCGGGCTGATGTTCGTCCTGCCCGGCTACCTCCAGGCCGTCCTCGGTCACGACGCCTTCGGCACCGGTCTCAGGATCCTGCCGCTGATGGGCGGCCTGGTGGTCACCGCCAAGGCCGGCGCACCGGTCACCGCCCGGTTCGGGGCCCGCGCCACCATCGCCGCCGGGCTCGCCGTCCTCGCCTTCGCCGCGCTGCTCGGCAGCCGTACGACCGTCGACAGCGGATACGGTTTCACCGCCCTGTGGCTCTCCGTCGCCGGGATCGGCTTCGGCTTCGCGGTCGTCCCCTCGATGGACGCGGCGCTCGGCGCCCTGCCCGCGGACCGGGCGGGCCGGGGCTCGGGACTGCTGATGACCGTCCGCCAGACCGGCAGCGCCCTCGGCATCGCCCTGCTGGGCAGCGTGCTCGCGGCGGCCTACGGGAACCGGCTCGACACCACCGGAGTGCCGGCCGCCGCCGCGGACACCGCGGGGGACTCCGTCGTCGCCGCCCACGCCGTCGCCGCCCGGCTCGGCGCACAGCGGCTCGCCGACTCCGCCGACGCGGCGTACCTGCACGGGATGAGCCTGGTCCTCGTCGTCGTCGCGGCCACCGCCCTGGCCGGTGCGCTGCTGGTCGGGGCGTTCCTGCCCCCGGCGGACCGGCCGGCCGGCCGCACCGCCGACGTGGCCGGGACACCGGTCGATGCCTGACAATGGCGCCCATGGCCGCCTCCTCCCGTACCCCCTCCTTCGCCGCAGCCGGGGCGCAGCCCCCGATGGGGCTGCGTGAGCGCAAGAAGCTCAAGACCCGCGTCGCGATCCGTCGGGCCACGTACCGGCTGATCGAGGCGCAGGGGTACGAGGCGACGACGATCGAGCAGATCGCGGAGGCGGCGGAGGTCTCGCCGAGCACCGTGTTCCGCTACTTCGCGACCAAGGAGGACATCGTCCTCACCGACGAGTACGACCCGCTCATGGAGGCCGTGCTGCGCGGCCGTCCGGCGGACGAACCGCCGCTGGAGTCGCTGCGGCTGATGATGCACGAGGCGCTGGGGCAGTTCATCACCTCGGAGGACGAGGAACTGCGCCAGCGCACCCGGCTGATGGTCGAGATCCCCTCCGTCCGGGCCCGGATGACGGAGACCATGTCGGACACGGCGAGGATGCTCGCCCGGGTGCTCGCCGACCGCACCGGCCGCGACGCGGACGACCTGCGCGTCCGGATCTTCGTCGCGGCGGTGCTGAGCGCGCTGCGGGAGGTCACGCTGTACTGGGGCGAGCAGGGCCAGCGGGGCGATCTGCTGGCGATGATCGACGAGGCGCTGGAGGCCCTGGGCAACGGCCTGCGCCTCTGACAACGCGGCCCGTTCCCTCTCCTCCCTGTTCCCTCCTCACCGACCGCCGAGCGCGCGGGCCAGTACCTCGGGGTCGGTGGTCGGGGCCTCGCAGACGAAGTGCCGGCAGACGTAGGCGGTCGGCGCACCGCCCGTCGTGGGCCGGTCGGCGAGCAGGGGGAACTCCGCCCCGGCGGTCTCCCCGGCCGCGACGACCGCTCCGGGCGCCGTCCCGGTCAGTGCCGTACGGTGCAGCTCGCCGCCCACCGGCCCGGCGACGGCCACCTCGCGGGGTCCGTCGAGCAGCGCCTCGGCGACCGCGAGCCCCCAGGCGATGAACCGGGGCGCACGCGGCCCGAGCGCCCTGACGACGCCCAACGCGCCCTCGGCGGCGATCCGGTGGGGTTCGGATCCGGTGTACGCCGCGTACGAGAGCAGCGCACCGGCCGCCGCCGTCCAGCCGGCCGGGGTGGCACTGTCCGTGGGGTCCTGCGGGCGGCGGATCAGCTGCTCGGCGTCGTCCGCGGTGTCGTACAACTGGCCGCCCTCGCCCCGGAAGTGCTGGAGCACGATGTCCAGCAGGAACCCGGCGAACTCCAGCCAGGCCCCCTCCCCGGTGACCGACGCCAGGGCGAGGAAGCCCTCCGCGACATCGCCGTAGTCCTCCAGGACCCCGGCGTGCTCCCCGGCGCGGCCGTCCTTGGAGGTGCGCACCAGCCGGGCGACGGGGCCCATGTGGAGCCTGACCAGCAGGTCGGCGGCCTCCGTGGCGCGCTCGATCAGATCGGGCCGGTCGAAGTAGGCCCCCGTCTCGGCGAGCGCCGCGATCGCCAGCCCGTTCCAGGCCGCGACGATCTTGTCGTCCCGGCCGGGCCGCGCGCGCCGCTCGCGGGCGGCGAGCAGCCGGGCCCGCACATCGGCGGCCCGGTCCGCGTCCACCACTCCGGTCGGCATCAGCCGCAGCACGGAGGCGCCCTCCTCGAAGGTCCCCTCCTCCGTCACCCCGAAGTACGCCGCCGCGAAGGCCGCGTCCTCCTCCCCCAGCACCTCACGCAGCTGGGCCGGCGTCCACACGTAGTACGCCCCCTCGACGTGCCGCCCCTCCCCGTCCTCGCTGTCCGCGTCCAGCGCGGAGGCGAAGCCGCCCTCGGCGGTCCGCAGCTCCCGCACCATGAAGTCGGCCGTCTCCAGCGCCACCCGCCGGGCGGACTCCGACCCGGTCGACCGCCAGAGATGCGCGTACGCGCGGCAGAGCAGCGCGTTGTCGTACAGCATCTTCTCGAAGTGCGGCACGATCCACTCGCGGTCCACCGAGTACCGCGCGAACCCTCCGCCCAGCTGGTCGTACAGCCCGCCGCGCGCCATCGCCTCGCAGGTGTCGGCCGCCATCTGCAGCGCACCCTCGGCCCCCGTACGCGCATGGTGCCGCAGCAGGAACTCGACCACCATCGCCGGCGGGAACTTCGGCGCCCCGCCGAACCCCCCGTACGTCGCGTCGTACTCCCGCGTCAGCCCCAGCAGCGCCTGCGCCAGCTCCGGCTCCCCCGGCACCCCGTCGCCCCCGTGCGCGAGACTCCGCTCGGACAGGTCCCGCACAATCCGCCCGGCCACCTCCCCGACCTCCTCCCGCCGCTCCGTCCAGGCCCCCGCCACCCCTTCGAGCACCTCCCGGAACGACGGCATCCCGTGCCGCGACTCCGGCGGAAAATACGTCCCGAAGTAGAACGGCTCCGCCCCCGGCGTCAGAAACACCGTCATCGGCCATCCCCCCTGCCCCGTCGCCGCCTGCACCGCCTCCATGTACACCGCGTCCACATCCGGCCGCTCCTCGCGGTCGACCTTCACGTTCACGAAGTGCGCGTTCATGTACGCGGCCGTCGCCCCGTCCTCGAACGACTCGTGCGCCATGACGTGGCACCAGTGACACGCGGAGTACCCCACGCTCAACAGCACCGGCACATCCCGCCGCTCGGCCTCCTCGAACGCCTCGGGTGACCACTCCCACCAGTCGACGGGGTTGTCCGCGTGCTGAAGCAGATACGGGGAGGTGGACTGCGCAAGTCGGTTCGCCATGCCCCCATCCTCACGCACCTGCCGACGTGATACCCGCGCGCCACGGGGCGGAGGGTGCGGGCCCTGGTTCAGGTGCGCCCCGCCGCCCCGCCCCCCGCATCGAGCCGCGCCACCCGCCGCACCCCCGCCACCCGCCGGTACGACGCGTCGAGGAGTTCGGTGATCTCCTGCCAGTCGACCTCGTCGGGCGGGACGGTGCTGCCGGCGGTGAGGTCGAGGCCGATCCAGCCGGAGGGGGCTAGGTAGGCGGGGGTGAAGAAGCGGGGGTCCTGGGTGAGGGCGGGGCGGTCGGGCTCGTCGGGGAGGACGAGGAGGGCCTGGTCGTAGCGGGTGCGGGTGGTGGCGGTTCCCTTGGTGGTGCCGCCGTACCAGGCGAAGTACTTGCCGGCGCGGAAGCCGGGGCGGCCGTGGGCGATCCGTTCCTCGGCGTCGGGGAAGGCGAGGGCCGTCCGGCGCAGCCGTACCAGGTAGGGGTCGTCGTCCTCGAACATCAGGGGGTGGGGCACGGGGCCTCCTGCTCGTCGACCGGGCGGGTCATGGGCATCGTGCCACGGGGCGGTGCTTCCGGCCGGAGGCGCCACGGGAGGGGGTCAACTCGCCCCGCGGCGGCGGTTGTACGGGATCCTGGGGGTGGATCGACGGGGCGGGCGGAGGGGGCGGGGTCGGGGTGTGGAGCGGTGGGCCGAAGGCGTTGTCGCGGGTCGTGCTGCTGGTGGGGGCGGCGTTGCCGGTGGGGCTGGCGGCGCGGTTCTGGGGCTTCGTGGAGCGTCATCCGGTGGCGGCCGTGGTGCTGGCGCTGGGGTGGGAGGGGTTCCTGGCGGGGGCGGCGTTCGCCGGGAAGGTGTTCGGGGAGTTGCAGGGGCGGTGGGTGACGCGGGCGGCCGACGGGTTCGAGGGGTGGGTCGGGCGGCGGTTCTCGCGGTTCGAGCGGGACTACCGGGCGCTGGTGGAGCACGAGCACCGCTTCACGGACCTGAAGGGGCTGGCGACGCGCGGGGCGCAGCTGCCCCGGCTCCAGGAGGTGTTCGTGGACGTCAGTCTCGTACCGCGGCCGCTGCACGATGTGACGGCCGACGGGGCGCTGACGGCCGTGGCGCGTACGGAATCGGCCCGTACGGAAACGGCGCGGACCTCGTTGCAGGAGCTGCTGCGGGCCCCGGAGCCCGTGGTCCTGGCCGTCGTGGGGGCGCCGGGGACGGGCAAGACGACGCTGCTGGAGCACACCGCGGTCCGGCTGGCGACGGCGCGCCGGAAGGCGGGGCCGCGCACGCTTCCGGTGCTGCTGGCGCTGCGTGACCACGCGGCGGCGGTGGCGGCCGATCCGCTGGTGTCGCTGCCCGAGCGGATCCGCTGCTCGCTGGGCGGGCTCGGGCCGCGCGAGCCGGCCGGCTGGTTCGAGGCGCAGCTGGACCGGGGCCGGTGCGTGGTGATGCTGGACGGGCTCGACGAGGTGGCGCGCAGCGAGGACCGGCAGGGGATCGTGGCGTGGGTGGAGGGGCAGATCGCGCGCTTCCCGGACAACGACTGGGTGATCACCTCGCGTCCGCACGGCTACCAGTCGGCGCCGATGAACCGTGCGCGGGTGCTTCAGGTGCGGCGTTTCACCGGGGAGCAGATCGAGCGTTTCGTGCACCGCTGGTACCAGGCGGTGGAGCGGATCAGCACCGGTACGGACGACGCCGGGGTGACCCGGCTGGCCGGACGGCACGCGGACGATCTGCTGGAGCGGCTGCGCAGCCGGCCCATGCTGTTCGACATCGCGTCCAATCCGCTGATCCTGACGATGATCGCCAATGTGCACCGGTACCGGGGCGCGCTGCCCGGCAGCCGGGCCGAGCTGTACACCGCGATCGTCGAGGTGCTGCTGTGGCGCCGGCAGGAGGCCAAGCGCCTCTCCCCCGCCGCCGAGGAGCCGACCGGGGTGCAGAAGGAGATCGTGCTGCGCCGGCTGGCGTTCACGATGATGGAGGAGCGCATCCGCGATCTGCCCGAGGAGCGGGCGGAGGAGCTGTTGCGCCCGGCGCTCGGCCTCGTCGGCTTCGCGGGCACGGCCCGGGACTTCCTGGGGCCGGTGATCGTGAGCGGGCTGATGGTCGAACGGGAGCTGGGCCTGTGCTCGTTCGCCCATTTCACGCTCCAGGAGCATCTGGCGGCCTCGCACATCCGGGAGCACGGACTGCGCGGCACGCTGGCCCGGCACGTCACCGACCCGTGGTGGCGGGAGACGACGCTGCTGTGGGCGGCGCGCACCGATCCGAGCACGGTGGTGGAGGCGTGTCTGGACGACGGCGGTGTCCAGGCGCTGGGCCTGGCGTTCGACTGCTTCGACGAGGCGGCGACGCTTCAGCCGGCGGTCCGGCAGCGGCTGGAGTCGATCCGCGAGCAGGCCCTGCGGGCGCCGGTCGGCTCCCCGCGCTGGCGCCAGATGGCGGCCATCACCGTGGCGCGGGAGCTGCGGGACGTGGTGCGGCTCGCCGACGACACGCTGGTCGTCAGCCGTCCGGTGCTGCGGGGGCTGTACGGGCTCTTCGAGAGCGCCCATCCGCATCTGCCCCTGTACGGGCGGGCGGACGCCGGCGCGGGTGAGCACGCCGTCGCCAGGGGGGTGACGGCGGGTGCCGCCCGTACGTTCGTCGACTGGGTCAACGACCTGGTGGGAGGCAGCAGTACGTACCGGCTGCCGTCCCCGGAGCATCTGACGACGTCCGGTATCCAGACGGTGCTGGAGCCGGGTGATCACTGCGCCTGGACGCGGGGCGCCGACCCCGGCGCGCCCCTCGTGCTGTGGGTGCCGGAGGGCATGGGCCACCCCTTCGACGCGACCCGGGACAGTACGGAGCGCCGGCTGGGGCCGGACGACGGCGAGGTGCTCCGGGCCGGGGCCACCACGACGCTGCTGGCGCTGTGCCGGGGGTTGCGGGAGCGGCTGCCGGCCACCGCTCCGCCGCCGCGCCCCGTCCCGGACACGGCACGGGTGCGGTCGGCGGTGCGGGCGGTCCTCGGGGAGCTGCGCGACAGGGGCGGCGACGTGGTCGCGCACCAGGTCTCCGTCCAGCTGGCCGAGACCGCGGACGCCCTCGCCGCATGCCGTGACCTCCCCTCCTTCGCCCGCTATCTGACGCTGTGCCGGGAGCTGGCGGTGGAGGACCTGCGGCTGCGGAGCCTGGACGCCGCGCCGCCGGGCCCGTCCGTGCGGCAGGTCCACCACGCGCTCGCCGAGGCGCTGCGCGACGCCTCCCGCACCGCGCTGGAGGGCCTGGTGACCCGGGTCGTCGCCCTCGCCGGGGCCGAGGGGAGCGGCGGTGCGCCTCCCGGGGACGGCGAGCACCGCGGCGAGGCCCGGCTCCCGGAGCTGGAACAGGTCCTCGACCACGCCCATGAGCTGGCGCGGCCCCTCGCCTTCCCGCACGACGACGACCGCGGTCACGATCCCGCCCTGCTCCTCGGTCTGGGGCTCGCCCTCGACGTCGTCCGCTCGCTCACGGGCACGCTGTCCGAACGGACGGCGGCCGTTCCCGCGCACGACCTCGCGCTCCATCCGGCGCTGGACGGGGACGCCGGCGCCCTGGCGGACGGGGTGGCCGCGCTCACCCTGCGCCTGGCGTCGGTCGTCGAGCCGCAGTCCGGGGACCTCGTCGCCTCCGTGCGGGGCATCTGCGCGGACAGCGCGGCCCGCCACGCGTTCCAGGAGCCCTGGTCGTACGTCCCCGACGCGCTGCACGACGGTCTGGAACAGCTGTGCCGCGCACTCGGCGAGGAGGCGCCCCGCAGCGAGGAGGTCTCCTCGTGGTGGCACACGGCGCTCGGCCTGGCGGAGCGCATGCGGGACCTGGCCGCCGATCCGGCGCAGTGGCGGCACGGCAGCGGACGGACCGCCACCGTGCTGCGGTGCGGTGCGCTCGTCCTGTGCGCCGTCGGCCGGCACCACGGCCATGCGCGGGTGACGGAGCCGGCCCGGTCCGTCGCCACCGCCGTCAGCGTGCTCCAGGACCGCGCGGACGGCACGCTGCTCCCCGGCGAGGCGCTGGTCCTGCTGCGCACCTGAGGGGGCCGGTGCGCGCGGGCCGCCCCACCCTCGCACCTGTGAGGTGCCGCGGTCCGCGCCCCTCCCCCAGCATGTGTTCCGTCGTGCCCGGCGCACCCGGGGCGGTGCTCCTCGTCGGCGGGGACCGGCGCGGAGCGAGCGGAGAACCAGGGGGAGATCATGCTTCATCGCGTACACGGGCGGACACGGCCCCGGTGGGCGGGGCGGCTGCGGGCCGTGCTCGTCGCCGGGCTGGCGACGGCCGGGCTGGTGGCCGGTGCCGTGACGGCCTCGGCCACGGATCCGGCCGGGGGCACGGCCGGAGCGGCCGGGGCGAGGGCCGGGGCCGCCGCCGAACCGGTGTTCCAGATGCCGTTCCCGTGCGGCACCCGGTGGCAGCTGAACACGTACGGCTCCGCGCACAGTCCGGCCCTGGACATCGTCGTGGAGAACAACACCGGGTCCGACGGCAGGCCGGTGCTGGCCGCGGCGGCGGGCACCGTGTCCGCCACGTACGTGGACAACGGGTCCGGGAACACCATCCAGATCAGCCACGGCAACGGCTGGTTCACCGCGTACTACCACCTGAAGGACGCGCCCGACACGTATGTGCGCAAGGGGCAGGCGGTGACCGCGTCCACGCAGATCGCGCGCATCGGCACGACGGGGGCGTCCGACTGGGCGCATCTGCACTACGAGCAGCGCTATCTGGAGTCGGGGGACTTCACCGACGAACGGCACCGGGTGCCGGTGAGCTTCGACGGGGTGCGGTACTCGGGCGTCAACCAGGAGTGGGCGGCCGTCACCAGCAGGAACTGCTCGGGGACACCCGCCTGGCAGAACTGCCCGGCCGGGTACGTGTGCTTCTACTCGGGGACCGACGGCACGGGTTCGGTCTGCCGGTCGGAGCGGGACGAGCCCAGCAGCACCTGCGGGCTGCGCAAGTCGTACTACAACAACGGTAATCCCCAACCGGGTTATGACCACGTTCAGGTGAACTTCGCCGAGGGCGGCGGGCAGTGCCTCCACGTCGGCTGGGACGAGGGGCGCGGGAACTTCGCGTCCGGCGGGCGGACGATCAGCGGTTTCCGCTGGCGAGGGGAGTGCTGACGGTGTGACAGACCGGTGAGGCCGGGTCCGGGGCGGCCGCGCGGCGTCCGTCCGCGGTCCGGTCCCGGCCTGCGCGTCATGCGGATATTTATCGGCGTTTCCTATCCTCTGGGCGCACCTCGGGGGAAGGAATCAGTCCATGTACACCATCGTCGTGGTACCCGGGCCCGGTATGGATCCCCGCGGAAAGGTCCATCTGGCACCGGGGGAGAGTCTCCGTTTCGGCCGGGCCGCGCCGTCCTCGGACGCGGGCGCCGGTCCGTCCCCCGTCCTGGCCATTCCGCATGACGGCGTCTCGCGCGCGGCGGGCGAGATCCACGCGTCCGGCACCTTCTGGTCGCTCAGCAATCTGAGCCGTACGGCCACCTACGCGGTCGAGAACCCGGAGGGTGCCGGGGAGCACATCAAGGTGGGGCCCGGTCGGCTGGCCGCCCCGGTGGCGTTCGAGTTCTCCCGGGTGGTCCTGCCCGCCGGGAGCGAACTGCTGAGCTTCGACGTGTGGGCGCCCCGGCACGACTACGCCGAACCGGCGGACGGCTCCGGCCCCGGCGGACCGCCGGACGGCCGGGCCGGGGAGCCGACCGCGACGGCCTTCCCGCTGGACCGCTCCAAGCGGTACTTCACCGTGCTGACCGCGCTGTGCGAGCCCCGGCTGCGCGGCGAACCGTACGCCCCGCTGCCGACCGTGGAGCAGGTCGTCGAGCGGCTGCGGCCGGGGTGGCCGGCGGCCACCCGGGCGGCCGTGCAGTGGAACATCGACTATCTGGCGGTGAAGCTGCGGCTGAAACCGGGGCCGGACACCTGTGAGCCGGGCCCGCGTCTCAACGGCAAGAAGGAGACGCTCGTCGCCCTCGCGCTCCGCTTCGACCTGGTGCGCGAGGACGATCTCTCCGCCCTGGCGCTTCCGGCGACGGGCCCGGAGCGGTGACCGGGCGGCGGCCCGGGGAGCCGTACAGCGTGGCGTCCGTCCCGGCCGGCTACCGGATCGGGCCGTGGATCGTCGAAACCCCGCTGGGCGCGGGGGCGTTCGGCCATGTGTACGCGGCCAGGCACCGGGATCCGGCGTCCCGGCCGGCCCGTGCCGCGCTGAAGTTCCTGCCGACCGGCACGCACACCCCGCGCCAGCTGCGCCATCTGCGGGAGCTGGCCGAGCGCGAGGTGGCCCTGCTGAGCCGGCTGCGCTCGCCCCGGCTGATCCGGATGCACGACGCGCTGACGGTCGACGCGGCCGACCACCCGGAGCTGGACGGCGCGACCGTCCTCGTCCTCGAGGAGGCGCGGGGCTCCCTGGACACCCTGCTGGCGAAGGAGCCCGCGCCCGCCGGAGGGCCCGCGCTGCTCGCGCAGATCTGCGAGGGGCTGGAGCAGCTGCACGGCGCGGGCTGGGTGCACGGGGACCTCAAACCGGGCAATGTGCTGCTGATGGCGGACGGCACGGCCCGGCTCGGCGACTTCAACATGGCCGCCGAGCTGGAAGGGACGCACGCCTACTCCCCCGCCTTCGCCACGGCCGACTACACCCCGCCCGAGCTGCTCTGGTCGGAGATCGGTGAGCGCGGCATGCGGATCCGGCCGACGGCGGACGTCTGGGCCTTCGGGGTGCTGGCCCATCTGGTGCTGACCGGCTCCTTCCCGCTGCCCGGCGGGACCCCGGCCGCCCGCCGCGACGCGGTGGCGCGCTACGCGCGGGGCGCCGAGGAGCTGCGCCTGTCGCCCGCGCTGCGCGGGCCCTGGCGGGAGATCGTGCGCGACTGCCTCAGCCGTACGCACGAGGAACGGGCCCCGCACGACGCGGCGTCCCTGCTGCGGCGGGCCTCGGACGCGGCGGCGGGCCGGGTGGCGCGCCCCGGCCGGAGGCGCCGCCCGCTGCTCGCGGCGGCCGCCGGGGTGCTGGCCCTGGCGGCCGGTCTGGGGACGTGGATCCTGCCGGACGAGGCGCCGTCCCTGCGGCAGCGCACCGGCGCGGGGCCCGCCGCGGAGCCGCGTCCCGGGGCGGCGCGCACCGCCACCGGTTACGAGCGCTGCGCCCCGGAGTCCGTCTGCTTCTTCGCCGAGGCGCAGGGGCGGGGCGCGATGTGCTCCTGGATCGGCGACGACCCCGACTGGTCGGACGGCGAGAACGACTGCTCCTGGGCGTCCGGGCAGCCACCGCGCTCGATCTTCAACAACGGGGTGCCCGATCCCAAGGGCTTCGTCGACGTCGCGTACTTCGCGGAGGCGGGCCTGAACCGGCGGCTCGGCTGCGTACGGCGCGGCGAACGGCACGACCTCGCCCCGTCCTCGCCCGTCCGCTCCCACACCTGGGCGAAGAGCTGCTCCCTCTGAGAACGTGCCGTCCCCCGAACGGACCTCCCCGCCTCCGTACGGAAATGACCGGCATGCCGCGGGAGTTACGGGGAAGTCTCACGTTCCAGACGATTCGGCGGGGCCGCCCTCGCGCGCGCCCGCCCGGCCCGTCGCGCTCCCCCGCGCCCGCGCACGGCACCCGGGGGCCCGGCGCCCGCGGACACCGCCGGCCGTCGTCGTATCCGGAGGGGGACACACATGCGGGACAGCCACCGCGCGGAAGTCGAACGGCTGTTGGCTCGGGCCGTGGAGGAGGAGGTGCGCCGCTCCGGCGGCCGGGCGGACGCGGGGACGCTGATGTCGCGCGGCCGGGGCGCGCTGGACGCGCTGGCGGACGGGGCGGCCGAGGAGTACGCGGTGTACACCGCCGCGCTCGACGCGGCGGCGGCCGGGGAACGGCCCCTGGCGCACCGGCTCAACCGGGCCACGCTGAGCACCCCGCTGCTGGTCACCGGGGTGGCCGCGGTGGCCGCGTTCGGCGCCGACGTGGTGCTCGGCACGGCGGCGGGTCCGGCGCTCGGGGCGGGGGCCGTCGTGGCGGTCGCGGGCGCGGCGACCACCGTGGCGAAGGTGACCGCCTCGCACTGGCCGGCCGCGCACCGCAGGGCCGGTGCGGCCGGACAGCCGGGCGGCACCGAGCAGTTGAGGCTGCAGTGGCTGACGGCGCTGGAGGTGCGGGGCATCCGGCCCTTCCTCGACCAGCAGCGGATGCTGCTCGCCTCCTCCCGTACACCGGCGAAGGCGAAGAAGGCCGCCGCCCGGACGGCCCCGCTGCGCGGGCAGGACCGCAGCGCGGCCGCGCGCACCCGGTCGCTCCTGGAGCAGTCCTTCGGCCATCTGCCGTCGGAGGACGGGGTGTTCGCGGGGCGGCGGGCGGAGCTGGAGCAGATCGGCCGGTGGGTGCGGGAGGGCCGTGCCTCGACGGAGACGAGGCCGACGGTCGTGGTGCTGTACGGGCCGCCGGGCGCCGGGCGCACCACGCTGGCCGTGCGGGCGGCGCACGCGCTGAAGGACCAGTTCCGGGGTGCCTGTGTGGTGGATCTGCGGGGCGGTGCGGACGGGGAGCCGCCGCTGCCGACCCGGGACGCGCTGCTGCATCTGCTGAACCGGCTGGGCGCGCCGCGCGAGCAGTTGCTGTTCCGGGACGGTGCCTCGGGCGAGCAGCAGGTGCGCCGGCTGGGCGAGTTGTACCACCAGCATCTGACGGGCACCCCGGTGGCCGTCGTCCTGGACGACGCGAGCGACGCGGAGCAGGTGCGCACGCTGATCCCGGAGCGTTCGGACAGCCTGGTCCTGGTCACCGCGCGCGAACGGCTGGCCCTGCCGCAGTCCGTGCCCGCCCGGGTGCACCAGCTGGAGGTCGGGGCGCTGGACGCGGCGGGCGCGGAGGAGCTGCTGCGCGCGGTGTCGCGGGAGGACGCGGGGGCGCCGTACGACTACCCGTCCAGTGAGGCGATCGCCGAGCTGTGCGGCGGGCTGCCGCTGGCGCTGCGCGTCGCGGGGTCGGCGCTGGGGCCGCGCACACCGGGCGCGCTGGCCGCCGGTCTCGCCGCGTACGGCCCGGTGGAACCGGTGGAGCGGGCGCTCTGGCTGCGCTACACGGACCAGTCCGAGCAGGGGCGCCGGCTGCTGCGGCGGCTGGCGCTGGCCGGGCGGGCCAGTCTGGGCGCGGCGGCGGCAGCGGCGCTGCTGGCGGCGGACGAGCAGGAGGCGGAGCGGCTGCTGACGGGGCTGGCGGAGGCCGGTCTGCTGGACCGGGTGCGCGGTTCGCGCTACCGGCTGCACGATCTCGTGCGGGGCTTCGCGCTGGCCCGGCTGCACGACGAGGAGGAGGCCGCGGAGCGTACGGCGGCGCAGGAGCGGCTGATCGCGAACTACGCGGAGCTGGCGGGCGCGGTGATCCGGATGGTGGACGGCAAGATGTCCACGCGGGCCGGGCAGTTCGGTTCGTACGGCTTCCCTTCGCTGGACGCGGCGCTGCGCTGGCTGGACGACGAGTCGAGCTTCATCACCTCCGCGCTCCGGCACAGCGAGGGCGTCGACCAGGGCGCGGTGCTGGAGCTGCTGGGCGCGCTGTGCGACTACTGCCTGCTGCGCGGCGATCTGTACCGGCTCGGTGAGATAAGCGAGCTGACCCAGGCGGTGGACCAGGGGCTGCTGGAGCGTTCGGTGCAGTGGCGGACCGGGATCGCGGCCCGTCAGCTCGGCGAGCTGGACAAGGCGCGGACCACGCTGGCGTCGGTCGTCGGGCTGTACCGGGAGGCGCACCACGACGCGGGGACGGCGCTGGCGCTGTGCTCGCTGGGGATCACCCTGCACCACCAGGGCAATCTGGTGGAGGCCTCGGCGCGGCTGCGCGAGGCGATCGGGCTGCAGGCCCCGGACGCGCAGGCGGCGGACCGGGCGTGGTCGCTGCACGCGCTGGGCGCGGTGGAGCGCGACCGGGCGAATCTGGCGGAGGCGCTGGAGCTGCTGGACACGGCGCTGGTGCTGCACCGCGAGGGCGAGTCGCTGCACGGCGAGGCGTGGACCCAGTTCCAGCTGGGGCAGGTGCGGTTGCGGACGGGTGAGGTGGCGCCGGCGGAGACGGCGCTGCGCAGAGCGCTGGATCTGTACGGGCAGACGCGCGACGAGCGCGGTGAGGCGTGGGCGCTGACGCAGCTGGCGCGGGCCCGGCTGGTGGACGGCGAGCCGGCGCCCGCGGTGGAGGGGCTGAACGCGGCGCTGGCCCGGCACCGCGACAATGAGGACGCGCGCGGCGAGGCGTGGACGCTGTACTACCTGGGCCAGGCGCTGGAGGAGAGCGGCGACGGCGACCGGGCCGTGCGCCATCTGGAGCGGGCCCGGACGATGTTCTCGCGGATGCGGGACGTGTACGGGCTGGCGTGCGCGCGGCACCACTCGGGGCGGGTGACCCGCGACCAGCGGGCCGCGCAGACGGGGAACCTGCGCAATTCCGGTTTCGCCCGTCAGCTGCTGGTGGACGCCCGCAACGACTTCCGGCGGATCGGGGTGGCCCACGGGGAGGCGTGGACCTGCCTGGAGCTGGCGCTGATCGACGCGGGCAACGAGCGGGCGCCGCAGGCGCTGGAGCTGTGCGGGGAGGCGGTGGAGCTGTTCACGTCGTACGGGGACGCGCGGGGTGCGGACTGGGCGCGGTTCCTGCGCTGCACGCTGCTGCCGTACGCCTCGCCGGGCGGGACCGAGGTGGGGTCCGTGGTGGCGCAGCAGGAGCTGGCGGAGCTGGCCGCGGCCGGTCATCCGACCCGGGACGCGAAGCTGGCGGACTGCGCGGAGACCTTCCGGGTGGTGCTGAACCGGGGCGTGGACCTGGAGGACGGCTGGCAGGCGTGGCGGCTGGGGCTGACGCCGGCCCGCCATGCCCGCGAGGTGATGGGGGTGGCGGTCCCGGGCTCCCGGTAGCCGCCCGGAAGACCGCGCGGTCCTGCGGTCCCCGGTCCGGAACGGCCTTGTGCACAGAAAATGAATGCGCTTACATGAAGGGAGGAATGTCCGACCCGCCGCGCCCCGACGCGGTGGGACACATGAGGGAACCCGGATGCGGCGCACGTACGAAGACCAGGTCGAGGCCCTTCTGGGCCGGATGACGACCGCCGAGAAGTTCGGCCAGCTCCAGCAGCTGACCTGGACCGGCGACACCGGACCGGGCGGCGGCCAGACCGCGCTCACGGAGGCCGCGGCGCGGGCCGGGCTGCTCGGCTCGGTGCTGAACATCCACGGCGCGGAGCACACCAACGCGCTCCAGCGGATGGCGGTCGAGGAGTCCCGGCTCGGCATTCCGCTGCTGTTCGGCCTGGACGTCATCCACGGCTTCTGGACCACCTTCCCGATCCCCCTGGCCCAGGCGGCGAGCTTCGACCCGGCGGTCGCCGAGTCCGACGCCGAGGTCTCGGCGCGGGAGACCCGGAGCAACGGGGTCCACTGGACCTTCTCGCCGATGATGGACGTCACCCACGAGCCCCGCTGGGGCCGCATCGCCGAGAGCAGCGGCGAGGACCCGTATCTGAACGCCGTGCTGGCGGTCGCCCGGGTCCGCGGCTACCAGGGCCCGGCCGACGGTTCCGGGCTGGCCTCGAAGGACCGGGTCGCCGCCTGCGCCAAGCACTTCGTCGCGTACGGAGGGGCCGAGGGCGGCCGCGACTACAACACCGTCGACGTCTCCGAGCAGCGGCTGCGCAACCTCTACCTGCCGCCGTTCAAGGCCGCGCTGGACGCGGGCGTCGCCACCGTCATGGCCGCCTTCAACACGGTCAGCGGCGTCCCCGCGCACGCCAACGCCCACACGATGAACCGGATCCTCAAGGAGGAGTGGGGCTTCGACGGCTTCGTGGTCAGCGACTACACGGGCGTCGAGGAGCTGATCGCGCACGGCTTCGCCGAGGACGGCCCGGACGCGGCGCGGCTCGCGCTCAACGCCGGGCTCGACATGGAGATGGTCTCCACCCGCCTCGCCGACCACGGCGAGGAGCTGCTGGCCGCCGGGCGCGTCGAGATGAGCCGGCTGGACGACGCGGTGGCCCGGATCCTGCGGCTGAAGTTCGCGCTGGGCCTCTTCGAGAGGCCGTACGCCGACGAGTCCGCGGCCGTCACCGGCCCGGCCGACGAGGCGCGCGCCGCGGCCCGTACGGCCGGTGCCCGCTCCATGGTGCTGCTGCGCAACACCGACGAGGTGCTGCCGCTGTCCCCGGACGCCTCCCGGATCGCCGTCGTCGGCCCGCTGGCGGACTCCGCCGATCTGCACGGCACCTGGGCGGGACCCGGCGGCACCCGCTTCCCCTCGGTCACCGTCCTGGACGCGGTGCGCGAGGCCGCCGCCGGGACGGTCGTCGCCCCGGCCGGTCCGGGCGTCGCGGAGGCGGTCGCCGCCGTGGAGTCGGCCGAGGTCGCCGTGGTCGTCGTCGGCGAGGAGCCCGCGCTGAGCGGCGAGGCCGCGGTGCGCAGCGCCATCGGGCTGCCGGACGGGCAGGAGGAGCTGATCGCGGCCGTCGCCGCGACGGGCAAGCCGTTCGCGGTGGTCCTGCTGAACGGCCGGCCGCTGACGATCGGCGGCTGGCTGGAGTCGGCGCCCGCCGTGCTGGAGGCCTGGCACCCGGGGATCGAGGCCGGTCACGCGGTGGCCGACGTGCTCTTCGGCACGGTCGCCCCGGGCGGAAAGCTCCCGGTGTCCTTCCCGCGCGACGTGGGCCAGATCCCCGTCTACTACAACCGCGAGTCCACCGGCCGCCCCTACCGCCCGGCCGTCCCGGACGAGAAGTACGTCTCCAAGTACCTCGACCTGGAGGACGGTCCGCTGTTCCCGTTCGGGTTCGGGCTGGGCTACACGACCTTCGCCACGGACGGGCCCCGGCTGGACCGCGAGGAGGTCACGGTGGCGGAGCTGGAGCGCGGTGCGGCCGTCGAGGTCTCGGTGGACGTCGAGAACACCGGCGCGCGGACCGGCGACGAGGTGGTCCAGGTCTACGTCCACGACGTGGCGGCGAGCATCGCGCAGCCGGTGCGGCGGCTGCGCGGCTTCGCCCGGGTGACACTGGAGCCGGGGGCGCGCACCACGGTGACGTTCCGGCTGGGCGCGGAGGACCTGGGCTTCTGGACGAACGACCCGGCGGGCACGTTCACCGTCGAGCCGGGCCGGATCGACGTCTACGCGGGCACCAGCTCCGCGGCGAGCGCGTACCGCACGCTGACCGTGCGCTGAGCGCGCGGCACGACGCACTGAGGGGCGGTACCGGCGGGTCCGGTACCGCCCACGGGCGCGCCGTCACACCGGCCGGGCCGGCGGCTACGAGCGCTTCGCGGAGCCCGCGGACTCCGCGGTCCCCTTCGCGCCGGAGGACGCCGCCGGCTCCTCGGGCGTCTCCTCGAAGTCGACCTTGCCCATGTGCCGGTTCATGGACTTCATCAGCGCCCACACGCCCACCGCGAGCGCGGCGAAGACGAGGAAGCCGAGGACCCCGGGGGTCACCTTGTTCTTGTCCAGTTCCTCGGCGAGCGGGACAAGGTGCGGCAGTGCCTGAGTCGCGTACATATCAGGCATTGTCGCGGATGCCCGCGAAGAGGTCGCTCTCGGGGAGGGAGGTATCGACGAGGGACTTCGCCAGCTCGTACTCCTCGGTCGGCCAGACCTCCCGCTGGATGTCCAGCGGAACGCGGAACCAGCCGCCGTCCGGGTCGATCTGCGTGGCGTGCGCGATCAGGGCCTTGTCGCGGATCTCGAAGAAGTCGCCGCAGGGCACGTGCGTGGTCAGGGTGCGCTCGGCGCGGCCGAACTCCTTCCAGCGCTCCAGCCACTCCCCGTACGGCGACTCCAGGCCCCGGGCGAGCAGCGCCTCGTGCAGCGCGACCGTGCGCGGCCGGTTGAAGCCCTGGTTGTAGTAGAGCTTCTGCGGGGCCCAGGCCGGGCCGAACTCGGCCTCGGGGAACTTCTCGGTGTCGGCGGCGCCCTCGAAGGCGATCATCGAGATGGTGTGGGTCATGATGTGGTCGGGGTGCGGGTAGCCCCCGTTCTCGTCGTACGTCGTGATGACCTGCGGCCGGAAGGCGCGGATCCGCGCGACGAGGCGCCCGGCCGCGACGGTCTCGTCCTCCAGCGCGAAGCAGCCCTCGGGCAGCGGCGGCAGCGGGTCGCCCTCGGGCAGCCCGGAGTCGACGAAGCCCAGCCACTCCTGCTTGACGCCCAGGATCTCCCGGGCCTCGTCCATCTCCTTGCGGCGCACCTCGTGGATGTTCTCCTCGATGTACGCGTCGCCCTGGAGTTTCGGGTTGAGGATGGAGCCGCGCTCGCCTCCCGTGCAGGTCACGACCAGCACGTCCACCCCCTCGGACACATACTTGGCCATGGTGGCCGCGCCCTTGCTCGACTCGTCGTCGGGGTGGGCGTGCACGGCCATCAGTCGAAGCTGCTCAGTCAAGACTCGATCCTCAGTGATTGGTCGCCATCAGTGGTGCCGTCCCGCAGGGACGCCGATCCCGGGGCGGCGGTCGGGTGACGGGTGGGCAACTTCTATAGTGACCGAACCGGGGGGTGGAAAATTCCTCGGTCCCCGGTACGGGAGGAACGATCATGACGGCGGTGCGCGAGGCGCTTCCCGAGAACCGCTACGGCCGCTCCGCGGACCGTCGCGCCGACCGGAAGCTGAAGATCATCGGCGCGGTGCTCGGTGCCCTCCTGCTCGGCGTGGTCGGCTGGATCGGTTACGGATACGTCAGCGGCCAGGCCCTGAGCGCCGAGATGATCAAGTTCAAGGTGGTCTCGGACGAGAAGGTCGAGGTCCATCTGGAGGTCCGCAAGGAGCGGGACGCCCAGGGTTACTGCACGCTCCGCTCGCAGCGCGAGGACGGTACGGAGGTCGCCCGCAAGGGTTTCCGCTTCGATGACGCGAGTACCCGGATCGACCGGATCCTGACGCTGCGGACCACGTCCCGGGCGACGAGTGTGGAATTGCTGGGGTGCACGGACGACGGCGGTGCGTCGCGTTGACCGCCGCACCCCCCTGCTGACCCGCAGTTACGCCCGCTGAGCTGCGGTTTCCCAGTCTCAGCCGTTTACCTTCTCCCCCTTTTCCCGCCGAATTGTTAGGCTCGTGGTTTCGCCCACCCGTGAACGCGATGTTTGCGGGTCAGGGCGTTGCTTTGTATTTCCCAAGTACCGACGAGGAGCACCCTGTGACCCAGACCAGCGAAAACGTCACCTGGCTCACGCAGGAGGCGTACAACCAGCTCAAGGCCGAGCTGGAGTACCTGTCTGGTCCCGCGCGCACGGAGATCGCCGTCAAGATCGCGGCGGCCCGTGAGGAGGGCGACCTGCGAGAGAACGGCGGGTACCACGCGGCCAAGGAGGAGCAGGGCAAGATGGAGCTCCGGGTGCGCCAGCTGACCCAGCTCCTGGAGCACGCGAAGGTCGGCGAGGCGCCGGCCGACGACGGCGTGGTCGAGCCCGGCATGGTCGTCACGATCGCCTTCGACGGCGACGAGGACGACACCGTGACCTTCCTCCTGGCCTCGCGCGAGTACGCGAGCGCGGACATCGAGACCTACTCGCCGCAGTCGCCGCTCGGCATGGGCGTGAACGGCAAGCGCACCGGCGACAACGCCGAGTACGAACTGCCCAACGGCCGGACCGCCACGGTGAAGATCCTGTCGGCGAAGCCGTACTCCGGCTGA
Organism: Streptomyces sp. NPDC024555; assembly: GCF_055559335.1. Lineage (NCBI taxonomy): Bacteria > Bacillati > Actinomycetota > Actinomycetes > Kitasatosporales > Streptomycetaceae > Streptomyces > Streptomyces sp. NPDC024555. The sequence continues at coordinate 100,296 of NZ_JBVHKV010000009.1, forward strand.
TCCGCGACCCTCGTACGCGAGAGCCCCGGCCGCCTCCCAGGCGGCCGGGGCTCTTCCGTGGGCCCGTGCTCAGACGGCCACCGAGCGGTACTTCCGCACGGCCAGGGTCCGGAAGACCACGATGATCACGGCGGACCAGATCAGCGAGGCCCAGACGGGGTGCTGCATCGGCCAGGCGTCCGAGGTGGAGACCCCGGGGTTGCCGAAGAGGACCCGGCAGGCCTGGACGGTGGCGCTGAAGGGGTTCCAGTCGGCGATCGGCTGGAGCCAGCCGGCCATCTGGCTGGAGTCCACGAAGGCGTTGGAGATGAACGTCACGGGGAAGAGCCAGATCAGCCCGCCGGAGGTGGCCGCCTCCGGGGTGCGGACGGAGAGGCCGATCAGCGCGCCGATCCAGGAGAAGGCGTAGCCGAGGAGGAGCAGCAGTCCGAAGGCGCCGAGCGCCTTGGGGACGCCCTCGTGGATCCGCCAGCCGACGATCAGGGCGACGATCGTGAGGACCAGCACGGTGAACATGGTCTGGACGAGGTCGGCCAGGGTGCGGCCGGTGAGGACGGCGCCGCGTGCCATGGGCAGGGAGCGGAAGCGGTCGACGAGCCCCTTGTGCATGTCGTCGGCGATGCCGGCCCCGGCGCCCGCGGTGGCGAAGGTGACGGTCTGGGCGAAGATCCCGGCCATGAGGAAGTTGCGGTAGACGGTGGGGTCCGTGGAGCCGCCGATGTTCATCGAGCCGCCGAAGACGTAGCTGAAGAGCACCACGAACATGATCGGCTGGATGAGTCCGAAGAGGACCACTTCGGGGATCCGGGTCATCCGGATCAGATTGCGGCGGGCGATGACCAGCGAGTCGCGGACGGACTGGCCGACGCCTCCGCCGCCCCGGGGGACGGCGGCGGGGGTCCGGGTCACAGCGGTCATTGCGCGGCCTCCGTCCTGGCGGCGGACGGGGTGTCCGCGTCCCCGTCGTCCTCGTCGGACGCCCCGGTCTCCGCGGCGTGGCCGGTGAGGGAGATGAACACGTCGTCGAGGGTGGGGCGGCGCAGCCCGATGTCGTCGATCCCGACGCCCCGGGCGTCGAGGTCGCGGATGACCTCGGCGAGGAGTTTGGCGCCGCCGTCGACCGGGACGGTGAGCTTGCGCATGTGGGGGACGACGGCGACGGCGCCCTTGCCGAGGTGGGTCAGGACCTCGCGGGCGGGGTCGATCTGCTCGCGCCGCTGGACGACGACCTCGACGCGTTCGCCTCCGGTGCGGGCCTTGAGCTCGTCGGAGGTACCCCGGGCGATGACGAGCCCGTGGTCGATGACGCAGATGTCGTGGGCGAGGCGGTCGGCCTCCTCCAGGTACTGGGTGGTCAGCAGCAGGGTCGTGCCGCCGGCGACCAGCTCCTCGATGACGTCCCAGAGCTGCTGGCGGTTGCGCGGGTCGAGTCCGGTGGTGGGTTCGTCCATGAACATGACCGGCGGGGAGACGACGAGCGCCGCCGCCAGGTCGAGGCGGCGGCGCATGCCTCCGGAGTACGTCTTGGCCGTGCGGTCGGCCGCGTCGGAGAGGTTGAACCGCTCCAGCAGCTCCACGGCCCGCGCCTTCGCGTCGCGTGCGGACATCTGGTAGAGCTGGCCGACCATCTGGAGGTTCTCGCGGCCGGTGAGGTATTCGTCGACGGCGGCGAACTGGCCGGAGAGCCCGATGGAGCGCCGCACCTCGTTGGGTTTCTTCAGGACGTCGATGCCCGCGACGAAGGCGCTGCCGCTGTCGGGCCTGAGCAGCGTCGTGAGGACGCGTACGGCGGTCGTCTTGCCGGCTCCGTTGGGGCCGAGGAGTCCGAGGACGGTGCCTTCCGGCACGTCGAGGTCGACGCCGCCGAGGGCTCGCACGTCTCCGAAGGTCTTCACCAGACCTTCGGCGTAGATGGCGCCTGGCATATGGGGTTCCCCCAGTGCGTTCGGGTGACTTCCTCACAGATCCTAGATTTGCCCGGGTTTCCGCGCCCGGTGAACACGCGAGACGCACATGCGTACGTCCGCGGCCGGAGGCTCCGGACACCCGGACGGTATCGCGATACATCGCGACTCACAAGAGAGGTGCGCCGGGAACCTCCGGGACGCCCCTCCCCCGGGCCGCCACCCGGCACCCGGCCCTCAGGACATCACCCGGTACCCCGCCCCGCGCAGCGCCTCGGCGACCTCCTCGCAGTGCTCGGGTCCCTTGGTCTCCAGGTGCAGCTCCACCTCCGCCTCGGTGAGCCCGAGGCGCGGGTCGGTCCGCACATGGCTGACGTCCAGGACGTTGGCGTCGGCCACCGTGAGCACGCCGAGCATGGTGGCCAGCGCGCCGGGGCGGTCCGTCAGCCGCAGCCGCAGGCTCAGATAGCGGCCGGCCGCCGACATGCCGTGGGTGAGGATGCGCTGCATCAGCAGCGGGTCCACATTGCCGCCGGACAGCACCGCGACGACCGGTCCCCGGAACGCCCCGGGGTCACCGAGCAGCGCCGCCACCGGGCTCGCCCCGGCCGGCTCCACCACCATCTTGGCCCGCTCCAGACAGAGCAGCAGGGCGCTGGACAGCTCGTCCTCGGTGACCGTGACGACCTCGTCGACCAGCTCCTGGACGATGCGGAACGGCACGTCTCCGGGGCGGCCCACCTTGATGCCGTCCGCCATCGTCTGGAGCGAGCGGACCGACACCGGATGCCCGGCCGCCAGCGACGGCGGATAGCCGGCCGCCCCCGCCGCCTGCACCCCGACGATCCTCACCTCGGGCCGGACCGCCTTGACCGCGACGGCGATCCCGGCCGCGAGCCCGCCGCCGCCCATGCCGACGAGGATCGTCCGCACCTCGGGGCACTGGTCCAGGATCTCCAGCCCCACGGTCCCCTGCCCCGCGATGACGTCGGGGTGGTCGAAGGGGTGGATGAAGACCGCTCCGGTCTCGTGGGCGTACTCCTGCGCGGCGGCCAGCGTCTCGTCGACGACATGGCCGTGCAGCCGCACCCGCGCCCCGTACTCCCGGGTCGCGGCGACCTTCGGCAGCGGCGCCCCGACCGGCATGAAGACCGTCGAGCGCACCCCGAGGAGCGAGGAGGCGAGCGCGACGCCCTGCGCGTGGTTCCCGGCGCTCGCGGCGACGACGCCGGCGGCCTTCTCGACCGGGGTCAGCCCCGAGATGCGCACGTACGCACCGCGCAGCTTGAACGAACCGGTCCGCTGGAGGTTCTCGCACTTGAAGCGGACGGGCGCGCCCACCAGCTCGGACAGATGGCGGCTGCCCTCCAGCGGCGTGACCCGGGAGACCCCGGAGAGCATCTTCTGCGCCCCCCTGACGTCGTCGAGGATCACCGAGGGAAAGCGGCCGGGCGGAAGGTAGTTCATACCGCAAGTCTTCCAGTCCCCCGGCGCCGTCGCCGCCGCCCGCCGGGCCGTACTGCGTCGATGTCCACAGGTTTGTGCAGCACTGGCACGCGTTGCCCCGGGGCCGCGTACTCTGTCCCCCACCCATCCGACACCGCACGAAGAGAGCCCCCGGCCATGCCCCCTCAGGACATGACGACTGCCGCGTCTCCTTCCGGGGGCGCAGCCCCGGAGAACCCGGGTCACGACCACCTGCTCGACGTTCTGCAGCACCAGGTGGCGGTCTTCGCCCGGCGTGCCGAGCAGACCCGCCTCGGCGGTGTCGGCCAGGTGCGCAATTCCATGGACCGGGCCGCGTATCTGCTGCTCAACCGGCTGGACCGGGAAGGCCCGATGGGCGTCAAGGCTCTGGCCGCCGGGATGGGGATCGACTCGTCGACGGTGACCCGCCAGGTCGCGCCGCTGGTGGACACCGGCCTGGTCAAGCGCACCTCGCACCCCGAGGACGGGCGCGCGGTCGTGCTCCAGCTGTCGCCGCGCGGCCAGGCCCGGCTGGAGGAGGTGCGGGACTCGCGGCGCGCGCTGATGTCCCAGGTGACGGAGGAGTGGACGGAGGACGAGCGGGACACCTTCTGCACGCTCCTCACCCGGTTCAACGCGGCGCTCGCCGCCCGGCAGGCCGCCCACCAGCCCCCGACGGGCTGAGCAACCGCCTTCCGCCTCCCGGGGGTTGACCCCGGGGCCGCGGGGCGTTGCGATGGACCCGTGCGAGAGCGCCAGGCGGGCCGCGAGCGGCGCCGCGCCCAGGAGTTCGATGCCTTCGTGGCGGGCGCGGCGGGCCGGCTGCTGCACACCGCCACCCTGCTCACCGCCGAGCCGGCGGACCCGGCCGACGCGCACCCCCGGGCACTGCGGCTGCTGACGGACGCGCTGGCCCGGACGTACGCGGAATGGGACCGGCTGCACGGCGAGGATCCGTACAACCGCACCCGTCAGGATCTGGCCACCCGTTTCGCCCGGGAGGCCTGGCGCCACCACCGGCCGCGCGGGGGGCTGCTGGACCGGCTGACCCCGCAGGAGCGGCTGGTGCTGGTCCTGCGCCTGTACGAGGGCGTGCCCGAGGAGCAGACCGCCGCCCTGCTCGGGGTGCCGGCGGACCGGGTCCGCGCGGTCTGCAACCGCTCGGTGGCCACCATGCGCGGCACCCGGACACCGACCGAACGGCGGCGCCGCCTGGGGCAGTTGGGGGCGGCCCGATGAGCGGGACCGGGCGCCGGGAGGACGAGGTCCGGCGGATGCTGGACACCCCGCATCCGCAGGTGCCGGCCGATCTGGCGGCGCGGGCGGCGCAGCGGGGCTCCGGGCGGCTGCGCAGACGGCGGGTGCTGCGCCGGCTGTGGCTGCTGACGGCGACCGCGATCGTGGTGGCGTTCACGGTCTGGGCGGTGACGGTCCAGCCGTGGCACGCGCCGCCGGCCGAGACGACTCCTCCACTGGAATGGTGACATCCACCCGTTTCGGGCCGGATTATCCGATCTATCCTGGAGAGGAGCGGCACCACCGGCCGAGGAGGCTGTGATGACGAGGAAGATCGCTGACTGCCGCAAGTATCCGAGCGTGTCGAACTGCTCGCTGGCGATTTCCGGCGAGGAGGACGAGGTCGTACGGGCCGCGACCGAGCACGCGGTCTCGGTGCACGAACACACCGACAGCCCCGAACTGCGCGAGCAGATCAGGGCGTCGCTGGAGGACGAGAAGGTTCCGGCCTGAGCCGTGGCGGGGGCGGGACGGGCCGTGCGGCCGGTCCCGCCCCCGCCCGCTGCGCGGACGGGCTCGGCCGGGGGCCCGGGTGACCCGCCCGGCGGACGGGAACGGTCAGACGGACCCGAGGGCCTGGGTGAGGTCGGCCAGCAGGTCGTCGGCGTTCTCGATGCCGACGGAGAGGCGGACCAGGTCGGCGGGGACCTCCAGCGGGGAGCCGGCGGCGGAGGCGTGGGTCATCCGGCCGGGGTGCTCCAGCAGCGACTCGACACCGCCCAGCGACTCACCGAGCGTGAAGAGCTTCGCCCGGTCGCAGACCGCGACCGCCGCCTCCTCGCCGCCCTCGACGCGGAAGGACACCATGCCGCCGAAGGCCTTCATCTGCTTGGCGGCGGTCTCGTGGCCCTTGTGCTCGGGGAGCCCGGGGTAGAGGACCTGGGTTACCCCGGGGTGGCGGGTAAGCAGCTCGGCCACCTTGGCGGCGTTCTCGCAGTGCCGGTCCATGCGGACGGCGAGCGTCTTGATGCCGCGCAGCACCAGCCAGGCGTCGAACGGCCCGGCGACGGCACCCATGGCGTTCTGGTGGTACGCCAACTCCTCGGCCAGGTCCGGGTCGTTGACGATCAGCGCACCGCCGACGACGTCGGAGTGACCGCCCATGTACTTGGTGGTGGAGTGCACGACCACGTCGGCGCCGAGCGCGAGCGGCTGCTGGAGGTAGGGGCTCGCGAAGGTGTTGTCGACGACGAGGCGGGCCCCGGCGGAGCGGGCGACGGCGGCGACGGCCGCGATGTCGGTGATGCCCAGCAGCGGGTTGGAGGGGGTCTCCACCCAGACGGCCTTGGTGCGCGGGGTGATCGCGGCCCGTACGGCGGCCACGTCGGAGGTGTCGGCGACCGAGAACTCCACGCCCCAGCGCGAGGCGACCTTCGCGAACAGCCGGAACGTGCCGCCGTAGGCGTCGTTCGGGATGACCACGTGGTCGCCGGGGGTCAGCAGCGTACGGAGCAGGCAGTCCTCGGCGGCGAGGCCGGAGGCGAAGGCGAGTCCGCGGCGGCCGCCCTCCAGGGCCGCGAGGTTCTCCTCCAGGGCGGTCCGGGTCGGGTTGGCGCTGCGGCTGTACTCGTAGCCGCCGCGCAGCCCGCCCACGCCGTCCTGCTTGTACGTGGACACCTGGTAGATGGGCGGGACCACGGCGCCGGTGAGGGGATCGGCGGTGTTGCCCGCATGGATCGCGAGGGTCTCGAAGCTGTGCTGGTCGCTCATGGGGCCGAGCGTAGTTCGTCGGGAGGGCCCTCACAGGCCACCCGGCCGTCCGGTGACAATGGGGGCATGGAGATTCTGTGGTTCCTGCTCGCGCTGTGCATGCTCGCGGCGGTGATCGGTCCCTTCGTGCTGCGTCGCCGGGGCGGTATCCGCCAGGTGGCTCCGGGGTCGCCGGACGCCGCCGATCCGGACACCTACGGCTTCGTGCGCCAGGAGGAGCTGGACATCCGGATGCCGGGCCCGGACCAGGATCTCCTCGACGTCCTGGACGTGGTCCAGCACACGCAGTCCTGGAAGGCGGCCTCCCAGCTGCTCGCCGGGACGCCGAAGGAGGGCGAGGTCCGCTGGCAGCGGGTGCAGGCCTTCGCCGGGGCCGCCTCGCTGGAGCTGATGCGGCAGCCGGGCGTCGGCGGGGCGTGGCTGCGCGCGTGGCGGTCCGAGGCCCCGAAGGACGCGGGCGCGGCGGCGGTGCACGCGGAGTTCCTGGTGCAGCAGGCGTGGCGGTCCTCGACGGCGGGCACGGACGACTTCCGGATCATCCTGGAGGAGGCCCGTACGGTCGCCGCCGAGGCGGCCCTGCTGGCCCCGGGCGATCCGGTGCCGTATCTGGCCGAGCTGGCCGTGGCCCGTGGACTGGGCTACTCCCACGAGGAGTTCGACCGGCTCTGGGCGAAGATCATCGATCGCGCCCCGGCCCATATGGGCGCCCACATCGCGGCCCTGCACTTCTGGTGCGAGAAGTGGCACGGCTCCCGCGAGGAGGCCGACGCCTTCGCCACCGCGGCGGCCGCCCGCGCCCCCCAGGGCTCCCTGCTGGCCGCCCTGCCCCTCTTCGCGGTGTACGAGCACCTGCCGGAGGTCAACTTCGTGCGCGGCTTCTACCAGAGCCAGGTGGTCACCCGCGCCGTGGAGGGCGCGATGTACGCCGTCCACTCCGCCCGCCCCGACGACCCCATGCTCGCCCACGTCCGCCACCTCCTCGTCCTCTTCCTGGTCCGCATGGAGCGCTGGGCGGAGGCGATGGCCCAGCTGGTCCGCATCGACGGCCACGTGGGCGCCCTGCCGTGGACGGAGAGCTCCGACCCGGCGGCCGAGTACACGGTGTACCGGGCCCTGGCGGTCGCGGGCTACGAGGCGAACGGCGGAAGCCCGGCGACGCTGCCGAGGTAGTGGCGCCGCCGGGGGGTGTGCGACGGTGGGGCCACGCACCACCCCCTCGGCACCAAGGAAAGGTCCGGTACCCCCGTGGCACGCCTGATACCCCTGCTCCTGATCGGCCTCGGCCTCTACTTCTGGTTCAAGGCCCGCAAGCGGGCGTCGGCCTATGTCGCGTCCATGGAGTCGGACGAGGCCGGTCCGGGCCGCTGACCCCTCCCCGGGCAGGAATCCGGGGCGGTCCCGGTGCGTTGTACGGACAGCACGCCGACCCAGGAGGAGCCCCCGTATGTTCCTGCACCGCCGCACCCCGCAGCTCCCCACCCCGGAGGAGGCCCTGCGCGGCCGCCCGACCCCCGAGTTCACCGTCCCGTCCCGGCACACCGTGCTGGGCAACCCGCTGGTGGGCCCCTACCCGGAGGGCCTGGAGGTCGCCGACTTCGCCCTGGGCTGTTTCTGGGGCGCCGAGCGCAAGTTCTGGCAGACCGACGGCGTCTGGACGACCCTCGTCGGCTACCAGGGCGGCTACACCGAGAACCCCGCGTACGAAGAGGTCTGCTCCGGCCTGACCGGCCACACCGAGGCCGTCCGCGTCGTCTTCGACCCGTCCGTCGTCTCGTACGCCGAGCTGCTGAAGCTCTTCTGGGAGTCCCACGACCCCACCCAGGGCTTCCGCCAGGGCAACGACGTCGGCACCCAGTACCGCTCCGCCGTCTACACCCACTCCCCCGCCCAGGCCGAAGCCGCCGCGTCCTCCCGCGACGCCTACCAGCGCGTCCTGACCGCCTCCGGCCACGGCGACATCACCACCGAGATCCTCCCCGCCGACGGCCGCACCTTCTGGCCCGCCGAACCGGCCCACCAGCAGTACCTCGACAAGAACCCGGCGGGCTACTGCGGCATCGGCGGCACGGGCGTGAGCTGCCCGATCGGGGTGGCGCCGGCGGAGGGCTGAGCCGCTGAACCCGGGACCCCTTGAATGCCCGTCAGAAATCCTGTCGCCGCGACCTGTTGATCGCACCGCCGGCCCAAGGCCATGATCACCGGGCAGTCGAACGCCCGCACCGCACGGTGACGGGGCATCCACGGGGAGAGGATCCGCATGCGCAGGCTCGTCTACTACGTCGCCACCACGCTCGACGGTTTCATCGCGGGACCGGACGGGGCGGACCCGACGGGGCCGGGCGGGTTCTGGCCCGTGCCGGAGGACTACATCGGGCACCTGGTCGCCGAGTACCCGGAGACGCTGCCGGGGCCGGCGCGGGAGGCGTTGTCGGTGACGGCGGAGGGGACGCGGTTCGACACGGTGCTGGAGGGGCGGAAGAGCTACGGGATCGGGCTGGCGGCCGGGGTCACGGACGCGTATCCGCATCTGCGGCATCTGGTGTTCTCGCGGACGCTGAAGGAGAGCCCGGACCCGGGGGTGGAGCTGGTCGCGGACGATCCGGTGGAGACGGTGCGGGAGCTGAAGCGGCAGGAGGGCAAGGACATCTGGCTGCTGGGCGGGGCCGGGCTGGCGGAGTCGTTGTACGGGGAGATCGACGCGCTGGTGCTGAAGGTCGGTCCGCTGACCATCGGGAGCGGGATTCCGCTGTTCTCCCGCGAGGCCGCCTTCGACCCGCGCACATGGGAGCTCGTGGACCATACGGCGCTGAAGAGCGGGGCGCTGTTCCTCACGTACACGCGGGCGGGCGTCTGATGCCCCCGGAGACGCCGGTCGTCCCGTCGGTGGCGGGGCGGCCCTGGTGGGCGGCCAACGAGGGACTGGCGTTCGTCCTGGAGGTGGTGGCCCTGGGGTGTCTGTTCTGGTGGGGGTACGAGCGCGGCGACGGCGGTGCGGCCGGGGTGGCGCTGGGGGTCGTGGTGACCGGGGCGGCCGTCGCGCTGTGGGGGCTGTTCGCGGCGCCCCGGGCCCGGTTCCGGCCGCCGCTCGCCGGGGTGCTCGCCGTGAAGGCCGTGGTGCTCGGCGGGGGCGCGCTCGCGCTGTACGGGGTCGGGCATCCGGTCGCGGCGACCGTGACGGGCGTGGTGGTCGTGGTGAACACGGCGCTCGCGGAGACGTTCCGGCGGCGGCCCGCCGCCGGATAGCCGCCTCGGAAAGGCCGACGGGCCCGGGACACCCTCGCAAGGGGTCCCGGGCCCGTCGGTGCGTCCGTACGGCTGCGAAGACGGCCGCAGGGGTCAGATCAGACCCTGCGCGAGCATCGCCTCGGCGACCAGCTCGAAGCCGGCGATGTTCGCGCCGACGACGTAGTTGCCGGGGGTGCCGTAGCGCTCCGCCGTCGTGTAGCAGGAGTCGTGGATGTGGCGCATGATCTCCGCCAGCCGCTCCTCGGTGTGGGCGAAGGTCCAGGAGTCGCGCGAGGCGTTCTGCTGCATCTCCAGGGCGCTGGTGGCGACCCCGCCCGCGTTGGCGGCCTTGCCGGGGGCGAAGGCGACGCCCGCGTCCTGGAGGACCCGGACGGCCTCGGGGGTGGTGGGCATGTTGGCGCCCTCGGCGACGGCCTTCACACCGCCCCGGACGAGGGCCACGGCGTCGGCCTCGTGCAGTTCGTTCTGCGTGGCGCAGGGCAGGGCGACGTCGACGGGGACGTTCCAGACACCCGTGCCCTCGACGTACTTCACGTGCGAGCCGCGCCGCTCGGCGTACTCGGAGATCCGGCCGCGGCCCTGCTCCTTGATCTCCTTGAGGAGGTCGAGGTCGATGCCCTTGTCGTCGACGACGTAGCCGCCGGAGTCGGACGCGGTGACCACGGTCGCGCCGAGCTGCTGGGCCTTCTCGATCGCGTAGATCGCGACGTTGCCGGAACCGGAGACGGAGATGCGCTGGCCGTCCAGGGACTCGCCCCGGCTGCGCAGCATCTCGGCGGTGAACATGACGCAGCCGTAACCGGTCGCCTCGGTGCGCACCAGCGCGCCGCCCCAGCCGAGGCCCTTGCCGGTGAGGACACCGGACTCGTACCGGTTGGTGATGCGCTTGTACTGGCCGAAGAGATAGCCGATCTCGCGGCCGCCGACGCCGATGTCACCGGCGGGCACGTCGGTGTACTCGCCGAGGTGGCGGTGCAGCTCGGTCATGAAGGACTGGCAGAACCGCATGATCTCGGCGTCCGAGCGGCCCTTCGGGTCGAAGTCCGCGCCGCCCTTGCCGCCGCCGATGGGCATGCCGGTGAGGGCGTTCTTGAAGATCTGCTCGAAGCCGAGGAACTTCACGATGCCGAGGTTGACCGAGGGGTGGAAGCGCAGTCCGCCCTTGTACGGGCCGAGGGAGCTGTTGAACTCGACCCGGAAGCCGCGGTTCACGTGGATGTCGCCCGAGTCGTCCGACCACGGCACCCGGAAGATGAGCTGGCGCTCCGGCTCGCATATGCGCTCGATGATCCGGGCGTCCACGAACTCCGGGCGCTGCGCGAGCACCGGGCCGAGGGTCTCCAGGACCTCCCGTACGGCCTGGTGGAACTCCTTCTCGCCCTGGTTGCGGCGGAGGACTTCGGCGTACAGCGGCTCGATGATCCGGTTCTCGGCAGCGTGGGGGATTGCGGAGTCAGGGCTGACCGTCATCTGATCAAGACCTTCCATGGGTCGGCTCGAACGCGAGGGCGCCCCCGTCCCGGGGGGCGCGCCAGGTCCCCCTCCCCATTGAGGGCGTCGCCGGGACTTCGCGCATTACCGCGCTCACGCATGCGGCGTACAGGACCGTTGTGGCATACCGATTGTCCCAGTGGCCCGGCGGAAAGGCCCGCGCCATCCACATGGTGATCCCGCCCCGAGGGGCTCGGTACCTGGCCAACGGCCTTGTGCGAGGCCGGTTCCGGGCAGCAATGGCCGGGTTGCGGCGACGGCCGGGATCCGTCCGAAGTGGTGAACCTCACAACGCGCCCGAGGCCGCTGTGAGGTCGGACAGTCCGCCCGTCACTCCTCGTGGGCCCCTCGTGTCATCCAGAGCCCCACCCCCGCCAGGAGGAACACGACTCCGGAGACGGCGCTCAGCACGGTGGAGAGGGCGTCCTGCTCCACGAGGAAGTTGAACGCGACATTGGCGGCGACCGCCCCGACGAGCACGGTCCACAGCAGCGATTTCACGGTTCCTCCAGGAGGGGTACGGGCGGGCCGCGATCCGCCGACCGGACCGGGCCTCGCCTCTTCCTCCATGCTTCCGGCGCGCGCGCCGCGCCACGAGGTGCCGGGCCCCCGGACCGGGGGTGGAGCCCGCTACACCCCCGGGGTGCCCGCCGTCCCGTGCGGCCGAGCGGCCGAGCGCCCCCGCGTCCGTGCGCGACGCTCCGGGCGGACCGCGGGACGCGGCGCGGGGGGATCGGACATGATTCGCGCATGACACCGTTACGGGGGCACCGCAGAAGCCCCGGTTCCGGCCCGGCCCCCCGCGCGGCCGGGTACGGGACGGCCGTACGCCCCGGGCCCCGCACACCGCCCCGGGCCGGCGAGATGCGCCGCTTCCTCGCGGTCGGCCTCGACTGCTATCTGTGCGTGGTCCCGGCGGGACTGCTGGCCAGGCCGTACGTGGACGGCGTCCCGGCCGCCGAGGCGGCGGCGCTGCTGGCCGGGCCGGTGCTCGCGCTGTCCTTCCTGAACCAGGTGCTGCTCACCGCCTGCTTCGGCGGCGGCGCCGGGAAGCTGATCATGGACATCCGGGTGGTGAGCCTGCCGGAGGTCCGGCGCCCCGGCCCCGGCCGGCTGGCGCTGCGCTGGCTGTACGGGCTGTGCTGGCTGCCCCTGCGGCCCTGGTACGGGCTGCGGGCCGCCCGTACCGGCGGCGGGGGCCCGTACGCCGCCGCCGGCGCTCCGCACGGCGGCCAGGGACTCGCGGAGCATCTCGCCCCGGACGACCCGCTGGGGCTGCGCCAGGTCCGCCGGGGCGATCTCGCGGCGTTCCGCCGGGCGGCGGCCCTCACCGGCCGGGCCCGGACGGGCTGAGTCCCCCTCCGCCCCGGCGGACGGGGCGGAGGGAGCGGAGGATGCGCCGGGGGGAGGAGGGACGTGCCCCGGCCCCGCTCAGGCCGCCGCGTTCTCCGTGATGGTGACCTTGCCCTTGCGAATGGTGGCCAGCCGCGGTGCGCGGCGGGCGATCGCGCTGTCGTGGGTGACCATGACGAAGGTGAGCCCGTGCTCCTTCCACAGGGTCTCCAGCACCTCCATGATCTCGTCGCGCATGGACTCGTCGAGGTTGCCGGTGGGCTCGTCGGCGAGCAGCACCTTGGGCCGCTTGACCAGGGCCCGCGCGATGGCGACGCGCTGCTGCTGGCCGCCGGACATCTCGCTGGGCAGATGGCCGAGCCGTTCGCCGAGGCCGACGGAGTCGAGCGCCTCGGCGGCCCGGGTGCGCCGCTCGGACGCCTTGACGCCGAGCGGGACGAGGGCGGTCTCGACGTTCTCCTGGGCGGTGAGCGTCGGGATGAGGTTGAAGCTCTGGAAGACGAATCCGATGTTCTCGGCGCGCACCTTGGTGAGCCTGGCCTCGCTGAGTCCGGCGAGGTCCACCCCGTCGAGCTCGACCGTGCCGGCGGTGGGCCGGTCCAGGCCGCCGAGCATCTGGAGCAGGGTGGACTTGCCGCCGCCGGTGGGTCCCTGGATGACGAGGCGGCCGCCGTCCTCGATGGTGAGGTCGACGCCGGCGAGCGCGTGGACGGTGGACTTTCCCCGGGTGTACTGCTTGGTGACGCCTTGAAGGGTGTACATGGGCCAACTCCTGCTGGACGGTGGGCGCGTGTCGCGCGACGGGTGACGGGTGCGGGGGCTCGGGCTACTCGACCCGGCGCAGCGCGTCGGCGGGACGGAGCCGGGAGGCGCGCCAGCCGCCGAAGGCACCCGCGATCAGTCCGCCCGCGACGGCCAGGCCGACGGCGGTCAGGATGACCGAGAGGGAGACCGGTGCGGTCAGCGCGATGTCCAGGGCCTTGGACGCGCTCTGCCGGCCGGGGCCGCCCATCCCGCCGCCCATCGGGCCGCCGCGCATCCCGCCGCCGGAGGCGCCGAGTTCGGCGGTGAGGGTGGGGCTGACGGCGGTGACGGCGTACGCGCCGGCCAGACCGACCGCGATGCCGAGGACACCGCCGATGAGGCCGTTGACGAGGGCTTCGCCGATGACCTGGCGGGTGACCCGGCCGCTCTTCCAGCCGAGCGCCTTGAGCGTGCCGAACTCGCGGACGCGGCGGCTGACGGCGGAGGAGGTGAGGAGCCCCGCGACGAGGAAGGCGGCGGCGAGGACGGCGATGGAGAGCCACTTGCCGACGCTGGAGGCGAGGTCGGAGGCGGTGGACAGGGAGCCGGAGACGGTGTCGGCGAGGTCGGCCGAGGTGGTGACCGTGGTGCCGGAGATGTTCTTCTGGATGGCCGACTTGACGCTGTCGATCTTCTGCGAGTCCGTGGCCTTCACATAGACCGTGGTGACCTTGTCCTTCGCGTCGGCGAGGGTCTGCGCCTGCTGGAGCGGGACGTAGAGGTTGGCCGCCGCGTCACCGCTGTCGGCGGTGGAGACGCCGATGACGGAGAACTTCGTGCCGTGGATCGTCACGGTCTTGCCGACCGCGAGGGACTTCTCCTTGGCGTACGCGGAGTCGACGACGGCGACCTTCGCGTCGGTCTCGGTGGTCTTGAAGGTGCGTCCGGCGGTGATCTTCGACGAGGTGAGCGGGCCGAGGTCCTGCCGGGTGACGTCGGTGCCGTACACGGTGTAGGAGTTGACGTCGAAGGAGGCGCCGCCGCCCTGGACCTCGCCCTGCGGCTGGCCGGAGCCGCCGCCGAACCCGCCGCGGCCGCCGCCCTGGGACGTACCGCCCTCCTGCTGCTTGAACTCGCCGCGCTTGAACTGGCCGTCGACCTTCATGACCGTCAGGCTCAGCCCGCCGACGGCGTCGGCGACGCCGGTCTGCTTGCCCACCTGGTCGACGGTGGAGGCGGCCAGCGACTGGAAGCCCTGGACCATGACCCGGTCCGTGCTCTGCGTCGTGTCGTCGTCGCCGTCCTTGGCGTCGAACTGGAACCGGGGCCGGTCCGTGCCGCCGGAGCCGGGCGCCGCCGCGGCCTTGGTGACGGTCATGTCCGTACCGAGGCCGTACAGGGATTCCAGGACCTTGTCCTGGGCCTTGCTCATGCCCGAGGAGACCGAGCTCACGATGATGACCAGCGCGATGCCGAGGGCGAGCCCGGAGGCGACGACGAGCGCCGCCTTTCTGCGGCGGCGCAGTTCGCGCCGGAGGTAGGTGAAGAACATGGGCGCGAGGCTAGGGAGCGCGCGTGATGGTGGGTTAAGGCCGCGATGAGAGCCGGATGAGAACGCGTACGCCGAAGGCGGCGGCACCGCGGTCCTCGAGGGACCGGGCGCCGCCGCCTCCGGCGTACGGGGTGGGGTTCCGGCTGGGGAGCGGGGAGGCGGATCAGGCCTCGGAGCCCGCCGTCCACTGGGCCCAGCTCATGTTCCAGCCGTTGAGGCCGTTGTCGGGCTGGATCGTCTTGTCCGGGGAGTTCTTGACGACGACGACGTCACCGATCATCGAGTTGTTGTAGAACCAGGCGGCGGCCTGGTTGGGGTCGCCGGCGCCCTGGACGTCGGCGAGGCCGACGCAGCCGTGGCTGGTGTTGACCTTGCCGAAGATGCCCTTGCCCCAGTAGTTGCCGTGGATGAAGGTGCCCGACGTGGAGAGCCGCATGGCGTGCGGCACGTCCTTGATGTCGTACTCGCCCTTGCCGTCGTCGTCCGTGAAGCCGACGGTGGCGCCGTTCATCCGGGTCTCCTTGTACTTCTCGGAGATCACCATCTGACCGTTGTACGTGGGGTTGTCGGGCGAGCCCGCGGAGATCGGGATGGTCTTGACGGTCCTGCCGTCCCGGGTGACGGTCATCATGTGGGTCTTGGCGTCGACCGTGGAGACCTGGTTGCGCCCGATCTTGAAGGTGACGGTCTTCTGCTGGACGCCGTAGACGCCGTCCGCGCCCTCGACGCCGTCCAGGGCGAGCTTCAGCGTGACGGTGGAGCCGCCCGTCCAGTAGTCCTTCGGGCGCAGGTCGAGCCGCTGGGAGTTGAACCAGTGGCCGACGACCTCCTGGCCGCTGCTGGACGTCACCGTGATGCCGGCCTGGACGGCCTTCTTGTCGGTGATCGCCTTGTTGAAGTTGATCGAGACGGGCATGCCGACGCCGACCGTGGAGCCGTCCTCGGGGGTGAAGTTCCCGATGAAGCTGTTGGCGGGCGAGACGGTGGTGAAGGAGGAGTTCTCGTGGGCCTCGCGGCCCTTGGCGTCCTTCGCCGTCGCGGTGATCTTGTACGTGGTGGAGCGCTCCAGCTGGACGTCCGGCTTCCAGCTGGTGCCGTCGGCGGAGATCGTGCCCTTGACCGCCGCACCGGCGGCCGTCGTCATCTCGACGGACGTCAGCGTGCCCTTGGTGACGGAGACCTTGGCGGCGTTGTTGATGCTCGCGTTCGTCGCACCGTTCTTCGGCGCGATCGTTATCTGTGCCTCGGAGGTCTCCTGCGCCGCGGCCTTGTCGACGTCGGCCGCCTGCGACTGCGTCGAGGCGGCGGGAGCCGCCCCGCCGCTGTCACCGTCGCTGTCGTTGCAGGCCGAGAGCACCAGTACGCCGCCGAGCAGTGCGGACGCGGCCACGAGGCCCTTGCGCCGCTTGCTGTCCGTCATCACACGCTTCTCCATCGTTGCCGAAATCCCCGAAAAACCCCGAGCAAGGCCGTCGACCGGCACTACCCCTCAATGTTCCAGAACCCCCGTAATGGGTCACCCGTTCCACATGCGTCTCCGATGTGGGGAACACCACTCATCGACGCGGTGACGGGGGCGGCGGTTCCCGTGGCCGGCTCCGGTGTCTCCGCCGGTCCACCGCCTGGCTCCGTTCCTCCCCATTGTGCGGGACACCGAAAGCGGCACCGTTGCCGCGTCCCTCTCCGGCTGCTCGCCTTCCCCGCCCCGGATGCCGGTATGCGTACGGGCTCCGGCGGGTCGGGTGACGGGGCGGACACCGTCCGCAGACGTCCGTGATGTCCCTCACCATTTCCACCTGAAAGAGTGCGAACCGGGACGTCCTGGAACGTGCGCGGTCCCCTGATCCCACGCGCCGCGCCACCGCCCCCTCCGCGCCCTTTCCCGGGGCCCGCGACGTTCACTAGCATCGCCGCAACAGGCCCGAGGGGGCCCGGCACTTGGGCCGCCCCCTCCTCCACGGCTGTCTTGAGGGAGAACGATTTCCTTGGCCATCCCCCGCCGCCCCCTGCTCACCGCGACCGCCGCGGGAACGCTGCTGTGCGCGCTGTGGTTCGTCCCGTCCGCCCATGCCGACGGCGACCGTTCCGGAGCGCCCGGCCCCGAGACCCCCACGGCCGCGTCCGCCCAGGCCGGTCCGGGCGCCACCGCGCTCGCCGAGAACGGGCCCGGTTTCGACACGACGCCCTATCTGCTGGGCGGCATGGCGTTCCTGGGCGCCGGTGCCGGCTTCGCCGTGCGCTCGGCCCGCCGGACGGAGCCACGCCCGGTGCGCTGAGCACCCGCCCCCGCAGCGCGGAAGCGGCCACCGGATCCGTCCGGTGACCGCTTTCCCGTTGCGGCGGGTCTCAGGCCAGCGGGCCCGTGACCGGCTCGACGGCCGTCACCAGGCCGCCGGAGCGCACGAAGGCGTCCGCCGCGGCCAGGTCCGGAGCGAGGAAGCGGTCCGGCCCCGGGCCCTCGGCCCCGGCCGCCCGCAGCGCCTCGATCGCGGCACGGGAGGCGGGCGCCGGGGTCAGCCCCTGCGCGGCGCGCAGCTCGATCGCCCGGGTCGCCGCGTACAGCTCGACGGCGACGATCCTGGCGAGGTTGTCGACGGCGGTACGGAGCTTGCGCGCGGCCGACCAGCCCATGGAGACGTGGTCCTCCTGCATCGCGGAGGACGGGATGGAGTCCGCCGACGCGGGGACGGCGAGCCGCTTCATCTCGCTGACCAGGGCGGCCTGGGTGTACTGGGCGATCATCAGGCCCGAGTCGACCCCGGCGTCGTCGGCGAGGAACGGCGGCAGCCCGTGCGAGCGGTTCTTGTCGAGCAGCCGGTCGGTGCGGCGCTCGGTGATCGACCCGAGGTCGGCGGCGGCGATCGCGAGGAAGTCCAGGACGTACGCGACCGGGGCCCCGTGGAAGTTGCCGTTGGACTCGACCCGGCCGTCGGGAAGGACGACCGGGTTGTCGACGGCGGCGGCCAGTTCGCGGTCGGCGACGGTCGCGGCGTGCGCGAGGGTGTCCCGGCCCGCGCCGTTGACCTGGGGCGCGCAGCGCACCGAGTAGGCGTCCTGGACGCGCGGCGCGTCGTCCTGATGGTGGCCGGTGAGGCCCGAACCGGCCAGCACCCGCAGCATGTTGTCCGCGCTGGCGCCCTGGCCGGGGTGCGGGCGGATGGCGTGCAGCTCGGGGGCGAGGACCTTGTCCGTGCCGAGCAGGGCCTCCAGGGAGAGGGCGGCGGTGATGTCGGCCGAGGTGTAGAGGGCGCGCAGGTCGGCGAGGGCCATCACGAGCATGCCGAGCATGCCGTCGGTGCCGTTGAGAAGGGCCAGGCCCTCCTTCTCGCGCAGCTCGACCGGGGTGATGCCGTGGGCGGCGAGGAGTTCGCCGGCGGGGCGCACGGTCCCGTCGGGGCCCTCCGCGTCGCCCTCGCCCATGAGGGTCAGCGCACAGTGCGAGAGCGGGGCCAGATCGCCGGAGCAGCCGAGCGATCCGTACTCGTGAACGACGGGTGTGATCCCGGCGTTCAGTACGTCCGCCATGGTCTGCGCGACCTCCGGCCGGACGCCGGTGCGGCCGGAGGCGACCGTCTTCAGCCGCAGGAACATCAGCGCCCTGACGACCTCGCGCTCGACGCGCGGGCCCATCCCGGCGGCGTGCGAGCGGACGATGTTGCGCTGGAGGCGGGCGCGCAGGTCCGGGCTGATGTGGCGGCTGGCCAGCGCGCCGAATCCGGTGGAGACGCCGTAGACCGGTTCGGGCTTCGCGGCGAGCGCGTCCACGATCTCGCGGGCGGCGGCCAGGGCGCCCACCGCGGCGGCGGAGAGCTCGACCCGGGCGTTGCCGCGGGCCACGGCGATGACGTCCTGTGCGGTGGTGCCGGACGTCCCCACCACGACTGTGTGCATATCCATATTCAGAAGCGTACGGACTGAAACCCTTCATGTCACTAGCGGAAGGCGGGTTGACCCCTTACGCGGCTCAGTCCTCCGGGTGGTGCCCGCGCAGCCTGCGGCGGTCGTGCGGCGAGGGCGGCGGGGAGTCCGCGAGCCGGATGACCTCGTTGTCGCGGCCGGCCACCACGGGGCGGGCGGAGCGGGCGGCCTTGGCCCGGTACTGGGCGGCGTCCGCCAGCCGGAAGAGCCGGCGGCCGGAGACGTCCGGTCCGATCGGGTCGCCGGTGGACGCGAGCCCGCAGGCGACCCCGTCGCCCAGCTCCATCTCGGCCGCCCGGTCGCACAGCTCCGTGGCCACCGCGACCACCTCGTCCGCCTCGGGGCCCACCGCGAGCAGACAGAACTCGTCCCCGCCGAGCCGGGCCGCGAGCGCCCCCGGGAGCATCGCCCCGCAGCGGGAGAGCACCGAGCCGAAACGTTCCAGCAGGCGGTCGCCGACGGCATGCCCCCGGGTGTCGTTGACCCGCTTGAGACCGTTGAGGTCGCAGACGACCAGGCTCACCACGGAACCGTCCGCCCGGTGCCGCTCCACCGCCTCGTCCAGCCGCATGTCCACGGCCCGCCGGTTGGCCAGGCCCGTCAGCGGATCGGTGAAGGCGAGCTTGCGCACCTCCTCCAGGCGTTCGGTCTGGACGATCCCGGCGGCGGCCACGGCGGCCAGCACGGTGGCGAAGTCCGCGTCCCGGCGGCCGAACACCGGCTCCCCCAGCGGGCGGGCCACATACAGCTCGCCCCAGGCCCGCCCGTGCAGGACGATCGGCGCGACGACACAGCTGCCGCGGCCCCGCCGCCGCAGGGCCGTCACCCGCTGGTGGCAGTAGCCGCGCCCGTATCCGCGTACGCCCGCGGCCGCCGGCCCGTCCGGTTCGTCGGCGGTCTCCACCCAGGCGTCCGGCTCACCGCCGCCCGCCCACCGCTCGTGCAGGAACTCGGTGATCTCCGGGAACTGGTGGACCGGATAGGTCTCGTCCTCGGGGAACTCCTCCTCCCCCTCGGCCCGCGCACCCGCGTTGACCAGGACCCTCAGCCGGCCGGGCCCGCGCTCCCAGACCGAGAGCGCGGCGAAGGAGCCGCCCAGCGCCTCGCACGCGCCGAGGGCCGCGGCCCGCCAGCACCCCCGAGGGGTGTGCGCCGCGGCCATCGCCTGCGCCAGGGAAACCACGGACCGCAGTCGCGCATCGTCACCACCCATCACCCCAGTTTAGGGAGATTTCGGGCACTTTGATCAGTTAGCCGCCCTCTTTAGATACGGTGCGTCGTCGAAACCTCACCGAACGTGATGCCCCTCACTCGCCGGGCCAGTTCGGCTTCCGCTTCTCGTTGAACGCGGCCACGCCCTCCGCCCGGTCGCCGGAGAAGGCCACCGAGCGCCACGCGGCGTCCTCGACCTCCAGTCCCGCCCGCAGATCGAGCCCGTGCCCCAGCCGCAGCGCCCGCTTGGCCGCCCGCAGCCCGACCGGGGAGTTCGCCGCGATCCGGCCGGCCAGGGCCAGCGCCTCGGCCCGGTCCTCGCCCGCGCCGACCAGTTCGTCGACCAGCCCGAGCGCGCGGGCCTCGGCGGCCTCCACCCGCCGGGCGGTGAAGACCAGCTCGGCGGCGCGGGCCGCCCCGATCCGGCGCGGCAGCAGCTGGGTGCCGCCGCCGCCGGGGATGACCCCGACGGACACCTCGGGCAGCCCCACCAGCGCGGTCGGGTCGGCCACGATCAGATCGCAGGACAGGGCCAGCTCGAAGCCGCCGCCGAGCGCGAAGCCGTGCACGGCCGCGATCGTCGGCATCGGCAGCTCCAGCACGGCGGTGTAGGCGGCGCGCGTGACGGGCCGCTGGCGCAGCAGATCGGCGTCCGTGAAGGAGTTGCGCTCCTTGAGGTCCGCGCCCACGCAGAAGGCGCGCTCATGACTGGAGCTGAGGACCGTGACCCGCACCGCCGGGTCGGCGGCCAGCGCGGCGCAGGCGGCGGTGATCGAGCGCGCCATGTCCGTGGACACGGCGTTCATGGCCTTCGGCCGGTCGAGGACCAGCTCGGCGACGTGCTCCAGGCCCTCGCGGCTCCGTACGACGACGAACTCCCCGAACCGCTGCTCGGACGTGACCGTCATGACTGCACCCCTCAGATCGACGCGTTAACGAGCGTTATCGGAAGGATCCTAGAGCCCCGCCCCGGAGGGGGGCGGGGGGTGGTGTCAGGAGGTGCCGCGGCGGGCCAGCAGCCAGGGTTCGACGATGCCGAGGCCGCGGACCGGGCGCTGCCACATCGGCTGGAGCCCGTAGCGGTAGGTGGGCAGCGGGGCGGGCTCGTGGCCCTCCGCGCCCTCCTTCTCGGCCCGTTCGGCGGCGGCCGCCGCCTCCTGGGCGGCCCGCGCCTCGGAGACGGGGGCGTCGCCGGTCCGGGTCAGCTCCTCGGCGAAGGCGCCGTCCACCAGCACGGCGTCCTTCGGGGCTATGGAGGTCAGCCGGCTGGCGAGGTTCACCGTGGTCCCGAAGACATCGCCCATCCGGGTGGTGACCGTGCCGAAGGCGATGCCCACGCGCAGGGCCGGCATCGTCTCGTCCTGGGTCATCGCCTCGATCAGGCGCAGCGCGATCTCGGCGGCGGTCCCGGCGTCGTCCGCGGCGAAGAGGACCTCGTCGCCGAGGGTCTTGATGAGCCGGCCGCCGTGCGCGGCGACCAGGTCGGCGCAGGTGGTCTCGAAGGACTCGACGAGCTCGCCCAGCTCCTCCTCCTCCAGGCGCCGGGTGAGCCGGGTGAAGCCGACGAGGTCGGCGAAGCCGACGGCCAGGCGCCGGTCGACCATCTCCTCGTCGTCGGCGGCCTGGACGACCCGGCCGGTGGCGGCGGCCAGCTGGCGCCGCCACACGTACACCAGGAACTCCTCCAGCTCCGGCAGCAGCAGCTCGATCAGCGGGTACGTGACCTCGGTGCGGGTCATGCCCGGCTCGGGCGGCTCGGTGAGCCCCTCCAGGAAGGAGTCGATCTGCCATTCGGCCAGCCGGGCGGTGGTCTGGCCGGTCGACCGGGCCACCTGGATCGCCATCGGCTCGCTGAGCAGCCCGGCCTCGACCAGACCGGAGAGCCGCCGCAGCGCCAGGACGTCCGCCTCGGTGAGCGCCTTGGCCTGGCCGATGTCCGCGAAGCCCATGGCGCGCCAGAACCGGGAGGCGAGGTCCATGGAGACACCGGCGGTCCGGGCGGCCTGGAAGGGGGTGTAGCGCCGGTCGGCGCCCAGGATCAGCGCCTCCAGCCGGATCGCGAGCGGATCGTCGGTCGGCTCGGCCGTGTGGTCGACGTCGTGATGCGGTGTCGCGTGGACCGAGGGGCCCGGCGGGGGCTGCTCGCCCGCACCGGAGTTCGTGTCGTCGACGGTCACCAGCCGCCTCCTGCCCGTTCCCTGCGCACTGCCCTGCCGATCTGTCGGTGGATCGCCTCAACGATACGGCAGGTGTGCCCTACCTCACGTCGTCGCGTCGGGACCGGAACGGGCACCCGGGTCAGGTCAGACCGCCGCCCGCGCCCCTCAGGTGCACGATGTCACCGGCGGAGACCGGTGCGCGCAGTCCGTCACCGGTGGACAGGACGATCCGGCCGTCGCCGTCGATCGCGACCGCCTCCCCGGTGAGGGTGCGGTCGCCGGGGAGCTGGGCGCGCACGGTCCGGCCGAGGGTGGCGCAGCCGGCCGCGTAGGCCGCCTGGAGCCCGCTGGCCGCCGCGTCGCCGTCGGCCGCCTTCCACTGCCCGTACCACTGCTCCAGGGAGCGCAGTACGGCCCGCAACAGCGTCTCGCGGTCGGTGGAGACGGCTCCGGCGAGGGCGAGCGAGCCGGCGGTGGGGGCGGGCAGCTCGTCCGCGCGCAGGGAGACGTTGAGGCCGATGCCGACGACGACGCCCTCGCCGGCCCGTTCGGCGAGGATGCCGCCGGCCTTGCGTTCCCCGCCGTCCACGGTGACCAGCAGGTCGTTGGGCCATTTCAGTGCCGTGTCGACCCCGGCCGAGCGGGCCAGCCCGGTGGCGACCGCGACGCCGGTGAGCAGCGGCAGCCAGCCCCACCGCCCCATCGGTACGTCGCCGGGGGTCAGATAGACCGAGAAGAACAGGCCGGAGCGGGCCGGGGCCGACCAGGCGCGGTCCAGCCGGCCGCGTCCCGCGGTCTGCTCCTCGGCGACCAGGACGGTGCCCTCGGCGAGGGAGCCGGCCCGCGCGGCGAGGTCGGAGTTGGTGGAACCGGTGGACTCGACCACGTCGAGCGCGGTCCACAGCCCGTCCGGCCGCAGCAGTCCGCGCCGCAGCGCCGTGAGGTTGAGGGGCGGCCGGTCCAGGTCGGACCAACGGCTGTGTGGCGCATCCGAGGGAGTCATGCAAGCCACCCTAGGTGTGTCAAACGACGCACTGCCGAACGGTATCCGCGCGGATACGCTACGGCTCAGTAGCTGTCCACGGCTGTCCATCCGCCGACCGGCCGCAGCGCCGGCAGCAGCAGTCGTCCCCCGTGACCAGGCAGGGAGCCGCCACCCGATGTCCGAGCCGGAAGAGACCGACATCCACACCACCGCGGGCAAGCTCGCGGACCTGCAGCGCCGTATCGACGAGGCGACCCACGCGGGTTCCGCGCGCGCGGTGGAGAAGCAGCACGCGAAGGGCAAGCTGACCGCGCGCGAACGCGTCGATCTCCTCCTCGACGAGGATTCCTTCGTGGAGCTCGACGAGTTCGCCCGGCACCGCTCGACCAACTTCGGCATCGAGAAGAACCGCCCGTACGGCGACGGCGTCGTCACCGGCTACGGCACGGTGGACGGCCGCCCGGTCTGCGTGTACTCGCAGGACTTCACCATCTTCGGCGGCTCGCTCGGCGAGGTCTACGGTGAGAAGATCGTCAAGGTGATGGACTTCGCGCTGAAGACCGGCTGCCCGGTCATCGGCATCAACGACGGCGGCGGGGCACGCATCCAGGAGGGTGTGGCGGCCCTCGGTCTCTTCGCGGAGATCTTCCGCCGCAACGTCCACGCCTCGGGCGTGATCCCGCAGATCTCGCTGATCGTCGGACCGTGCGCGGGCGGCGCGGTCTACTCCCCCGCGATCACCGACTTCACGGTCATGGTCGACCAGACCTCGCACATGTTCATCACCGGACCCGACGTCATCAAGACGGTCACCGGCGAGGACGTCGGCTTCGAGGAGCTGGGCGGCGCCCGTACGCACAACACCACCTCCGGGGTGGCGCACCACATGGCGGGCGACGAGAAGGACGCCATCGAGTACGTCAAGTCGCTGCTGTCGTACCTGCCGTCGAACAACCTCTCCGAGGCCCCGGCCTTCCCGGAGGAGGCGGACCTGGCGGTGAGCGACGAGGACCGGGAGCTGGACACGCTCATCCCGGACTCGGCGAACCAGCCGTACGACATGCACACCGCCATCGAGCACGTACTGGACGACGGCGAATTCCTGGAGACCCAGGCCCTGTTCGCGCCGAACATCCTCACCGGCTTCGGCCGGGTGGAGGGTTTCCCGGTCGGTGTCGTCGCCAACCAGCCGATGCAGTTCGCCGGCTGTCTGGACATCGACGCGAGCGAGAAGGCCGCGCGTTTCGTCCGGACCTGCGACGCGTTCAACATCCCGGTGCTGACCTTCGTGGACGTGCCGGGGTTCCTGCCCGGTGTCGACCAGGAGTACGGCGGCATCATCCGGCGCGGCGCCAAGCTGATCTACGCGTACGCGGAGGCGACCGTCCCGCTGATCACGGTGATCACCCGCAAGGCCTTCGGCGGCGCGTACGACGTCATGGGCTCCAAGCACCTGGGCGCCGACATCAACGTGGCCTGGCCGACCGCGCAGATCGCCGTCATGGGGGCGCAGGGGGCGGTCAACATCCTGCACCGGCGCACGATCGCCGCCGCGGACGATCAGGACGCCACCCGGGCCGAGCTGATGCGGGACTACGAGGACGCGCTCCTCAACCCGTACGTGGCGGCCGAGCGCGGCTACGTGGACGCGGTGATCATGCCGTCCGAGACCCGCGCCCATGTGGTGAAGGGGCTGCGCCAGCTGCGGACCAAGCGGGAGGCCCTGCCCCCGAAGAAGCACGGCAACATCCCTCTCTAGAAAGGGTCCTGGCCATGATCAAGGTCGTACGGGGCAACCCGACCCCGGAGGAGCTGGCCGCCGCCCTGGCGGTGGTCCGGGCGCGTGCCGCGGCGGCGTCCGCCGTGTCCTCGGGCGCGCCGGAGCTGCCCGCGCAGTGGTCCGACCCGGGCCGGGTGGCCCGCCGGGGCCGGCACGTCCCGGGCCCGCGCGCCTGGGCGCGCACCTACTGGCCCGTGTGACGCGGGTGACGTGCGGGGGCGGCGCCTGAGTACGCGTACTCAGGCGCCGCCCAAGGACCGCCGGGGAGGATCGACGGCATGCTCTGGTCCGACCCCGAGAACAAGCCCCCCAAGGAACTGCGCGA
Organism: Streptomyces sp. NPDC024555; assembly: GCF_055559335.1. Lineage (NCBI taxonomy): Bacteria > Bacillati > Actinomycetota > Actinomycetes > Kitasatosporales > Streptomycetaceae > Streptomyces > Streptomyces sp. NPDC024555. Next base: position 125,438 of record NZ_JBVHKV010000009.1, read on the forward strand.
CGCGGAGAACATGATGCGCCGCGCGGGCCTGGTGCTGGCGCTGGCCATGGTGGTGGCGATGTTCGTCCTGGGCACGCGCTGACCCGGCCGCGTCCGTCCGTACGATGGCGCCCATGACCACGCCGACGCCCCGCCGCCTCGTCCTCGCCTCCCAGTCCCCCGCCCGTCTCGGTCTGCTCCGGCAGGCCGGGTTCGCTCCCGAGGTGATCGTCAGCGGGGTCGACGAGGACGCCCTGGACGCGCCGTCCCCCGCCGAACTGGCCCTCGTCCTGGCCGAGGCCAAGGCCGCGGCGGTCGCCGCGCGTCCGGAGGCGGCCGGGGCCCTGGTCATCGGCTGCGACTCGGTCCTCGAACTGGACGGCGAGGCGCTCGGCAAGCCGGCCGACGCCGAGGAGGCCACCGCCCGCTGGAAGTCGATGCGGGGGCGCTCCGGGGTGCTGCGGACCGGGCACAGCGTGATCGACACCGCGAGCGGGCGCACCGTCTCGGCGACCGCGTCCACGACCGTCCGCTTCGGGGAGCCCTCGGACGCCGAGGTCGCCGCCTATGTGGCCTCGGGCGAACCGCTGCATGTCGCGGGCGCGTTCACCCTGGACGGGCGCTCGGCACCGTTCGTCGACTCCATCGACGGGGACCCGGGCAATGTGATCGGTCTGTCGCTGCCGCTGCTGCGGCGGCTGCTGGGCGAGCTGGACGTCCTGGTCACCGACCTCTGGGCCTGACCGGCCGCGTTCAGGCGGGTGCGGGGGCCGCGGGCTGCTCGGGCTCGGGGGCGGGGTCCGGCTTCTCGCCGGCGGGGCCGTACGCCACCAGGGCCAGCACGATCAGGCCGAGGACCAGCATCATCCAGGCGAAGGCCGTCCAGCCGACCAGGCCGACGGTGAGCGCGCCCAGCACCCCGTGGACGACGGCGCAGACGACGAGGAGGATCCGGGCCGCGCGGCCCGGGGCGCGGTCGCGGATGCCGGCGGTCAGGAGCAGCGCACCGCACAGGAGCAGGAAGACCCCACTGACGCCGCCGAGCACCCAGGTGCCCTTGGACATGACGTCGGGGTCGGTGCCCGCGAGGGACATGGTCTGGTTCTTCACGACCGTGCCGAGGACCAGGTTGACGATCACCACGCCCACGGCCTCCGCGAACAGCACGAGCGCGGCTATGAAAGCCACCGGCCTGCGCACCACGGCGCTCACCCCCTGTTACCAGCAGTACGTGACAGCCCGGACCCTACTAACGGGTAATCGCGGGGACAAGGGGTGCGGCACGACCCCGCCCCACCCCTTCCTTCCGGACCCCGGACCCCTGTTGTTCACCCCCAAGTGCGTCGGGCAAAGAATCTTTCGCGGCTTAGTAGGAAACCAACAAAGAAACAGCGCACGTCGCTGCTCGTACCAACAGAGACCTGGACCACACCTCGTGGCTACTGTGCGGTCACGGCTCCCGGCGTACCGTGGTGCCACAAGGGATTTCGCGACTCGAGCAAGCCTCGAATCACACTCCGTGTGGGCAAGCTCACCATTGGGGACGGGTCGTACGGCCGTGTCGGTAGTCCCTAAACTCAGCTTGTTTCAAGGAGGGAGCCATCGTGCGCAAGGTGCTCATCGCCAACCGTGGCGAAATCGCTGTCCGTGTTGCTCGGGCCTGCCGGGACGCGGGTATCGGGAGTGTGGCCGTCTACGCCGACCCCGACCGCGACGCTCTGCACGTCCGCGCGGCCGACGAGGCATTCGCCCTGGGCGGTGACACCCCGGCCGCCAGCTATCTGGACATGGCCAAGGTGCTCCAGGCCGCCAAGGACTCCGGGGCGGACGCGATCCACCCGGGCTACGGCTTCCTCTCGGAGAACGCCGAGTTCGCCCAGGCCGTGCTGGACGCCGGCCTGACCTGGATCGGCCCGCCGCCGCACGCCATCCGGGACCTCGGTGACAAGGTCGCCGCCCGGCACATCGCCCAGCGCGCCGGCGCCCCGCTGGTGGCCGGCACCCCGGACCCGGTCTCGGGCTCCGAGGAGGTCGTGGAGTTCGCCCGGGAGAACGGGCTGCCGATCGCCATCAAGGCCGCCTTCGGCGGCGGCGGGCGCGGACTGAAGGTCGCGCGCACGCTGGAGGAGATCCCGGAGCTGTACGACTCCGCGGTCCGCGAGGCCGTCGCCGCCTTCGGCCGCGGGGAGTGCTTCGTGGAGCGCTACCTCGACAAGCCCCGGCACGTGGAGACCCAGTGCCTGGCCGACACCCACGGCAACGTGGTCGTCGTCTCCACCCGTGACTGCTCGCTCCAGCGCCGCCACCAGAAGCTCGTCGAGGAGGCCCCGGCCCCCTTCCTCTCCGACGAGCAGAACGCGGAGCTGTACGCGGCCTCCAAGGCGATCCTGAAGGAGGCCGGCTACGTCGGCGCCGGCACGGTCGAGTTCCTGGTGGGCCTGGACGGCACGATCTCCTTCCTGGAGGTCAACACCCGTCTCCAGGTCGAGCACCCGGTGACCGAGGAGGTCTCCGGCATCGACCTGGTCCGCGAGATGTTCCGGATCGCGGACGGCGAGGAGCTGGGCTACGACGACCCCGCCGCGCGCGGCCACTCGTTCGAGTTCCGGATCAACGGCGAGGACCCGGGCCGCAACTTCCTCCCGGCCCCGGGCACCGTCACCCGCTTCGACCCGCCGAGCGGTCCGGGCGTCCGCCTGGACGCGGGCGTCGAGTCCGGTTCGGTCATCGGCCCGGCCTGGGACTCCCTGCTCGCCAAGCTGATCGTGACCGGTGCGACGCGTGAGCAGGCGCTCCAGCGCGCCGCCCGCGCGCTCGCCGAGTTCCACGTCGAGGGCATGGCCACCGCGATCCCGTTCCACCGCGCGGTCGTGGTCGACCCGGCGTTCACCGCCGACCCGTTCCGCGTCCACACCCGCTGGATCGAGACGGAATTCGTCAACGAGATCAAGCCGTTCGCCGCGCCCGCCGAGGCCGAGGCGGACGACGAGGCGGGCCGCGAGACGGTCGTCGTCGAGGTCGGCGGCAAGCGTCTGGAGGTCTCGCTGCCCTCCTCGCTGGGCATGAGCCTGGCCCGTACGGGCCTCGCTGCGGGCGCCAAGCCCAAGCGCCGCGCGGCGAAGAAGTCCGGTTCGGCGGTCTCCGGCGACACCCTCGCCTCCCCGATGCAGGGCACCATCGTGAAGGTCGCCGTCGAGGAGGGCCAGGAGGTCCAGGAGGGCGATCTGATCGTCGTCCTGGAGGCCATGAAGATGGAGCAGCCGATCAACGCCCACCGGGCCGGCACGGTCAAGGGCCTGGCCGCCGAGGTCGGCAGCTCGGTCTCCTCCGGCGCGGTCCTCTGCGAGATCAAGGACTGATCCGTCCGTACGCTCCACCGGCGCCCCGCCCATGTCACCGGACGTGGGCGGGGCGCCGGTCGTCGTCCGGGGGGATCGCTCCGCCCGCGCGGTGGCATCCTGGACCCCGGTGCGGACACTGGGAGGACTGCGCAATGGCGATCAGCACGGCACGGACACCGGCCCGCGCGCCGCAGCGGCCCATGCGCGCCGACGCGCGGCGCAACTACGACCGGCTGCTGACCGAGGCCCGCGCCGCCTTCGCCGAGCACGGCACGGACGCGTCCCTGGAGGACGTCGCGCGCCGGGCCGGGGTGGGCATCGGCACGCTGTACCGGCACTTCCCGACCCGGCACGCGCTGATGAGCGCGGTCTTCCAGGAGGCGGTGGCCGCCCTGATCGACCGCTCCCGCGAACTGGCGGCGGCCGAGCGCCCGTGCGCCGCGCTGGTGGAGTGGCTGGGCGCGATCATCACTCATGCGGGTGAGTACCGGGGGCTGGCCCAGGCACTCATCTCGACCTGCCGGGACGAGAATTCGGCGCTGTCCCGGTGCAATGTGCCGTTGCGCGAGGCGGGCGCGGTGCTGCTGTCCCGGGCGCAGGACGCGGGCTCGGTCCGCGCCGATGTCTCCATCGACGACCTGATGCAGCTGACCAACGCGATCGCGCTGGCCGCCGAGCAGTCGCCGGACGATCCGGCGCTGGCGGAACGGCTCCTGACGCTCACTCTGCTCGGCCTGCGGACGGCCTCCACGGCCTGATCCGGGAGGACGGTCCGAACACGCCCTAGCGGCGGCGGAGGTCGGCGACTCTGGACCGTTCGCCCTGGCCGCCCTGGTCGGCCAGGACCGATCCGCCGCGCAGCTGCTGGGCGTGGGTACGGCGCTGTCCCGGCAGGGGCATCTCGCGGCGCGAGGAGCGTCCCGAGGGCAGCGGGTCGGTGGTGGGGGCGGCCCCGCCGGGTCCGGCGACCGCGATCTGCACGCCCTGGTCGGCGAGGGCCTGGAGCTCTGCGGCCGAGCGGTCGTCGTGCGCGGCCGGTTCGTCCGTGACCAGACGGGTGATGAGGTCCGTCGGCACGGTCTGGAACATGGTGTCGGAGCCGAGCTTGGTGTGGTCGGCGAGGACCACCACCTCGGCGGCGGCCTGCACCAGCGCCCGGTCCACGCTCGCGGAGAGCATGTTGGACGTGGAGAGTCCGCGCTCGGCGGTGAGGCCGCTCCCGGAGAGGAAGGCGCGGGAGACCCGCAGCCCCTGGAGGGACTGTTCGGCCCCGCTGCCCACGAGGGCGTAGTTGGAACCGCGCAGGGTGCCCCCGGTCATGACCACTTCGACCCGGTTGGCATGGGCCAGGGCCTGGGCGACCAGCAGCGAGTTGGTGACCACGGTCAGACCGGGGACCCGCGCGAGCCGGCGGGCCAGCTCCTGCGTGGTCGTACCGGCGCCGACGACGATGGCCTCGCCCTCTTCGACGAGGCCGGCCGCCAGATCGGCGATGGCCGTCTTCTCCGCGGTGGCGAGATGGGATTTCTGCGGAAAGCCGGACTCCCGCGTGAAACCGCCCGGCAAGACCGCACCGCCGTGCCGGCGGTCGAGGAGTCCTTCTGCCTCCAGCGCCCGCACGTCCCGCCGTACGGTCACTTCGGAGGTCTGGACGACGCGGGCGAGCTCACGGAGCGATACCGCCCCGTTGGCGCGCACCATTTCGAGGATCAACTGACGACGTTCTGCAGCGAACACAAAACTGACAGTAACGTGACCGCCCGAGCGTTTTCAGGTGTTTGCGGCGAATAGCAGAAGTTGCGCATGCCGAGGGTCACCAAGTGGTATAGGCGGCCCTGTTGTTGTTCCGTACTGACCGAACGGCGGTCATGGGACCGCCCGAGCGGTCGGAAGCCGTCGCGGAGCGGCGGACTTCCGACGTCCGGCGGCCGGTTACGCCTCGCCCGCGCTCTTCCGGGTGTGCAACTGGCGGGCCACTTCCGCGATCGAACCCGACAGCGACGGATAGACCGTGAAGGCGTTCGCGATCTGTTCGACGGTCAGATTGTTGTCGACCGCGATCGAGATGGGGTGGATCAGTTCGCTGGCGCGCGGGGCGACGACACAGCCGCCGACCACGATCCCGGTGCCGGGGCGGCAGAAGATCTTGACGAAGCCGTCGCGGATGCCCTGCATCTTGGCGCGCGGGTTGCGCAGCAGCGGCAGCTTCACGACCCGGGCGTCGATCTTGCCCGCGTCGACGTCGGCCTGGGTGTAGCCGACGGTGGCGATCTCCGGGTCGGTGAAGACGTTGGAGGAGACCGTCTTCAGGTTCAGCGGGGCGACCGCGTCCCCGAGGAAGTGGTACATCGCGATGCGGCCCTGCATGGCGGCGACCGAGGCCAGCGCGAAGACGCCCGTGACGTCACCGGCGGCGTAGACGCCCGGCGCGCTGGTGCGCGAGACCTTGTCGGTCCAGATGTGCCCGGAGTCCTTCAGCCGGACCCCGGCCTCCTCCAGGCCCATGCCCGCGCTGTTCGGGATGGCGCCGACCGCCATCAGGCAGTGCGATCCGGTGATGACCCGGCCGTCGGCGAGGGTCACCTCGACCCGGTCGCCGACCCGTTTGGCGGACTGGGCGCGGGAGCGGGCCATGACGTTCATGCCGCGGCGGCGGAAGACGTCCTCCAGGACGGCGGCGGCGTCCGGGTCCTCGCCCGGCAGCACCCGGTCGCGGGAGGAGACGAGGGTGACCCGGGAGCCGAGGGCCTGGTAGGCCCCGGCGAACTCGGCACCGGTGACACCGGAGCCGACCACGATCAGCTCGTCGGGCAGCACGTCGAGGTCGTAGACCTGGGTCCAGTTCAGGATGCGCTCGCCGTCGGGCTGCGCGTCCGGGATCTCCCGGGGGTGGCCGCCGGTGGCGATCAGCACGGCGTCGGCGGTGAGGGTCTCCTCGGTGCCGTCGGCCGCGGTGACCACGACCTTGCGGGAGCCGTCGGCGGCCTGGAGCCCCTCCAGCCGGCCGCGCCCGCGCATCACCCGGGCGCCGGCCCGGGTGACCGAGGCGGTGATGTCGTGGGACTGGGCCAGCGCGAGGCGCTTGACCCGTCGGTTGACCTTGCCGAGGTCGACGCCGACCACCCGGGCCGCCTGCTCGCTCGGGGTGTCGTCGGCGACGATGATGCCCAGCTCCTCGTACGAGGAGTCGAAGGTGGTCATCACCTCCGCCGTCGCGATCAGGGTCTTCGAGGGCACGCAGTCGGTGAGCACGGACGCGCCGCCGAGGCCGTCACAGTCGACGACGGTCACCTCCGCGCCGAGCTGGGCGCCCACCAGCGCCGCCTCGTACCCGCCGGGTCCGCCGCCGATGATCACGATCCGGGTCACGAAAGTCCGCCTCGCGTTTCTCGTCCCGCGGCCGTCTGCTGCCCCGGCCGGGGGTCCGGGGGATCGCCCCGGGGGAATGCAGTACGTACTTCATTGTCCCGCACGCGCCAAGGTGCTTCGCCCCGGGGCCCTCCATACGTGCGCGCGGCGGCCGGGGACCGGGAAGCGGGAACCGGGAGGCCGGGTGATCCGCCTCCCCCGGCCGGGGGCAACCTTCCGGTAATCGACGCTCCCGCCGTCCCCTCCCGTACCCTCGATCCCATGTCGCTCTACGCCGCGTACGCCGGCAACCTCGACGCGCGGCTGATGACGCGCCGCGCCCCGCACTCCCCGCTGCGCGGCACCGGCTGGCTGAACGGCTGGCGGCTGACCTTCGGCGGCGAGCAGATGGGCTGGGAGGGCGCGCTGGCCACGGTGGTCGAGGCGCCGCGCTCGCAGGTCTTCGTGGCCCTCTACGACCTGGCCGCCATGGACGAGGACTCCATGGACCGCTGGGAGGGCGTCGGCCTGGACATCTACCGGCGGATGCGGGTGCGGGTGCACACCCTGGACGGCGAGGAGCCGGCCTGGATCTATGTGCTGAACGGTTACGAGGGCGGTCTGCCCTCCGCGCGGTACCTCGGCGAGATCGCGGACGCGGCCGAGTCCGCGGGCGCGCCGCACGATTATGTGATGGAGCTGCGCAAGCGCCCCTGCTGACCCCCGGACCCCCGCGCTGAACTGCCGTTTCGCGGCCGTACGCGGACCCGACTGTGGGAACACACGAACGAACACGCCCAGACTCTGTCCAGGAGCATCTACGCGCGTAGGGAATCAGCGGTTACGCTCGTCCGCGTGAACGCATCAGTTATTCCGGACCACATCCAGGGCGACCCGTACTCCGCCGCCGCCGACGCCGCCGCCCGCCTGCGCGAGCTGACCGGCGCCGAGACCCACGACGTCGCCCTCGTGATGGGCTCGGGCTGGGCACCGGCCGGGGAGGCGCTCGGCGTTCCGGAGGCCGAGTTCCCGGTGACCGAGCTGCCGGGCTTCCCCGCCCCCGCCGTCGCCGGCCACGGCGGCACGATCCGCTCGTACCGGATCGGCGAGAAGCGCGCCCTGGTCTTCCTGGGCCGTACGCACTACTACGAGGGCCGGGGCGTCGCCGCCGTGGCGCACGGGGTGCGGACCGCGGTGGCCGCGGGGTGCCGGACCGTCGTCCTGACGAACGGCTGCGGCGGACTGCGCGAGGGCATGCGCCCGGGACAGCCGGTCCTGATCAGCGACCACATCAACCTCACGGCGGCGTCGCCGATCATCGGCGCCAACTTCGTCGATCTGACCGACCTGTACTCGCCCCGGCTGCGGGCGCTGTGCAAGGAGGTCGACGCGACCCTGGAGGAGGGCGTCTACGTCCAGTTCCCCGGGCCGCACTACGAGACGCCCGCCGAGATCAGCATGGTCCGGGTGATGGGCGGCGACCTGGTCGGCATGTCCACGGTGCTGGAGGCCATCGCGGCGCGCGAGGCGGGCGCGGAGGTGCTGGGCATCTCCCTGGTGACGAACCTCGCGGCGGGGCTGAGCGGGGAGCCGCTCAACCACGAGGAGGTCCTCCAGGCGGGCCGCGACTCGGCGACCCGGATGGGCTCGCTGCTGGCCCGGGTCCTGGACCGGATCTGACCCGGCCCGCGCACCTCCCACCCCAGCCACACCCCGGAAGGCGGACGACCGTGACGACGCAGGACCTCATCGCGCGGGCCAGGACCTGGCTCGCCGAGGACCCGGACCCCGAGACCCGCGAGGAGCTGGCGAAGCTCATCGACGCGGAGGACCTGGACGAGCTGGGCGACCGCTTCTCCGGCACGCTCCAGTTCGGCACCGCCGGGCTCCGGGGCGAGATCGGCGCCGGGCCGATGCGGATGAACCGCTCCGTCGTCATCCGGGCGGCGGCCGGCCTCGCCGCGTATCTGAAGGACCGGGGGCAGGGCGGCGGACTCGTCGTCATCGGCTACGACGCCCGCTACAAGTCCGCCGACTTCGCCCGGGACACCGCCGCCGTGATGACCGGTGCCGGACTGCGGGCCGCGGTGCTCCCCCGCCCGCTGCCGACGCCCGTCCTCGCGTACGCGATAAGGCATCTGGGCGCCGTCGCCGGGGTCGAGGTCACCGCCAGCCACAACCCGCCGCGCGACAACGGCTACAAGGTCTACCTCGGCGACGGCTCGCAGATCGTGCCGCCCGCCGACGGGGAGATCGCCGCCGCCATCGCCGCGGTCGGGCCGCTGGAGTCCGTGCCCCGGCCCGGCAGCGGCTGGGAGACCCTGGGCGAATCGGTCCTGGAGGCCTATCTGGCACGGACCGACGCGGTGCTCGCGGCCGGCTCGCCGCGCACCGCGCGCGTCGTGTACACCGCGATGCACGGTGTCGGTACGTCGGTGCTCACCGCCGCCTTCGACCGGGCCGGCTTCCCCGCCCCGGTGCTGGTGGCCGAGCAGGCCGAGCCCGATCCGGCGTTCCCCACCGTGGCCTTCCCCAACCCGGAGGAGCCCGGCGCGATGGACCTCGCGTTCGCCACCGCGCGCCGCACGGACCCCGACCTCGTCATCGCCAACGACCCGGACGCCGACCGCTGCGCCGTCGCCGTCCCGGACCCGGCGGCGGAGGGCGGCTGGCGGATGCTGCGCGGCGACGAGGTCGGCGCGCTGCTCGCCGCCCATCTGGTCGACCGCGGCGTCACCGGGGTGTTCGCCGAGTCGATCGTGTCCTCGTCCCTGCTCGGCCGGATCGCCGGGAAGGCGGGCCTCGGATACGAGGAGACGCTGACCGGCTTCAAGTGGATCGCGCGCGTGGACGGACTGCGGTACGGCTACGAGGAGGCGCTGGGCTACTGCGTCGACCCCGAGGGGGTGCGCGACAAGGACGGCATCACGGCGGCCCTGCTCGTCGCCGAACTCGCCTCGGTGCTCAAGGAGCGCGGCCGCACCCTGCTCGGCCTGCTGGACGATCTGGCCGTGGAGCACGGGCTGCACGCCACCGACCAGCTGTCGGTGCGCGTCGAGGACCTGTCCGTCATCGCCTCCGCGATGCGCCGGCTGCGCGAGTCCCCGCCGGCCGCGCTGGCGGGCCTGCCCGTCGTCTCGGCCGAGGACCTGGCGCGCGGCTCGGAGCAGCTGCCGCCCACGGACGGGCTGCGCTACCGCCTCGACGGCGCCCGGGTGATCGTCCGCCCGAGCGGCACCGAGCCCAAGCTCAAGTGCTATCTGGAGGTCGTGGTGCCGGTCGCCTCGGCCGACGGGCTGCCCGAGGCCCGCGCCCGGGGTGCGGAGCTGCTGGCGGGCATCCGGCGGGACCTGGCCGCCGCGGCGGGCATCTGATCCCCGGGGACGGGACACCGGCCCCCGCACGCGTCCGGTGCGTGAAGCCGGTGTCCGGTCCCGCGCGGGAACGGCCCGCGGGCCGGTGTGCCGCGCCCCCTCACCCGAAGCGGCCGTTGACGTAGTCGGCGGTCCGGCTGTCCCGGGGGCGGTGGAACATGTCGTCGGTCGGGCCGTGCTCGACGACGACGCCGGGGGTGCCCTGTTCGGCGAGGAAGAACGCGCAGTGGTCGGAGACGCGCGCCGCCTGCTGCATGTTGTGCGTGACGATGACGATGGTGACCTCCTCCCTGAGATCGGCGATGGTCTCCTCGATGCGCCGGGTGGAGGTGGGGTCGAGCGCCGAGCAGGGCTCGTCCATCAGCAGCACCCGGGGGCGCACCGCCAGCGACCGGGCGATGCAGAGGCGTTGCTGCTGCCCCCCGGAAAGCGCCCCGCCGGGCTGGCGGAGCCGGTCCTTGACCTCGCGCCACAGCCCCGCCTTGGTCAGGCACTCCTCGACCAGGTCGTCCTTGCCGCCCCTGGCCGCCTTGATGCCGTTGAGCTTCAGTCCGGCGAGGACGTTGTCGTACAGGGACATCGCGGGGAACGGGTTGGGCTTCTGGAAGACCATGCCGATCTCGCGGCGGGCCCGGGTGATACGGCGTCCCCGGTCGTAGATGTCGTCGCCGTCGAGCAGCACCCGGCCGGCGAGGGAGGCGGAGCCGATCAGTTCGTGCATCCGGTTGAGGATGCGCAGGAAGGTCGACTTGCCGCAGCCGGACGGGCCGATGAGCGCGGTGACCTCGCGGGCGGGCATGGCGAGCGAGACGCGGTCCAGGACCTTGTGGTCCCCGAACCACGCCGAGACCGCCTCGGCCTCCAGGGTGGCGGGGGCGGCGGTGACGGTGCGGGGAACGGCGTGCGGCCGGACCGTTTCGATGGTCATGCGGGTCATCAACTCCTGGCGTTTCAGAGCAGGTTGGGAAGCAGGCGGGTGGCGGCGCCGGAGACGGCGAGCCCGAGGGCGACCAGGACGGGACCGGCGGAGATCCAGGTCTGCCAGACGCCCCAGACCCGGTGCAGCCAGACGGCGAGGAGCGCGGCGATCAGCAGCGCCTGCGACCGGAGGAAGACCGCGAGCCAGGCGCCGTTCTCCCGGCCGAGCGCCTCCTCGGCGGGCCCGGTCCAGCCGAGCCGGACGGAGCGCGGCGGGCTGGGCTGTACGGGGGTGGTCAGCTCGGCGTCGACGTACAGCACGCCGGCCGGGGTGTACGGGCCGCCGGAGGCGGTGACGAGCGTGAGCCGGCCCCGGGTCCCGGCGGGGGCCGGGAGCCGGTCCCCGGACCGCCGCACGCCCAGGGTCCGGTACACGGCCTTGCCCTGACCCGTCGTCACCTCGACGGCGGCGCCCGCGGGGAGCGTGCCGAGGGCGTGGAAGGGGCTGCCGTAGCCCCACTGCCGGCCCATGACGACGCTGGTGCCGGCCTGGCCGGGCAGCGGGGTGTCCCGGCGGTGGCCGGGTCCGGACATCAGGACGCCGGAGGTGGTGCCCTCGCCGACGACCTCGCGCAGCCCGAGTGCGGGGATGCGCAGCAGGGCGACGGGCGCACCCGGGGCGAGGAGTCTGCCGTCGAAGGTGCGCTGGCCGACCGGGGCGGTGCCGAGGGCGAGTTGCCGGCGCAGTTCGTCGTAGCCGGTCTGCTGGTCGCGGGCGTGCTGGAGGTGGCCGACCACCGTGAGGTCGGCGGCGAAGCCGAGGAGGACGGCGGCGAGCACGCACAGCACCGCTCCGGCCAGGGCGAGGCCGGGGCGGGCGGGCGGTGCGGCCGGGGCGCCGGGGTCCGTCGCGGCCGGGTCCGGAGGGGGCGGGGCGGGGGCCGCCGGTGGGGGCGGCGGAGTCAGCACGGTGGTCACGGCGGGGGCCTTTCGTTCGGGTCGGGCCGGATCAGAACCGGAGCAGGCCCTTGCGGCGGGCGTGCGTCACGAACGCCGTGCCGAGCCCGCAGAGCGCGAGGGCCGCGGCGCCGAGCGCCAGGGCGCTCGATCCGGTGGAGGCGAGCGGCCCGGTGGCGCTCTCGCCGCCGCCGGCCGATCCGCCGGTGTCCGCGGCCCCGGAGTCGCCGCCGTCGGCCCCGCCCGGGGTCCCGCCGTCGTCGGCGGTGGCGGAGGGGCTGGGGTCGGGGTCGGTGCCGGGGGCGTCGCCGACGCCGTACAGGAACTCGACGCTGTGCCCGTCCGCCGTGTCCTCGGTGAGGCTGAGCGTGTACGTGCCGTCCGCACTGTCGTCCGGGACGGTGAACGCGTAGGCGGTGACGGTCCCCTGGGCGTCGGCGGTGGCGTCGGGGAAGGTGGCCCCGCTGTCGGCGAGGACGGCCTTCACCTTGGCGTTCCCGGTGTAGCCGCGCGCGGTGAGGAGGACCTTCTGCCCCGGGGTGAGCGTCGGGTTGACGTCCAGCGGTGTGCCGTCCGCGTCGGTGGCGTCGAGGTCGGCGGACGCGGTCGGCGTGGGGCTGCCGGTGTCGCTCGGGTCCGGGGAGGGCGAGGATCCGGCCTCGGTGACGGTGTAGGCGGTGGCGGTGGAGACCGATGCGGCGTACGCGGCGGTGTCGGCCGGGGCGAAGGACGCGGTGAGGGTGTGGGCGCCCCGGGCGAGCGCGGTCGTCCTGAGCGCGGCGGTGCCGGAGGCGGTGTCCACGGTGCCGAGTGCGGTGGCCCCGTCCAGGAAGGTGACCTTGCCGGCCGCCTCGGCGGGCGTGACGGCAGCGGTCAGGGTGACCTCGGCACCGGCGGGCGCGGTGGCGGCCGGGGCGGTGGTCAGGACGGTGGTGGTCGCAGCGGCGGCGGGGGCCTCCAGGGCCCAGGAGTCCCCGGTGACCCGGGCCTTCGCGGCGAAGTACGAACCGCCCACGTTGGCCGCGGTGCGGCACATCAGGCGGATGTCGTACGTCCCGTCGAGGGACCCGGTCGGGATCCAGGCGCGCAGCAGCGTCTCCAGCGACTTGCCGGCGAGGATGTCGGCGCTGAACGGCCCCTGGTCGAAGGGGGCGCCGACGGTCGTCCTGCCCAGCGTGACCGTGCCGCCGGTCGGCTTGGCCAGGACCAGTGAGACCTGCTGCGCGTTGGTGGAGGGGCAGGGGCCGTCCGTCGTCACCCGGGGGAACGTCGGATCGTCGGCGATCCTGCCCGAGGTGACCGGGAAGGTCAGCTTCCCCAGCGTGTCCACGGCGCGGGCGGACGGCACGGGCCCGAGGAGGGCCGCGGCGGCGGCGAGCAGGAGCGAGCAGGACAGCAGCAGGGCGGTGGCTGTTCTCGGTGGTGCGAGGTGCCTCATGGTGATCGGTCCCCCCAATGGGATGCGGTGGATGTGCGGGTGCGGATACGCCGGGGGGCCGGGCACCCGTGGGGTGCCCGGCCGTCGCGCGTTTACGGGGTGGTGGTCAGCTCTCGCCCTTGAGGGTCGTGCTGCCGCAGTTGGCGAGGGTGCCGAAGCCGTACGTGTTGATCACGGCGGACTGCGAGCAGACCTTGGACGAGGTGCCGACGAAGGCGGCGGCGATCACCGGGTCGGTGAGCTCGGCGGTCGGGACGACGTTGTAGACGTCGCGGTTGAAGGGGAAGGCGGTGTTGAGCGTGCCGTCGGTCAGCTGGGGGGCGACCCCGTTGACCGAGCCGAGCACGGCGGAGCCGCGCCGGTCGACGACGCCGTCGATCTCGTTGCCCTGGGCGATGTACTGGGCGATGGAGTACGGGGCGATGTCGCCCGCGCTGTCCAGGGCCTCGCCGTTGTGCTCCTGGACCGTGTCGTCCACGCAGGAGCCGAAGGTGTCCTCGGTGAGGCCGAGCTGGGCCAGGAAGAAGGACCGGGTGCCGGAGCCGGACTGGGGCAGCAGCGGGGTGAGCGCCACGCCGTTGAGGCTGGTCGTGTCGCAGGTGTAGATGGAGACCAGCTGCGCCGTCGTGAGTGCCTGGGGCAGGGCGCTGTCGGAGCGGACCGCGAAGGTGACCGCGTCCTTGCCGAACGGGATCCAGGTCAGGTCGGTCGAGGAGGTGTCCGCGACGCCGCGCGAGGAGCGCGCGAAGTCCAGGCATCCGGTGTTGTTGTCGACGGCGTTGCGCAGCGCGTTGATGCCGGCCGAGGAGCCGTTGGGCCGGGCGATCTGGCAGCCGGTGGCCCGGGTCTTGATCGGCGACGGCCCGGTGGCGTCGTAGGAGGCGATCAGCGTGCCGCTGTCGATCGCCGTGCCCAGGCCGTTCACGACGTCCTGCGTGGTGTCGGAGCCGACGCCGGCGAGGACCCGGTAGTCACCGGTGGCCGGGTCCGCCGAGGCGGGGACGGCCAGGACGCCGAGGGCGAGGGCTGCGGCACCGACAACGGCACCGATGCGTGCGCGGGACTTGACGTTCACTTCTGTTCTCCTCCGTGCTTACGGATATGAGGAATGGAAGGAATGGACGTTCAAGACGTACAAGCGGGTTCCGGAATTCTGCAGAATTCGATTCCCTTGTGCCGCCGACCCGTCGGCCGGCCACCGATTACCTTTCCGTATCCGGATATCGGCGGCCACCAACGGCAACGGTTGATCAGGTTAAGAATTCCTGTACGGGGTGACTCCTGGGGAACTCAGCCGGCCCGGACGGATTTCCGCACCGAAAGGCGCAGCAGAACCGGTCCGGAAAGGGCCGCCGCGCCGCCCGCGACCAGGACGCCGAGCAGGACCCAGCGGATGATCCCGAGGACCGTGGAGGGGGTGATCCCGCCGGACTCGGCGACGTTCTGCTGCCTGGGGTCCGCCGGGCCCGCCTTGGCCGGTGCGCCCGCCGCGTCCGGGTCCGCGTCGCCGCCGCCCGCCCCCGCGGTGCCGGTCCCGCCGGGGCCGCCGCCCGCTCCCCCGGGCCCGCCGCCGGAGTCCGCGGAGTCCGAGGCGCTTTCGGCCCCCGACGGTCCGCCGGTGCCCGGAGCCCCGTCCGCGGCCTTCGGGTGCTGGAGCCGGTCGGCGGCGGCGAGCGCCTGGGCGCGGAGGGCGGCGGGCAGCGGGGCGTAGCCCGGGGGGAGCCGGCCGGGCGACAGGCCCGGGGTCTGGCCGGCGCCGGCCGCGTACCGGATGAGCCCGGCGTAGTCCTTGCGGTCGGCCGCCGGGAGGGTCGGGTAGGCGGCGGCGTAGGCGACGGCGGCGAGCGGGTAGGCGGTCCCCTTCGCGGTGCCGGGCGCCGGGGCGAGGACGCCCGGCACGGCCGAGTCCCTCATCGCGGCGACGCCCGCGAGCACGGACGCGGTGGTGGGCGTCACGAAGTGGCCGTCGGCGTTGCGCAGGGCCGCCGTCTGGAGTCCGTAGCGGGCCGCGGAGGCGAGGTCGACGATGGCGAGGACCATCCGCTGCCCGGCCAGCGGCGGGGTGTTCACGAGTTTGGCCGGGGTGCCGTTGCCTCCGAGGGCGGCGGTGGTCGTGGCCCCGTTGTTGCCGCGCCGGGTGCGCAGGGCGCCCTCGTGCATGTCCTGGACGTACGGCGCGACCTCCGTGGTCCCGTACTCCAGTTCCTCGTCCCCGATCGTCAGCGAGGTGCGGGTCGGGTCCGCCTTGGGGAAGTCGGACACGGTGCCGTCGGTGGCGAGGCGCAGCTCCCCGAAGTACGGATTGATCCTCGCGCCCCAGGGATCGGGGGTGCCGGCCAGGAATTCCCTGGCCTCGCGGTCCGATCTGAGCCAGTCCCAGACCATTGCGGAGGTGTCGGAGCTCTCCAGCTGCACCATGAGGCTCATCGGCGCGGGCGAGGTGGATTTCCAGTTCGCGAACAAGGGGTTCAGCTTTTGGAACTCCGGGTCGTGGAAAAGACTGAGCGGATTTCCCGCGAGGTGTTCGGGAACGGACTTCCGGCCCCGGGTCACATCCTTCTGGTAGGAGGAGGTGAGCATTTTCGCGAGGAGCCGGGGGGTGAGTTTCATGGCGGCGAGCTGTCCGCTGTCCGGCATCTCGACGAAGAATCCGACGGCGAGTCCTCCGGCGGCCACCGGGGCGTGCACGGGGGTTCCGGCCGCCGTGCCGCCCTCGGCCGGTGCCACCGTGAAGGCCAGTCCGGGCGATCCGGAGCGCGGTGAGGCGATCGTGTCCCGGGCGTAGGCCTCCCCGCCCTGGGTGAAGGCGAACTTCGCCCCGCCCTTCGCCGAGCAGACCGCGGGCTGCCAGGAGCTCATGGCGTCGGTGACCAGTTCCGATCCGATCACCCGCCGCTCGGTCCGGCCGGCCGGGCAGGTGTCGCCGGCCGGGAGGAAGTCCAGCCGAACGACCATGCGGGCCGCCCAGTTGGAGGCGCTCAGCGGGGAGGAGCGCAGCTCGGTCGCCGTACTGGACACGCCGTCGACGTCCGTGTCGCCGCGCGGCACGATCACCAGCCAGCAGGACCGCCCGGTGACCTTGCCGTTCTTCGTCACCGGCTCGCCGCAGCCGAGGTGCGACGCCTCCTGCCGGGTCTGGAGCGCGAAGGTGAACTCACCGGTGCCGTCGTTGTGGGTGACGGCGTACGGTTCCTCGTTGGTGTCCAGGGAGCTGAAGTAGGTCCAGTCGCGCGATCCGGTGGTCGGCTTCCCGCCGTCCGCGGACCGGAACGGTACGTAGGACTCGAAGGTGCCGTTGTCGACGTACTGCGTCTCGGCGGGGTCGGCGACCGAGAGCTGGCGCAGGTTCGTGGAGCCGGAGGAGGCGCCCGGACTCTGCGCCGCGCCGAACTGGCACTGCTCACGGGTGGGTCCGGCGGGGTCGTCCCCCCAGCACTGCATGAGCTGGAGGTAGTCGCCCCGGAAGCCGGTCTGTGTCGGCCTTCCCCCGGTCCAGGTGATCCGCACCCCCTGGGCCCGCAGGTCCTTCGTCTGCGCCACCGTCACCTTCAGTGCGGAGAAGTCGTTGAACTCCCCCTTCCTGCCGGTCACCGTCACCGCGGAGCCGCTGGCGGCGCGCGCCGGCTGGGTGACCGGGGGCAGCGGGAGGAGCGCCACCACGAGGGCGGCGAGCAGGGCCGCGATGGCGGCCGTGAGGCGTCCGGGTGGCTGTGTACGAACCCCCGTCCGGATCAGGCCGAGGGGCCTGGTGCCTTCGAATCCAAGGCGGAGGTACCAGGCCCCTCGGACCCGGGCGCGGGTTCGTACACAGGCACCGAGCTTCATCGGAGGCCTTCCTTGCGTCGGTTGCGGGCGGCCAGGGCCCGTGCGGTGACCGGGGGGCCGACGACCACGCCGAGGAGCAGGACGGCGGAGAGCGCCATCAGCACACCGCGCAGCCCGAGCGAGTCCGCGGCGGCGAGGGTGACCGGATTGCCGACGACGGAGGCGTCGCCGCCCTGACCGCCGCCGGATGCGTCGAGGAGTTCCCCGGTGTCGGGGTCGACGGCGCCGGAGGCCGCCCCGCCCGCCGCGGCCGGGCCGCCGGTCGTCCCGCCGGTCGCGGAGGCGCCGGCCGAACCGCCCGAACCGCCGCCCGTACCGGCGGAGCCGCCCGTGCCGGCCCCCGTACCGCCGCCCGTGCCCCCGCCGGAGGCACCGCCGGTCGCGGAGGAGCTGACCCGGGTCTGCTGCCTGGCACCCGCCGTGCCCTCGGCGCACTGCGTCGGGCCGCGCTTGTCGCAGTCCTTGGGGTAGGGGGCGTTCCTGGCCAGGGTGTTGGAGCCGTCGGAGGAGAACGTGGGGTTGCGGCACTTGGTGAGGTCCACGCTCGACGCGGGGGCGCCCGGGATGCGGCGCACCTGGTTGAAGCCCGCCTGGACGAGGTTCTTCGGCAGTGGCGAGTAGCCCAGTTCCTCGGCCTGCTGCTGGCCCTCGCAGAGGAAGTAGTTGGCGAAGGTGCCGAGCGTGCGGCCCTTGGCGGTGGTGAAGGGGGCCTCCGCCGCCGTGGGCACGATCATGTAGCTGTACGAGGAGAGCGGGTAGGCGCGCCGGTCGCCGGAGCGGTAGACGCCGTCCAGGATCTGGGTCAGGTAGTTCTCGGAGTTCCTGTCCTCGTTGATCCGGGCCTTCAGCAGGGCGACGGCGACGCTGGAGGCGGTCGGTTCGACGTAGTAGCCCGAGGCGTTGAGCATCTTGGCGACCGGGAAGCCGGTCTTGATCGCGTACGAGTACTCGACGTAGGTGATCGCGCCCTCGGCGTGGCCCTGCTTGGTGTAGCCGGAGACGCCGAGCGAGCCGGATTTGGCGATGGTCGAGGAGCCGGGCACGACCGGGAAGTACGAGGTCATCCCGCAGGGCGTGGAGCGTCCGGCGCGCTTGCAGTACGCGTCCCAGAGCCCGCCGTGCTCCTTGGCCAGCCAGGTGGTCAGCTGGGCGGTCGTGCCGGAGCCGTCGGAGCGCACGACGGGGATGATGCGGCGGGCGGGCAGTGCGAGCCCCGGATTGTCGGCCTTGATCTCGGGGGCGTTCCACATGGTCAGCGTCCCGGTGAAGATCCTGGTGACGACCTCGCCGGAGAGCCGCAGGTTGGTGACCTTCTTCCCGCCGATCTTCAGGTTGTACATGAAGGCCGTGCCGCCGGCGACGATCGGCATGTACGCGTACCCCCGCTTCGGCGGGGCGTCGCGCATACCGGCCTCGGTGAGTCCGTAGGGGATCTCGGAGACGGCGAAGTCCGCGGTGCCGTTCTTGAACTGCTCACGGCCCACCGAGGAGCCGACCGCCGCGTAGTTGACGGTCATGCCGCTGTTGGCGGACACATTGCGGCGCCACTGGTCGAGCGCGTTGGAGCTCCAGGTGGAGCCGCCGCCGCTGATCTTCGTGTATCCGGCCGCCCGCGCGGGCGGCTGGTGCAGGGCGAGCAGCGCGCACACCAGTGCCGCCACCGCCGTGGTCAGTCGGGAGACGGTTGCCGGTCTCACTGGTCACTCACTCCTGTGTCGGTGGGGCGCGGCCGTAAGGCGGTCGCGGGCTTCGGGGAGCGGGCCGCGAAGCGCTCGGCGTCCCGGCGCGAGGTCAGGACGCGGCGGTGCTCCTGGCGCCGGGTCAGCTGGCCCGGTCCGCGCCCGCCGATGACGCGCGCGACGACGAACAGCACGAGCACCAGCGCCATCAGCACGGCCGCCGTGCCGAAACCGCGGGCGATCATGGTGGGTTCGGGCGATTTGACGAACTCGAAGGTGGCGAGCGGCAGCGAGACCTGCGGTCCGGAGAGCGGGTCGCCGTTGATCTCGGCGGTGAACCCGGCGGTGAGCAGCACGGGCGAGGTCTCGCCGACGCCGCGCGCGGTGCCGAGGATGACGGAGGTGGTCAGTCCGGAGCGGGCGGTGGGCAGCACCACGTGCCAGACGGTGCGCCAGCGGGAGGTGCCGAGCGCGTACGAGGCCTCCCGCAGGGTGCCCGGGACGAGCCGGATCACCACGTCCGCCGCCCGGATGATGATCGGCAGCATCATCACGGCGAGCGCGAGGGAGGCGGCGAGCCCGGACCGGTCGAAGCCGAGGGCCAGGATCACCGTCGCGTAGACGAACAGGCCCGCGACGACGGACGGCAGCGCGGTCATCGCCTCGACGACCGTGCGCACGAAGCGGGCGAAGCGTCCCGGGACCTCGTTGAGGAAGACCGCGCAGACCATGCCGCTCGGCACGGTGAGGGCCAGGGCGATGGTGATCTGCTCCAGCGTGCCGAGGATCGCGTGCAGGATGCCGCCGGCCGACAGCGGGTCCAGGGGCCCGGCCTTCGCCATGTCCTCGGTGAAGAAGTTGAGGTGCGGCAGCGCCTTGCGGCCCTCCCACAGCGTGAACACGATGACGAAGCCGAGCGCCACGACCATGACAAATCCGAGGCTCTGCACGACGACGGCGGCCAGCCGGTCGCGTACGGCGGGGCCGTTCTCGTCGAGGGAGACGAGCAGCGCGTACAGGCCGAGGAAGAGCAGATAGGCGATGACGAGGAAGCCGACCGTGCCGCTGAACGGCAGCAGCCGGGTGAAGAGCAGCGCGGTCACGGAGAGCGCGGCGGCCGCGGCGCCCAGCAGGGCGTAGACGTCGGTGGCGCGCAGCAGACGCGTGGAGCGGCGCCGCTCCCCCGCGGTCCGGGTGCGCTCCTCGGCGGGCCCCTCCGTGACGGGGGGCTTCTCGGGTGCGAGGGTCATATGGTCTCCAGCCCTGTTCACTTACTCGCTCGCCGCGCCGGAACGGCTGCGGGCGACGATCGACGACGCGGCGAAGTTGACGACGAGGGTCATCAGGAAGAGCGCGAGGCCCGCGGCCATCAGCGCCGACATGCCGAACTCGCTGGCCTCGCCGTAGCGCAGGGCGATCAGCGCGGCGACCGAGCTGGTGCCGCTCTGCAGCACGTGCCACTGGATCTCGAAGACCGGCGAGATGATCAGGTAGACGCCGATGGTCTCGCCGAGCGCCCGGCCGAGCCCGAGCATGGTGCCGCCGATCATGCCGCCCCTGCCGAACGGGAGGACGACGCTGCGGATCATGCCCCAGCGGGTGGCGCCCAGCGCGTACGCCCCCTCCCGCTCGCCGACCGGCGCCTGCGAGAACACCTCCCGCATCACCGAGCAGGCGATGGGCGCCACCATGAGCGCGACGACGACCCCGGCGACGAAGGTCGAGGAGGTGTAGACGGTCCCGGGGGCGAGCGGATCGTCCGGGTCGGCGCCCCTCACCCGGAGGAAGGGGATCCAGTCGAGGTAGGTCGCCATCCAGCGGGCCGTGGGCAGGATCTTCCCCTCGAAGAAGAAGAGCCCCCACAGCCCGTAGACGACGGAGGGCACGGCGGCCATCAGGTCGACGACGCTGATCAGGGTGCGGCGCAGCCGGACGGGGGCGTACTCGGAGATGTACAGCGCCCCGCCGACCGCCAGCGGTACGGCGACGGCGACCGCCACCACCGCGATCAGCACGGTCCCGACGAGGACGGCGGCGATCCCGAAGCGTCCGGCGTCCGGCTCCCAGGTCTCGGTGGTCAGGAACGACCATCCGGCCCGGGAGAGCGCCTGCCAGGCGCGGTACAGCAGGAACCCGCCGACCAGCAGCATCACCGCGAGGACCAGCCCGCCGCCGCCGCGCGCCACCCCGCGGAAGACGCGGTCGGGCAGCCCGGGATCCGCGTACAGCCGCCGGGGCGCCTCGGCCTCGGCCCCACTCGTATCTCTCGTCACGCGGCAGACGGTCGCGGGGTGCGGTGGCCGGGCCCGCACCGCCGTGTGAACGAGGTGTGCCCTACGGGCAACTTCCCCTCACGCCGCCCCCAGCTCCCCCAGGAGTAAGCGGAACCGCTCGTGGGCGGCCCGGCACGTCGAGTGCCGTTCGTACGCCCGCGCCGACACGGCCACCGACCGCCCGGCCGCGTCCCGCAGCACCCAGACCCAGCCGTTGCCGCCGGGGGCGTGCTGCACCCCGCCGCTCAGCTCCCCGGCCCGCGCGCACAGCTCGCCGAAATCGGCCAGGCACTGCGCGTACGCCTCGTGCGTCCCGGCCGACTCGGCGACCACGCGCCCGTTCTGTGCGACCAGCCGCCATGCGTACCCGCCGCCCGCCGCCACATCGACCCGGCACCGCACCCCGCCGGCGTCGACTCTCGCACCGTCCGCCATCCCGCCCGCCATCACGCCCCACCCCCCGCCGCCCGGTCGGATGCCGGTGCGGCAGGCGCAATGTAAGGAGACGGAGGTGACCGGTACACCGAAAAACCGCCGAACCGGTCGGCTTTCACCCGCTGGTTGCCCCCCGGCCGCCCGGCATACACGCGGGGGCCCGGGACGGCACCCGGAGATCAGCCGAACGCCCCCAGCACCACGAGCAGCACCGCGCCGACGGCGGCCGGGGCGATGATCTCGTAGGCCCAGCGGATCGAGCGGGCGGTGCCGCCGGGGACGGGCTCGTCGCCGGCGCGTTCGGCGAGCTGGCGCAGGTCGACGACCGTCTGGTCGGCGGGGGCGACCCGGCTTTTGGAGTCGCGGACGTCGGCGGTGACGGAGGTCCGGCGGTGCGGGTCGTCCATGGCAGCGCGCGACTGGTTGCGGGCGGCCTTCTTGCGCTGGCGCAGCGAGACCGGGACCGCCCAGAGCTGGAACTTCTGCCCGTCGGCGGTGAACAGCTCGCTGGAGTACCCGGCGCGCACGTCGGCGACCTCGGTCCACGGCAGGACGATCGTGCGGAACGGGTTGCGGATGCGGATGCGCTCGTCGTTGACCGCCACGACGGGCCGCAGGGTGAAGGCGATCACCAGCGGCACCGAGGTCAGCAGTCCGGCGAGGGCCAGCCACGGCACGCGGCCGTGCCCCCGGAACGCGGCGTCCCCGCCGATCCAGCAGATGAGCAGGAGCATCAGGGCGCCCCCGACCAGCCCGGCGGGCGACCGGAAGGTCCGGTCGGCGTAGGTGGGCTCGGAGGGCGGCGTGGGGCTCGTCATGGGCCCGATTCTGCCTGACGGCCGCGGCGCGTGCGGGGGCGGCCGCCCGGACACGCGGACGTGCCCGGCGGGGCGGGCGGCGGCCCGTGCGGCGGGGACGCCGGGAACCGTGGCCGGACCCGACCCCCTGTACAGGCCGCTACGCGCGTAGATATGCTCATGTGGTGACCATGCCCACCACTGCACCCGCATTCGCCGAAGCGACGGCGTCCGACAGTGCGCTGCGCCGCTTCCTGCACGGGCTGCCCGGCGTCGACGCCGTCGGCCTGGAAGCCCGCGCCGCCGCGCTCGGAACCCGCTCGGTCAAGACGACGGCCAAGGCGTACGCCATCGACCTGGCCATCTCGATGATCGACCTGACGACGCTGGAAGGCGCGGACACCCCGGGCAAGGTCCGGGCGCTGGCCGCCAAGGCCCTCCACCCGGACCCCACCGACCGCACGGTGCCGCGCACCGCCGCCGTCTGCGTCTACCCCGACATGGCTGCCACCGCCGCGGCCGCGCTGGCCGGCTCCGGTGTGAAGGTGGCCTCCGTGGCGACGGCCTTCCCGGCGGGGCGCGCCGCGCTGGACGTGAAGCTCGCGGACGTCCGCGACGCCGTCGCGGCCGGTGCCGACGAGATCGACATGGTGATCGACCGGGGCGCCTTCCTCTCCGGCCGCTATCTGAAGGTGTACGAGGAGATCCTCGCCGTGAAGGCGGAGTGCGGGACCGCCCGCCTCAAGGTGATCTTCGAGACCGGCGAGCTGTCCACGTACGACAACATCCGGCGGGCCTCCTGGCTCGGGATGCTGGCGGGCGCGGACTTCATCAAGACCTCGACGGGCAAGGTCGCCACCAACGCCACGCCCGCGAACACCCTGCTGATGCTGGAGGCGGTGCGCGACTTCCGCGCGCAGACCGGCGTCCAGATCGGCGTGAAGCCGGCCGGCGGCATCCGCACCTCCAAGGACGCGATCAAGTTCCTGGTGCTGGTCAACGAGACGGCGGGCGAGGACTGGCTGGACAACCACTGGTTCCGCTTCGGCGCCTCCAGCCTGCTGAACGATCTGCTGATGCAGCGCCAGAAGCTCAGCACCGGCCGTTACTCCGGCCCCGATTACGTGACGGTGGACTGATACCCCATGGCATCCGCATTCGAGTACGCACCGGCACCGGAGTCCCGCTCCGTCGTCGACATCGCCCCCTCGTACGGCCTGTTCATCGACGGTGAGTTCACCGACGCGGCCGACGGCAGGGTCTTCAAGACGGTCAGCCCGTCCTCCGAGGAGGTGCTGTCCGAGGTCGCCCGCGCGGGGGCCGAGGACGTGGACCGCGCCGTGAAGGCGGCCCGCAAGGCGTTCGAGAAGTGGTCGGCGCTGCCCGGCTCCGAGCGCGCCAAGTACCTGTTCCGGATCGCCCGGATCATCCAGGAGCGCTCCCGCGAACTGGCCGTCCTGGAGACCCTGGACAACGGCAAGCCGATCAAGGAGACCCGCGACGCGGACCTCCCCCTGGTCGCCGCGCACTTCTTCTACTACGCGGGCTGGGCCGACAAGCTGGACCACGCGGGCTACGGCCCGAACCCGCGCCCGCTGGGCGTGGCCGGGCAGGTCATCCCGTGGAACTTCCCGCTGCTGATGCTCGCGTGGAAGATCGCCCCGGCGCTCGCCACGGGCAACACGGTGGTCCTCAAGCCCGCCGAGACGACCCCGCTCTCCGCCCTGTTCTTCGCGGACATCTGCCGCCAGGCCGGGCTGCCCAAGGGCGTCGTCAACATCCTCACCGGGTACGGCGACGCGGGCCAGGCACTCGTGGAGCACGGGGACGTGAACAAGGTCGCCTTCACCGGCTCGACCGCCGTCGGCAAGGCCATCGCCCGCCAGGTCGCGGGGACCGACAAGAAGGTCACCCTGGAGCTGGGCGGCAAGGGCGCCAACATCGTCTTCGACGACGCCCCGATCGACCAGGCCGTCGAGGGCATCGTCACCGGCATCTTCTTCAACCAGGGCCAGGTCTGCTGCGCCGGCTCCCGCCTCCTGGTCCAGGAGTCGGTCGAGGAGGAGCTGCTGGACGCCCTGAAGCGCCGGCTCTCCACGCTGCGCCTCGGCGACCCGCTGGACAAGAACACCGACATCGGCGCGATCAACTCCGCGGAGCAGCTCGCCCGGATCACCGCGCTCGCCGAGACCGGCGAGGCCGAGGGCGCGGACCGCTGGTCTGCCCCCTGCGAACTGCCCTCGGCGGGCTACTGGTTCGCCCCGACGCTCTTCACGAACGTCACCCAGGCCCACACCATCGCCCGCGACGAGATCTTCGGCCCGGTGCTCTCCGTGCTGTCGTTCCGCACACCGGACGAGGCGGTCGCCAAGGCCAACAACAGCCAGTACGGCCTGTCGGCCGGCATCTGGACGGAGAAGGGCTCCCGCATCCTCGCGGTGGCCAACCGGCTCCGGGCGGGCGTCGTCTGGGCCAACACGTTCAACAAGTTCGACCCGACCTCGCCGTTCGGCGGCTACAAGGAGTCGGGCCACGGCCGCGAAGGCGGCCGCCACGGCCTGGAGGCGTACCTCGATGTCCGATGACCGACTGAGCGTCTTCAAGACCTACAAGCTGTACGTCGGGGGCAAGTTCCCCCGCTCCGAGAGCGGCCGGGTGTACGAGGTGACGGACTCCAAGGGCCGGTGGCTGGCGAACGCCCCGCAGTCCTCCCGCAAGGACGCGCGCGACGCGGTCGTGGCCGCCCGCAAGGCGTTCGGCGGCTGGTCGGGCGCGACCGCGTACAACCGCGGCCAGGTCCTCTACCGCGTCGCGGAGATGCTGGAGGGCCGCCGGGACCAGTTCGTCCGCGAGGTGGCGGACGCCGAGGGCCTGTCGAAGTCCAAGACGGCGGCCGTGGTCGACACGGCCGTCGACCGCTGGGTCTGGTACGCGGGCTGGACCGACAAGATCGCCCAGGTCGTGGGCGGGGCGAACCCGGTCGCGGGCCCGTACTTCAACCTCTCGACGCCCGAACCGACCGGTGTCGTGGCGGTCCTGGCCCCGCAGAAGTCCTCGTTCCTGGGCCTGGTCTCGGTGCTGGCCCCGGTGATCGCCACCGGCAACACGGCGGTCGTCGTCGCCTCGGAGCACGCCCCGCTCCCCGCGCTGTCCCTGGCCGAGGTGCTGGCCACCTCGGACGTCCCGGGCGGCGTCGTCAACATCCTGTCCGGCCGCACGGCGGAGATCGCCACGCCCCTGGCCTCGCACCAGGACGTCAACGGCATCGACCTCACCGGGGCCGGCGCGGAGCTGGCCAAGGAGCTGGAGGTCGCGGCGGCGGACAACCTCAAGCGCGTCCGGCGTCCACAGGCTGTGGACGCCGACGCGGAGCCCGACTGGTCCGAGGACCCCGGCACACACCGCCTGACCGCGTTCCTGGAGACCAAGACCGTCTGGCACCCCACGGGCGCGCTGGGCGTCTCGGGCTCCTCGTACTGACGCGCCCCGACTCACGTACGAGGGCACGCCGGCTCGTACGGGGGCGGGCGCGCGAAGGGCGCGGACCGGGCACCCGGGAGATCCGGGGCCCGGCCCGCGCCCTCGCGTGCGTCAGCCGTGCAGCAGCCCGGTGACCTGGCCGACGACCGGCAGGTCCTTGAGCGCGCCGCCGCTGGTGAGCGGGTCGGTGACCAGGGCCGTGGAGACCGGCTTGAAGTCGGCGACCTGGGTGCCGACCCCGTTGTCCAGCGGGTCCACGCCGGTGCCGGCCAGCGGGTCGAGCCGGAGGTGGGTCACCGGGGCGAGGCCGTTGCCCACCGCGCTGCCGAGGGCACCGGTGACCGCGCCGCCGGCCGCCTCGGTGGCGTCGCCGATGCTGGTGTCGGTGCCCGTCGCCTGGACGAGGGGCAGCGGCGCCGCCTGGGCCGCCGCACCCCCCGCGCCGAGCGCGGCGCCGACCGCGGTGACGGTCAGGCCCGCGCGCAGCAGCGTGCGGCGCCGGGAGGTGAATCGTGCGTGACGTGCCATGGGGTTCCCACCTGGTCGGGTCGATCGAACCGTCGATCGAATCGGGTAATCGACTGAATGCGTAGCGTAGTTGAGGTGTGATGCTGGATACCAACAAGACCTCCGGGGGATCCCCTGTGCGGGTCAATGCCTCACACTCGTGTTCTGTGAGTTCCCAAGCGATTTCGAGCCGTGTCGTCCTGCTGGCGGGCCCCTCCGGTTCCGGCAAGTCCTCCCTCGCCGCGCGCACCGGCCTTCCGGTGCTGCGGCTGGACGACTTCTACAAGGAGGCGGGCGACCCCACGCTGCCCCTGGTCACCGGCTCCCAGGACATCGACTGGGACTCTCCCGACTCCTGGGACGCGGACGCCGCCGTCGCCGCGATCGAGGAGCTGTGCCGCACGGGGCACACGGACGTCCCGGTGTACGACATCGCCACCAGCTCGCGCACCGGCCACGAGGGCTTCCACATCGAGCGCACCCCGCTCTTCGTCGCCGAGGGGATCTTCGCCGCGGACATCGTCGGGCGGTGCCAGTCGCTGGGCCTCCTCGCCGACGCGCTGTGCCTGCGCGGCCGCCCCTCGACGACGTTCCGTCGCCGGCTCCTGCGCGATCTGCGCGAGGGCCGCAAGTCGGTGCCGTTCCTGCTGCGGCGGGGCTGGCGGCTGATGCGCAGCGAGCGCCGGATCGTGGCGCGCCAGGCCGGGCTGGGCGCGTACCCCTGCGGCAAGGACGAGGCCCTGGGCCGCCTGGCCGCCGCGGCGGCGGGCCGCTGCCGGACCCCCGCGACGGCGAGCGCGGCCGTGCCCGCGACCGCGGAGCCGTCCGGCCCCGACGCCGGCTAGGGCCCCGGAACCCGGCCCCCGGGCACGCCAAAGGGTCGGACAAGACCCCCCGGCCCGTCCGACCCTTCGGCTTTCCCCGTGTTCCCCCGTGCACCGCCGCTTCCCCCGAAGCGGCGATCACGTTCCCCCGTGGTCCCCCCTCTTTTCCCCCGATACCCCCGTATCCCCGTACCCCGCGGGCCCCCGGACTCCCCCGAGCCCTTCCCGCGGGTTTCCCCCAGCCTCAGGCCACCAGCTCGCCGAAGGACTCCTCCTCGTCACGGCCGAAGCTGAGGACCTCGTCCTCGCGCAGCCGGCGCAGGGACCGCCAGATGCTCGACTTCACCGTGCCGACACTGATGTCGAGGATGGACGCGATCTCCGGGTCCGTACGGCCCTCGTAGTACCGCAGGACGAGCATCGTGCGCTGCAGCTCGGGGAGGCGCGCCAGCGCCTGCCAGAGCACGGCGCGCAGCTCCGTACCGCGCATCGCGTCCGTGTCGCCCGCCGTCTCCGGCAGCTCCTCGGTCGGGTACTCGTTCAGCTTGCGCCTGCGCCAGGCGCTGATGTGCAGATTGGTCATGGTGCGGCGCAGATAGCCGCCGACCGCCGCCTTGTCGCTGATCCGGTCCCAGGCCCGGTACGTCGAGAACAGCGCGCTCTGCAGCAGGTCCTCGGCCTCGAACCGGTCACCGGTCAGGTGGTAGGCGGTGGCGTACAGGGAGGCACGGCGCTCCCGGACATAGGCCGTGAACGCCGCTTCGGCGTCCTCGGTCCGCGCCGGGACCTTCCGCTCCCCCGAGCCCTCCCCGTACGCGCTTCCCCCGTCGCCGGCGTCGACCACCGTCATGAACGCCGAATGCGGACGCCTCGCGGCGCGCTCGCACCCCCGCCCGTTCAGTGCCGGGCCGGACTTCTCGGTGCTCCGCCCGACGTCGTGGAGACGCGTGACGACTGCGCTTGCGGTGATGCTGTGAGTTGCGTTCATCTCGCGCCCCCCATCGGTGGAGTCCGTCCGTTCCTTGTGCCACCGAGCTTGCCGGGGCGATTTCATGGCGCTGTCCGCCGACTGTCACAGACCTGTCACAGGCCCCCTGCGCGAAGGTGATCAAGAAGCACGGAAGGTGCACGAAGGGTGCGCGGACGGTGCGCGGAGCGTACGCATGAGGGGTGTGGGACGCGTGGGAACGGGGTGCGGGACGCAAGAGAGGGGACCAACTGTCGAACTGGGGCACCCCCATGGGTCAGAATGACCAGCGTGCCTTTCCTGTTGCTGATCGAGGACGACGACGCCATCCGCACGGCCCTCGAACTCTCGCTGTCACGCCAGGGCCACCGTGTGGCCACCGCGGCGACGGGAGAGGACGGCCTGAACCTGCTCCGTGAGCAGCGGCCCGACCTGGTCGTGCTGGATGTGATGCTGCCCGGGATCGACGGTTTCGAGGTGTGCCGGCGCATCCGGCGCACCGACCAGCTGCCGATCATCCTGCTGACCGCGCGGAGCGACGACATCGACGTCGTGGTCGGTCTGGAGTCGGGGGCCGACGACTACGTGGTGAAACCCGTGCAGGGCCGGGTGCTCGACGCCCGGATCCGCGCGGTGCTGCGCCGCGGCGAGCGGGAGTCGACCGATTCGGCGACCTTCGGCAACGTGGTGATCGACCGGTCCGCGATGACCGTCACCAAGAACGGCGAGGACCTGCAGCTCACGCCGACCGAGCTGCGGCTGCTGCTGGAGCTGAGCCGCCGGCCCGGCCAGGCGCTGTCCCGGCAGCAACTGCTGCGGCTGGTCTGGGAGCACGACTACCTCGGCGACTCCCGGCTGGTGGACGCCTGTGTGCAGCGGCTGCGCGCCAAGGTGGAGGACGTACCGTCCTCGCCGACCCTGATCCGTACGGTGCGGGGCGTCGGATACCGGCTGGACTCGCCGCAGTGAGTACCGCGGTGAAGCGGGGCCTGCTCAGCGGGCTCCGCTGGACCAGCCTGCGGCTGCGGCTCGTCATCGTCTTCGCGCTGGTCGCGCTCACCGCCGCGGTCTCGGCCTCCGCGATCGCGTACTGGCTGAACCGCGAGGCGGTGCTGACGCGTACGCAGGACGCGGCGCTCGGCGACTTCCGCCAGGAGATGCAGACCCGGGCGGCGTCGCTGCCGCTGAAGCCCTCGCGGGACGACCTCCAGACGGCCGCCGTGCAGATGGCGAGCAGCAGCCCCGGCTACAGCGTCCTGCTGATAGACGAGCGCGATCCGGGGAAGCCCATCGTCGGCAACTCCGACCTGGACACCTTCACGCGCGACAACGTGCCGGAGTCGCTGCAGGAGCAGGTGGACCGCAAGCAGCCGGTGAAGGCGGGCAACAAGTACCAGTACCACCTGTTCTGGCAGCGGACCTCGATCCGCGGTACGCCGTACCTGGTCGCCGGTACGAAGATCATCGGCGGCGGCCCGACCGGCTACATGCTCAAATCACTGGACCAGGAGCGGCAGGACCTCAACTCGCTGGCCTGGTCGCTGGGGATCGCCACGGCGCTGGCCCTGGTGGGCTCCGCGCTGCTCGCGCAGGCGGCGGCGACGACGGTGCTGCGGCCCGTGCAGCGGCTCGGCGAGGCCGCGCGCAAGCTCGGCGAGGGCAAGCTGGACACCCGTCTCGTGGTCTCCGGCACGGACGAACTGGCCGAGCTGTCCAGGACGTTCAACCGCACGGCCGGTTCGCTGGAGAAGAAGGTCGCGGACATGAGCGCGCGGGAGGAGTCCAGCCGCCGTTTCGTCGCCGACATGTCGCACGAGCTGCGCACCCCGCTGACCGCGCTCACCGCGGTCACCGAGGTGCTGGAGGACGAGGCGGACAGCCTCGACCCGATGATCGCGCCCGCCGTGAACCTGGTGGTCAGCGAGACCCGGCGGCTGAACGACCTGGTGGAGAACCTGATGGAGGTGACCCGTTTCGACGCGGGCACCGCCCGGCTGGTGCTCGACACGGTCGACGTGGCCGACCAGGTGACGGCGTGCATCGACGCCCGTGCCTGGCTGGACGCGGTGGACCTGGACGCCGAGCGCGGCATGATGGTCCGCCTCGATCCGCGCCGGCTCGACGTGATCCTGGCCAATCTGATCGGCAACGCGCTGAAGCACGGCGGTTCGCCGGTACGGGTCGCGGTGCGCACCGAGGGCGACGACCTCGTCATCGAGGTCCGCGACCACGGTCCGGGCATCCCCGAGGACGTCCTGCCGCACGTCTTCGACCGTTTCTACAAGGCCAGCGCCTCCCGGCCGCGTTCCGACGGCAGCGGCCTCGGCCTCTCCATCGCCATGGAGAACGCGCACATCCACGGCGGCGACATCACCGCGGCGAACTCCCCGGACGGCGACGGCGCGGTGTTCGTCCTGCGGCTGCCGCGCGACGCCGAGGCGCTGAACCGCACCGGCGAGGAGCACGGGACGCGGCTCCCGGACCAGGAGGACGACGCCTCGTGACGCCCAGCAACCGCCGGGGCGCCCGCCCCGCCGCCGCCCTCGCCGCCGCCGTGCTCTGCGCGGCCCTGGCGGCGGGCTGCGGGATCCGCACCACCTCGGTCCCGGTCGACGCCGGACCGGCCCCGTCCCGGGTGCCGTGCGCGATGCCCGCGGAGGACATATCCGCCCAGGCCCAGCAGGGCATCCCGGTCCAGGTCTATCTGGTCTGCGCGGGCGAACTGGTCGCGGTGGACCGCACCGTACGGGTCCAGGAGTCCACCTCGGACCGGCTCAGGATCGCCCGCGCCCTGCTGGACGAGGTGCGGCGGGAACCGCCGGAGACCGAGCGGCTGGCGGGCTTCTCCACCCGGGTCCCGGCGGCGCTGCGGGTCTCGGGCCCCGGACGGGGCGACGCCCCGGACACCCTCCGGCTGAGCGAACAGCCCGAGGACCTCGTGCCGGAGGCGCTGGCCCAGCTCGTCTGCACCTTCGCGGACAGCGATGCGCTGTCCCCCGAGAACACGGTGACGCTCGGCGGCCCGGGGACGTACCCGCCGCGCGGCTACCTCTGCACCGCGGAGACGAAGGCCAGCCCCGAGGCCGTGCCGACGCTGGACTCGACACCCCGGCCGTGACCGCCGCCGGGGCGGCCCGGTGCCCGCCCCACGCGGGCCGGGCCGCCGCTTCCGCCGGGTGAGCCAGGTCTCCCCGGGACGAGCGGAACCGATCCTGCCGCCCGCGGCGTCTTGGGGATCGTGCGTCAAGGTTCGGACGGCCAAGCCGTCATCCGCTTCCGCGCGGCCGGGGTCTCGCTCCTCCTCGCGTATCTGCTGCTCGTCGGGTGGCTGACCCTGCGCCCGCTGGACGTGCCGTGGATGACCGCATCCAATCTCCAGCCCTTCGCCGGTATCAAGGCCGATCTCTCGCTCGGCCCCGCGGCGGCGGCCCGCCGCATCGGCAAGGAACTCCTGCTGCTGGCCCCGCTGGGCGTGCTGCTGCCGCTGGCCGGGGGCCGGCTCACCGTCCCGGCGTGGTCCTCGCTGGCCCGTACGGTCGCGGCCGGCGCGCTGATCTCGCTGGCGATCGAGCTGGGCCAGACCGGGGTGCCGGGCCAGGTCGTCGACGTGGACTCGCTGCTCCTGAACACCGTGGGCGTCGGGCTCGCCCATGTCCTCGTCGTCCCGGCCTGGCGGGCCCGGCTGCGGCGCCGCACCGCGCGGCGGATCCGTCCGCTGCCCCGGATCGACCCCGAGCAGCCCCGGGAGTCCCGGGGCCCTCAGGGATCCACCCCGACGATTTCCAGGGTCGGCATCGCCCCGTAGAGCGACGCCCCCGGGCGGGGGCGCGGGCCATCCTGGATACATCGGGAGCACAACGGAACGCTCCCCGGACGGTTCGCGAAGGAGCCCACCATGGCCGGACTTGCCCGCCCCCGTGACGGACGGATGCTCGGCGGAGTGTGCGCGGCGCTGGCACGGCGCTTCGGCACCTCCGCGCGGACGATGCGTCTGATCTTCCTGGTCTCGTGCCTGCTGCCGGGCCCGCAGTTCCTGCTCTACCTGGCGCTGTGGGTGCTGCTCCCCGAGGAGAAGACGTCGGGAACGACGGCGGCCGCCTGGTAGGAGGGCCGCCCGTCGCATGACACGCCTGTGGGCGGACCCCGAACCGGGGTCCGCCCACAGGCGTGTGGAGCGACGGGCCGGGGCTCAGCGGCCGAGCGGCAGCCCGTTGACCCCGAGGCCGCTGGTGTTGGCCCCGCCGGCGGGCAGACCGCCGAGGAGACCCTTGGCCGGGGCGGTGGCCTCGCCGAGGACCTTCGTCTGGCTGGTGCCGAGGAGGTCGGTGGCGGTGTCCTGGACGGCCTTCGTGGAGGCGCCGTCCGACACCAGGGAGCCGGCGACGGGCAGGACGCCGGTGGCGGTCTCCAGCGGGAGGGCGGCGGCGGAGGCGGTACCGGCGGCGGCAGCGGCGAACGCGGCACCGAGAACGGCGACACCGAGCGTCCGGGCGGAAGACTTCTTCATAGGAATGCGTCCTTGGGGAGGGGGGATGGGAGCGGCTCTGCAACGTAGCCAGCCCGCACCTCCTCCCGCAAACATCCCGTGACACGCGGAAAAGCGGCTGGAGGGGGAATTCCCAGCCGCTTTCCGTCCGCTCCGTCAGGCGCCCGCGGAGGAGGACACGCTGGTCGCGGCGGTCTGCTCGAAGAGCCATTCGGATTTCAGCTCGGCGTAGCCCGGCTTGATGACGTCGTTGATCATCGCGAGACGTTCATCGAAAGGAATGAATGCCGACTTCATCGCATTGACGGTGAACCACTGCATGTCGTCGAGCGTGTATCCGAAGGTCTCGGTCAGTTTCTCGAATTCGCGGCTCATGCTGGTCCCGCTCATGAGCCGGTTGTCCGTATTCACCGTGGCGCGGAAATGCAGCTTCCGCAGCAGCCCGATCGGATGCTCGGCGTACGAGGCGGCGGCCCCGGTCTGGAGGTTGGAGGTCGGGCAGAGCTCCAGCGGGATGCGCTTGTCCCGTACGTACGAGGCGAGGCGGCCCAGCTTCACACCGCCGTCCTCCGCGACCTCGATGTCGTCGATGATGCGGACGCCGTGGCCGAGCCGGTCGGCGCCGCACCACTGGATGGCCTGCCAGATGGAGGGCAGTCCGAAGGCCTCACCGGCGTGGATGGTGAAGTGGTTGTTCTCGCGCTTGAGGTACTCGAAGGCGTCGAGGTGGCGGGTGGGAGGGAAGCCGGCCTCGGCGCCCGCGATGTCGAAGCCGACGACGCCCTGGTCGCGGTAGCGGTTGGCGAGTTCGGCGATCTCCAGCGAGCGGGCGGCGTGCCGCATCGCGGTGAGCAGGGCGCCGACGCGGATGCGGTGCCCGTCCCGGCGGGCCCTCCGCTCCCCTTCCCGGAAGCCCTCGTTGACGGCCTCGACGACCTCTTCGAGGGTGAGTCCGGCCTCCAGGTGCTGCTCGGGGGCGTACCGGATCTCGGCGTAGACGACCCCGTCGGCGGCCAGGTCCTCGGCGCACTCGGCGGCGACCCGGACGAGCGCGTCACGGGTCTGCATGACGGCACAGGTGTGGGCGAACGTCTCCAGATACCGCTCCAGCGAACCGGAGTCGGCGGCCTCGCGGAACCAGATCCCGAGCTTGTCGGGGTCGGTCTCGGGAAGTCCGTCGAATCCGCTCGCGGCGGCGAGTTCGACGATCGTCCCGGGGCGCAGTCCGCCGTCGAGGTGGTCGTGGAGAAGGACCTTGGGGGCACGCCGGATCTGATCCTGGCCGGGCACATGGAGGGTCGGGCTCATCATCCACGCACTCTAGCGCCTACGCGCGTAGAGCGCTGCGGGGCACGGCTCGCCGATACGTAACAGAGACCGCGAATACGGGTGGCGTACACCTGCCCTTCTGACACTGTTACGTCATGGCACAGCGCGCACTCCCCCTGCCTGCTGCGAGGCTGGGACGGGCCGTCACGGCGGCCGGAGCATCAACAGCGGTCAGCGGCGTGGTCCTGCTGCTCCCGGACGGCGAGCCGTACTCGTACCGCCGCCCCTCCCCCTTCTCCTACGCCTTCCAGCTCCCGCTGGCCCGCGCCCTGGCCCGCGCGGGACAGGCGGACGGCCTCGCCGCCCACGTCGTCCACTACCGCTGCCGCGGCTGGAACACCACGGAGGCCCACCTCGCGGCCGATGCCGCCTGGGCCGTCGACGAGGTCGTCCGCCGCTACGGCGACGTCCCCGTCTGCCTGGCCGGGCACGGCATGGGCGGCCGTGCCGCCCTCCGCGCGGGCGGCCACGACGCCGTCGGCGCGGTCTTCGCCATGGCCCCCTGGTTCCCGGACGCCCCGGACGCCGAACCGGAACCCGTCAAACACCTCGTCGGCCGCCAGGTCCTCCTCGTCCACGGCACCAACGACCACCGCTCCGACCCCGAACTCTCCTTCCGCCTCGCCGAACGCGCCAAGAAGTCCAACCGCGACACCTGCCGCTTCGAGGTCCACTCCGACGGCCACTCCCTGCGCCAGCACCACGCCGAAGTCACCGCCCTCGCCACCGACTTCGTCCTCGGCGCCCTCTTCGGCCACACCTACGCCCGCCCGGTCGCCGACGCCCTGGCGGCCCCGCCGCCGCTCGGCCTGCGGATGCCGCTGGCGGCGGGGTTCGGGAAGTCGCTGCGGGGGTGAGCCGGGCGGCCCCGCGGCTCCGGGCCGGTTCCCCGCACGCGGGCCCTTCCCCGATTTGGGTCCCCGCGTGGGCCTTCGGACACTGTCGATGGGCCCCGATGCCCTCGTTACGTTCGTCCGGACCGGGCCGGCAGCCGACGGCTACCGGTACCCCCCGACGAACCATGACGAGGTGCGACGTGCGACGAAGAGGACTCCTGCATCCGGACGTACACGAAGGAAGGGGCCAGGCGGCGATCGAGTATCTGGCCCTGCTGATCCTGGTGGGCGCGGTGTCCGCCGCCCTGCTCGCCACCTCCACGGACGGCGCCGTCGCCGCGACCGCGCGGCAGCAGATCTGCCGCGTACTGGAACCGGCCGGCGCGGACTGCGGAGAAGACAACGCTGTCACCCCCGATGACAACGATGTCTCCGACGACGGGCAGCCCGACCCCGACTCCCTCCAGCCCGCGACGGCCCCCGGGCCGGGCCCCGTCGACATCCCCGGTACGTCCCCGGACGCCGCCTCGGGCGACCCGGCGGACGGTTCGCCGGACGACCCGGCGGACGGCCAGGAGGGGAACGCGCTGCCCAGTCTGTGCTTCGAGCCGAGGGAGCGGGCCTCGCACTCGTCGGTCTCCGTGCCCGGCAGCGGCACCGTGGGTACGGCGGCCGCGTGGGGCTACTCGTACCTGGTCAACTTCGTCATCGACAGGATCGACAACGAGAAGAACAAGGAGAAGCGGGTCAAGCTGGCGCTCGACGACCTGTCCTACTGCCTCCCCGACTACAACATCGTCATCGCCCAGCCGCACGAGGGCAATCTCCAGCAGATGGACGGTGCGGCGATGATCCAGACCGTCGAGATCAGCGGGACGACGTACCGCGTCTACGCCTTCAAGAAGGGGAAGTTCACCTGGGCGGACGACGCCGACCTCGGCTGGAAGAACCGCGCCTACAAGGGCGTGTTCGACGTCAGCGAGGACCACCGCACCGTCACGTTCCGCGAACCGCCGCGCCCGAAGCGGAAGAAGGACTGGAAGCCCGGCGACGAGGGCTGCCAGATCGAGGGCCAGGAGCCGCCCGACCGCAGCCGGTACTACAACACGTACTCCCCGCTGGACGAC
The DNA here is from genome assembly GCF_055559335.1 of Streptomyces sp. NPDC024555. Classification (NCBI taxonomy): domain Bacteria; kingdom Bacillati; phylum Actinomycetota; class Actinomycetes; order Kitasatosporales; family Streptomycetaceae; genus Streptomyces; species Streptomyces sp. NPDC024555. The sequence goes on from NZ_JBVHKV010000009.1 coordinate 161,358, forward strand.
GAGGGCTCGACCCGGGCGGTCCGCATGCTCGTGAACGACATGCGGCGCTGCTACCCCGACTACAACGTGGTCGCGATGCACTCGGAGCAGTCCTCGCACTGGGTGACCGAACCGGACACGCTCGTCGACCACAGCAGGTACCGGCTGAACTCCGACGAGTACCACGCGGACGAGTCCGGGGACGACATCGCCGCGGGCCGCGCGGTGTTCGACGTCTACGTCTTCGACAAGGGCACGTTCAGGAACGACGGCGACGGCGGCTACACCAACTGGGCCTACTACGGCGAGGTCACCCGGGACGGCCCGGAGGCCGCCTTCGTCCAGCCGCACCCCGCCGACCTGGACGCCGACGCCCTGACCACCGGAACGGAATCGGTGAACTTCAACGACGGCGCGCCGAAGTACACGGACACGGACGCCGGCCCGTACCCCGGAACCGACTACACGGGCAAGGTGCCGGGCGGCGACGCCGAGCTGAACCAGTCGCTGATCGACGCGTACAGCCGCAGCTTCCCGGACACGAACATCATCGCGGTGAAGAACTTCGACGAGATGTCGTTCTCCGGGATCTCCGGCCTCGAACACCTCGCGGTGGTGGACGGCGTCGACATCTTCTCCGTCAAGGACGGAACCGTGATCAACAACGGGGACGGCGGATGGCAGAACTGGGGATTCGCCGGCGACTTCACCCGGGACGAGGGCGGAAAGGAGATCACCTTCCGGAGCCCGTGACCGTCCCGCGAGGGCCCTGGCGCCTCCCCGCCGGTCCTGGCGCGCCCCACCGACCCGGGCAGGGCAGGGCACGGGGCGGTCCGGGACCGGCCGAGAGGCCTCAGCGGGGCGCGGTCGGGTACCGGCGGGGCGTCGTGGCCGGGATGTCGCAGAGGACGCGGTGGACGTGGATCGTGATGCCGGGTCCGGAGGCTCCGGGGACGGCGTACGCGACGGCCTCCTCGTCGGTCATGGGCTCGTCGCAGCGGGCGCAGATCATCGGCGGTTCCTCCAGGCGCGGCCGAGGCCCACGGCGGTGACGCAGGCGGCGCCGGCGCGGCAGGTGGCGCAGGAGGTGGTGTGGGCCAGCCAGGCCCGGTACGCGGCGTCGGCGCGGGCGGCGCGGCAGCGGGCGCAGGGGCAGCCCTGGAAGGCGACGCGGGCTTCGGTGGTGGCCGGTGTCCCGGAACGCGGGGCTCTGGCGTCCCCGTCGCGAGACAACTCGTACTCGTTGATGGTCATCACGGGCTCGTCCCCCTGACACTCTCGTCGGCAGTGTTCCGACGGTAGGAGCGGGCGGGACGGGCGAGGGGCAGGAATCCTGCCCCTCGGCCAGGGGTTCGACGGGTTCCGGACAGCCCTTATGCCGCGAGGAGTCCCAACTGGTCGGCGAGGGCGGCGGCGCGGCGGCGGCGTACGGGGACGCGGGACTCCGTCTCCTCCAGCACGATCCGGCGGGCGTAGCCGTTGTAGCGGATGGTCTCCGGGGCGGCCTTGTAGGCGCGTTCCAGGGTGGCGAGCGCGGTCTCCGCCTGTCCGTCCAGGTGGTAGGCGCGGGCCTCCTCGATCCGGTGCCGGGCCAGCCTCGGCCGCGAGGGGATCGCGGTGCTGTCCGCGTCGACGGCCTGCCGTACGGACTCGCCTCCGGCGCGCAGTTCGACGGCCACGGTCACGGCGTGGGCCCCCATGATCGCGGTGGAGAAGGAGGTGATGGGGTGGTAGTAGCCGGGCGTCAGCCGCTTCGCGGTGGCGCGGGCCTTGTCCCACCAGCCCCAGGCCTCGCCCCGGGCCCCGCGCCGGGCGGCGGTGTACCCGGCCTCGAACTGCAGCGCCCCCGTGATCGCGGTCGTCCGGTCGTCGGCCTCCGGCAGGAACGGTTCGAGATGGGCGAGCGCGTCCCGCGTCAGGGCGTCGGCCGCGTCGAAGTGGTTGCTGCCCATGTCCCGGTGCGCCTGCGTGGCCAGCCAGGCCGCGACGCCGATGGCGTGCGGGTCCTCGGACTCCTGCGCGGCGACCATGCCCCGCTCGGCCACCCGCCACAGCAGCGCGCTGTCCGGCTGGTACGCCACGAAGAACTGCGCCAGCGAGTACACCTCCGACAGCACCGCCTGCGCCGCCCGCCTGTCCGTCGCCGATTCCGCCTGTCTGACGGCCAGTTGCGCGTCCCGGATCAGTCCCGGCAGCAGGTCGCCCAGCACCTCGCGGTGGTTCGGCGCCCGGTGCCGGGCCATCCACGCCTCGGCGAGCCGGGCCGCGAGTTGCGCGGCCGGCGGAGCCTGCCGCGTCCCGTCCGCCACGAGGACGTTCACCGCGTCCCGGACCGCCGGGAGCCGGGAGTGCCCGGGGCCGATGAACAGGTCGACGGAGTCCGAGAGATCCCCCGTCAGATCCGACAGCGCCCGCACCCGCAGCAGCTCCGCGATGCGCAGCACCATGGGCAGTTTCGGCATGCCGATCTGCCCCGTCTCCACCTGCTTCACCCACGACGGCGACATCCCCAGGAGCCCGGCCACGACCGGCCGCGACATCCCCCTCCTCGTACGCAGCATCTGCATGCGCTGTCCGAACGCGATCGGGTCGGCGTACGGATCCGGCGTGGCGTCACTCGTCATGGCCCTGCCCCTCTCTGTTCACCCGGCCCCCGTCGGAACTGCCAGAGTAGGGCTCGCCCCAGCGCCTTCGGGCGCCCTCGGACGATCCCGGCCCGCCGGGAACGGCCCGCCCCGGGCGGCGGAGCGGGCATGCGGCGGGGCCGTGCGATTCGCCGGAACGGGCGTCGTTCACATGATCGTTGACCACCCGTGGGGCGGGGCCGCCCCCGCCCCGGGACCGAGGTGCCCCCGCCGCCCCCTCACTCCGGCAGCAGATTCCCCCGCCGCGACAGCAGGAACTTCTTGAACGCCGCGACCGGGGGTGTGTCCGGGTGGCCGTCCAGCCAGGCGACGCCGATCTCGCGGGCGGCGCGGGGGGCCGTCACCGTGAGTTCGACGACGCCGGGGCGGGCGACGGCGGGGGGCGGGAGGAGGGCGACGCCGAGGCCGGCGGCGACCAGGCCGCGGAGGGTTTCGGCCTCCTCGCCCTCGAAGGCGACGCGGGGGGTGAAGCCGGCCTCGGCGCAGAGGTCGTCGGTGATGCGGCGGAGGCCGTAGCCGGGTTCGAGGGTGACGAAGGTTTCGTCGGCGGCCTCGGCGAGGCGGACGCGGCGGCGGCCGGCGAGGCGGTGGTCCTCGGGGACGACGAGGCGGAGGCGCTGTTCGTCGAGGCGGCGGGTGACGAGGTCGGGGGCGTCGGGGACCGGGGAGGTGAGGCAGAGGTCGAGGCCGCCGGCGCGGAGGCGTTCGATCATGGCCTCGCCGTAGTTCTGGACGAGCTGGAAGCGGACCCGGGGATGGTCGGCGCGGAAGGCGCGGATCAGGGCGGGGACGGTCTCGGAGCCCATGGTGTGCAGGAAGCCGAAGGCGACCCGGCCCGCGGTGGGGTCGGCGTCGGCCCGGACCGAGTCGGCGGCCTTCTCGACCTCCGCGAGAGCGCGCTCGGCCGAGCCCAGGAAGGTGCGGCCGGCGGGGGTGAGGGAGACGGTGCGGCCCCGGCGGGCGAACAGGGCCACGCCCAGGTCCTGTTCCAGCCGGACCATGGCCCGCGAGAGCGTCGACTGCGGGACGCCCAGCTCCTGCGCGGCGCGGGTGACGTGCTCGTGGCGGGCGACCGCCTCGAAGTAGGCGAGGCGCGGGGCGAGCACCGCGCGAATGTCTTCTTCGTAACTGCTTGGTGACAGCCGAGGCCGTGAGCTGTGCTGATGCGCCATGGGATGGATTATCGCGTGTTTGTGCATTGGACGCATGAGAGGAGGTCGTCCTACGTTCGTGGCATGCCTCCCGCCAGTACCGGGGCGTCCACCCTCACCGTGGCCGCCTCGACCCCGTCGTCCCCCGCCACCTCCGTCGCCCCCGCGCCGGCCGCCACCGCGGACCGGCTCGAACCCGGCCGCCCCGGCTACCGCCGGATGAGCTTCGCGCTCTTCGCCGCCGGTGTCGCGACGTTCGCACTCCTCTACTCCACCCAGGCGCTGCTGCCCGCCGTCTCCGCGTCCTTCGGCGCCACGGCCGGGCAGGCGAGCTGGACGGTCTCCGCCGCGACGGGCGCGCTGGCGCTGTGCGTGCTGCCGCTGAGCGCGCTCTCCGAGCGCTTCGGCCGGCGGCAGATGATGACCGGATCGCTGGTCGTCGCGGTGACGATCGGGCTGTTCGTGCCGTTCGCCCCCTCGCTGGGCTGGCTGATCGCGCTGCGCGCGGTCCAGGGCGCCGCCCTCGCCGGGCTCCCCGCCTCCGCGATGGCGTATCTGGCGGAGGAGGTCCGGCCGAAGGCGCTCGTCGCCGCGATCGGGCTGTTCGTGGCGGGCAACAGCATCGGCGGCATGAGCGGCCGCATCCTCACCGGCTGGATCGCCCAGCTCTGGGGCTGGCGCGCGGCCCTCGGCGCGGTCGGGCTGCTGGCCGTGGCCTGCGCGGTCGTCTTCCACTTCATGATCCCCCGGGCCCGGCACTTCACCCCCGGTTCGCTGAACCCCAAGGCCCTGGCGAAGACCGTGGGCGGCCACCTCGCCGATCCGCTGCTGCGGCGGCTGTACGCGATCGGCGCCCTGTTCATGACGGTGTTCGGCGCCGTGTACACGGTGATCGGCTACCGGCTGGTGGAGGCCCCGTTCGACCTCCCGCAGGGCATCGTCGGATCGATCTTCCTGGTCTATCTGGTCGGTACGGTCTCCTCCGCCGCCGCGGGCCGTCTCGTCGGCCGGCTGGGACGCCGGGGCGCGCTCTACCTCGCCGTCTCCACCACCGCCGCGGGCCTGCTCCTCTCGCTCGCCGACCAGCTGGCCGCCGTACTCCTCGGCCTGGTCCTGATCACGGCCGGCTTCTTCGCCGGGCACGCGGTCGCCTCCTCCTCGGTCAGCCGTACGGCCACCACCGGCCGCGCCCAGGCCTCGGCGCTGTACCAGTCCGCGTACTACCTCGGCTCCAGCGCGGGCGGCACCCTCGGCGCCGTCGCCTTCCACGCCGGCGGCTGGGCGGGCACGGTCGGCCTGGGACTGCTCGCGGTGCTCGGTGTCGTCTCGATCACGCTGTACGGGTCGCGCGCGGCGCGCACCGAACGGCTGCGGGCGGCGGCGCTCGTACCCGTACGGAACTGATGCCCGTACGGCCGCCCCGTACAGAACCGTGACATTCGGCGCACAACCTTCGACTCCCCGACGCGCGTCTAGCAGGCGGAATCACCGCACTGCGCGCGAAGGGGAGTTGGCGCATATGAGGGGCACGGGGAGCATGGGGCGCATACGGGGCTCGGCGGCACGGCGCGGGCTCGCGCTGGCCGTCGCCGGGCTGACCGCCGTACCGGCGTTCGTCCTGGGTACGGGCGGTACGGCCGAGGCCGCGTCCTGTACGACGTCGACGGGGCCGTACCAGAAGCAGGTGGAGAAGTACCTGCACCTGAAGGTGGACGGCCGGCAGTCGGCCGCCGACTGCAAGAAGATCCGCACGTTCCAGAGCACGTACGGGGTCACCCCGACGATCGGGTACGCGGGGCCGGTGACCTGGCGCACCATGCAGACGCTCACCGCGCAGAAGGCGGCCGGGAAGACGCCGAACAAGGCCGGGAAGTGCCCCACCAACAAGGGGCGCATCGCGTGCGTGGACCTGACCCGGCAGATCAGCTGGATCCAGGACGGCAAGAAGCTGAAGTTCGGGCCGGTGCCGGTGCGGACGGGGCGCGACGGGTACGAGACACGGACGGGCTCGAAGAAGATCTACTGGCGGCACAAGAACCACGTCTCGTCGCTGTACCACGTGGCGATGCCGTACTCCCAGTTCTTCGACGGGGGCCAGGCGTTCCACGCGGTCGGCGTGAAGATGTGGAACCCGCCGGGGTCGCACGGTTGCGTCAACATGCGCACCGCCGACGCGAAGACATACTGGAGCCTGTTGAGGAACGGCGACGACGTCTACGTGTACGGGCGCAAGCCCGGAACGTGATCGCTTCTGCTCTTCCCGCCCCGGCTGTCAGTGGCGTGCGGTAGCTTCCGAAGTGCTGAAGTGAGCGGTGTCACAGCGCAACAGGGGTGAAGCGACGCGATGAGTGATCTGACGGCGACGACGGCGGACATCGACAGCCGTCTGGAGGGACACCGGGTCGAGCTGACCGGTTACTGCTACCGGATGCTCGGCTCGGCCTTCGAGGCGGAGGACGCGGTCCAGGACACCCTGGTCCGCGCCTGGCGCAGCTTCGACAAGTTCGAGGGGCGTTCCTCCCTGCGGTCGTGGCTGTACCGCATCGCGACCAATGTCTGCCTGGACATGCTGAACGCGGGCAACAAGCGGGCCAGGCCGGTCGACCTGTCCGGCCCGACCCCGCTCGCCCAGGCCGCGCTCAACCCGCTTCCGGAGAACACCTGGCTGGAGCCGATGCCGGACGGGCGGATCCTGCCCTCGGTCGAGGACCCGGCGGAGGCCGCCGTCGCGCGCGAGTCCGTGCGTCTGGCGTTCGTCGCCGCGCTCCAGCATCTGCCGCCGAAGCAGCGGGCGGTGCTGATCCTGCGCGAGGTGCTGGCCTGGAAGGCCGCCGAGGTCGCGGAGCTGCTGGGCACCTCGGTCGCCTCCGTCAACAGCGCCCTCCAGCGGGCACGGGCGACGCTGACCGACCGGGAGACGGTGACCGCCGACGCGGCGGACCCGCTGGACGAGGAGCAGGCGAAGCTCCTGGAGCGGTACGTGGCGGCGTTCGAGGGCTACGACATGAAGGCCCTGACCGCGCTCCTCCACGAGGACGCGATCATGACGATGCCGCCGTTCGACCTCTGGCTCCAGGGCCACGACGACATCACCGGCTTCATGACCTCGATCGGCGCGAGCTGTGCCGGTTCCCGGCTGATCGCGACGTACGCCAACGGCACCCCGGCCTTCGCGCACTACAAGCCGGACCCCGAGGGCGAGGGCTTCATCCCCTGGGCGGTCCAGGTCATCGACATCAAGGACGGTGCCATCACCGGGATGCACTGCTTCCTCGACACCCCGCGCTGGTTCCCCCTCTTCGGCTTCGCCGACCGCCTGGCGGCCGATGCCGCGTGAGGCGCGGCACGACCCGGGCCCTGGTCGCCGGCTGGGTGGTCCTCGCCGCCGCCGGCTGGACCACGGCCCAGTGGCTCGGCGAACCCACCGCGACCTCCGGCCCCGCCCCCGTCACCCCGCCCTCCTCCGCCGCCGAACCCGGCCCCCAGCCGGAGTACGACTGCGAGGAGCTGACGGCGTCCGCGCGGCGGTCGCCGGGGGTCCCGGAGACGGTGAAGCGGCCGCCGGCGGTCCCGGAGGCCTCTCCGGAGGCGACCAGCCCGTCCGCCGTTCCCTCCCCGCCGCTGCGCGTGACCCCCATCCCGGATCCGCCGGACCCGTGGAACTCGGCGGATCCCTCCGCCGGGCCGACCCCTCCCTCGGAGAAGTACGTCCCGCCGGACGGCCGGACGACCGCCCGGCTCGTTCAAGTGGTCTGCGATACGGCGGAGTTCACGACGGAGGCGGAGGAGTAGGGGCAGGGACGCGGAGCTGACGGCGGGGCGGGGGTCGGGTCCGGCACCCGGCCGGGCCGGGGCCGGCCGACGGGCCTCGGGACGGTCCCCTCTCAGCTCCCGTTCCCGTCCTCCCCCACCAGCCCCACCACGTCCTCGATCCCCACCAGATCGAGCAGCAGCCGCAGTGCGGGCGGAGCCCCGACCAGCCGCAGCCGCCGCCCGCCCGCCCTGCGGGCGACGAGCGACAGCCGCGCGACCGCCTCCACCGAGGTCAGATCCGGGTGCTCGATGCCGCCCACGTCGCAGTCCACGACCGTCGCGTCGGTGGCGGCGAGTATCGCCTCAAGACGTGCGCAGAGGCCCGGCACCCCGGCCCGGGTGATGCGGCCCGTGACGACGAGTGCCGTCGGCGGCAAGAGATCCATGCCAAGGAGACCGTCGCCGCGGGCAAAACTCATCGCGGCCGGCGCCGCGCTTCTCAGCTGACCGGGAAGACCACGGTGTCGAGGTCCGCCCCGAAGGGCTCGGGCAGCTTCAGCGTCCCTCCGTACTCGACGGAGTCCAGCACCCGGTACGTGCTCCCGGACGGCTCCCCGTACAGCGTGGCCGTCGGCCGGCCCGACTGCCAGGGGTCCAGCAGCAGGAACAACGGCACCCCCGCCTTCGCGTACCCGTGCGCCTTGCCGATCCGGTCGTGGTTGGCGTTCGCCCGTGAGGTGATCTCGACGACGAGCCGCGCCTCCTCGGCCGGGACGCGGTTGCCGGGGCCGGACGCGATGGCGCGCGGAACGACGACGAGGTCGGGGATGTAGATGCCTGCGCGGCCGGGGACGGAGACGCCCAGGGTCTGGTAGATCCCCCAGTCCTCCGGGATGACCGCGTACAGCCTGCGTTGCAGCAGTTCCGCGGTGGTGTTGTGGTCCTTGGACGGCGGTGGCGACACAGTGACGATCCCCTCGATGATCTCCACCTTGCAGCCCTCGGGCGCGTCCGTCTCCTCCCAGATCCGGACGAGGTCGTCCCACTCCTGGCCTTGGCCCGGCGCCGGGTCGACGGTGAGTGCGCTCATGGCGATCTCCTCTTGTCGGTGCGTCACCGAGTCCAGCATGCCGAACGGGACCGATGGCAGTCCACCGGTCCCGTTCACCCGTACGAGAAAACCACAGGTCAGGCGATGCGCTCCCGCACCACCGGCGTCGCCGTGAACTCCGTGCCCGCCGGGGCGATGTCGTACGCGTCGGGCAGGGCCTTCAGGGCGTAGTCGAACTTCTCCGGGGTGTCCGTGTGCAGTGTCAGCAGGGGCTGGCCGGCGGTGATCTCGTCGCCGGGCTTGGCGTGGAGTTCGATGCCGGCGCCGGCCTGGACCGGGTCCTCCTTGCGGGCGCGGCCGGCGCCGAGGCGCCAGGCGGCGACGCCGATGTCGTAGGCGTCGAGGCGGGTGAGGACGCCGGAGGACGAGGCCTTGACGACGTGCTGCTCACGGGCCACCGGGAGCGGGGCGTCGGGGTCGCCGCCCTGGGCGGAGATCATGCGGCGCCAGACGTCCATGGCGGAGCCGTCGGCGAGGGCCTTCTCGGGGTCGGCGTCCTTGAGGCCGGCCGCGTCGAGCATTTCGCGGGCGAGGGCGAGGGTGAGGTCGATGACGTCCTTGGGGCCGCCGCCGGCGAGGACCTCGACGGATTCGCGGACCTCCAGGGCGTTGCCCGCGGTGAGGCCGAGGGGGGTGGCCATGTCGGTGAGGAGGGCGACGGTGCGGACGCCGCTGTCGGTGCCGAGGGCGACCATGGTGGAGGCCAGTTCGCGGGCGTCGTCGAGGGTCTTCATGAAGGCGCCGGAGCCGACCTTGACGTCCAGGACGAGGGCGCCGGTGCCCTCGGCGATCTTCTTGGACATGATCGAGCTGGCGATGAGCGGGATCGCCTCGACGGTGCCGGTGACGTCGCGCAGCGCGTAGAGCTTCTTGTCGGCGGGGGCCAGGCCGTCGCCCGCCGCGCAGATGACGGCGCCGGTGGTGTCGAGGACGTCGAGCATCTCGGCGTTCGAGAGGTGGGCGCGCCAGCCGGGGACGGACTCCAGCTTGTCGAGGGTGCCGCCGGTGTGGCCGAGGCCGCGGCCGCTGAGCTGCGGGACGGCGGCGCCGCAGGCGGCGACCAGCGGGGCGAGCGGGAGGGTGATCTTGTCGCCGACGCCGCCGGTGGAGTGCTTGTCCGTGGTGGGGCGGGACAGGGTGTCGAAGTTCATCCGCTCGCCGGAGGCGATCATCGCGGCGGTCCAGCGGGCGATCTCCGTACGGTTCATGCCGTTCAGCAGGATCGCCATGGCCAGCGCGGACATCTGCTCGTCGGCGACCTCACCGCGGGTGTACGCGTCGATGACCCAGTCGATCTGTTCGGGGGTCAGCTCGCCTCGGTCCCGCTTGGTGCGGATGACGGAGATGGCGTCCATGGTCTGGCGTCCTTCCGGCCGGTACGTGCACACGCGTGGAGTCCTTGTGACTCTACGCGCATAGAGAGGGAAAGGGGCGCCGGGTGGGCCCGGAATCGGGGCCCACCCGGCGCGTGGTCAGCCGAGGTGCGCCGGGCCGAAGGCCTGCGGCAGCATCTCGTCGAGGGTGCGGAAGCCGTCCGGGGTCTCCAGGATCAGCTCCGGGCCGCCGAACTCGTACAGCAGCTGACGGCACCGGCCGCACGGGACCAGGATCGCGCCCGTCCCGTCCACGCAGGTGAAGTGGGTCAGCCGGCCGCCGCCGGTGGCGTGCAGCGTGGAGACCAGCCCGCATTCGGCGCAGAGCCCGATGCCGTACGAGGCGTTCTCGACGTTGCAGCCGGTGATCGTGCGGCCGTCGTCCACCCGGGCGGCGACGCCGACCGGGTAGCCGGAGTAGGGCGCGTACGCCCGGGACATGGCGTCCCGGGCCGCGGCGCGCAGGGCGTCCCAGTCGGCCCCGTCGCGGACCGGGGGCGTCACTTGCCCTGGCCCTTGCGGTAGCGCATGCCGTCCGCCTTCGGCATCCGCAGCCGCTGCGCGGAGAGCGAGAGGACGAGCAGCGTGACGATGTACGGGGTCGCGCTGACGAACTCGGTGGGCACGGTGTCCGTGGCGAGGTACCAGACCAGGACCGCGGCGGCGATCACCGCGCTGACGGCGCCCTGGACGAAGCTCTTGCGGTAGAGCTTCCAGGCGGCGATGCCGGCCAGCACCACGAACAGGAGCAGCAGCAGCGCGTGGACGGACTCGCCGCCGTTGCGCAGCTGGAGCGCGTCGGCGAAGCCGAACAGGCCCGCGCCCATGGCGAGTCCGCCGGGCCGCCAGTTGCCGAAGATCATCGCGGCGAGACCGATGTAACCGCGGCCCCCGGTCTGGCCCTCGTTGTAGATGTGCGAGGTGACCAGGGAGAGGAAGGCCCCGCCGAGTCCGGCCATGGCGCCGGAGACGACGACCGCGGCGTACTTGTACGCGTAGACGTTCACGCCGAGGGACTCGGCGGCCACCGGGTTCTCGCCGCAGGAGCGCAGCCGCAGGCCGAACGCGGTCTTCCACAGGACGAAGAAGGTGACGACGAACAGGACGACGGCCAGGATCGTCAGCAGCGAGACGTTGGTGACCAGGCCGCCGATGACGCCGGCCAGGTCGGAGACGAAGAACCAGTGGTGCTTCTCGACGCTGTGCAGCCAGTCGGAGAGGCCGGGGATCGTCACCGAGGTGATGTCGTCGGCCGGCGGGGACTGCTTCGGGGAGCCGCCCTTGGCCGCCGCCTCGCCGGCGTTGAACCAGAGCTTGGCGAAGTAGGTGGTGAAGCCGAGCGCCAGGATGTTGATGGCGATGCCGGAGATGATGTGGTCGACGCCGAAGGTGACGGTCGCGACCGCGTGCAGCAGTCCGCCGAGCGCGCCGCCGATGACGCCGGCGAGGACGCCGAGCCACGGGTTGGTCTGCCAGCCGGCCCAGGCGCCGAAGAAGGTGCCCAGGATCATCATGCCTTCGAGGCCGATGTTGACCACACCGGCGCGCTCCGACCAGAGGCCGCCGAGACCGGCGAGGCCGATCGGCACGGCCATGGCGAGCGCGGCGCTGATCTGGCCGGCCGAGGTGACGTCCTCGGCGCCGGTGATGGCGCGCACCGCGGACAGCGCGAGCAGCACGCCCGCGATGATCAGCAGCAGGACGGGGAAGGAGAGGCGGGTGCGGCCGCCCTTGCCGCCGGAGACCTTGGGGGCCGCGGGGGGCGGGGTGGAAGTCGCCGTGACGGTCACGCCGACACCTCCTGCTGGTCGGAGTTACGGGCGGCCTGTGCGGCGAGTTCCGCGCCGACCTTGCTCTGCTGGCGCTTGAGTCCGTAGCGGCGGACGACTTCGTAGGCGATGACGACGCAGAGGACGATGACGCCCTGGATGACGCCGACGATCTCCTTGTCGTAGCCCTCGAACTCCAGCTTTCCGGTGCCGCGTTCCAGGAAGCCCCACAGGAGCGCGCCGAGCGCGATGCCGATGGGGTGGTTGCGGCCGAGGAGGGCGATGGCGATGCCGGTGAAGCCGATGCCGACGGGGAAGTCGCCGCTGTACTCGTAGCTGTCGTTCAGCAGGGTCGGCATGCCGATCAGACCGGCCACGGCGCCGGAGATGAGCATCGAGGTGACGACCATCTTCTTGACGTTGACGCCGCTGGCCTCTGCGGCGGAGCCGGACTGGCCGACGGTGCGCAGATCGAAGCCGAAGCGGGTGCGCGAGAGCGTGAACCAGTACGCGATGCCGGCGACGACCGCGACCACGATGAAGCCCCAGATGGGCGACGGGGTGGTCGGGAACTCGAAGAAGTGCGAGGACTCCGGGAGCGGCTTGGTGGAGATCTTGGTGCCGGCCTCGTCGAGGTGGCCGAGCCGGTTCTGCTGGAGCAGATAGCCGATGACGGCGGTGGCGATGGCGTTCAGCATGATCGTCGAGACGACCTCGCTGACGCCCCGGGTGACCTTGAGGACACCGGCGATACCGGCCCACATGGCGCCGACGATCATCGCGGTGAGGATGATCAGCGGGATCGAGAGCGCGCCGGGCAGGGTGAGGGCGCCGCCGAGCGCCGCGGCGAAGAAGGCCGCCAGGCGGTACTGGCCGTCGACGCCGATGTTGAAGAGGTTCATCCGGAAGCCGACGGCCACCGCGAGACCCGCGAGGTAGTACGTGGTCGCCTTGTTCAGGATGTAGACCTGACTGTCCGACTTCACGCCGTAGTCGAACATGATGCCGAAGGCGCTGAAGGGCTCCTTGCCGGTGGCGGCGAGCACGAGTGCCGTCACCAGGAAGGCGACCACGATCGCGAGTACGGGGGCCGCGATCCCCAGGAGCAGGCGCTCCTTGTCGATCTTCTTCATCGGTCCTCTCCCCCGTCCCGGGGGTCGGTGTCGTCGTCCGTGGCGGCGGGGGCTCCGCCCTCCTCCGGCGCTTCGAGGTGGCCGCTGGCCGCGCCCGTCATCGCCGAGCCGAGTTCCTCGGGGGTGATGGCGGCCGGGTCGGCGTCCGCGACCAGCCGGCCGCGGTACATGACGCGCAGGGTGTCGGAGAGCCCGATCAGCTCGTCCAGGTCGGCGGAGATCAGCAGCACCGCCAGTCCCTCGCGGCGCGCCTCGCGGATCTGGTCCCAGATCTGGGCCTGGGCGCCGACGTCCACGCCCCGGGTGGGGTGGGCGGCGATCAGGAGCTTGGGGGCGTGGCTCATCTCGCGGCCGACGATCAGCTTCTGCTGGTTCCCGCCGGAGAGGGAGGCCGCGGTGACCTCGATGCCGGGGGTGCGCACGTCGTACGCGCGGACGATGCGCTCGGTGTCGGCGCGGGCGGCCTTGAGGTCGAGGAAGGCGCCCTTGCTGTTGGGGCGTTCGGTGACGTGGCCGAGGATGCGGTTCTCCCAGAGCGGGGCCTCCAGCAGCAGTCCGTGCCGGTGGCGGTCCTCGGGGATGACGGCCATGCCGTCCTCGCGGCGCCTGCGCGTGGGGATGCGGGAGATGTCCGCGCCGTCCAGGGTGAGGGTGCCCGCGTCCAGGGTCCGCATGCCCATGATGGCGTCGACGAGTTCGGACTGGCCGTTGCCCTCGACGCCCGCGATGCCGAGGACCTCGCCCTTGTGGATGGTGAAGGTGATGCCGTCGAGGACGGCCCGGACCACGCCGTCGGGGTCGGTCGCGGTGAGCCGCAGGCCGTCGACGGTGAGCATCGGGGTGTCGGTGACGGTCGACTCGCGGGTCTCCGGCGAGGGCAGCTCGCTGCCGACCATCAGCTCGGCGAGCTGCTTGGTCGTGGTGTGCTCCGGGTCGGCGGTGCCCACGGTGGTGCCGCGGCGGATGACGGTGATCTCGTCGGCCACCGACAGCACCTCGCCCAGCTTGTGCGAGATGAAGATGACGGTCAGGCCCTCGGCCTTGAGCTCGCGCAGGTTGTCGAAGAGCGCGTCGACCTCCTGCGGGACGAGGACGGCGGTCGGCTCGTCGAGGATCAGGGTGCGGGCGCCCCGGTAGAGGACCTTGAGGATCTCCACGCGCTGGCGGTCGGCGACCCCGAGGTCCTCGACCATGGCGTCCGGGCGGACGCCGAGGCCGTACGCGTCGGAGATCTCCTTGATCTTCGCGCGGGCCCGGTCGCCGATCCCGTACAGCTTCTCCGAGCCGAGGACGACGTTCTCCAGGACGGTGAGGTAGTCCGCCAGCATGAAGTGCTGGTGGACCATGCCGATGCCGCGGTCGATGGCGTCGCCGGGGTTGGAGAACACGGCCTGTTCGCCGTCCACCGCGATGGTGCCCTCGTCCGGCTTCTGCATGCCGTACAGGATCTTCATCAGTGTCGACTTGCCGGCGCCGTTCTCGCCGACGAGGGCGTGGACGGTGCCGCGGCGCACGGTGATGTCGATGTCGTGGTTGGCCACGACCCCGGGGAACCGCTTGGTGATGCCGCGGAGCTCCACGGCATGAGGACTGGTGGACGCGTTGATGGCGCACTCTCCTTGGCAGGAGCGGAGGGCGGAGGCGGTGGGACGGAGACGGGGAGGCGTGAGCGGGGGGCGGAAAAAGGTACCGCGCCCGAACCGCAGCTACGCGCGTAGCGCCACCGAATCGTTGGCCAGCTGATCACAGATGGCGGACCGGGGCCGGAGGACCCCCTGCACGGGGGTACGCGATCGGGGCCCGGAAGGGCGGCCGAAGCCACTCGTCCGGGCCCCGATCGACGGGACGGATCAGGTCGTGGTCTTGACCGTGATGGTGCCGTCGACGATCTTCTTCTTCGCCTCGTCCAGCTGGGTCTGGATGTCGCTCAGGTGGTCACCCGTGGTGGTCAGGCTGACGCCGCCCTTGGCCAGGGAGTACGTCTGGGTGCCGGTGAGCGGCTTGCCGTCCTTGACGGACTTGACCAGGTCGAAGACGCCGGTGTCGACGTTCTTGACGACCGAGGTCAGGATCGTGTCCTTGTACTTCGCCAGGGCCGGGTCCAGGGCCTGGTCGGAGTCGACGCCGATCGACCAGGCGCCCTTCTGGCCGGCGACGGCCTCGATCGAACCGGCACCCGAACCGCCCGCGGCGGCGAAGATGACGTCGACGCCCTTGTCGAGCATGCCCTTGGCGGCGGCCTTGCCCTTGTCGGGGCTGCCGAAGCCGGACAGGTCCGAACCGGTGGACAGGTACTGGATCTGCACCGTGGCCGAGGGCTTGGTGTCCTTGACGCCCTGCTGGAAACCGGCGGCGAACTTCTTGATCAGCGGAAGGTCCACACCGCCGATGAAGCCGACCTTGCCGTCCTTCGACTTGAGGGCGGCCGCGACACCGGCGAGGTACGAGCCCTGCTCCTCGGTGAAGACGATCGAGTCGACGTTCTTCGCGGCGGCGACGGAGTCGACCAGGCCGAAGCTGACCTTCGGGTAGTTCGGGGCGATCTTGTCGACCGCGTCCTTGTACGCGAAGCCGACGGCGATGACCGGGTTGTAGCCGCCCTCGGCCAGCGACTGCAGACGCTGCTCACGGTCGGCGGGGGTCTCACCGTTCTTGGCGGTGAGCTCCTTCGTCTGGGCGTCGAACTCCTTCTTGGCCTTGTCGAGGCCACGGGCGGCGGAGTCGTTGAACGAGTTGTCGCCACGGCCGCCGACGTCGTAGGCCATGCCGATCTTCATCTGGCCGTCGTCGGAGCTGCTGCTCTCGTCGGACGAGCTGCCGCACGCGGAGGCGGTGAGCGCCAGCGCCGCGGTGACGGCACAAGCAGCGGTGATCTTGGATACCCGGCGCAAGGGAAGGCTCCTTCAAACCTGACCGAAGCGCCTCTTCCGGCGCTGGTTTCGCCGCGATCGTAACGCGCGTAGATGTCAGATAAGGACCTGTACGGAAGCCGTTATCGGATCGTCGCGAACCGGGGGTGGCCTGTCCGGTTACGTATGGTTGCCGTACAGCAACGCGGAAGCGGTGAAGAGCTCCACCCCCACGGTGATCGCCTCCTCGTCGGCGTCGAAATTGCCCCGGTGCAGATCGAGCCCGCGCGTGTCGCCCGGGGTGCGGACGCCGAGACGCGCCATCGCGCCGGGCACCTGCTCCAGGTACCAGGAGAAGTCCTCCCCGCCGAGGCTCTGCTCGGTGTCCTCGATCGCATACGATCCGCGGCGGGCGGTCATCGCCCCGGCCAGCAGATCGATGGACTCCGGATCGTTGACCACCGGCGGGACGCCCCGGATGTAGTTGATCACCGTCTTGGCCCGGTGCATTCCGGCCACCTCGTCGATGGCCGCGTGCACCAGGTCGGGGGCCTCGCGCCAGGTGGCCAGGTCCAGGCAGCGGACCGTCCCCGACAGCTCGGCGTGCTGCGGGATGGCGTTGCAGACGTGCCCGGTCTCCAGCCGCCCCCAGGTCACCGCGAGCCCGGCGCGGGCGTCGACGCGGCGGGCCAGCAGCGCGGGGACCTCGACGGCCACCTTGGCGGCGGCGGTGACCAGGTCCGTGGTCAGATGCGGACGGGCGGTGTGGCCGCCGGGCCCGTCCAGCGAGACCTCCAGCCGGTCGCAGGCGGAGGTGATGGCCCCGGCCCGCAGCCCGATCCGCCCCACGTCGACCTTGGGGTCGCAGTGCACCCCGATGATCCGCCCGACGCCCTCCAGCACCCCCGCCTCGATCGCCTCCGGCGCCCCGCCCGGCAGCACCTCCTCGGCCGGCTGGAAGATCAGCCGCACCGGATGCGGCAGCAGCCCCTCCCGGTCCAGCGCGGCCAGCACCAGACCCGCGCCCAGCACCGCCGTGGTGTGCACGTCGTGCCCGCAGGCGTGCGCCCGGTCGGGCACCGTCGAGCGGTACGGCACGCCCGCCTTGGTGTCCGGGATCGGCAGCGCGTCGATGTCCGCCCGCAGGGCCAGCATCGGCCCCGTGTCCGCGCCCCGCGTCCCCACGTCGCAGATCAGCCCCGTCCCCGTGGCCAGCACCCGCGGCGCCAGCCCGGCCAGCTCCAGCCGGGCCTTGAGGGCCGCGGTGGTGCGGAACTCCTGGTTGCCCAGCTCCGGATGCATGTGCAGATCACGGCGGAAGGCGATCAGCTCGGCACGGAGCGGGTCGGACAGGGTGCCGGGCAGCACTCCGTCCACGGGCAGGTCGGTTTCGGACGCGCGGGACTTCAACTGGTTCACCCGTTGAAGGGTAGGCCCACATCCCCGTCAACTGACCACAGATCAACAAAAGTTCAGCCGCATAGAGGAACAAAAGGTGGCGTCGGAGCGTGTGGTGGCGGATGGAGGTGGGTAAACTCCTCGACTTTTCGGGCGGGGGGAGGCGGTCCGATGGCCGGCAGCCGCCCCGCCCGTCGGTCAGGCCTCGCCCGTCACCGCCATGGCTCCGCCGAGGCGGTGGGCGCCGCGGGCGGTTTCGGTGACGCCGGAGAGGAAGCCCTGGGCGCGGGGGGAGGCCGTCGCGCGGAGCCATTCGGGGGCGATGTCGCAGACGGCGACCTTGACCTCGGTGCCGGCCAGGGCGAGGGGGAGGGTGTGGACGACGGTGGAGGGGAAGCTCAGGACCGTGCGGCCGATGGGGCCGCGGCGGGCGATGAGTTCCAGGGGGAGGTCGGGGCGGACGATCTCCAGTCCGGTGGCGGCCTCCAGGGCGTGGAGCTTCTCGGTGGACTCGCGGCGGTGGGCGAAGTAGCGGGTGGCTCCGTGGGTGCGGGCCAGGGCGCCGACGGCGTCCAGGTACGGGGCGCGGTCGACGACGCCCGTCTCGACCAGGGAGGTGCCGACCAGGTCGGCGCCCTTGGTGAGCGAGGGCGGGCCGAAGCGGGAGCGGGTCCAGGAGAAGGTGTTGGGGATCAGGGTGATGCCGGGCGGCGGGACCACCGGCATCGCGGTGAAGAGTTCGACCTCGCGGGCCGCGGACGGGGTGAAGCGGCGGCGGGCGGTGGCGGTGACCGGGGCCAGCGCCAGATCGCGCGGGCCGGTGCCGCCGCGCCGGTGCCAGCGGGTGAGGCGTTCGCCGCGGGTCAGCTGGGCGACGAACTCCAGGGTGGCGGTGCCGTCGTCCACCACGGTCAGGCGGCGCGGCCGGACCAGGGTGAGCAGCAGTTGCACGTACCGCGAGAAGGGGTCGCCGATGACGATGTGGTCGGCGCTGCGGACCAGGCGGGACAGGGCGCGCAGCGACTTCAGGGGGGTTCCCGAGTCGCCGCGCGCCTCCTGCCAGCGCACGGTCATGCCCTCGTCGCGGGCCAGCTCCGCCATCCGGCGCAGCTGACCGCGCGACATCGGGTCGACCGGAGGGAGGACGACGACGGTGACGTCCGCGAGGACGCGGGCGCCGCCTCCCTCTGTGACGGCCCACTCCAGGACGTTCAGGAGCTGGACCGGGCTCTCGACGAAGGCGAGGTTCACCGGTCGGCCCGTCAGACCGCGACCGGCTCGGCGGCCTGGGCCGCCTCGGCGACGACGCCCGGGACCCGGCGGAGCTTCTTCATCGGGCCGAGCTCGGACTCGTACACCTTCTTGACGCCGTCGCCGAGCGAGGCCTCGATGGTGCGGATGTCGCGGACCAGGCGGGTCAGGCCCTGGGGCTCGACGGAGGCGGCCTGGTCGGAGCCCCACATGGCGCGGTCGAGGGTGATGTGGCGCTCGACGAAGGCGGCGCCGAGCGCGACGGCGGCGAGGGTGGTCTGCAGGCCCGTCTCGTGGCCGCTGTAGCCGATCGGGACGTTGGGGTACTCCTGCTGGAGGGTGTTGATGACCCGGAGGTTCAGCTCCTCGGCCTTGGCCGGGTACGTCGACGTGGCGTGGCAGAGCAGGATGTTGTCCGAGCCGAGGACCTCGACGGCGTGGCGGATCTGGCGCGGGGTCGACATGCCGGTGGAGAGGATCACCGTGCGGCCGGTGGCGCGCAGGGCGCGCAGCAGCTCGTCGTCGGTGAGGGAGGCGGAGGCCACCTTGTGGGCGGGGACGTCGAACTTCTCCAGGAAGGCGACGGCCTCGGTGTCCCACGGGGAGGCGAACCAGTCGATGCCGCGCTTGGCGCAGTGCTCGGAGATGGCGCGGTACTCGTCCTCGCCGAACTCGACGCGGTGGCGGTAGTCGATGTACGTCATCCGGCCCCAGGGGGTGTCGCGCTCGATGTCCCACTGGTCGCGCGGGGTGCAGATCTCCGGGGTGCGCTTCTGGAACTTGACGGCGTCGCAGCCGGCCTCGGCGGCCACGTCGATCAGCGCGAGGGCGTTGTCGAGGTCGCCGTTGTGGTTGATGCCGATCTCGCCGGTGATGTACACGGGGTGGCCGGGGCCGGCGGTGCGGGTGCCGAAGGTGCGCAGGCGGGAGGTGCTCATGGTGCGTGTCCTTACTCGGGGAGGGGGGTGTCGGTGAGGGTGGGGCCCAGGAGCCAGGCCGCGATCTCGCGGACGGCGCCGAAGCCGCCGGGGGTGGTCGTCACGGCACGCGCCGCGGCGCGTACCGAGTCGTGCGCGCTCGCCACGGCCACGGGCCAGCCGGCGAGTGCGAAGCAGGGGAGGTCGTTGACGTCGTTGCCGACGTACATGACGCGCTCGGGGGCGAGGGACTGCTCCTCGCACCACTGCTTGAGCGCGAGGTCCTTGCGGTCGATGCCGTGCAGGACGGGGATGCGGAGCTTGCGGGCGCGGGCGGCGACGACCGGGTTCTGTTCCGTGGAGAGGATCAGCAGCGGTACGCCGGCCCGGCGCAGGGCGGCGATGCCCAGTCCGTCGCCCCGGTGCACGGCGACGGTCTCGTGGCCGTCGGCGTCGATGAACACGCGGTCGTCGGTCTGGGTGCCGTCGAAGTCGAGGACGACGGCGTCGATGTCCGCGCGGGTGGGCAGCGGGGCCGGGTCCAGGAGCGGGGCGAGCGCGCGGGCGCGGGCCAGGTCGTGCGGGTCGTCGATCTCCAGGACCCGGGCGGGGTCGGTGCGCACCAGCGCGGTGTGGCCGAAGAAGCGGTGGCGGTGGGTGCGGAAGCCGGCCGCGTCCATGGCGTAGGCGGCGCCGGTCTCCAGCAGGTCCTCGGGGCGGTCCTGGCGGCGGGGGCGGACGGCCTTGTCGTGGTTGACGCCGTAGTTGTGGTCCTCGACCGCGGTGCCGTCGCGCCAGAGGAAGCCGTGGAACGGGGCGACGGTGACGGCCGTGTCGGCGCCCTCGCGGGCGACGGCGGCGGCGACGCCGTCGATGTCGTCGCGGCTGACGAAGGGGCTGGTGCACTGGACGAGGAGGACCACGTCCGCGGTCGTGCCGTGCTCGGCCTCGTAGGTGTCCAGGGCGTGCAGGACGGCGGCCTCGCTGGTCGCGGTGTCGCCGGCGATGGCCTCGGGGCGCTGGACGAGGTGGACGCGTCCGCTCTCGCCGAGGGCGTCGGCGGCGGCCCGGACCGTCTCGGCGACGGCGGGGGCGTCGGTGGTGACGACGACGTCCGTGACCTCGCTGGACGCGAGGCAGGCGCGGACGGCGCGGACGACCAGCGGCACACCGCCGACCTGGGCGAGGTTCTTGGCCGGGACGCCCTTGGATCCGCCGCGGGCGGGGATCACGGCGAGCACGGTGGGCTGCGGCATCGCTGCTCCAGAAGGTGACGTGGTGGTGGTGTTCACAGCTCGCCCATCCGCCGGATGACCGGGGCGACGCGCTGGACGCCGTGGCGGTACGCGCCCCGGGCGGCCTCGCGGACGGCGTCGCGGACCGCTCCCCTGACCCGGCCGGTGTCCTTGGGTGCGGCGGTGCCCGGCAGCGGCCGGCCGTCGGGGGCCAGGTGGTGGCGGGCGAGGATGCCGGGGAGGTAGCCGGGGGCGGTGGCGGGCGTGTAGTAGGGCGCGAGCGCGGGCAGCCGGTCGCGTGCCAGGAGGGCGGTGACCCGGGCGCGGGCGGTGTCGTAGGCGGTGGCGTAGGAGCCGTCGGCGGCGACGCCCTGGCGGGCCAGCCAGTCCGGGTCGGGCTCCGGGTGGGCGCCGCCGTCGAGGTGGTCCCAGGAGGTGAGCAGCCCGGAGCCGGTGAAGTGGTGGTTGCCGAGCACCTCGCGGACCCCGAGGTCGGTGAGGACGGCGGTGGGGATGCGGCGGTGCAGGGCTTCCAGGGCGGCGGTGGAGGAGACGGTGACCAGGAGGTCGGTGCGGTCCAGGACCTCGCCCATGTGCCCGTAGACCAGGCGGAGGTTGGGCGGGAGGCCGCCGGGGATCCGTTCGGCAAGCTTCTGGTAGGGCAGTTCCTCGATGTGCGTGGTGTGCTCGCCGGGCTTGGAGCGGAGTTTGAGCAGGACCTCGCGGCCGGGGTGCAGCCGGGCGTGCTCGACGAGCCGGCGCAGCAGGTAGGCGCGGTCCTCGCGGGTGGCGGGGACGGACGGCTGGGCGGCGAACACCACGGTGTCGCGGCCCGGTTCGGGCCGGTGGGGGGCGCCGCCGAGGAAGGGCAGCGCGGCCTCGGTGACGGCGGAGGCGTCGGCGCCCACTCCCTCGTACACCGCGCGGAAGCGGTCGGCGTCGTGGCGGGAGTTGGCGAGGACGACGTCGGCGCCGTGGCGCAGCAGCAGTCCGTCGGCGAGCTTCTCGTACACGACCCCGACGTAGCCGGTGACGACGACGGGCCGGGCGGGGGTGTCCAGCGCGGCCAGTCCGTGCAGCATCGCCTGGACGGCGCCGCCGACCAGGGCGAGGACCACCAGGTCGTAGCCCTCGTCGCGGACCGCGTGCAGGAACTCGACGGCGGTGACCTCGCGGACCCGGTCGGCGTCGATGCCGACGTCCCCGACCTCGGCGAGCTGGCGCGGCGTGGGGGTCGCCCGGCCGCGCAGCAGCAGTCCGCTGATCTCCGTGCGGGGCGCGGGGGCGCCGCCGTCGCCCGTGGTCAGCCGGCGCGCGGTGAGCGCGCCCCACTTCCAGCGGGTGTCGGAGTCGGCGAGTACGGCTACCCGGAGGGCGGTCGTCTTTTCGGTACGGGAGGGCACGTCCCAGAACTTAGGAAGCGATTCGGATTCGCAGCCCAACGTGACAGCAACAACGGGTTAACAGACCACCGACGCTTGGCCAACCGGCCCGGCGCGTCCCCTTTTCCTCCGAGCGGGCCGATCCGGTTCATCAGGTCGACATTCTTCGTTCACCTGTTGTCCCTGTCAGGGCCAGGGCAAATAACGGACCCCGGCCTAGCGTGTGGCGCGTGGTTAAGCTCTCCGTCATCGTGCCGTTCTACAACGTACGGGCCTATGCCCCCGACACCCTGAGAAGTCTGCGGGCCAATGCCCGTGACGATTTCGAGTTCGTCTTCGTCGACGACTGCTCGACGGACGGGACGCTGGACATCCTCCGGCGCGCCGAACGCGAGATCCCGGGTGCCGTCCTCGTCACGCACGAGAAGAACGGGGGGCTGGCCACCGCGCGCAATACGGGGATCGACGCGGCGCGCGGCGAGTACCTCACCTTCCTCGACGGCGACGACTGGGTCGTGCCCGGCCACTACGAGCGGCTGCTGGCCGCGATCACCGCCCTGGGCTGCGATTTCGTCCGTACGGACCATGTGCAGTTCACGGACCGGGTGCGCACGGTCCACCGCGTTCCGCACGGGCTGCGCGACACGGTGCTGCGCCCGCGCGACGTGATCCTGCCGTCGGACCGGTCGACGCCGGTGGACTACGCGTACGCGTGGGCCGGGGCGTACCACCGCAGGCTCGCGGACTCGGGACTGCTCCGGTTCCGGGACGGGCTGCGGACGGCGGAGGACCGGCCGTGGATCTGGCGGCTGCACCGCGAGGCGGATTCCTTCGCGGCGGTCGGGCTGCCCGGGGTCTTCTACCGGCGCGGTGTCGCGTCCTCGCTCACGCAGATCGGCGATGTGCGGCAGCTCGATTTCATCCGGGCCTTCGACCAGGTTCTGGAGGAAACCGCGCGGGATCCGGAGGCGAAGGCGCTGATGCCGAAAGCGGTACGCACGTATTGCGCGGTCATGGCGCATCATCTGGAATCCATCGAAAGGTTCGAACCGGCAGTGGCACGGAAATTGCGTTCCATGAGCGCGGCCTCTCTGCGGCGCATGCCGCAGGATGTTCTCGCCGACACCCTGGACGCGCTCGGGGACCGCCGCGCGGCCCAGTTGCGCCGGGTCCGCCGCCGTTCCGTCTCGCGGGAGGTCGCGGCCTGATGTCCGGTACGCACACGGCACCGGCCGGCCGGTCCACCACCCAGATCTTCTCGGCGTGCACGACGTACGCCGCCGCCACGCTCGTCGCGTCCCTGCGCGCCGGCCAGTTCGGCCCGCGCTCCGCGCACCGGCGCATCCTCGTCGTCAGCGACACCTCCCCCTCCCCCGAACTGGGCACGCCGCTGCACGAGCGCCCCGGATTCGAGGTCCTGGCGGGCGAGTTCGACACGGTGCGGTCCTGGAACGACTTCATCCGCCCCTTCCACCCGGCCGGCTGGTCCCCCCGGGAGCAGGACGCCTCCCTCTGGGAGCGGGCCGTCCGCCAGGAGTGGGAGCTGGGCGACGAACCGGTGGAGCTGGCCTGCGAGTCCATCCAGGCCAACCCCGCCCAGGCCCTCGCGACCGTCTTCGGCGACAGCCCGGTCCACATCTACGCCGACGGGCTGATGAGCTACGGCCCGACCCGCAGCAAGCTCGACCAGCTGCTCGGCACCCGCATCCGCCGCCTGCTCCACCTCGACCTGGTCCCGGGCCTGCGCCCGCTGCTCCTCACGGAGTTCGGCGTGGAGGCGGAGATCGTCCCGACGGACACGTTCCTGAAGGTGCTGGGAGAACTGGCGGGGTCCGTACCCGACTTCGGCGTGCCCGCCGGCGACTTCGGCCCCGCCCTGCTGCTCGGCCAGTACCTCTCCACGCTGGGCATCCTCACTCCCCAGGAGGAGGAGGACCTGCACGCCCGGATGCTGCGCGGGGCGGTCGCCCTCGGCCACACCCGGATCGTGTTCAAGCCGCACCCCAGCGCCCCGGCCCAGTGGGCCCAGTCCCTGGAGGCGGAGGCGGACCGGCTCGGCGCCGAACTGACCGTCCTCGACACCCCGGTCCTCGCCGAGACCCTGTTCGAGACGGCACGCCCCGCCCTGGTCGTCGGCTGCTTCTCCACCGCCCTGCTGACCGCCGCCTCCTTCTACAACCTCCCGGTCGCCCGCGTCGGCACCGCCCCCCTCCTGGAACGGCTCACCCCGTACCAGAACAGCAACCGCATCCCCCTGACCATCGTCGACGCCCTCCTCCCCGACCTGGAGGACCCGGCCGCCGTCACCGCCTGGTCCCTCCCCTCCCCCGAGCAGATCGCGGGCGAGCCCACCGGCCTCCTCGCCGCCGTCGGCTACGCCATGCAGCCCCAGATCCAGGCCGCCCTGCGCCCCGACGCCGAGCGCTATCTCCGCGTGCACCGCGACCACCTCTGGCGGTACTTCAAGCGACGCCGGCTGACCGCGCTGGGCCTGCCGGGGGCGATCCCCGCCCAG
This sequence comes from Streptomyces sp. NPDC024555, assembly GCF_055559335.1. NCBI lineage: Bacteria > Bacillati > Actinomycetota > Actinomycetes > Kitasatosporales > Streptomycetaceae > Streptomyces > Streptomyces sp. NPDC024555. The sequence continues at coordinate 185,819 of NZ_JBVHKV010000009.1, forward strand.
CTCGCCTTCATCCCGCGCAACGCCACGGTCCGCCGCCTCGCCCGCAGGGCCCGGACGCTGCGGAGGGCGGCGGCGGGGTGAGCCGGGGGCGGCGGGGTCAGCCGTCTCCCAGCGTCCGCACCATCACCGCGTACGACGGGGAGTCGTCGGAGGGCTTCGCCTCGTCCCGCTTCTCGTAGCCCCAGCGCTCGTACAGGGCCTGGACCCTGGGGTGCGCGGAGTCGACCAAGAGGGTCACGTAGTCGACCTCGACCGCCTGGACCAGGGCGTCGTGGATGCGCTGCGCGCGGCCGGTGCCCTGCCACCGGGGAAGGACCATCAGCTCGGACAGGGCGAAGATCCGGCCGCGTACGCCCTTGGGCCGGTCCGATCCCTTCCACCAGCCGCCGGGCTTGAACCTCGATCCGTACGCGTAACCGACCGGGTCACCGTCCTCCCATCCCGAAACGCACCGCCAGTCCTCGCGCCCCGACCACAGGTCGACGAAGTACGAGAAGCGTTCGCGTGAGTGGAAGGGGTCCGGATCGTGCGCGTAGACCTCGTCGTGGATGTCGAGGAGCAGGGTGCGGGTGGTCGGTGCGTCGGCGTGGGTGTGGGTTCTCAGGTCCATCGGCGTGACTCCTCGATCCAGCTCACGACCTGGGGCGCCTTCGTGCCCGTGGTCTCGACCATGCGGCGTGCGACGGCGAGTGTCTTCGTGGTGCGCTGCGACCCGGACGCCGGCGGAAGCATCGCGTACGCCCTCCGTCCGGTCGCGGCGGCCAGTTCCGCCTCGCCCTGCCGTGCCTGGGCGAGGGACAGGTGCGCGGTGTAGAGCGCCTTGTTCCGGACCATGCCGTCGGGGATCGCGGCGAGGGTGCGGTGAAGACATGCCTCGGCCTGTTCGTGCGCCCCGAGCGCGGTCCAGACATAGGACGACAGGGCGTCGAATTCGGCCCGGTCGTAGAACGAGATCCATGCGCCGTCCTGTGCGCCGACGGCTCGTCCGAACGCCTTCTCCGCGAGGTCCAGCGCCCGCAGGGACTCCGTGTGCTGGCACAGCCGCGCCAAGGCGTTGGCGTGCCGCATGTGACCCAGCGACGCGTACAGCGGGTCACGCCGGGCAATCGACGAGCCCTTCATCACTTCGGCGCCGGCTGCTGCCTCGGCGTGGTTCTCGCGCTGGCTGGAGGTGAGCATCAGGTCATCCCAGACGCGGTACATGGCCTCCCCGTCGCGTGCGAGGCCCGCCAGCGGAAGGGCCCTGCCGAGGTGGGAGGAGGCCCGCTGCGGAGCACGGGCGTCCATGGCGGCAAAGGCCGCGAGGCACGTGGCGGCCGAGGCGAGCCCGTACATCCGGCGCCGGACGCGGTCGGTGGCACTGCCCGTGGCGAGCGACGATGTGACGCGGGCGGCGAGCTCGACGGCGCTGTTCTCGACGTGCCGCGCTCCGCCGAGGCGCGAGTCGTCACCCAGCAGTTCGACGTACTCCAGGCGAAAGCGGCCGGCGTCGGACTGTCCGAGGCGCATACGGCGTGACGGTGTGGTCGCGGCGACGGCGGATCCGGTCGCTGCGACAAGGAAGGTGCGACGGTGCACGGGGTCCTCCACCTGTGCGGCGGTGCGTGGTCGGGCAAAGCCCAGGTCCGTCACGGGGCAGCCGAACACTGCCTCAAGCGCGGCGCACGTGCGGCCGATCGGCCTGCGGGTGCTCCCGTTGAGAAGGTTGCGCACCGTGCGGGCGGACACGTCGCCGGGCCTTCCTCCGAGGTCTTCGATGGCGGCGTTCATCCGGTATGCCAATTCGTCCTGCGTCAGGCCGAGTTCGATCATCCGGCCCCTCAGGATGACGTTCACTCCCATGCGGCAGAACGTAACCGGGCGGGCACGGCCCGCACCAGCGGCCCGGTCAAGCGGACGCAAAGTCTTCCGGTCGGCCGCGAACGACCCGAGCGCAACCCTTCCTGTCCGCCAACGGCTGACGGCCGTTGACTGGGCACACGCCCCGGGGGTCGAAGGACTCTCCGGCGGCTCCCCCGAGGCAGCGGGCCGCAGCGCTTTCCGAGCGGCGGCCCGCTGCCGCCCCCGTACGAGAGGAGCAACCGCATGAGGACCTCCGAAACGCCGCGCAGCAGTCCCGGCACCGGGAGCCGCGGGCGGGCGCAGCCGGAGCCCGTGCCCGGTCCGCCGAGCCGGGCCCTGCGCATGCGGGCGGCACGCGGCTGGGTGCGGTTCATGCGCCGCGCCGAGGCCGAGACCGAGGAGCAGCGGGAGACCGGGACATGAACACGGTCGGCACCGACGGCTACGAGGACCACCCGCTGCTGCATCGCAAGGTCCGCGACATCGTGAGCCGGGGCGAGGGTGAACTGACGGCCGTCGTCCACGAACTGCACTCCGGCGGGAACACCGTCCGCGTCGCCCATATCCGGCCCGAGAGCGGCATCGAGTGGACGACCCACGCGGACAACATCCAGGCCACCCCGTGATCTCTTCGCGCCGCTTACCCATTACGTGAAGGAGTTCCGCCATGCCCCTCCTGCATGAAGTAGACCGCACGAACGCCATCGCCCTGCTGAACCAACTCGTCGCCGTCGGCGTCGACTTCAAGCTGGGCGACCAGGTGACCCGCGAGAAGCTCACTCCGGCCGAGATCCGTGATCTGCTCGTCATCGAACTGCCCGAGCGGCCGTCGGGTCTCGACGCGGTCGTGCGGGAGCTGGTGGAGACGGTACTGCCGATGTGCAACAACGAGGCGTCTCCCCGGTTCCTCGGCTTCGGACACACCGGTGCGGACGTTGCCGCGCTCGCCGGCGGTCTGGTGGCCCTGTTCGCCCAGCAGAACCTCATCAACCAGTCCTTCGCCGCCCCGTCGGCGACCTTCACCGAGATCGCCGTCATCCGGTGGCTGCGCGACCTGCTCGGCTACACCAACCCGGCCGTCGCCGAGGTGAAAACGGTGTGGGACGTCGGCGGCGTCACCACCTACGGCGGCACCGGCTCCAACACCACCGCCATGATGCTGGCCCGCGAGAACATCTCCCCCGGCACCATGCACCAGGGCGTCACCGACGCCGGCCGCATGCATATCGTCGTCCCTGCCGGGATCGGTCACTACAGCGTGAAGAGCGCACTGGAGTGGATCGGCTGCGGGGACAGGGTCATCGAGGTCCCCACCCGCGACTACCGCTACGACCCCAAGGCTCTGGAGCGCACGCTGCGGGAGCGTCAGGGCGAGATCATGGCCGTGGTCGCCTACACGGGCGACAGCCGCACGCACACGGTGGAGAACCTCCGTGCGGTCCACGACATCACCCGTGCCTCCGACGCCCGCGTCTGGCTCCACGCGGATGCCTGTTGGGGCCTGATGTGCGCGTTCGCCCCCGAGCTCACGCCCAAGCTCGACGGGATCGAGGACTTCGACTCCGTCACCGTCGATCCCCACAAGGTCATGGACATCCCCTACGCGATGTCCGCGCTCCTCGTACGCGACCCGGCGGCACTCCGGCTGGTCTCCTCCTACTCGGACCTGATCATGCAGGAGGACTTCGCCTTCGGGCAGGTCACCCCGTTCATCGGCACCAAGGAGTGGTCCTCGGTCAAGCTCTGGGCCATGATGCGCGCCCACGGCCGCCGAGGACTCACCGATCTCATGCGCCGCCGCCTGATCACCACGCGTACCTTCACCGGCCTGGTCGACGACAACCCGCACCTGCTGCGGCTCAACGACCCCGACATGACGGCCGTCGTGTTCCTGTACCTGCCCACCGGCCACGACCCCCAGCGCCCCGACGTCGACCGGATCAACAGCGTCAACAAGCGCATCCACGCCCGCCTCCTGGAGGAAGGGCGCTGGCACTTCCACCAGTTCTCCCTCCCTGACGACACCGGCCGCGTCAACCAGGGCGCGACACTGCACCCGCTGCGCTTCATGGGCAACAACCAGCGCATCACCGAGAGCCACATGCGCGACGCCCTCGCCTACGTCACCGGCCTCGGCCACGCCTTGGAACAGCAGTGACCACCACTCTGTTCTCCAAGGCCGCCGCCCTGCACCCGACCGCCGACGGCTACGCGCTCGCGTACGGCTCCCACGCCACCGGCCCGGGACCGACGAGCGACCTCGACCTCCTCTACACCGGCAGCCGGCCTCTGCGCGGCGACCGGCTCTCCCGACTGACCGACAGCGTGATGCAGCTCCACAACGCTCACGGACTGACGATCGACGAAGAAGTCGGCTACGCCACCAAGCTCTACGCCACCACACACGAGATCGAACACGCCGGCCTCCTCGGTGGCTTCTACGGCGTCACCGACTACGCCACCCCCGTAGACAACCCGCAGGCACTCAACTCGCAGGCGTTCAAACTGCGGCTGATCCTCAACGCCCTGACTACCCCGCACGTGTTCCTCACCGGTGACGTGCACACCTACCGGCGCCACATCGAGCAAGCCGAACGCGGCTGCGCCCTGCTCGCCCTGCGCATCACCGGTACGACCAGGCTCACCATCGCCGACGCGGCCGGCGCCCTACTGTCGTCTCCCCGGGGACTCGTCGGCAAGCACTACCTCGGCTACCGCGACACACCTCATCTCCACGCGGTCCTTCGTCGGGGCCTGTACCACCTCGCCCACGAGCGCCTGGTCGGCATCACGCACGACACGATCACCTGGAGACCGACGTGACCACCCGCATCTGGAACGACCTCCCGCTCACGCTCCGCCGCCGCATCGCCGACCGACTCGGCGGCATCGGTCCGGCCGAGCCCGTCGCAGGCGGCTTCACTCCCGGCGTCCGCGTACGGATGCCCCAGGCCGACGAGCGCGCGGCCTTCGTCAAGGCCATCCCCGCCGGGGACCCGGCAGCCTCCATGTACCGCACGGAGGGAGTCATCAACCGTTACCTGCCCGCCGGGGCGGGGCCACGGCTGCTCTGCGCACTCGAAGAGGACGGGTGGATCGTCCTGTCCTTCGACTATGCCGAGGGACGCAACCCTGACCTCTCCCCCGGCTCACCGGATCTGACGCCCGTCCTCGACTCGGTGGCCGCGCTCCAGGCCCCCCTCACGCCCTGCCCGTATCCCGACGCGCCGGACTTCATCCACCACCCCGTTGTCGAACGCGCGGCGGCACATCACGAGGCGATGCGCGGGAACACGCTCCTGCATTGCGACATCAGGTCCGACAATCTCCTGATCGGCGACACCGTCCTCTTCGTCGACTGGGCCCTCGCCCATCGCGGCGCGGCCTGGCTCGACATCGCCCTGCTGATCCCCCAGCTCATCCTCGCCGGGCACACCCCCGAGGAAGCGGAGGGGCACGCCGCTCGGATTCCCGCCTACCAAGACGTCCCCACAGCGGCGGTCTCGGCCTTCGCTTCGTCGGTCACGGCCTACTGGGAACTGCGTGCCCAGGAGGGCGGACCCGAGCTGCGGAAGTACCGTGCGCGGGCCATGAACGCCGGACGCGCGTGGACGGCATACCGCAGCCAGTAGTGGGACGAGCCGTTCCAGCCCCTTCACCGCCCGGCTCCTGATCGACCGGCGCGGCTCCCGCGCCCGGAGGATCGAAGGCACCCCGCCCGCATCCGTGCGGCCGAGCGTCCCGCGCGGCACGTGACCGGACACGGACCGGCACATGAAGGGCCGCCGTCCATCCGGTGAACCGCCCTCTCCGGCAGCGGATTTCACGATGTTCGATGACATATTCGACCCATCATGAGGACTCTGCCACTTACCCGGTCCCCCCGCGCCCGGGGCGCCGCTCTCGCCGCGTTGCTCGCCGTCGTCACGGTCTGTGCCGGGGACGCGGTGGCCCGCAGTTATCCGTTCGGGCCGCATACGCGGAGTGTGAACGATCTGGGGAACCAGTTCGTCCCGTTCCACGCGCGGCTGCTGGACCTGTTGCACGGGAACGCGGAAGTCGGGCTGCTGAACTGGCGGTCCGGGTTCGGGACGAGCTTTCTGCCGGACTTCGGGACGTATCTGGGCAGTCCGTTCGCGCTGCTGGTGGGGTTCTTCCCGAAGGACCGGATCGATCTGGCCGTGTACGTGGTGACGCTGGTGAAGACGGGCGTGGCGGGGGCGGCGATGGCGTGGCTGCTCACGTCGCTGCGGCGGGGGCGCGGGCGGGAGTGGGCGGCGGGCGTGCTGGGGGGCGCGTACGCGCTGTGCGGCTGGTCGGTGGTGGAGGCCGTGTACAACCCGATGTGGCTGGACGGGCTGATCGCGTTTCCGCTGCTGTGCCTGGCGGGCGAGTGGGCGCGGCGGGGGCGGCGGCCGGTGGTGGGGACGCTGCTGGTGACGCTGGCGTGGGTGTCGAACTTCTACACGGCGTACATGGCGACGCTGGGTGCGGCTCTGGTGCTGGCGGTGCGGCTGGGGCTGGAGGAGGGGACCGGGCGGGAGCGGGTCCGGGGGCTGGGGCGGGCGGTGCGGACGGCCGCGGTGGGGGTCGGGCTGGCCGGGCCGGTGCTGGTGCCGGTGTATCTGGGGACCAGGCACGCGTATCCGGGGTGGAACCGGGCGTTCGCCCCGGCGGACTGGTCCGATGTGGCGGCGCGGCTGCTGCCGGCCACGTACAGCTTCTTCAGTCCGGCGCTGTTCCTGGGGACCGGGGCGCTGCTGCTGGCCTGCGCGCTGGCCTTCCACCGGGGCGCGCCGCGCGCCGAGCGGTTCGTCTGGGCGGGGGCGGTGGCGGTCGTCGCGCTGTCGCTCCAGTGGGAGCCGACGCATCTGCTGTGGCACGCCTTCGCCACGCCGAACGGGAGCCCGTACCGGCAGACGTTCGTGCTGTCCGGGCTGGTGGTGATCGCCGCGTGGACGGCGGTGGCGTCCGGCTGGCCGGACCTGCGGGCGCTGCTGGGCGGTGCGGTGGTGCTGGGGGCGGTCGCGGCGGGCGGCGCCGGCAGCGCGCTGGTGACCGGGTGGACGTATCCGCTGTTCGCGGCGGGGCTGCTGGCCGCGCTGGGGGCGCTGGTGCTGGCCCGCCGGGGCGGGTTCGCGGTGCTGGCGGCGCTGCTGCTGATCGGTGCGCAGGCCGGGCAGGCCGCCGCGACGACCGCGTACGCCGACCGGCAGCGGCTGAACCGGCTGGACGACTACGCGCCCTGGGGCGTACGCCAGGACCGCCAGGCGGCGGCGGTGGCAGGGGCGGACGGCTGGCCGCGCTACCGGACCGATCCCGGTCTGGAGCAGTCCACGGCCAACGATCCGATGCTGGTGGGCGGTGAGGGCGGGGCGTACTACAGCAGCCACACCCCCGACGTGCTGACCCGCACCTTCCTCGCACTGGGCGGCGGCTGGACGTCCAACGGGCGCTCGCTCCAGAGCCTGGACAATCCGGTGACGGACGCGGTGTTCTCGGTCGGCGCCCGGGTCCGCATGCCCCGGGACCCGCACCAGGGCTGGAACCGGCCGGACGGCCGCCCGGTCACGGTGGTCCGGCAGGACGCGCCGCCGCTGGTGACCGTGCGGCCGTCCACCGGGGACGGGCGCCTGGGCCGCTCACCGTTCCGCAACCAGGAGCGGCTGCTCGGCACGGACGTGTACACCGTGCCCGCGACGGCACTGACCGCCGGGAACGGGGCGGGCGCGGAGGACTCCGGGGCGTACGACTACCGGGTGCGGCCCGGTACGTACACGCTGACGGCGCGCTGCCCCGCACAGAGCGGGGTGTATCTCTGGGCACCCGATCTCTTCGGCCGGGCCCGGCTCGGACCCGACGGCGAACTGAACGACTTCCGGGGGGAGTTGCCGGGCCGACGAGCCGGGATGCGGTGGATCGGGACCGGCGGCGGAGCCCTGTCCGTGGCGCTGCGGGTGGACCGGGACGGAACCGTGCCGCACGAGGCGGTCGGCTGTCTGGACCGGGACCGGCTGGCCGCGGCGGTCGCGGGGCTGAAGCGGACGGGGGCGCGGACGGTCTCCGTCTCCGGCAGCGGGGTCCGGGCCGAACTGCCCCCGGGCAGCACGGGCGTCGCGGTCCTGGCCGCTCCGCGCATCGCGGGCTGGAGCTGTGACGGGCGGCCGGCCGGTTCGTATCTGGGGCTGGTCGCCGCGCCGCTGGACGGCGGGCGGACGACGGTCGACTGCGCGTTCCGGCCGCCGGGGCTGCGGGCCGGACTGCTCGCCGGGGGCGCCGCGCTGCTGGCCCTGGTGGTGACGGCCGGTGTACCGGTGGTACGGAGGCGGCGGCGGGGGCGCGCCGCCGGTCTGCCCGCGCGGCCGGTGGCGCCCCTGACGGACGAGGGGCGGGAAAGGTTGCCCGTGTAGCCGTGCGGACACCGAGACTTCATCTGCGCGTGGTGGGACCGGTGCGCGGCCACGCGTACGTTCCCACCCATGCCCTCCCTTCTGCGCAACCGTCTGACGAAGCGCGCCCTGCGCCCCGCCCTCGATCTGCTCGACCGCCGCATCCGCCTGCGGGCGGAGCGGGCGGCCGAACCGCTCCGCTCCGAACTCGCCTCTTTGCGGGCGGACATGGAGGAGGCGCGGCGCGGCGACTACGCGCTGGGGCTGCTCCTCGACGGCACCGGCCGGGGCGCGCACCGGATTCCGCCGGCCCGGGAGATCGACACCCTGGTCGACCAGATCGCCGTGCTGTGCGGGGACAGCGCGAAGGCGCGGCGCAGTGTCGTCACGGCCTACCGCACGGTGGTGGCGCTGGAGGCGCTGGGCGTCGGCCGGCTGGCGGGGTCCACGTCCAATGTGTGCGGGAAGCTGGCCACGGTGCCGCTGCTGGCCCCGTCGAACGGGAGCATCCTGGAGATCGGCACGCTGTACGGGCTGTTCGCCTCGGCGCTGACCCGGATGGTGCACCGGGCGGGCATCGAGCCGGAGCTGACGATCGTCGACCCGCTGGCCGGGGCGCAGCTCCAGCCGGGCACCTCGCTGTCCACCGACCCGACGGGAACGCCGGTGCGCGAGGACGTGGTGCGGGCCAATCTGGCGCTGACCGGGGCCGGTGCCACCCACCATCCGCGGATCCGCCGGGGCTTCTCCTCCGATCCGGACGTCCGGGCCGAGGTCGGCGACCGGGCGTACGGGGTGATCGTCGTGGACGGCGACCACTCGATGGAGGGCGTGGCCGCGGATCTGGAGTGGGTCGAGGAGATCGTCGCGCCGGGCGGCATCGTCGTCCTCGACGACTACGGCGACGCGTCCTGGCCGGGCGTCCAGGAGGCCCTGGACAAGCATCTGGCGGACGGATCGTCCCGGCTGACGATGCTGGGCCGGGTCGCGACGTCGGCCTTCCTCCGGGCCGCGTGAACACCTCCGGGCCGTACGAGCACCACCCGCTTGCGTGAGCACTGCTCCGCTACGTGAGCGCTGCTCTCTCATGTGAGCACCGCCCTGAAACGTGAGCGCCACTCTGCAGCATGAGCAGCACTCCGGAATGTGAGCAGCGCCCCGCCGCGTAAGCACCGACCGCCCTCACCCCCGCTGCCCGTACCGGCTCTCGATGCCGGCGATGATCAGCCGCAGGCCGTCCTCGAAGCGCTCGTCGTAGTGGGCGAAGATCTCCTCGCCGGCCGCGGCGGCCAGCGGGTAGCGGGCCAGGCGTTCCGCGCGTTCGCCGATGTCGAAGCCGTCGCGCTGCTGCTCCGGCAGCGGGCGGACGCCCTGCTCCTCGCTGACGAAGCCCATGGTGTAGGAGTACGCGGTGGTGCCCGCGCGCACCGCCTGCCACAGCTCGAAACCGGCGTCGACCATGGTCCGCAGATGGTCTTCGAGCCCTTCGGCGTGTTCGGTGCCGGTGAACCGCGCGCCGCCGTAGACCTTGGCCCCGTCGCGGTAGCGCAGCAGTCCGCGGCGCAGTCCGCTGTTGTACGCGACGAGCTGGTCCTGCCAGCTCTCCGGTGTCGGGCCGGGCAGCCCCTCGTCGGCCATCCGCCGGTACATGACCGTGGCCATCTCGTCGAGCAGGGCCTGCTTGTCCTTGAAGTGCCAGTAGAGGGCGGGCGCCTTGACGTCCAGCTCCTTGGCGATGGCGCGCAGGGAGAGCCCGTCGAGGCCCACCTCGTTCAGCAGGCGCAGCGCGGTGTCGGCCACCCGTGCGCGGTCGATCTTCGTCGTACCCACCTCGCCAAGTTAACAGCCCCCGCACGGCCCCCGCCCTTGACAACTTAACAGCGTTAAGGACACACTCGCGAGCATGGAACTTAACAACGTTAAGGAAACCGTCGCGGACACCTCCGTCCTCATCGTGGGCGCGGGCCCCTGCGGTCTCGCCCTGGCCTGCGACCTGGCCCGTCGGGGCGTGCCCGCCCGCCTCGTCGAGCGGGGGCCGGCGCTCTTCCCCGGCTCACGCGGCAAGGGCGTCCAGCCGCGCACCCGCGAGGTGCTGGACGATCTCGGGGTGGGGGACGCGGTGCGGGCGCACGGCGGTCCGGCGCCGGTCGGGATGGCGTGGCAGGACGGCGCGCGGAGGGGCGAGCACCGGATGTTCCGGGTGGCGCCGCCGACGGAGGCGGAGCCGTACGGGGAGCCGTGGATGATGCCTCAGTGGCGCACCCAGGAGATCCTGCTGGCACGCCTGCGCGAGCTGGGCGGTGACGTGGAGTTCTCCACCGCGCTGACCGGACTCGGCCAGGACGCCGACGGGGTGACCGCGCGGCTGTCCACGGGGCCGGTCCGCGCCGCATACCTGGTGGCGGCGGACGGCGGGCGCTCCACCGTGCGCCGCGCGCTCGGCATCGCGATGACCGGCGAGACGGTGGACCCGGCCCCGATGCTGGTGGCGGACGTGCGGATCGCTGAGCACGCCCTGGACCGGCTCAACTGGCACATGATGAACACGGACGCCGGGTTCCTCACGCTCTGCCCGCTGCCCGGCACGGCCGACTTCCAGCTGGTCGCCCAGTTCAAGGAGGGCGCGCCGGACCTCTCCGCCGACGGGGTGCGGGCCCTGGTCGCCGCGCGCACCCATCTGCGCGCCGAGGACGTCACCGAGGTGCGCTGGGCCTCCGACTTCCGCCCGCGCGCCGCGCTCGCCGACCGCTTCCGCGCGGGGCGGGTGCTGCTGGCCGGGGACGCCGCGCACGTCCACTCCCCGGCCGGCGGGCAGGGTCTGAACACGAGCGTGCAGGACGCGTACAACCTGGGCTGGAAGCTCGGCCAGGTGCTGCTCCACGGGGCGTCCGCGTCCCTGGTCGACAGTTACGAGGAGGAGCGCCGTCCGGTCGCCGCCGGGGTGCTCGGCCTGTCCACCCGGATCCACCGGGGCGAACAGGAGCGGGGCGCGGCGACGCAGCAGCTGGGCCTCGGCTACCGGGGCGGCCCGCTGTCCACCGGCCGCGCGGGCGTGCTGGAGGCGGGCGACCGCGCGCCCGACGGCCCGTCCGGCGACGGCCGCAGGCTCTTCGACGTCTTCCGCGGTCCGCACTTCACCCTGCTCGCGGTGGGCACGGACGCGGAGCCGCCGACGGGCGGCGGACCGATGCTGCGGGTGCACCGCACCGGTGCCTACGAGGCGTACGGGAAGGGGCTGTTCCTGGTCCGTCCGGACGGGTACGTCGGCTGGGCGGGCGAGGACGCCACGGGGCTCGCGGAGTACCTGGCCCCGCTCGGCCTTGACCTCAAGCGCGGTTGAGTTCCTACCGTCCTCGGCATGGACTACTCACATGACGACGCCGGACTCGCCCGCCAGCCCATCGGTTACTGGAGCTGGGCCGCGCACAAGGCCACCGTGACCCGCATCCGTGCCGCGCTCGCCGACCACGGACTGACCCAGCCCCCGTGGTGGGTGCTCAACCAGCTCGTCGACTCCGACGAGGAAGGCAGGCCGCGCGCCGACGTGGTCACCCTGCTCAGCAACTACCTCGACACCGGGGACCGTCTGGAACCGGAGATCGACACCCTGGTCGAGCGCGGTCTGGTCACCCAGGACCCCGGCGCCCGGCTGCGGCTGACGCCGGAGGGCCACGCCCTGCGCACCCGTGCCATGGAGAGCGTCACGACCGCCCGCGCGGAGATCCACGACGGCATCCCCGACGAGGAGTTCGTCGCCGCCCTCAAGGTGCTCCAGCGCATGATCCACAACGTGAACGGCACGGCCTGGCACGAGTAGCGCGGCCCCGGGGGCCGCCCCGGTCAGACGCTGCTGAGCGAGAGCTTCGCCGCGAACCCGAGGAACAGCACGCCCGCCGCCGAAGTGGCTCCCGCCGAGAGCCGCTTGCGGCGGCGGAAGGCGGCGGAGAGCCGGGTGCCGCCGAAGATCAGCACCGACAGGTACAGGAAGCTGGCGATCTGGAGCAGGGTGCCCAGCACCAGGAAGGACAGCGCCGGGTAGGCGTACCCGGGATCGACGAACTGCACGAAGAAGGAGATCAGGAAGAGGATCGCCTTGGGGTTGAACAGGCTGACCACCAGGGCCCGCCGGTACGGCCGCTCCAGGGCCGCCGGGGCCTCGGCCCCCTCTGCCTCGCCGGTGATCTCGGCCACCCTGCGGTGCCGCTCGCGCCACATGCCGGCCGCCGCCCGCAGCATCCCGATCGCCATCCAGGTCAGATAGCCCGCGCCCGCGTACTTCACCACGGCGAAGAGCACCGGCGTGGTCTGCAGCAGCGACGAGGCCCCGAGCGCGGACAGGGTCATCAGCACGGTGTCCCCGGTCCACACCCCGGCCGCGGCGGCGTACCCGGTGCGCACCCCGCGCCGGGCGGCGACGGAGAGCACGTACAGGGAGTTCGGGCCCGGCAGCAGGACGATGAGCGCGAGGCCGGCGAGATAGGTCGGAAGGTCGGTGACACCCAGCATGGGACGGAGTGTCGCACGGGCGTGCGATCCTTCGGAAGCGGGGTTCGGCGGCTCGTCCGCGCTCCATGATCGACCACCGCTATCCCTTCGTTACGCGCGATCCGGCAACCGGAGGGAACGGGAATCCGTCCCAGGGGATACCGCAGAAGAAGGGGGCCGGGATGATAGCCAACGGAAGAACCGGGCGCGGTCACGCACACCTCGGCGGCCGGGGAGCGGGTGCGGCCGCGGCGGCCGTCCTGGCCCTGGTCGCCATGACCGCGGGATGCAGGGCGGAGCCGGCCGGCAGCGCGTCGGCGGCGCCCTCCGCGCCCGCGAGCAGCAGCCCGCCGGCAACGGACTCCGGCACCTCGCCCACCCCGTCGGCGAGCGCGGAGCCGGACACGCCGGCGAGCCCGTCGCCGAAGACCACGCCCACGAAGCCCCCGGCGTCCGCCCCCGCCGCCACTCCCGCGGCCAAGGTGCTGATGGCGAGCGGATCGCAGGGCAAGCAGGTGCGGGAACTCCAGGCCCGGCTGCGGCAGATCGGCCACTTCGACCGCACCCCCACGGGCTACTACGGCTCCGTCACGGTCACCGCCGTCCAGTCCTTCCAGGGCAAGCGCGGACTGCCGCGGACCGGGAAGACGGACACCGTCACCTGGCAGAAGCTGCTCGGTATGACGCGCACGCCGACGGCGGCGGAGCTGACCCCGCCGACGACGCGACCGGCCGCGAAGCCGGACAAGCGCTGCATGACCGGCCGGGTGATCTGCATCAGCAAGACCAGCAGGTCGCTGTCGTGGATGATCGACGGCAAGGTCGTCTCGACGATGGACGTGCGGTTCGGCTCGCAGTACACCCCGACCCGCGAGGGCACCTTCTCGGTGTACTGGAAATCCCGGCACCACGTGTCGTCGATCTACCACACGGCCATGCCGTACGCGATGTTCTTCAGCGGCGGCCAGGCGGTGCACTACTCGTCGGACTTCGCGGCCCGCGGCTACAACGGCGCCTCGCACGGCTGCGTCAACGTCCGGGACGAGGGGAAGATCGCCGCGCTCTTCGACCAGGTCCGCAACGGCGACAAGGTCGTCATCTACTGGTGAACCGCGCCGGTGCGCGCGGAGAGCGGTGCGGGAGAGAGGGGCGCGGGCGGGACCGGGGGAACGTGTCCCGCCCGCGCCATGTGCGCCGAGCCGCAGGTACGGGGGGAACCCCGGCTCCGGGCGCTGCCGATGACCAGTCGGCTCACTCAGTACTGCGCCCGGCGGCCGGAAAACGTCACACCCGGCCGTGCGGGCCGGTTCAGCGCGCGGCGAGGGACGGGGTCGGCTCCGGGGCGTCCGCGAGGCCGGGGTCCGGGGCGCCGGCCGTGGTGGGCCCCGGGGAGGCGGTGGAGAAACCGATCGACGGCAGGGTGCCCGAGCCGCCGTCGGAGTCGTCGTCGCCGGGATCGCCCTGGCTGTTCCCGTTGCCGTTGCCGCTCTGGTTGTCGCTGCCCTTGGCGCCCGGCTGGTCGAGCAGGCGGTCGCAGAAGCGGTCCAGGTTACGGACCCCGTTCGCCAGGGCCACCAGCCGCTTCCGGCGGGTCTCGTCGAGCGTGCCGTCGCGGTAGTCGCGGCAGGCCTTGAGGGTCTTGGCGTACCAGGCGGCGGTGTTGTCCTCGACGCTGTCGGAGGACGTGTCGTCGCCCTGGCCGCTCCGGCCGCCCTGACCGTCCTGTCCCTGGCCGGTGGTGCCGGGAGTGGTGTCGTCGGACGCGCCGCCGGCGTGGTCGTCGGTGCCGTCCGGGCCGGCGCCGGTGGTCCCGTCCCGCGAGGGGGTGCCGCCGGGGGTGGGTCCGGTTCCGGTCGCGTCCGGGGTCTTCGCGTCCCGGCCCGGGGACCGGGGCGGGGTGGCGGCGGTGCCGTCCTCGCCGGCGCTGGTGCCGGAGCCCAGCTCCTCGGGGGAGGCCGCGGCGGACACCGAGGTGGCCGGTGCGGGGTTGTGCCGGCCGAACGGGCCGGGCAGCACACCGGATCCGGCGGCCACGGCCACACCGCCTATCGCGCAGCACGCGAGGGAGGCGACCAGGCCGAAGCGGATCGGCCGGCTCCAGCGCATCGGGCGGGGGCCGCGGGAGGCCGCGGACCCGGCTGACGTGCCGGGGCCGGCCGCGCGTATGCGGACCGGCGCGAGCATGCCGGAATCCCCGGTTCCGCCCTGGGCCTGCTCCGCCCGTCCGGCACCACCGCTCCGCGCGGAGGCGCGGGGGACGGCGCGGAAGGCGGCCAGCGCGGCGGCTTCGCCGGGCAGTTCACCGGTGGCGGGGCGGACGGTGCGGGCCGCAGCGTCCAGGGCGGCCGCGAGGCGTTCGGCGTCCTGCCGGGCCGGGCCGTCGGAGGGGACGACCGGTTCGCGGCGGAACAGTCGCTCCGCCGCTTCCTTGTCGAGCCATCCGTACTGCTCGTCGGCCATCACATGTCCTTCTGCGTCCACAGACGCGAATGCGTCACACCCGCGGGGGCCACCAGCCCGGTGCGGGAGGGGCGTTGCGCGGGCACGGCGCCGAGTCCCAGGGTGCGGCCCACCGCGTTGTCCTGCGCGGACGGCGTCCGGGGCGTGCCGTCGCCGGGCCCGCCCCCGGGGCCGGCCGGCGTAACCGGACCATTGCCGGACGGACGGTCTTGTTCCGCTGCCGGACGGCTCGGCTCCGGGAGTGCGGGACCCGTGTCGGAACGGCTCCGGCCCGCTTCCGCCGAGGGCCGGCCGCCCCGGGAACGGGGCGCGGGGGGCGCCGCGGGCGCGGGCAGGGACACCCGGCCGTCGCCGGTCCCCGCGGCGCCCTCGTCACCGGCGGCACCGGCCCCTCCGGCGGCGGCGTCGGCGCGGAGCAGCTCGGCGAGGCGCTTGAGTCCGCGGTGCGCGGCGGTGCGGACGGCGCCGGGCCGCTTGCCGAGGGTCTGGGCCGCGCTCTTGGCGTCGAGCCCGACCACCACGCGCAGGACGACGGCCTCGGCCTGGTCCTGCGGCAGCTGGGCGATGAGCGACATGGTGCGTCCGGTGGCCAGGGCCTCGATGGCCTCGTCCGCCGTGTCGGAGCCGGCCGGCTTCTCGGACAGTTCGGTCTCGTCCCCGCCGATGGCGGGCCGCCTGCCGCGCATGCGCAGATGGTCCAGCGCGCGGTTGCGGGCTATCCGGGCCGCCCAGCCCCTGAACCGGTCCGCGTCCCCGCTGAACCGATCGAGGTCCCTGGCTATCTGCAGCCACGACTCGGACGCCACGTCCTCGGCGTCCGGCTCCCCCACCAGCGTCCTTATGTAGCCCAGCAGCCGCGGCTGCACAGCGCGGTACACAGTACGGAAGGCGTCCTCGTCCCCGTCCTGAGCCGCGAGCACCGCGGCGGTAAGCCCCGCGTCGTCCCCCAGCACTCCCTCAACCTGCCCTGCTGTCCCGAATCGCAGCTGGTCACCACTGCCGCGCCACCCTGCGCGACTCCGCACGCTACGTCCTGCGCGGGCGCCGCGTCCATGACTTGTACAACCTGCAACATCCGGTGGTCCGCGCGCGGTGTGACAGAAATCGCGGCCGTGGCGCAGAGATGAGTACGGGGTCGTCCTGCGGCCCCGCGGAAGACGACCGGGGCCTCTCCTGTGGGGGGTGGCGGCCCCGGTCGTCCTCCACTCCCCCCCAGGTCTCCCGGGCCGCGCGCCCGCTCCGGCCTCAGCCTCCCGGCGTCTCGTCGACCTTGAAGTCCATGTTGACCTTGCCGCCGTCGACGGAGGCCGCGGTGACCGTCACCCCGTACTGCTTGCCGTCGGCGGCGAGCTGGCAGCGGACCGTCGCGCCGACGCGGGCGGGAAGGTCCTCGGGGCAGGAGAAGGCGTCGGGCTGACGGCCCGCCTGGGCGGCGAGGGCGGCCTTGCCCTGGCGGGCGACCTCGGCCTTGGCGACGGCGCCGGAGGCGCCGGCGGAGGAGGCCGGGTCCGGACGTTCGGAGGACTGGCCGCCGGACGGGGCGTCGTCGACCTTGAAGGCCATCTGCACCTTGTCGTCGTCCACGGACTTCGCGGTGACCGTCATGCCGTACTTCGTGCCGCCGCTCGTCAGTTCGCAGCGGACGGTGGCGCCGACCTTCGCCTTGAGGTCGTCCTGGCAGCTGACGTCGTCGGGCTTCTTGCCGGTCTGCTTGGCGAGGGCGTCCGACGCCTGGGAGGCGACCTCGTCCTTCTTCACTTCCTTCGAGCCCACGCTCACGGAGCAGCCCGCGGCGAACAGCACCGTCAGCGTGCCCGCGACCACTCCCACGGCCGTCCTGCTCAACGTCGTCCGGCGCACCGGGTCCCCCTCAATCGAGTCCATGTCAAGGCTTCGCGGGCAAAGCTATCACCCGGGCCTCTTCCGGGAATTCGCCCTGGCTAATGGCGATGTGCCGGATTTCCCCTGACATCTGGGCACGATTCTTCGCAACCGCACACCTCAGCGAACGCGGGCTTTCCGGGCGGCGGCGGCGCGCAGCACCCGCTGGCCCTCGGTCGACACGTCCATGACCTGACGCAGTCCGGCGCCGACCGGCGCCCCCTCGCCGATCTCCGCGAGCATCTCCAGGATCCGGGTCTGCCGGGCGGCCTCACCGGCCAGCAGCGGGCCCGCCCCCTCGGTCGCACCGGTGCGGAGTCGCGCGACCGGGTCCTCCGCACGTCCGGCCCCGACCGCGTCGTAGCCGCGGTGGACGTCGAGCGCCAGCAGCGAGCAGGCGTCGGCCCAGGCGCGCAGTTCCTCGCCGGTCCGCTCCCCCGGGGCCCCGCCCAGGAGTTCACGGATCCGCGCGAGGGTGTCGTCGCCGTCCGCCTCCGCGAGGGCGTCCACCGCCGTACGCGCCTCAGCCAGCCGGTCCGGCCACACCCCCGGATCGGCGCAGCCGGACCAGAGCGGTCGGAGCGGATCGGCTCCGGACCCGCCCCCCGGGCGCGGCAGGCAGCGGTCGAGACAGCCCGCGGCACTCGCGGCGAGTCCCCGCGCGTCGGCGGCTGCGATCAGTTCGAGCAGGCTCATCGGCGTCTCCCGTCGGCCGTCCCCGTGCCCGGACACACAGGGACTCAGCGCGTCGTCCGGGACCGACGGCGCGTCGAGAGCGGTGCCGGTCCTCTCACCTTCAGCGCCGAATGGCTGAAAATCATCACTCTTGATGACTGAAATAGCGTTAGCGCCCTCCGCGCGTCAAGAGGTCGGCCGCGCGCTCCCTGTACTCCCTCAGCCCTTGTCGATCTCGGCCGCCAGCGCCTTGAACGCCTCCCAGCCCAGCGCGGGCTTCCCCGGGTCCCAGAGCTTCTGGGCCGTCGCGCGCAGCGGCATCCGGATGCCCGCCGCCACCTGCGCGGCGGTCTGGGCGTTCGGGAAGTCGCCCCAGACCGCGAAACGGCCGCCCAGGATCTGGTCGGAGTAGCGCGAGGGGACCGGGGCCGTGCCGCGCAGGACGAGTGGGGTCCACTGCTCGTAGATGCGCTTGCCGGTCGGATAGACGAACGCGTTGGGCTGGCCGAGCACGTAATAGAGGTACTCGTCGTTGAGGTTCACCACCTGGCGCCCCTCGGCCAGGTACTGCTCGGGCGGCCGGGCCCCGTACTCCTTGCCCGTCCAGTACTCGACCTCGATGTCCTTGGCCGCCCGGACCCTGCTGTCGCGGAACATGCCGTCGTTCCACGCCTTCGGTGTCATCCCGTGCGGCCGGACCACCGCGGCCCGGTCGTTCAGCCAGCCGGTGGCCAGATCGGAGATGCCCGCGCCCGCCCCGTACTTCGCCACGGCGGCGCGCTGGAGCTGGGGGTACGAGGCGGCCGGATCGCGGGCCATCAGCGCGCGGTACTCGTCGGCGCCCAGATGCCAGAAGGACCCGCCGAAGAGCTTGGTGTACTCGTTCAGCAGTTCGTCGATCAGCTTCGCCGCCCCCGGCTTGGAGATGTCCAGCGAGCCGGTCGAGGCGACGCCCGAGACATTGCGCAGCTGGAGGTCCGGATGCGCCCGGAGCACCGCCCCGAGGTGGCCCGGCGAGTCGATCTCCGGGACGACGTCGATGTGCAGCCGGCGGGCCAGCGCCACGATGTCCCGGACCTCGGCGGTGGTCAGGTGCTGCGGCGACACGATCTCCGGGTGGGTCGTGGACTGGATCCGGAAGGCCTGGTCGTCGGAGAAGTGCAGCCCGAGCTGGTTGAGCTTGAGGTCGGCCATCTCCCGCAGCCGGGTCTCGATCCAGGCCGCGCTGTAGTACTTGCGCGCGATGTCCAGGTTGAGCCCGCGCTGCGGCCGGTCGGGCCGGTCGCGCACCTCGCCCTCCGGCATCAGCCCGTCGGCGCGCACGGACTGCTTGAGCGTGCGGGTGCCGTAGAAGACGCCCGCCTCGCCCGGTCCGCTGATCGTGACCCGTCCGTCGCGGGTGCGCAGGGTGTACGACTCGGGCCCGCCGGAGTCCTTCGGGGCGAGGGCCAGCTCGACATCGCCCGCACGGGCCGCGGCCTCGCCCCGGTAGCTCAGCTTCAGCTCCCCGGCGAGCAGCTTCGCCTCGTCCGCGAGCGCCCCGTCCCCCCGGGCGATCACGACCCCGCCGCCGGGCTCCGGTCGCCAGCCCGGCCCCCGGGCGGCGGTGTGCTCGCGGACCGCGGGGATGGTCCGGGGCGCCTCGGAGAGCGGATAGCTCCGGGTCGGGGACGGCGAGGGGGCGGCGGACGACGGGCGCGGCGGCGAGGACGCGGCCCCGGCCGGGCCCCCGGTGCCGGAGCCCTCCGGCCAGAGGACGACGACGAGGGTCGCCGCGGCCGCCGCCGTGAGGGCGGCTCCGGCCACGAGCGGGCCGCGAGAGGGCGACATCGGTCAGAAACCTCCTGGTACGGAGAGAACAGAGGGGAGGGAGGGTGTCGAGGGTGCGGAGGGGACGGCGGAGAAAGGGAAGAACGGATGATAGGGATATGGTCCACCCGATCTCATGTTTTCTCTGGCAATAGCCGGGCATTCACCGCGTCGTATCGCCTCCCGGGGGGCGTGAAACTCTCCCGTCCGGGTGAAATTCGCGCATCCGTCGGACGGCCGTTGCACCGGGTCGTTAGCTTTGAGGCACATTCACCACTCCTTGTACTTCCCTCACCCTGCATCCGTCTGGTCCCTCCGGTCCCTCCCCACTCCAGGCGCACCGATGCGTTCATTCCAGGAGCTCACGCTGTCCAGGTCCAGCGAGTCCCACGCCGGCCTCCCCGCGCAGCCGCCCCCGCCCGCACCGCACACCGCCGTCCCCGTGCAGAACTGCGGGCCCGTGCCGGCCGCCGGGCTGCGGCGGTTCAACGCCGTGCCCGCCGCCGAGGCCGAGGCCGCGCTGCTGGACTGCTACGGCAGCCGCCGCTGGGCGCAGCGGCTGGCCGACCACCGCCCCTACCCCGACCTGGACGCGCTGCTCGCCGCCGCCGACGAGGCGGGGTACGACCTCTCCCCCGCGGACCGGGCCGAGGCGCTCGCGGCGGAGGAGTCGCCGGGGCTGCGCCCGGACGCGCCGCCCTCCGCCCATCTGGCGCTGGCCGCGGCGCACGCGGCGTACGAGAGCCGGTTCGGGCATGTCTTCGTGATCTGCCTGGACGCGTTCCTGCCCGCCGAGCACCCCGACCAGGTGCTGGCCGGCATCCGGGCGCGGCTGGCGCACGAGCCCGAGCACGAGCGGGTGGTGACGGCCGACGAGATGCGGCGGCTCGCCCGGGGCCGCATCATCGAGCTGGTATCGAGTCAGTAACGGACCGGTCGCGGTTCCGACCGCGGCGGCCCGCCCGTTCCCGAGGGGGCGGAAAGGGCTTTCGCGGCCTGTCCATAGCCCGTCCGTGCCTGTTTCGTTGCCACTTTGATCACACCAGAGGCCCCCGCGCGAGCGAACCGACAAACCGTCGCTACGATGGCCGGGGCCGGTGGACCGTACCCGGCCGGGTCAGACCGACAGTCAAGCCGGCCGACCCCAATCCCCGCTCCCGGAGGGTTCTTCCGTGCCGGCTGGAACGCTGTACCGCGGCCGGGAAGGCATGTGGTCCTGGGTGGCTCATCGAGTCACCGGTGTCCTCATTTTCTTCTTCCTGTTCGTTCATGTCCTGGACACCGCCCTTGTCCGCGTCTCCCCCGAGGCGTACGACGACGTCGTGTCCACGTACAAGACGCCGATCGTCGCGCTGCTGGAATACGGCCTGGTGGCCGCGATTCTCTTCCACGCGCTGAACGGTCTGCGCATCGTCGCCGTGGACTTCTGGGCCAAGGGCCCGCGCGTTCAGAAGCAGATGCTCTGGACCGTGCTGGGCATCTGGATCGTGCTGATGATCGGGGCGCTGTACCCGGTGCTCGGCCACGCCGTCCGCGAACTCTTCGGGAGCTGAGGCCCATGTCCACCGAGACTTCCGCGATCGGCGCCGTCGAAGGCGTTTCGCTGTACGACGTCGACAATCCCGCGCCCGTCATCGAGCCGCCGCGCAAGCGGACCGGCAAGACGCCCAAGGGCTCGCGCACCAACTTCGAGATGTACGCCTGGCTCTTCATGCGCCTGTCGGGCATCGTGCTGGTGGTCCTGGTCCTCGGCCACCTGCTGATCCAGCTGGTGCTGGACGGCGGTGTCTCCAAGATCGGCTTCGCCTTCGTCGCCGGCCGCTGGGCCTCGCCGTTCTGGCAGGTCTGGGACCTCGCCATGCTGTGGCTCGCCATGCTGCACGGCGCCAACGGTCTCCGTACGGTCATCAACGACTACGCCGAACGGGACAACACCCGCTTCTGGCTGAAGATGCTCCTGTACACCGCCACGGTGTTCACCGTCCTGCTGGGCACGCTGGTGATCTTCACCTTCGACCCGAACATCCGCTAGGCGCCGGGCCCGAAGACCAGAGGTAAACCATGCAGATCCACAAGTACGACACCGTCATCGTCGGCGCCGGCGGCGCCGGCATGCGCGCGGCCATCGAGTCGACCAAGCGCAGCCGCACCGCCGTGCTGACCAAGCTCTACCCCACCCGCTCCCACACGGGCGCCGCGCAGGGCGGCATGGCCGCCGCGCTGGCCAACGTGGAGGAGGACAACTGGGAGTGGCACACCTTCGACACGATCAAGGGCGGTGACTACCTGGTCGACCAGGACGCCGCCGAGATCCTGGCGAAGGAGGCCATCGACGCCGTTCTCGACCTGGAGAAGATGGGCCTGCCGTTCGGCCGTACGCCCCAGGGCAAGATCGACCAGCGCCGGTTCGGCGGTCACTCCCGCAACCACGGCGAGGCCCCGGTCCGCCGCGCCTGCTACTCGGGCGACCGCACCGGCCACATGATCCTCCAGACGCTCTACCAGAACTGCGTCAAGGAGGGCGTGGAGTTCTTCAACGAGTTCTACGTCCTGGACCAGCTGGTCGTCGAGGAGGACGGCGTCAAGAAGTCCGCCGGCGTCGTCGCCTACGAGCTGGCCACCGGCGAGATCCACGTCTTCCAGGCGAAGTCGGTCATCTACGCCTCGGGCGGCACCGGCAAGTTCTTCAAGGTGACGTCGAACGCGCACACCCTGACCGGTGACGGCCAGGCCGCCTGCTACCGCCGGGGTCTGCCGCTGGAGGACATGGAGTTCTTCCAGTTCCACCCGACGGGCATCTGGCGCATGGGCATCCTGCTGACGGAGGGCGCCCGCGGTGAGGGCGGCATCCTCCGCAACAAGGACGGCGAGCGCTTCATGGAGAAGTACGCGCCCGTCATGAAGGACCTCGCCTCCCGCGACGTCGTCTCGCGCTCCATCTACACGGAGATCCGCGAGGGCCGCGGCTGCGGTCCCGAGGGCGACCACGTCTACCTGGACCTGACGCACCTGCCGCCGGAGCAGCTGGACGCCAAGCTCCCGGACATCACCGAGTTCGCGCGTACGTACCTCGGCATCGAGCCCTACACGGACCCGATCCCGATCCAGCCGACCGCGCACTACGCCATGGGCGGCATCCCGACCAACGTCGAGGGCGAGGTGCTGGCCGACAACACCACCGTCGTCCCGGGCCTGTACGCCGCCGGCGAGGTCGCCTGCGTCTCCGTGCACGGTGCCAACCGCCTGGGGACGAACTCGCTGCTCGACATCAACGTCTTCGGACGCCGGTCGGGCATCGCCGCCGCCGAGTACGCCTCGACGCACGACTTCGTCGCGCTGCCCGAGGACCCGGCCCGGACGGTCGTCGACCAGGTCGAGCGGCTGCGCAACTCCACGGGCACCGAGCGGGTCGCGACGATCCGCCAGGAGCTCCAGGAGTGCATGGACGCCAACGTGATGGTGTTCCGCACCGAGCAGACGATCAAGACGGCGGTCGACACGATCGCGGAGCTGCGCAAGCGCTACCTCGACGTGTCGATCCAGGACAAGGGCAAGCGGTTCAACACGGACCTGCTGGAGGCCATCGAGCTGGGCAACCTGCTCGACCTGGCCGAGGTCATGGCGACGTCGGCGCTGGCCCGCAAGGAGTCGCGCGGCGGTCACTACCGCGAGGACTACCCCAACCGCGACGACGTCAACTTCATGCGCCACACCATGGCGTACCGCGAGGTCGCCGACGACGGCACCGAGTCGATCCGGCTGGACTACAAGCCGGTCGTCCAGACCCGCTACCAGCCGATGGAGCGTAAGTACTGATGGCTACACCCACCCTGGACAAGGCCGACAAGGCTCCCGAGCCCGAGGCCGGCTTCGCCGACTCGCCGTACATCACGGCGACGTTCCGCATCCGGCGGTTCAACCCGGAGGTCTCCGACGAGGCCCAGTGGCAGGACTTCCAGATCGAGATCGACCCGAAGGAGCGTGTCCTCGACGCCCTTCACAAGATCAAGTGGAACCAGGACGGGACGCTCACGTTCCGCCGCTCCTGCGCGCACGGCATCTGCGGTTCGGACGCCATGCGGATCAACGGCAAGAACAGGCTCGCCTGCAAGACGCTGATCAAGGACCTGAACCCGGAGAAGCCGATCACGATCGAGGCCATCAAGGGCCTCACGGTCCTCAAGGACCTCGTGGTCGACATGGACCCGTTCTTCCAGGCCTACCGCGACGTCATGCCCTTCCTCATCACCAAGGGGAACGAGCCGACCCGCGAGCGTCTGCAGTCCCCCGAGGACCGCGAGCGCTTCGACGACACCACCAAGTGCATCCTGTGCGCCGCGTGCACGTCCTCGTGCCCGGTGTTCTGGAACGACGGCCAGTACTTCGGCCCGGCGGCGATCGTCAACGCGCACCGCTTCATCTTCGACTCGCGCGACGAGGGCGGCGAGCAGCGCCTGGAGATCCTCAACGACCGTGACGGTGTGTGGCGCTGCCGCACCACCTTCAACTGCACGGACGCCTGCCCGCGCGGCATCGAGGTCACCAAGGCGATCCAAGAGGTCAAGCGCGCGCTGATCACGCGTCGCTTCTGATCCCCCGCTTCCGCACGGCCCCGCCCTCCGCAGCACGTCCGCGGAGGGCGGGGCCGTTTGGCGTACGGTCGGACGCGGCTCCCCGGCGCGGCGGGTGCCGGGGGCCGGTTCCTCGGGAGGGGCGGGGCGCATGGCCGTACTCAGGCATTCCGTCGAGGTCGTGGCGGTGGAGCGGGACCGGCTGCGGGAGCTGACCTCGCTGCTGCTGGAGATCGCCGAGTCCACCCGGGCGCGCGGCGGCACGGTGCTGATGCCCGACGGCCGGCCGGTGCCGGACCTGCGGCTGACCGGCGGCCGTCATCTGCGTCCCGGGGCCCGTTACGAGGTGGTGGAGCCGGACGTCCGGGAACGGATCGTGCTGCGGATACGGGAGTGGCGGCGGGGCGGCCCGGTCGCGGTGGAGCAGCTGATGAGCGCGCCGGACCTCTCCGCGCGGCTGACGGTGCGGCTGACGACACCGGAGCGGCCCCGGCTGCTGGAGGCCGAGGGCCGGATGCGGGGCGCGGAGGGCTCCGGGGCGCTGCAACGCGGGACGGGGCGGGCGCGGGTCGATCTGGCGGCCTGGTGGGCGGCGGCGGAACTGCCAGCGGGGGCTCCGGCGGGGGCGAGGGTCTTCCGTTCGGATCAGGCTGGATCAGGGAGCGGGGTGTGGCGCGTGCGGCTGCAAGGCGGAGGAGGGCGTCAACGCGGAGCGTCGGCAACCGACGACAACGCCGGAGGGGGTCCCCCCGTGGTCGAGCGCAGCCGAGACCGTGGGGGAGTGCGTGCCACACCCCGCGAGCCCAGCCTGATCCGAACGGAAGACCCTAGGGCTCCGGCCACGGGGCGGGTGCGGCATCGGCTGGGGGAGGTGCGGTTGTCGCTGCGGCCGCGGCGGTCGGGGGACGGCTGCTGGCGGGTGGAGGTCGCGGCGAGCGTGCGGGGGCGGTGGCTGCTGCGGCCGGTGGCGGCGGTGGCGCTGCTGCTGGCGGGGCGGGCGCTGCGGCGCGGTTTCCGGGACGGGGTGGAGCGGGCGGCCGAGGAGTGGAACAGGGCGGCCGGCGCGCTCCTGGCGCTCTCCCCGGACGAACTGCGCGCCGAACTGACGTCGGGCGGCGGTCTTCTGGGGCCCGACCGCCGCGCGGACTGACCGCCGCGGGCGGTCACCAGTCGGCTTCGCCCCGGGCCTCGGCGAGGACCATGACGCGCCGCAGCATCGCGTTGAGCAGGGTGCGCTCCTGGGCGGACAGGACGCCCAGCAGGCGCTCCTCCTCGTTGCCGAGGACCTCCATCGCGCCGACCCAGGTGGCGCGGCCCTCGTCGGTCAGCTCCACGTCGACGCGGCGCCGGTCGGTGGTGGAGGGGGTGCGGCGGACGAAGCCGCGGCGCTCCAGGGCGTCCAGCCGGCCGGTGACGGAGGCGGGGGCGAGATCGAGGTCGGCGGCCAGTTCGGAGGGAGCGGCCGTGCCGCCGCGTCCGGCGAGCTTGTGGAGGGTGTCGAACTCCTGGCGGTCCAGGTCGAAGTCGACCAGCGACTGCTCGCGCACCCGGCGCAGATGGACGGAGAGCTTCTTCATCCGGGTGACGGCGCCCTCGACGTCCGGGTCGAGTTCGGGGAGGACCGGCTTCCACCGCTCGACGTGGCCGTCGGTCCAGTCGCGTTGCTCCATGCCCCCACCCTACGCCGGACCGTCAACATCCCTTCGGTATCTAATATTTCGTTGACGAACAGTTTGCTCGCGAAATAGATTGCCCCGCATGTCTCAGCCCGCCGCTCCGAAGTCCGCCGCCCCGCCCCATCCCTTACGGATCCGCTCCTTCCGGTTGCTCTTCATCGGCCGGAGCCTCTCGCTGCTCGGCGACGCGGCCATCCCCGCCGCGCTCACCCTCGCCGTCTACCTGGCCACCGGCTCGACCGGCGCCCTCGCCCTGGTGCTCGCCTGCGCCATGGTCCCCAAACTGCTCCTGCTGCCGCTGGGCGGTGTGGTGGGCGACCGCTTCAACGCCCGTACGGTCGCGCTGACCACCGACGCCGTGCGGTGCGTCAGCCAGCTCTTCGTCGGCGCCGAACTGCTCTCGGGCACCCCGGCCCTCTGGCAGATCGCGGTGGCCGAGGCGATCGGCGGCGCCGCCGGGGCCTTCGCCATGCCGACCGTCTCCCCGCTGGTCCGGGGCACCGTCGCCGGGTCCGGACTGCTGCGCGCCAACGCCCTGATGGCGGTGGCCGCGAGCACCACCCGGATCGGCGGGCCGGCCGTCGCCGGGGCGCTGGTCCTCACCGCCGGTCCCGGCTGGGCCTTCGTGCTGGACGGGGTGAGCTTCGCGGTGAGCGCGGCGCTGCTGGCCGCGATCGAGGTCCGGCACGTGCCGATCGCGCGCCGCTCGCTGGCCGCCGATCTGAAGGAGGGCTGGGACGAGGTCCGGGGCCGCGACTGGTACTGGACGAGCCTGATCGCCCACGCCCTCTGGAACGGCGGGGCGGCCGTCCTGATGACGGTCGGTCCGGCCCTCTTCCTCGCGGACCTGGGCGGCAAGGGCGTCTGGGTGGTCTTCCTCCAGGCCGGGGCCGTCGGGCTGCTGCTGGGCTCGCTGGCGGCCGGCCGCGTACGGCCCCGCCGTCCGGTGCTCTGCGCCAATCTCTGCGGCGCGCTCTACGTCCTGCCGCTCTGCCTGCTGGCCGCGCACGCGCCCGTCGCCCTGAGCATCACCGCCTACGGGGTGGCCATGGCCGGCCTCGGCTTCCTCAACCCGGTCTGGGAGACCGCGGTCCAGTCGGCCGTCCCCGCCCACGCGCTGGCCCGCGTCACCTCGTACGACTGGCTGCTCTCGCTGGGCGCGACCCCGCTCGGCTACGCCCTGGCCCCGCTCGCCGCCTCCCGGTGGGGCGTGGAGACCCCGCTGCTGGTGGCCGGTCTGACGGTCGGCGCGGCCTGTGCGGCCACCGCGGCGGTGCCGGGGGTGCGGCGCTTCACGGACCCGGCGCGGACGGCCCCGGAACCGGGTCCCGGGGTGCGGGAGCCGGTCGCGGAGTCGTAGGGACGGCGGACGGGGGCGGGCCGCACCGATACCCTCGGGTCCGTGGTGAAGCACGTGAAGAACGCCGGGGAGGCCAAGGCCCCCAAGAGCGAACAGACCCGCACGCTCATCCTCGGAACCGCGCTCCGGCTCTTCCAGGAACGCGGCTACGACAAGACGACGATGCGGGCCATCGCGCAGGAGGCCGGCGTCTCCGTGGGGAACGCGTACTACTACTTCGCCTCCAAGGAACACCTCGTCCAGGGCTTCTACGACCGGCTGGCCGCCGAGCACGCGGAGGCGGTCGGGCCGGTCCTGGACGGCGACCGGGACCTCGCGGTGCGCATCCGCGGGGTCCTGCTGTGCTGGCTGGACGTGGCCGGGCAGTACCACCGCTTCGCCGCCCAGTTCTTCAAGAACGCCGCCGACCCGGAGAGCCCGCTCAGCCCCTTCTCCCCCGATTCGCTCCCGGCCCGTGAGGCGGCGGTCGCCATCCAGGAGCGCTGTCTGTCCGGCTCCTCGACCCGGACCGACCCCCAGCTCGCCGAGGTCCTGCCGCGGCTGATGTGGCTGATGCAGATGGGCCTGGTGCTGTTCTGGGTGTACGACCGCACGGAGGGCGCCGAGCGCAGCCGCCGGCTGGTCGAGCGGACCGCGCCGATCGCCGCCCGCGCCATCGCGCTGTCCCGTTTCCGGGTGCTGCGTCCGCTGGTCCGCCAGATCCACGACGTGCTGGAGGAGTTCCTGCCCGGCGCGGCGGCGCGGTAGCGCGGGCGGCGACGGCGAAGCGGCCGCCCCGGGAGACCGGGGCGGCCGCTGTCGTGCGCGTACGGGGCGGATCAGATCCGGCCCAGCTCCCACAGGCGCCAGATGCCGGTGCCGTCGGTGAGGTACTGCGATCCGGAGATCTCCGGCTTGGCGACGACGTAGTCCTTCTTCTGCCACAGCGGCACCAGCGGCACGTCCTCGCCGACGAGCTTCTGCAGCGACTTGAAGTCGGCGGAGGTCCGGCTGCGGTCGCTGTACTGGAGCGTGGCGGCGATCAGCTGGTCCATCTTGGTGCTGGTGTAGCCGTTGTGGAGGCTGTTGTCACGGCCGACGAGCGGCTGGCTGAAGGTGTCGGGGTCCGGGTAGTCGGGGAGCCAGCCGACGGTGTACGCGTCGTACGCGCCGTTCGCGTACCCCTTCTGGAAGGCCTGCCACTCGACCTCCTTCACCGAGACCTTGAACAGCCCGTCCGCCTCCAGCTGGCGGCGGATCTCCGCCGTCTCCTTCTTGTACGACTCGTCCGAGGCGCGGTAGGCGAAGGTGATGTGGACCGGCAGCTGGACGCCCGCCTCCTGCATCAGTTCCCGGGCCCGCTTCGGGTTGGGCGAGGGGTAGGCGTCGAAGAACGGGGTGCTGTGCCCGATGTAGCCCTGCGGGATCAGCGAGTACAGCGGTTCGACGGTGCCCTTGTAGATGTCGGTCACCAGCGGGGCGCGGTCGATGAGCGACGCGATGGCCTGGCGGACCTTCTTGTTGGCGAGCGGGGCGCCCTTGCGGACGTTGAAGACCAGGTTGCGGATCTCGGCGCTGTCGGCCTCGGTCACGCGCTGGTCGACGTCGGCCGTGTCCAGCTCGGCGAGCGTGGACGGCGGGAGCTGGCGGTGCGTCACGTCGACCTTGCCGGACTTCCAGGCCGCCAGGAGGTCTTCCGACTGCTTGTAGTAGCGCACGGTGACCGGGCCGCCGGTGCTCTTCAGCGCGCCCTTGTACCGCGAGTTGGGCACCAGCTGGGCGGAGACGCCCGGTTCGTACGACTTCAGCACGTACGGCCCGGAGCCCGTGACCTTGTTGTCGCCGCGCAGCTTGTGCTCCGAGTAGGCCTCCTTCTCCACGATGGAGCCCGCGCCGGTGGCGAGCTTCTGCGGGAAGGTGGCGTCGCGCGCCGAGAGGTTGAAGGTGACGGTGAGGCCCTTGGCCACCACGTTCTTCAGGCTCGGGAAGAGCACCGAGGGACCGACGTCGACCTTGATCGCCATCATGCGGTCGAAGGAGTACTTGACGTCCTCGGCGGTGATCTTCTTGCCGTCGGAGAAGGTGACGTCGTCCCGGAGCGTGCACTGGTAGGTCTGCAGCTTCGCACCGACGAAGTGGCACTCCTCGGCCGCGTCCGGCTCGGGCACGATCGCCCCGGACTTGAACGTCATGAGCGACTGGTAGACGTTGCTGTACATCGCCCAGGAACCCGCGTCGTACGCGCCGGCCGGGTCGAGCGAGGTGACCTCGTCGGTCGTGCCGACCGTCACGGGATCGGTGCTGGCCTCATCGGAGGGAAGCAGCTGCCAGGCGCCTACGCCTGCGATGAGCAATACCGCGAGAATCGCGAGAATCCGTAGCCGGACCGACCGCATTGACGTGCTCTCCCTTACCAGCCCCACCTCGGTGACGCGCATCAGAGGCGCAGGTCACCGCACAAGTTCGCACTCAGCCAATCACACGCTTTTCACATCAGGAAGAGGAAATCTGAGGCTCATAGCCTTTTGTTCTTTACTTGAAACCTTGCACCGTAAGGTCGAATACAGAGGGTTCACCCCCGGTCACCCCATGAGGCGTCCCGAGGGTGTCCGTGCCCGGTTCACGCCTGTTTCGAGGCCAGTTCCACGACGGTGATGTCGGAGGGCGCGCCGACCCGGACGGGCGGCCCCCAGGCACCGGCGCCGCGCGTCACGTAGAGCTGGGTGTCGCCGTACCGTTCGAGCCCGGCGACGGTGGGGTTGGACAGCTCCGCGATGTAGTTGCCCGGCCAGAGCTGGCCGCCGTGGGTGTGCCCGGAGAGCTGGAGGTCCACCCCGTGCTCGACGGCCTCGTCGATGACGACCGGCTGGTGGGCCATGAGGACGGCGGCGCGGGTGCGGTCGCGGTCGCCGAGGGCCCGCCCGAAGTCGGGGCCCTGCCCCTCGCTCTCGCCCGCCACGTCGTTGACGCCGGCGAGATCGAATCCGGCGATCTCCACCCGGGCGTTCTCCAGCGGGTGCAGGCCCAGTTCCCTGACGTGCTCGACCCAGGGGGCGGCGCCCGAGTAGTACTCGTGGTTGCCCGTGACGAAGAACGCGCCGTGCCGGGAGCGCAGTCCGGCGAGCGGTTCGGCGGCGGGCCCGAGGTCGGCGACCGTGCCGTCGACCAGGTCCCCGACGACCGCGATCAGATCGGGCTGGGTCCGGTTGACCGTGTCGACGATCCGCCGGGTGTGGGCCCGGCCCAGGACCGGGCCCAGGTGGATGTCGCTGACGACGGCGATCCGGAAGCCGTGCGCGGAGCGGGGCAGCCGGGCGAGCGGGACGGTGACGCGCTTGACCCGGGGGCCGCGCAGCACCCCGTAGGTGCCGTAGGCGGTGGTCCCGAGCCCGGCGACGGCCGCCGCGCCGCCGACGGTCCGCGCGACGAAGAGCCGCCGGGAGGGGGATGCGGGGGTGGTCGGGGCGGCGGCCGGGGGTGCCTCGGTCACGACGGACGAGGAGCCCGAGCCGTCCGCACGGGAGGTCGCGGTGTCGCCGGGGGTCGCGGGCACCGGCACGGCGTCCGGTTCCCGCGCCGCAGCCCGGCGCTCCAGCGCCCGGCGCAGCAGCGGCCGTACCGCCTCGCCCACCAGCAGAGCGAGCGTCAGATAGAGCAGGGCGGCCAGCCAGAGGTAGCCCGGCCAGGCCAGGACCCGCTGGAGCCAGAACGGCGCGCCCGCGCGGCCGGAGACCAGCGCGCCGACGCTGAGCAGCGGCAGGACGTACGCCGCCACGGTGCCGGCCCGGCGCAGCGGGCTGCCCGGGGCCGTCGTGTCGCCGACGAAGCGGCGCCACACGTACCGGTGGACCAGCACCAGCAGTGCGAGCACCACGACCGCGATCAGTGCGAGTCCGACGACCGCCATACGTATGTCCCCCGCCTCGTTCGTCCTTGTTCGTCCGGTGTCAGGTCCGGCCGGAAACCGGCTCTCTACTCCGCCGGGCGGCGCAGGGCCCTGACGCCCCGGAACCCGATGACGCCGACCGCCGTCCCCAGGAGAAAGGACGTGATGGCGAGCAGCAGATGCACCCAGAAGTAGGCGGTGGGGTCACCCGCGTCGTCGAAGGCGAGACCACTGCCGTCCTTCCAGAGGTTCTTGACGAAAGTGATCCAGATGAACCAGCTCCACACCCCGAAAGCGAGCAGGAACCAGGAGACGGGGCGGCTGAGCTTCATGAAGTCAGTATCTCCGCCGCCCTGCGGGGGCTTCGTCCGGGGTGGGCTGTCCCGGCGGAGCGCACGGCGGGTCATAGCGTCGGGGTCCATATTCAGATCAACTGCATGTACGTTTTCGACCGTGTCAGCTCTCAAGAAGACCGCGTTGTCGGTCACCTCTGCCGTTTTGCTGTCCGCTTTCCTTGCCGCTCCCGCGTCGGCGGCCGGGGGCGACGAGGACGACGGCGAGCCGAAACCGCCCGCCGTCATGTCGAAGATCGGCGGCGCCCAGCTCGGTATGAGCGGAACCCAGGTGAATCTGGGCGCGGGCGCCCCGGTGCTGCCCAAGGGGCTGACAGGCAGGTCCTGGATGGTCTCGGACGCGGAGAGCGGCGAGGTGCTCGCCGCGCACAATCCGCACTGGCGGCTGCCCCCGGCCTCCACGCTGAAGATGCTCTTCGCCGAC
Organism: Streptomyces sp. NPDC024555; assembly: GCF_055559335.1. Lineage (NCBI taxonomy): Bacteria > Bacillati > Actinomycetota > Actinomycetes > Kitasatosporales > Streptomycetaceae > Streptomyces > Streptomyces sp. NPDC024555. Next base: position 217,609 of record NZ_JBVHKV010000009.1, read on the forward strand.
ACGCTGATCGAGTCGCCCGCGCTCCAGCCGAAGACGCTCGCGTACACGGTGAAGGACGAGGACCTGGCCGATCTCGGTGAGGGCAGCAGCCTGGTCGGGGTCAAGGAGGACCTGAGCTACACGGTGCACGACCTGTGGCTGGGGGTCTTCCTGCGCTCGGGCAACGACGCGGTGCACGTGCTGGCGTCGATGTACGGGGGCGTGCCCAAGACCGTCGCCGACATGCAGGCGCACGCGGTGGAGCTCCAGGCGCTGGACACCACGGTGGTCTCGCCCGACGGGTACGACGCGCCCCGGCAGGTCTCCAGCGCGTACGACCTCTCGCTGTTCGCCCGCAGCGGGCTCCAGAAGGCGGACTTCCGGGAGTACTGCGCGACGTCCACCGCGCAGTTCCCGGGCAAGCAGGAGAAGGGCAAGAAGCGCGAGACCTTCGGCATCCAGAACACCAACCGGCTGCTGACCGGGGCGGACGGCGTCACCCCGTACAAGGGCATCGCCGGGGTCAAGAACGGCTACACGACGCACGCCGGCAACACCTTCACCGGAGTCGCCGAGCGCAACGGCAGGGTGCTGCTCGTCACCGTCATGAACCCCTCGTCCGACGAGACGCACGCCGTCTACAAGGAGGCCGCCAAGCTGCTCGACTGGGGCTTCGCCGCGAGCGGCAAGGTCACCCCGGTCGGCGAGCTGGTCGCGCCGAAGTCCCTGGAGGACGCGACCGGGACCGGCAAGGGCGCGGAGGCGGGCAAGCCCGCCGCCGACCGGGGGAACGGGCCGCAGACCGCGAAGAAGGCCGCGGCCTCCGGCGGATCCAGCGGGATGGGCGTCGCCTTCGGCATCACCGGCGGGGTGCTGGTGCTGCTGGCCGGGGCGGCGTTCCTGGTCAACCGGCGCTGGCCGCTCCCGGACCTGGTGCGCCGGATCCCCCGCCGCTGAGCGTGGAGCCGCCGGCGGCGGGCTCGGGGCCCTGTTCCGCGTCCGCCGCCCGCTCCGCCGACCGGCTCGGCGTCGCCGTCCAGGCGGCGCAGAACAGCAGCAGCTTGGCGGTGAAGTTGATCCAGAGCAGCAGCGCGATCGGCACGCCGAAGGCGCCGTACATGCTCTTGGAGGCGACGCCCTTCATATAGCTGCCGAGCAGCAGCTTGAGCAGTTCGAAGCCGACGGCGCCGATCACGGCGGCCACCACGAGCGGCCGGCGCGGCGGTTCGACGCCGGGCAGCAGGGTCAGCAGATAGAGCAGCAGCAGGAAGTTGGCGACGGCGGCGACCAGCAGCGCGGCCACCCGCAGCAGTACGCCGCCCGCGCCGCTGGACGGGATGCCGAGCAGATCCGCGAACCGGTCGACGGCCACCGAGCCCACCGAGGAGATCGCCAGGGTCAGCAGGGCCGCGCCGCCGAGCCCGAACAGCACCCCGGCGTCCTTGACTTTGCGCAGCACCGGATTGCCCAGGTCCTGGTCGTCCTTCCCCCAGACCGCGCGCAGGCAGTCCCGCATCGAGCCGACCCAGCCGATGCCCGTGAACAGCAGCAGCGCACCGGCCACCAGCCCGATCGTCCCCGCGTGGGCCACCAGATTGCCGATGCCGAGCTGGTCGGAGATGCCGGGCACCTGCTCGGCGATCTTGTCCTCGATCTTGTGGAGCTGCTCGGTGGAGAGCAGGGCCGCGCCGATCGCCGCGCCGACCGCGATCAGCGGGAAGAGCGCCAGGAAGCTGATGAACGTGATCGCCGCGGCGAGCCGGGTCCAGTGGACGCGGTCCAGCGTCTCGTAGCTGCGCCAGGCGTGGGTCTCCATCAGCCGGGAGACGAGCGGCCCGATGACGGGGAGTTTCTTCAGCCAGTCCATGGACGTACGACTACCCTCCCGGACGGCGAAAACGGGTGTCCGCTGCGGCGGGGAGGGAGTGACTCCCCCTCAATCACCCATTTCGGTGAGTGTTGTAACAAATCCCTCAAAGGTGTTTTCTCGGACGATACGGTCACCCCCATGTCCGTCGACACCGTGTCCCTGACCGGCTGGGGCCGCACCGCCCCGACCACCGCGCTGCGCTTCCGCCCCCGCAGTTACGAGGAGGCGGCGGCGACCGTGCGCGGCTGCGGGCCGCGCGGTTCGATCGCCCGCGGCCTGGGCCGGGCCCACGGGGACGCGGCGCAGAACGCCGGGGGGTCGGTCCTCGACATGACGGGGCTCGACCGGATCCGCACCGTCGACGCGGAACGCGGCACGGTGGTCTGCGACGCCGGGGTCAGCCTGCGGCGGCTGCGCGAGGTGCTGCTGCCGCTCGGCTGGCTGCCGCCGGTGGCGCCGGGCGGGCGGTACGTCACGGTGGGCGGGGCACTCGGCTCCGACGCCCACGGGAGCAACCACCTCGCGGCGGGCGCCTTCTCGCGCCATGTCACGGAGTTCGCGCTCCTCACGGCGGACGGCGAGATCCGCGAGGTGCTGCCCGGCACCCCGCTCTTCGAGGCCACCGCGGGCGGTCTGGGGCTGACCGGGGTGATCCTCTCGGCCACGCTCCGGCTGCGCCCGGCCCGCACCCCGCTGATCGCCGTCGACACCGAACGGGCCCTGGACCTCGACGATCTGATGACGCGCCTGGCCACCGGGGGCCGCCGCCGGCACTACGCCTCCGCCTGGGTCGACCTCACCGCCCGGGGCCGGGCGACGGGACGGGGGATCCTGACCCGGGGGGAGCACGTCTCCCCCGACGTCCTCGCCGCGCTCCCCGCGCACGCCCGGCGCACGGTGCCGGCCCTCCGCCCTTCCTCCGCGCGCTTCCCGGAGCCGGTGCCCGGGGGTCCGGCCGGCCGGCTGGCCGCCGCCGCGGTCAACGAGCTGCGCTACCGGCGCGCCCCGCGCTCCCGCACCGGCGAACTCCGCCGGATCGGCGCGTTCTTCGCCCCGCAGGACACCGGACCGTACGGCAGCCGGGTCGGCGGCCGGGGCGGTCTGGTGCACTACGCGTTCACCGTCGGGGACAACAGGGCCGAGACGGTGCGCCGGATCGTCCGGGGCCTCGCCCAGCGGCGCGTCCCCGCGTACTCCGCCGCGCTGGGGCGCTTCGGCGCGGCGGACGCCGGCTGGCCGTCGTTCCCGCGGCCCGGCTGGAGCCTGGCCCTGGACCTGCCGGCCGGGCTGCCGGGGCTGGCCCGGCTGCTGGACCGGCTGGACGAGGACGTGGCGGCGGCCGGCGGGCGGGTCTGTCTGACCGACGACTCCCGGATGCGCCCGGCCGCCGCGGCCGCGATGTATCCCCGGCTGGACGCCTTCCGGGCCCTGCGCGCCGAGCTGGACCCGCACGGCGCCTTCCGGTCGGACCTGTCGCGCCGGCTGGGCCTCTGACCCGGCCATCACCGGCCGGCGCCCCTCTCACCGCCGGTCGTGAACAGCCGTGAACAGCCATGACCCTCAGTGAACCGCCGTGAACCGCCGTGAACCGCCGTCCACCGTCTCAAGGAGTGTGCTCGTGAAGGACGCCTTCGGTGCCCCCCAGTCCCTGCTGATCCTCGGCGGCACGTCGGAGATCGGGCTCGCCACCGCCCGCCGGCTGATCGCCCGCCGCACCCGTACGGTCTGGCTGGCCGGCCGCCCCTCCCCCGAGCTGGACGCGGCCGCCGCCGAGCTGCGCGGCCGGGGGGCCTATGTCCGTACCGTCGACTTCGACGCCCTGGACACCGAGTCCCACGAGACCGGCCTCGGCAAGATCTTCGCCGAGGGCGACATCGACATGGTGCTGCTGGCCTTCGGCGTCGCCGGTGACCAGGAACGCGACGAGGAGGAACCGCTCGGCGCGGTCCGGGTGGCGCAGACGAACTACACGGGGGCGGTCTCGGCCGGGCTGGTGTGCGCGGGCGCGCTCCAGGCGCAGGGGCACGGCTCGTTGGTGGTGCTGTCCTCGGTGTCCGGGGAGCGCGCCCGGCGCGCCGACTTCATCTACGGCTCCAGCAAGGCGGGGCTGGACGCCTTCGCCCAGGGCCTCGGGGACGCCCTGTACGGCACGGGCGTGCAGGTGATGATCGTCCGCCCCGGCCCGGTGCGGAGCGCCGAGGGCCGGGGGTACGCGCAGGAGCCGCGGCTGACACGGGTTCCGCTTCTGCGGACGCCGCTGGTGACCACGCCCGACGAGGTCGCGGACGCGATCGTGGCGGGGCTGCGCAGGCGCGCGGAGACGGTGTGGGTGCCGGGCGCGCTGCGCGGGGTGATGGCGGCGCTGCGGCATGTGCCGAGGCCACTGTTCCGCCGGCTGCCGGTCTGAGGGGCGTACGGGGGGCTCGCCGCCCCGGGCTCTCAGGGGTGGAAGGAGGGTGCGTCCACCGCGCTGCCGCTCTGCGCGGGCACGGCGGACGCGCCGCCGCCCGCGCCGAACGGGAACTCGTGGATCTTGCGCCAGACGCCGTCCGGGCCCTGTTCGTAGAGCGCGAAGGAGCCGCAGGTCCACGCCGCCTCGTAGTCGCCCAGCTCCTCGTAGGCCCGGTCCATCGCGGACTCGGAGATGGCGTGGGCCACGGTGACGTGCGGGTGGTACGGGAACTGGAGCTCGCGGACCAGCGGCCCGGAGGCGTCCCGGACCCTCTTCTGGAGCCAGGAGCAGGCCGCCGCGCCCTCGACGACCTGGACGAAGACGACCGGCGAGAGCGGGCGGAAGGTGCCCGTGCCGGAGAGCCGCATCGGGAAGGGGCGGCCGGCCGTGGCGACCGAGGACAGATGCGCCTCGATCGCCGGGAGGTCGGCCGCCTCCGCCTCGGTCGGCGGCAGCAGGGTGACGTGGGTGGGAATGCCGTGTGCGGCAGGGTCCCCGAAGCTCGCGCGCCGCTCCTGGAGCAGGCTGCCGTAGGGCTCCGGGACCGCGATCGAAACGCCGAGCGTTACGGTCCCCACGTCGTTCTCCTCCATGCTCGATGGTCTGTTTTCAGCCACTGACGGCCGCATACTTCACGCCGCCAGTGTGCCGCCTGTGGAGGCCCGGACGCCAGGGTCCTTGGACTCAGTGCTTGGCGGGCAGAAGGCCCATCCGCTCGTAGGTCCGCGCCAGGGTCTCGGCCGCGACGGCACGCGCCTTCTCCGCGCCCTTGGCCAGAATGGAGTCCAGCGTCTCGGTGTCGTCGAGATATTCCTGGGTCCGGGTGCGGAACGGTGTGACGAAGTCGACCATGACCTCGGCGAGGTCCGTCTTCAGCGCACCGTAGCCCTTGCCCTCGTACTTCTGCTCCAGGTCGGCGACCGACGTGTTGGTGAGCGTCGAGTAGATCGACAGCAGATTGCTGACGCCGGGCTTCTCCACCTGGTCGAAGCGGATCACGGCCTCGGTGTCCGTGACGGCGCTCTTCACCTTCTTGGCGGTCACCTTCGGCTCGTCCAGAAGGTTGATCAGACCCTTGGCCGTCGCCGCGGACTTGCTCATCTTCGAGGACGGGTCCTGGAGGTCGTAGATCTTCGCCGTCTCCTTGAGGATGTACGGGTCCGGGATCGTGAACGTGTCGCCGTAGGTGCCGTTGAAGCGCTCCGCGAGATTGCGGGTCAGCTCCAGGTGCTGGCGCTGGTCCTCGCCCACCGGGACCTCGTCGGCCTGGTAGAGCAGGATGTCGGCGACCATCAGCAGCGGGTAGGTGAACAGCCCGACCGTGGTGCGGTCGCTGCCCTGCTTGGCCGACTTGTCCTTGAACTGCGTCATCCGGGAGGCCTCGCCGAAACCGGCCAGGCAGTTCATCACCCAGCCGAGCTGGGCGTGCTCGGGCACATGGCTCTGCACGAAGAGCGTGCAGCGCTCCGGGTCCAGACCGGCGGCGAGCAGCTGCGCGACGGCGAGCCTGGTGTTCGCACGCAGTTCGGCCGGGTCCTGCGGGACGGTGATCGCGTGCAGGTCGACGACCATGTAGAAGGCGTCGTGCGATTCCTGCAGGGCCACCCACTGGCGGACCGCGCCGAGGTAGTTGCCGAGGTGGAACGAGCCTGCGGTGGGCTGGATTCCGGAGAGCACACGGGGACGTTCAGAGGCCATGGCACCCATTGTCTCAGGTGCGGAACCGATCTCGGGCCGCCGGTGTGTGAAAGGCGTACGGCTGTGTGAACGGGGTACGGCGCGGGCGCGCCGCGTACCGGAGGTTTCCCCGTGGGGGATCCGACCGACGATACAAAGTGGGCCAGAACCCCGGCTCACGCCGCACGACGAACGGAGACCCCGTGTCGACCACCGAACGTGCCCTCGCCTCCGCCGACGCGCACAGCGCGCACAACTACCACCCGCTGCCCGTCGTCGTGGCCACCGCCGACGGGGCCTGGATGACCGATGTCGAGGGCCGGCGCTATCTCGACCTGCTCGCCGGCTACTCGGCGCTCAACTTCGGCCACGGCAACCGCCGGCTGATCGACGCGGCCAGGGCCCAGCTGGAACGGGTCACCCTCACCTCGCGCGCCTTCCAGCACGACCGGTTCGCCGACTTCTGCGCGCGGCTGGCCGAGCTGTGCGGCATGGAGATGGTGCTGCCCATGAACACCGGGGCGGAGGCCGTGGAGACGGCCGTGAAGACGGCCCGCAAATGGGGCTACCGGGTGAAGGGCGTCCCCGACGGCATGGCGAAGATCATCGTCGCCGCCGACAACTTCCACGGCCGGACGACCACGATCGTCAGCTTCTCCACGGACCACGAGGCGCGCGCCGACTTCGGCCCGTACACCCCGGGCTTCGAGATCGTGCCGTACGGCGACCTCACCGCGCTGCGGGCGGCGATGACCGAGAACACCGTGGCGGTGCTGCTGGAGCCGATCCAGGGCGAGGCCGGGGTGCTGGTGCCGCCGCCCGGCTATCTGGCCGGGGTCCGGGAGCTGACCCGGGAGCGCGGGGTGCTCTTCGTCGCGGACGAGATCCAGTCGGGCCTCGGCCGCACCGGACGGACCTTCGCCTGCGAGCACGAGGGCGTCGTGCCCGACATGTACGTCCTCGGCAAGGCGCTCGGCGGCGGCGTGGTCCCCGTCTCCGCCGTGGTGTCCTCGGCGGAGGTGCTGGGCGTCTTCCGGCCCGGGGAGCACGGCTCGACCTTCGGCGGCAACCCGCTGGCCTGCGCGGTCGCCCTGGAGGTCATCGCGATGCTGCGCACCGGCGAGTTCCAGGAGCGGGCGGCGGAGCTGGGCGACCACCTCCACCGCGAGCTGGGCCTCCTCGTCGGCGGCGGCGCCGTGCGCGAGGTGCGCGGACGCGGGCTGTGGGCGGGCGTGGACATCGATCCGGCGCTCGGCTCCGGCCGGGAGATCTCCGAGCGGCTGATGGACCGGGGCGTCCTGGTCAAGGACACCCACGGCTCCACCATCCGCGTCGCCCCGCCGCTGGTGATCTCCAAGGAGGACCTGGACTGGGGCCTGGAGCAACTGCGCGCGGTGCTGCGCGGCTGACGGGGGCGGGGGCCCGGCGGTGGGCCCCGGGCGACCGGACCCGGACCCACCCGCGGCCGGGCCCACCGCCGTGCGCGGGCCCCGTCGGCGGCCGGGGCGCCAGTAGAGTCCCGGTGTGCTCCTGGGGATGGTCTGTGCGCTCGGCTCCGCGGTCTGCTTCGGCACGGCCTCCGTCCTCCAGGCCGTCGCCGCCCGCGCCGCCGCCGCGCCGGACGCCGGGGCGGGCGTCGATCCGGCGCTGCTGCTGCGGGCCGTGCGGCAGTGGCGGTACGTGGCCGGGCTGGGCCTCGACGGTCTCGGCTTCGTCCTCCAGGTCGTCGCGCTGCGCACCCTGCCGATCTACGCGGTGGGCGCGGCGCTGGCCGCCAGTCTGGCGGTCACCGCCGTCGTCGCCGCGCGGCTCCTCGGGACGCGGCTGAGCGGCACCGAGTGGACGGCCGTCGCCGTGGTCTGCGCGGGGCTGGGGATGCTCGCCCTGTCCTCCGGGGCCGAGGGGCATGCCCCGGGCCCGGACGGTCTGGGCCTCTGGCTGCTCGGCGCCGCCGCCGGGATCCTGCTGACCGGCGCGGCGGCCGGACGGCTGCCCGAGCGGGTCCGCGCCCTCGTGCTGGGGCTGGGCGCGGGGTGCGGTTTCGGTGTGGTGGAGATCGCCGTACGGCTGATCGACGACGTGTCGCCCGGCGCCCTCGTCACCGATCCGGCGGTCTACGCCCTGCTGCTGGGCGGCGGCGCGGCGTTCCTGCTGCTCACCTCGGCGCTGCAACGCGGTTCGGTGACCACCGCGACCGCCGGGATGGTCCTGGGCGAGACCGTCGGCCCCGCCCTGGCCGGCGTCGTCTGGCTCGGCGACCGCACCCGCGAGGGCCTCGGACCGCTCGCCGTCACCGGTTTCGCCGTGGCGGTGGCGGGAGCGCTCGCCCTGGCCCGCTTCGGCGAGGCGCCGACGGGGGGCGGGGGTGGAGGAGGCGCGTCCCTGAACCCCCGCGCCCGCCGCCGCCCCCGTCACGGCAGGATCCGGCAGAGCGCGTCCAGGGCTCCCGTCCAGGCGCTGTCGGTCGGGGTGGCGTAGCCGATGACCAGGGCCTCGCGCCGGGCGTCGGCGTCCGGGTGGCGGAAGAAGGAGAGGCCCTGGACGGCGAGGCCCTGCCAGGCGGCGGAGCGGATCACCTCGGCCTCGGTGCCGCGCGGGAGTTCGAGGACGGCGTGGAGTCCGGCGGCGATGCCGGTGACGCGGATGCCGGGGGCGCGTTCGGCGAGGGCGGCGACGAGCTGGTCGCGGCGGTTGCGGTAGCGCAGCCGCATGGCGCGGACATGGCGGTCGTAGGCGCCGGACTCGATGAACTCCGCGAGCGTGAGCTGCTCCAGGGCGCTGGACGACCAGTCGCTCCACCCCTTGGCCTCGGTCACCTCGCCCACCAGGGACTCCGGGACCACCATCCACCCCAGCCGCAGCCCCGGGGCGAGGGACTTGCTGGCCGTGCCCAGATAGACGACGCGTTCGGGGTCGAGGCCCTGGAGCGCGCCGACGGGCTGGCGGTCGTAGCGGAACTCGCCGTCGTAGTCGTCCTCCAGGATCAGCCCGCCCGTGCTCCGCGCCCAGTCGACGGCCGCCGCGCGCCGGTCCGGGTGGAGGGGCACCCCGGTCGGGAACTGGTGGGCGGGGGTGAGCAGGACCGCGCCCGCGCCGCGCATCCCGGGCAGTGCGCGGGTGTCGGAGCCCAGCCCGTCCAGGGGCAGGCAGGGAATGCGCAGCCCGGCGTCGGTGAGCAGACCGGAGTGCAGGTCCAGTCCGTACGACTCGACGGCCACCTCGCGCACCCGGCGGGCGCGCAGGACCTTGCCGAGCATCATCAGCCCGTGGACGAAGCCGGCGCAGACGACGATGCGTTCGGGGTCGGCGTACACCCCGCGCGCCCGTGCCAGGTAGCCGGCGAGGACCGTGCGCAGTTCGATGCGGCCGCGCGGGTCGCCGTAGCCGAAGGCGTCGTGCGGGGCGCGGGTGACGGCGCGGCGGGCGGCCCGCAGCCAGGCGGCGCGCGGGAAGGTCGCCAGATCGGGCGAGCCGGGCATCAGGCTGTGGGCGGGACGGCCGCGCGGCGGCCGGGTGCGCGGGGCGGCCGCCGGGACCGGCGGGCGCGGGGCGGCCCGCTGGGCCACCCGGGTGCCGGAGCCCTGCCGGGCGGTGAGCCAGCCCTCCGCGACCAGCTCCGCGTAGGCGTCGGCGACGGTGTTGCGGGCGATGCCGAGGTCGGCGGCGAGGGTCCGGGAGGACGGCAGCCGGGTCCCGGGCGCCAGCCGGCCCGAGCGGGCGGCCTCCCTCAGGGCGTCCATCAGCCCGGTCCGCAGTCCGCTCGCCCCGGTGAGGTCGAGATGCAGGTCGGCCCCAAAAGTGGCCCAGTCATCTTTCACACCAATGGACCATACCGCTGCGCCACTGGCCGCGTAGCGTCGTTGCCATGACCACGAACGAGCACCACCACGCGACCTCCGAGTACACCCCCGAGCACACGCCCCGCATGACGTGGACCGACCACGCCCCCGAGGTCTACAAGGCGATGGCGCGGCTGGAGGCCGCGACCCGCCGGGGCATCGACCCGGTGCTGGGCGAGCTGGTGAAGATCCGCTGCTCGCAGCTCAACCACTGCGCGTTCTGCCTCGACATGCACACCAAGGACGCCCTCGCGGCCGGTGAGTCGATCGAGCGGATCGTGCAGCTCAGCGCCTGGGAGGAGTCGCAGCACTTCTACACGCCGAAGGAGATCGCCGCGATCGAACTGGCCGAGGCGGTGACCGTGCTGACCGACGGTTTCGTCCCGGACGAGGTGTACGAGAAGGCCGCCAAGCACTTCGACGAGGCGGAGCTGGCCCATCTGATCGGCGCGATCGTCACGATCAACGCCTGGAACCGCTTCGCCGTCAGCACGCGCATGGTCCCGGGGCACTACACCCCCGGCGACCACCGCTGATCCACCCCGTCCCGAGGAGCCCGCGATGAGCGCTTCCGTCCTTCGTGCCCTGCACCGGGACCGGGCCCCCGGCGATCCGCTGGTCCTGCCCGGACCGTGGGACGCCGGGAGCGCCCGGGTCCTCGCCGACGCGGGCTTCCCGGCCCTCGCCACCCCGAGCGCGGGCGTCGCCGCCTCCCTCGGGTACGCGGACGGCGCGGTGCCCGCCGACGAGATGTTCGCGGCGGTGGCCCGGATCACCCGGGCCGTGTCCGTACCGGTCTCCGCCGATGTGGAGGCCGGGTACGGGCTGCCGCCCGGGGAGCTGGTCGAGCGGCTGCTGGCCGCCGGTGCCGTCGGCTGCAATCTGGAGGACACCGTGGCCGGCGTCCTCGTGGACGCCGGCCGGCAGGCGGACCGGCTGGCGGCGGTGCGCGCGGCGGCCGGGGACGCGCTGTTCGTCAACGCCCGCGTGGACACGTATGTGACGGGCGTGCCGGAGGGGGTGGATCCGGAGGCCGAGACGGTGCGGCGGGCGCTGCTGTACGTGGCGGCGGGCGCCGAGTGCGTCTACCCGATCATGGCCCCGCCCGAGGCGCTCCCCCGCCTGGCGGCGGCGGTCCCGGGTCCGCTGAACGCGCTGGCCCGCCCGGACGGCCCGTCCCTGGCCCGGCTCGGCGCGCTGGGCGCGGCCAGGGTCACCTTCGGCCCCGGCCTCCAGCGCCGGACCATGGCGGCCCTGGACACGATCGCCACCGGTCTGCGGACGGCCGCGGAGGGCTGAGCCCCCGGCGTACCGGGAACGGGGAAACGCCACGCCCCCGTCGGCGGACCGCTGACGGGGGGCGTGGTGGCTGCCCGCGGACGGCGCGGGCGGTGGATCAGATCAGGCCGAGCTCGCGGACCGCGTCGCGCTCCTCGGTGAGCTCCTTGACCGAGGCGTCGATGCGCGCACGGGAGAACTCGTTGATGTCCAGGCCCTGGACGATCTTGTACGTGCCGTTCTCGGTGGTGACCGGGAAGGACGAGATGATGCCCTCGGGGACGCCGTAGGAGCCGTCCGACGGGATGCCCATCGAGGTCCAGTCGCCCGCGGCGGTGCCGTTGACCCAGGTGTACACGTGGTCGATGGCGGCGTTGGCGGCGGAGGCGGCCGAGGAGGCGCCACGGGCCTCGATGATCGCGGCGCCGCGCTTGGCGACGGTCGGGATGAAGGAGTCGGCCAGCCACGCCTCGTCGTTCACCAGCTCGGCGGCGTTCTTGCCGGCGACCTCGGCGTGGAAGATGTCCGGGTACTGGGTGGCCGAGTGGTTGCCCCAGATCGTCAGCTTCTTGATGTCGGAGACGGCGGCACCGGTCTTGGCGGCCAGCTGCGAGATCGCGCGGTTGTGGTCCAGGCGGGTCATCGCGGTGAAGCGCTCGGCCGGGACGTCCGGGGCGGCGGCCTGCGCGATGAGCGCGTTGGTGTTGGCCGGGTTGCCGACGACGAGGACCTTGATGTCGTCCGCGGCGTTGTCGTTGATCGCCTTGCCCTGCGGCTTGAAGATGCCGCCGTTGGCGGAGAGCAGGTCACCGCGCTCCATGCCCTTGGTGCGCGGGCGGGCGCCGACGAGCAGGGCGACGTTCGCACCGGCGAAGCCGACGTTGGCGTCGTCGGTGATCTCGATGTTGCGCAGCAGCGGGAACGCGCAGTCGTCGAGCTCCATCGCGGTGCCCTCGGCGGCCTTCAGACCCTGCGGGATCTCCAGAAGACGCAGGTTGACCGGCACGTCCGGGCCGAGCAGGTGACCGGAGGCGATGCGGAAGAGCAGCGCGTAACCGATCTGGCCGGCCGCGCCGGTCACGGTGACATTCACGGGAGTGCGGGTCATGGCGATCTCCGTTAGACAGCTGGCGGTGGGGGCTCCTGGCCCCTGGTGCGGGACATCCCTGAATCTTGATGTGAAGAGATATCCGCCCGCCAGGCTATCCGACCCGGAACCCCCCGGCCGCCCGGCCCCCTGTGGCACCGCGCACACACGGTCACACACCGCTCGTACGGAGCCCCACGCCCGGGACCCCGCGGCACGTCAGCGGGCGGACTCGGAGGTGCATCCCTGGGTGCCCGTGGCGAGCGTGGCGCAGGCCCGCACATCGGCGGTGCGCCGCACGGCCACCATCGGCGTGTACACCTCCGCCGCCGTGTCGACGGCGCCCTTCTGGCCCTTCGCGCCGGCGCTGATCTCGACGGTGTCGCCGGGCGCGCCCTTGGTGATCCGCGCCCAGGCCGCCGAGCAGGTCTCGCTGTAGCGCACCTCGACGATCCGGGTGCCGACGGTGGCGGTGGAGAGCGTACGGGCGTGCTCGCCGCCGCAGCCCATCCGCTCGGGGTCCTCGCCCGCGCAGTCCGAGCCGTTGCACTCGACGCCGGCGGGCAGTCGCGGGGCGCTCGTCGCGGGGCCGGCCGGGGACGGGGAGGCCCCCGCCTCGGCCTTGTCCGGGCCGCCGTCGGGGAGGAGCAGCAGCACCGCCCCGGTGACCACGAGCAGGGCGCCCGCGACGGCGGCGGCGATCATGGCCGGGCGGCGCCGCGCGGGGCGGGCGGCGGACGGCGGCGGGGTCCCGAGGCCGGCCGCGTAGGCCACGGCGGGCGGCAGTCCGTGTCCGGGGGCGGAGTCGGGTCCGGCCTGCGGCTGCTGCGGCACGCGGGGGTACGTACCGCGCTGGACCGGTACGGAGGGCGGGCGCTGCCCGGCGGCCGTACCGCCGTTGCCCGCGGGGCGGCTGCGGCCGTGGCCGCGCGGACCGGCGGCCTCGTCGAGCGCGGCCCGCGCCTGGGCGATCCGTATGGCCTCCATGGTCATGTCGTGGCGCATCTCGGCCCGGCTCCAGGCCCGCTCCGCCAGTTCCCACATGGTGTTCAGATGGCCCTGGTCGGTGCCGGTCACCTCGGCGAGCTTGACGATGGCGCCGCGGGGGGCGAGGAGCCGCCCGTTCAGGTACCGCTCCCAGGAGGTCTTGCTGTAGCCGGTGCGGTCGGCCAGCGCGGCGATGCCCAGGCCGCTGCGGTCGACGAGTCTGCGCAGTTGGCCGGTGAACTCCCGGACCTGCGGATCCAGCTCGTCCGGCAGTGCCTTCCAACGAGGCATTCCATCCCCCTACATCCCGCTCGCCTGTGCCGCTGTCGCCGTGTGCGCGGTGCGCCCGCCGGCCCGGTCCGCCGGCCGGTGCCGCACGGTCCCGCCCCCTCGCCCGGACCGTTGGTCCTTCCGTTCCGGGCTACCCAGCAAGATGCGCGAACGCGGACGGTCAGTTCCTGGGGAAGGGGCGCACGGTGGCACGCACGACGGCCGGGCGCACTCCCATACGCCCCCGCCGTTACCGACCGGTTCAGTCTGCCACCGTTGCCGGGCGATCACACCGTGGCGGAATGGTCACTTCCGTGCCACAGGCCCCGGCCACGCCTTGAACCGGTGGGGCCCGTCAACAAGGCTGGAAGCAGGACGGGGCAAGGCGGCCCATGCCGCCCTTTCCGGGGCATTCCCCCCGGTGTCCCGGCCCCTTCGGTGTCCGTCCCTCCTCGGGGGAGGGGACGGACACCGAGCCCGGCCGGGGTACGCGCCGCGCTCAGCGGATCGTGAAGTGGACGGCGTCCTCCAGGATCGGCACGTCCAGCCAGGGCTTCGGCTGCGCCACGAGCGCCAGCATCACGATGAGGACGCCGAGCAGCCCGTACGTCACCAGGTCGGTGAAGCGCGAACGCACCGCCAGCATGCCCACCGAGGGCACCACCAGCCGCAGCACCGCGCCCCCGACGAGCGCCACCCCGATCAGGATCGTGCCGATCCTGAAGGCCTCCTCGAAGGCGTCGAGGGCCACGATCAGCAACCCCGCCCCGGCCGTGCAGAGCACGGCGAGCAGCGGCCACTGGCGGGCGGGCGCCGGGGCGTCCCCGGCCGCCGCCCGGCCGCCGCCCTCGGGACGGGCGGTGTCCCGGGTGAACGACGGGAAGCGCCTGGACCGCCGTGCGGCCGGGCTCGTACCAGAACCCATGGGGTTCCCTCCGGATCCGTGCGGCGGGTTCAGAGCGCCGCGGCGTCGCGTTCGGCCGCCTCGACCACGTTGACGAGCAGCTGGGCGCGGGTCATCGGGCCGACACCGCCCGGGTTCGGCGAGATCCAGGCGGCGACCTCGGCCACGCCCGGGTGGACGTCACCGACGATCTTGCCGTTCTCGTCGCGGCTGACGCCGACGTCCAGCACGGCCGCGCCCGGCTTCACGTCATCGGGCTTGATGATGTGCGGCACGCCCGCGGCGGCCACGACGATGTCCGCCTGGCGCAGATGGGCGGAGAGGTCCCGGGTGCCGGTGTGGCACTGGGTCACCGTGGCGTTCTCGGAGCGGCGGGTCAGCAGCAGCGGCATCGGCCGGCCGATGGTGACGCCGCGCCCCACGACCACCACGTTCGCACCGTTGATCTCGACGCCGTGGTGCCGGAGCAGCTGGACGACGCCCTGCGGGGTGCAGGGCAGCGGGCCCGGCTCGCCCAGCACCAGACGGCCGAGGTTCATCGGGTGCAGCCCGTCGGCGTCCTTGGCCGGGTCCATCAGCTCCAGGACACGGTTGGTGTCGATGCCGTCGGGGAGCGGGAGCTGCACGATGTAACCGGTGCAGGCGGGGTCGTCGTTGAGCTCGCGGACGACCGCCTCGATCTCCTCCTGCGTGGCGGTGTCCGGCAGTTCGCGCTGGATGGAACCGATGCCGACCTGGGCGCAGTCCTTGTGCTTGCCGTTCACGTACCACCGGCTGCCGGGGTCGTCCCCGACGAGCAGGGTTCCCAGGCCGGGGTTGACGCCCCGGGCCTTGAGGGCCGCCACGCGGACGGTGAGATCGGACTTGATCGCGGCTGCGGTGGCCTTGCCATCGAGAATCTGGGCAGTCATGTCCCCATACTCGCGGATGACCCCGCCCAGGGACCAATCCCAGGTCCGGGGCGTGGACGCAAGGTTGCACTTGCACAACGTCTCGAAGGAGCGACTGGACAAACTTACGTTCCGCTTATAACGATGAAGGCCGCAGTGCCGCAGTAGTACCCGGGGGGCGGACCGCTGATGTTTTCTCTCCTCCGCGCGGCCGCATTCGTCCCCGTACGTCCGTTGGAGGAAAGCGCCAGATGAGCTTCGGCGACCCGAACCCGAACAACCCCTACGGCCAGCAGCCCGGCCAGCCGCCCCAGGGACAGCCGGGGTACGGCTACCCGCAGCAGGCGCCCCAGGGCGTGCCGCCGCAGGGCCAGCCCGGCTACGGCTACCCGCAGCAGCCGGGAATGCCGCCGTACGGCGGCCCGCAGTACCAGGGCCAGCCCGGCGCCCCGGCCCCCGAGGGCTACGCGAACGTGCCCGGTCTGGGCATGGTCGAGGTCGGCACGTACGGGGCCCGCTTCGGCGCCCGTCTGCTCGACATGATCTTCGCGTACATCATCGTCTTCATCCTCAACTCGATCATCTTCGGCTCGGTCGCCGCCGGCATGTCGGGCAGCGACGACGACACGGCCGCGGGCCTGGCGATCGGCTCCCTCCTCGGTGCCGCGCTCGTCTCGGCGCTGACGCTGATCTTCTACGACGTCATCTTCGTCAGCACCATGGGCTCCACGCCCGGCAAGATGATCCTCGGCATGCGGATCGTCAACTCCCGCACCGGCCAGAAGCCGACCTTCGGTCCGGCGCTGGTCCGCTGGGGCTTCCCGATCGGCCTCGGGTACATCACCTGCTTCCTGGGTTACATCCTGATCGTGATCTCGCCGTTCTTCGACAACACCGGACAGCTGCGCGGCTGGCACGACAAGGCCGCCAACACCCTGGTGATCAAGAAGTAACGCGGTACGCGCACCACGGCGAAGGGCCGGTCCCCCGAAGCGAGTTCGGGGGACCGGCCCTTCGCCGTGCGCGGGTGCGGATCAGTGGAAGAAGTGCCGCGTGCCCGTGAAGTACATCGTCACGCCGGCCTTCTTCGCGGCCTCGACGACCAGCTCGTCACGGACCGAACCGCCGGGCTGCACCACGGCCTTGACGCCGGCCGCGGTCAGGATCTCCAGCCCGTCGGGGAACGGGAAGAACGCGTCGGACGCGGCGTACGCACCGCGCGCCCGCTCCTCGCCCGCACGCTCGACGGCGAGCTTCGCGGAGTCGACGCGGTTGACCTGGCCCATGCCGACGCCGACCGAGGCACCGTCCTTGGCGAGCAGGATCGCGTTGGACTTGACCGCGCGGCACGCCTTCCAGGCGAAGGACAGCTCCGCCAGCTCCTCGGCGGAGAGCGCGTCGCCGGTGGCCAGCGTCCAGTTGGCCGGGTCGTCGCCCTCGGCCTGGAGGCGGTCGGTCACCTGGAGCAGCGCACCGCCGTCGACCGGCTTCACCTCGTACGCCCGGGTCGGGGCGTCGGGGCAGCGCAGCACGCGGATGTTCTTCTTGCGGGCCAGCACCTCGACGGCGCCGTCCTCGTAGTCCGGGGCGACGATGACCTCGGTGAAGATCTCCGCGACCTGCTCGGCCATGGCCACCGTCACCGGGCGGTTGACGGCGATCACGCCGCCGAACGCGGAGAGCGGGTCGCAGGCGTGCGCGTTGCGGTGGGCGGTCGCGACGTCGTCCGCGATCGCGATGCCGCACGGGTTGGCGTGCTTGATGATCGCCACGCACGGCTCGGCGTGGTCGTAGGCGGCGCGGCGGGCGGCGTCGGTGTCCGTGTAGTTGTTGAAGGACATCTCCTTGCCGTGCAGCTGCTCGGCCTCCGCGAGACCGCCCTCGGCGTAGGAGTAGAGCGCGGCGGGCTGGTGCGGGTTCTCGCCGTAGCGCAGGACGTTCTTGCGCCGGAAGGTGTCGCCGAGGAACTCCGGGAAGCCCGAGTCGTCGGCGGCCGCGTACCCGTCGGCGAACCAGGAGGCGACGGCCACGTCGTACTCGGCGGTGTGCCGGAAGGCCTCGGCGGCGAGCCGCTTGCGGGCCGTCAGGTCGAAGCCGCCCGCCCTGACGGCGGCCAGCACGTCGGCGTACCGCTCCGGGCTGGTGACGACGGCGACCGAGGGGTGGTTCTTCGCCGCGGCGCGGACCATGGAGGGGCCGCCGATGTCGATCTGCTCGACGCAGTCGTCGTCCGAGGCGCCGGAGGCGACGGTCTGCGTGAACGGGTAGAGGTTGACGACCACCAGGTCGAAGGGCTCCACCCCCAGCTCGGCCAGCTGCTCGCGGTGGCTCTCCAGGCGCAGATCGGCCAGGATGCCGGCGTGGACGCGCGGGTGCAGCGTCTTGACGCGGCCGTCGAGGCACTCGGGGAAGCCGGTCAGCTCCTCGACCTTGGTGACGGGCACTCCGGCGGCGGCGATCTTCCCGGCGGTGGAGCCGGTGGAGACCAGCTCGACACCCGCCTCGTGCAGACCGCGTGCGAGGTCTTCGAGCCCCGTCTTGTCGTAGACGCTGACCAGGGCGCGGCGGATGGGCTTATTCACCGACATGATCGAGATGAACCTTTCGTCCCTCAATGCGATAGCCGTCACGGGCGAGCCGCCCCACGGCCTCGACGAGCAGCTTGCGCTCGACTTCCTTGATGCGTTCGTGGAGAGCCGCTTCGCCCTCCGGGGTGTCCTCTTCGGTCACCTCGACCACGCCCTGCGCGATGATCGGACCGGTGTCGACGCCGTCGTCGACGAAGTGGACGGTGCACCCGGTGACCTTCACGCCGTACGCGAGCGCGTCGCGCACTCCTTGGGCACCGGGAAAGCTGGGGAGCAGGGCGGGGTGGGTGTTGATGAACCGGCCGCCGAATCCGGCCAGGAACGCCTTGCCCACGATCTTCATGAAACCCGCGGAGACGACGAGGTCCGGCCGGTGCGCGGCGGTGGCCTCGGCGAGCGCGGTGTCCCAGTCCGCGCGCGTGGCGTGGTCCTTGACCCGGCACACGAAGGTGGGGATCCCGGCCCGCTCGGCGCGTTCCAGGCCGGCGATGCCGTCGCGGTCGGCGCCGACCGCGACGACGCGGGCGCCGTAGCCCTCGGGGTCGTCGCCGATCGCGTCGAGCAGGGCCTGAAGGTTCGTACCGGAACCGGAGACCAGGACCACCAGTCGGGCCGGTCCGGCGGAGGGGAGCGGGGAGGCCACGGCTGGGCCCTTTCTCACGTGTGGAGCGGTTCGAGGCGGCCGCACCGCCCGCCGCGTCGCGGGCGCATCGGCACGGCGGCCATGCTGTTTGTACGGTCGTACGAAAGAATCGGGCCCCCCGATACGGGGAACTCTACGAACGGTCCGACCGTCAGCAACGATACCGGCACCTCGACGGGGCCCCGTCTGACGGGGGTGAGCCCGGCCGGCACGGCCGGACGTCGGCTCTCGGCCACCGTGCCGGTACGCCCCGCTTCCGGCCCCTCCTCGCCGGAAGGTAGCGTCGGGGACAGTGAACCGTCCGCCGGGCGGACATGACGAGATGGGGAAGACGTTCACCACATGCCGGACCGACGCCGCACCTCCTTCCGCCTGCCGCTGTCCGAGCGGGCCCCACTGCTGATGCGGGAGGGCCGGCCCCCCGCGCCGGGCTCCTCGTCCTCCTCTTCCTCCCCTTCCTCTTCCTCCTCGGGCGAGCCGGGCGGTTCGTCCGGTACGGGGCGGAGCGAGGACAACCCGTTCGCGCCGCCGCCGGCGGACCGCCCCGACCAGCCGTGGCAGCCGCGCCGTCCGGCGGGCGGCTCCCGGGGCGAGGGCGGTGACGGAGACGCGCCCGAGGGCGGGTCGTCGGACGACCGGCCGGTCTGGGGCAGCCAGTGGAGCAGCCACCAGCCGGGGCGCCAGAGCGGGACCTTCGGCGGGCGGCCGTCGGGGCCCGGCGGGCCGAACGGCCAGGGCGGTCCGGAGGGCTCTCCGGGCGGCGGGATGCGCTGGGACCCGACGGACCCGGTCCAGCGCCGCGCCCGTTACTCCCTGCTCTCCGGCATGTGGGCCTTCTTCTTCGCGCTCTTCGACTTCCCGGAGATCGCCCTGCTGCTCGGGGCGCTCGCCGCGTACTGGTCGGTCAGCGCGCTGCGGGCCAAGCCCAAGGAGCCGGCCGCTCCCGGCACCGCGGGCCGGTCCCCGGCCGCACCGGACGCGGCAGCGGCTCCCCCGGCCCCCGGTTCCGCCGTGCCCGGCCCGCCGCCCGCCGCGTACGCGCAGCGCGGCAGCCGGCAGCAGACGACTGCCGCGGTCACCGGTCTGGTGACGGCCGTGGTCGCGCTGGCGATCGTGGCGACGACGTTCACCGTGCAGCTGGTCTACCGCGACTACTACACCTGTGTGAACGACGCCCTCACCAAGTCGGGCCAGCTCTCCTGCAACGAGCTGCTCCCGAAGCCGCTGGAGCCCTTCTTCGGCGTCAAGAACTAGCGTCGCTCCCGCCCGGCGGCTCGTCGGCCGCCGTCGCGGGCGCGGGGCGTTCCTCCGGGCGCGGTCCGGGGGGCGTCCGCGCGTGCCAGGGATCGGCCGGCAGGAAGTCGTACGGGTCGATGTCGTCGTCCGCGACGCCCGGAACCGCCGTCCCGGCGGCGGACGGACGGGGCACCGGCACGGCGGCGGGGTCCGGCTCCGCGTCCGGTCCGTCCGTACGGCGTCCGCGCCACGGCCACCGGCGACGGGCCGCCGGGTCGGGGGCCGAACCGTCCGCCGGACCGTCGACCGGGCCCTCCGCCCCGGGCCCGCCGGTCCCGCTCTTCTCCCCCGCCTCCTCGTCCGCGTCCTCGCCGTCCTCCGCGTACGGATCGCGGCCGCGCAGCCGCCAGGCCCTCAGGAGCAGGGCCGCCGGTACGGCGACCGCCAGGGTCCAGGCGAGGGCCGCCGCCCCGGTGAGCCACCACACGGGCCCGAACACCGCGAGCCTCCTGACGCCCAGCGGCCCTCCGGCCGCCGCCGCCAGGAGCGCCGCGCCCACCGCGCACCCCACCGCCCCCAGCGCGGCGGCGAGCGCGGTGTCCCAGGGGCCCCACGCCTCCTCGCGCGCCCCGTGGGCGGGGGCGGCCCTACGGACCGTGAACCAGGCGACGGTCAGCGCCGCCGCGAGCGGCACCCCGGCCGCCGCCCAGTTCCCGGGCGTCCCCGGTCCCGGCGCGGGCAGCGCCGCCAGCAGCGGGAAGTCCGGGAGCGACGGGGTGCCGGTGAAGGCCAGCGGGGTGACCGTGGTCCCCGTACCGAGCGCGAAGCCGGGGCCCAGACCGTAGGCCGCTCCCCAGACCGCCGCGTTCGGCACCAGCGACAGCGCCAGCAGGAGCACCGCACACCGCCCGGCCCAGTCGTCGGAGAGCCCGAGGAAGGACTCCTCGACCGGGGCGGCGTGCCGGACCAGCGACACGGCGACCACCAGGGCGCCCCCGCCCACGAGCACGGCGGTCCCGGCCGCCGCCGCCCGCCCGGCCGCCCGCGCGCGCCGGACGAACCGGGTGCGGGCCATCGCCTCGTGCAGCCGCACCGGGGCCCAGGAGGGCGGCGGTCCGAGCGGGCGGCCCGCCGCCCTCCACACGCCCGACGCGGCGGCGCCCGCCACCACGAACACCCCGGGGAAGAGCAGGGTCAGCGGCCGGGCGGAGAGCGAGGCGCCCCGGGCGTAGAGCGCGACCGCCCCGCCCACCAGCAGATATCCGGCCGTCACCAGCGCGAACGCGGCACCGGCCGAGGGGGCCTCGCGCCCCTCCTCGGGTTCGCACACACCGCGGGCGGCCCGGTGCAGCAGCCAGAGCGGCACCACGGCGAGCAGCAGCGGGGCGACTCCGACGGGGGCCGGGGTGCCGGTCAGGGTCTGGGTGCGGACCAGTTCGGCCCCGTGCGCCAGCAGCCAGAGGCCGGCCGCCGCGTGGACAGCCTCGCCGGGTCCGCTGCCGGGGTCCGGGGAGCTGATCCACAGCACCACGACGAGCACCGCGACGCAGCCCAGTCCGAGCCCCGCCGCCAGCACACCGCGCACCAGGGCCAGGGCCAGGGCGGCGGGCCCTCCCCGCTCGGCCGGGAACGCCGGGCCGCGTTCGGTCATTTGGGTCACGCGGTCATGCTCCCAACGACACGCGCCTAAACCGTGTAACGGGCGAACAGCCGTGGTGTCGCTCAATATACGTTTATGTACTTTTTCACCCGGTGCAGGTGGTGCGGGGGACCCTCATGACGCAGAGCACGACCGGCACGACCGAGCCCGCGCCGCTCCCCTCCCCGAAGGAGCGGCGCAGGCTTCGGGAGGCGAAATCGCTGAGTGAGGAGCAGGTCGCGGCCGCGGTGGGGGTCACCCGGGCCACCGTCCGGGCCTGGGAGACCGGCCGTACGAGCCCGCGCGGCCGCAAGCGCGAGGCGTACGCACGCCTGATCGGCACCGCGCCCGCGACGTCCACCCCACGCCCCTCTTCCGTCAAGCCGACGCCCCCGAACACCCCGCCGAAGACCACGGTCGGGCCGTCCCCGGAGGTCGAAGAGGCACCGGCGGTCGAGAAGGCCGCGGTCGTCGAAGAGGCCGTGGTGGCTGGTGGGAGTGAGGCGGCTGCTGGGACTGCGGTGGTCGATGAGGCTTCTGAAGCGGCGTCACCGGCCGAGGACGGGCCGGTCACCGACGAGGAGACGTCCGGGGAGGAGGCGTCCGGGGAAGGGCCCTCGCCCGCCGAGGCGTTCGACGCGCTGTACCGGCACGCCGCCCCCGCGATCTTCCGGCAGGTCTATCTGCTGACGGGCCGGCTGGCCCTCTCCCGGGAAGCGGTCGGCAAGGCCTTCGAGGTGGCGTGGGACCGCTGGCCGGAGGTGGCCGTGGACCGCGATCCGGTGGGGTGGGTACGGGCCGCCGCCTACGAGCACGCGATGTCGCCGTGGCACCAGCTGCGGCGCGAGCACCGCCGCCCCGATCCACCGCCCGAGGCGCCCGAGCCGCGCGCGCTGCTCGACGCGCTGCTGGCCCTGCCGCCCGCGTACCGCCGCACCCTGCTGCTGCACGACGGGGTCGGGCTGGGGCTTCCGGAGACGGCGGCGGAGACCGAGGCGAGCACCCCGGCCGCCGCGGGGCGGCTGATGACCGCGCGGGCTGCGGTCGCGGAGCAGGTGCCCGGACTGGACGGGGACGGCGAGCCGGACGAGCAGTCCGCGCTGATCCGCGAACGGCTCGGCGCCCTCGCCCTCACCCAGCCCGCCTCCTCGCTGCCGCTGCCGGAGCTGATCCGCAACGGCGGCGAGCGCAAGGCCGAGCTGTGGACCCGGGCGGCGGTCGCGTTCACCGTGCTGATCATCGGGCTCACCCTGATCACCCTGGCCACGGCGCCGCGCCGCTACGAGACGCCGGAGTCGCCCCCGCAGAAGGTGGAGGGGGTGCCGCCGCTCGGCGGTCCGCAGAAGCTGACCCCGCAGGACGAGAAGCTGCGGAAGAAGCTCGGCGGCGAACTCGTCCACGGCCCGGCCCGGCTGGTCCCCCGGGCCGACTGAACCGGGCCCGGTCCCCCGGCCCGGTCCCCCGGGCCGGCCGAATCCGGCGCCGGACACAGACGCGGGCCCGCATCCCCGGTTCGGGGGTGCGGGCCCGCGTCTGCTGTGCGGTGACGCCTCGGGCGTCCGTGCGCGGTGCCTCAGGCGCCGAGGATCTCGCGCGCGAGCTTGGCGGTCTCGGTCGGCGTCTTGCCGACCTTCACGCCGGCGGCCTCAAGGGCCTCCTTCTTCGCCTGGGCGGTGCCGGAGGAGCCGGAGACGATGGCGCCGGCGTGGCCCATGGTCTTGCCCTCGGGGGCGGTGAAGCCCGCGACGTAACCGACGACCGGCTTGGTCACGTTGGCCTTGATGAAGTCGGCCGCACGCTCCTCGGCGTCGCCGCCGATCTCGCCGATCATGACGATCAGGTCGGTCTCGGGGTCGGCCTCGAACGCCGCGAGGGCGTCGATGTGCGTCGTACCGATGACCGGGTCGCCACCGATGCCGACGGCGGAGGAGAAGCCGATGTCACGCAGCTCGTACATCATCTGGTAGGTCAGCGTGCCGGACTTGGACACGAGACCGATGCGGCCGGGCTTGGTGATGTCGCCCGGGATGATGCCGGCGTTGGACTGGCCGGGGGTGATCAGGCCGGGGCAGTTCGGACCGATGATCCGGGTCTTGTTGCCCTTCGACGAGGCGTACGCCCAGAAGGCGGCCGAGTCGTGGACGGCGATGCCCTCGGTGATCACGACGGCGAGCGGGATCTCGGCGTCGATCGCCTCGATGACGGCGGCCTTCGAGAAGGCCGGCGGGACGAAGAGGACCGACACGTCGGCGCCCGTCTTGTCCATCGCTTCCTTGACGCTGCCGAACACCGGTACCTCGGTGCCGTCGAAGTCGACGGACGTGCCGGCCTTGCGGGGGTTCACGCCACCGACGATGTTGGTGCCGTCGCCGAGCATGAGCTTGGTGTGCTTCATGCCCGTCGCGCCGGTCATCCCCTGGACGATGACCTTGCTGTCCTTGGTGAGGAAGATAGCCATGGTGGTCTGAGTCCCTCTTCCTTACTTCGCGGCCGCGGCGAGCTCGGCGGCCTTGTCGGCCGCGCCGTCCATGGTGTCCACGCGCTGGACCAGCGGGTGGTTGGCGTCGGAGAGGATCTTGCGACCCAGCTCCGCGTTGTTGCCGTCAAGGCGCACGACGAGCGGCTTGGTGACCGCCTCGCCCTTGGACTTGAGCAGTTCGAGGGCCTGGACGATGCCGTTGGCGACCTCGTCGCAGGCGGTGATGCCACCGAAGACGTTGACGAACACGGACTTGACGTCCGGGTCGCCGAGGATGATCTCCAGGCCGTTCGCCATGACCTCGGCGGAGGCGCCGCCACCGATGTCGAGGAAGTTGGCGGGCTTCACGTTGCTGTGGTTCTCACCGGCGTACGCGACGACGTCCAGGGTCGACATGACCAGACCGGCGCCGTTGCCGATGATGCCGACCTCGCCGTCCAGCTTGACGTAGTTGAGGTTCTTGGCCTTGGCCGCGGCCTCGAGCGGGTTGGCCGCGGCCTTGTCCTCGAGCTCCTCGTGGCCCGGCTGGCGGAAGTCGGCGTTCTCGTCGAGAGACACCTTGCCGTCCAGGGCCAGGATGCGGCCGTCCTTGGTCTTGACCAGCGGGTTGACCTCGACGAGGAGGGCGTCCTCGGCGACGAAGGTGTCCCACAGCGTCACCAGGACCTCGGCGACCTTCTCGGCCACCTCGGCCGGGAAGCTGGCCTGGGCGACGATCTCGCGGGCCTTCTCGATCGTGACGCCGTCGACGGCGTTGACCGGGACCTTCGCGAGGGCCTCGGGGGTCTTCTCCGCGACCTCCTCGATGTCCATGCCGCCCTGCACGGAGGCCATGGCCAGGAAGGTGCGGTTGGTGCGGTCGAGGAGGTACGAGACGTAGTACTCCGCCTCGATCTCCGGGGACAGCTCGGCGATCATCACCTTGTGGACCGTGTGGCCCTTGATGTCCATGCCGAGGATGTCGGTCGCCCGCGCGACCGCCTCGTCGGGGTTGGCGGCAAGCTTCACGCCACCGGCCTTGCCGCGGCCGCCGACCTTCACCTGCGCCTTGACGACAGACTTGCCGCCCAGCCGCTCGGTCGCCTCGCGGGCCGCCTCAGGCGTGTCGATGACTTCACCGGCCAGCACCGGTACACCGTGCTTGGCGAAGAGGTCCCTCGCCTGGTACTCGAACAGGTCCACGCGCGTCCGTCCCTTGTCAAATGGTCTCGCGGTTGGTTTTCTGCGTGGGCGTGCCGCGAGGGGCATCGTGACTGCACTGTCACCAGGGAGGCGCATACGGTGACCGAATACGCGGCATGTCCATCTCGCAGGTTATCCCCGCGCCGTGCATGACCTTAAATCGGAGCAGTCCGCAGGGCGGTGATTACGGTCACAGATCGCCCTGGTGGCCGGGTCGCGGTGGACAAATCGCCACGGGGCGGCGACGGAGCGCGTCCGGACCGGCCGCCCCTCCTAACGGCCGCCCTCCTTGTCCGGTATCGGCAGCGGCCGCTTCTCGACGGCCGCCGCCATCACCTCGGGGAAGAGGTCCGGGGTGCAGGCGAAGGCCGGGGCGCCCAGGGCCGCCAGCGCCTCCGCGTGCGCGCGGTCGTAGGAGGGGGCGCCCTCGTCGGAGAGGGCCAGCAGGGTGACGAACTGCACCCCGGACGCCTTCATCGCGGCCACCCGCTTCAGCATCTCGTCGCGGATCCCGCCCTCGTAGAGGTCGCTGATCAGCACGACGACGGTGTCCGCCGGGCGGGTGATCCGCGACTGGCAGTAGGCCAGGGCCCGGTTGATGTCGGTGCCGCCGCCGAGCTGGGTGCCGAAGAGGACGTCCACGGGGTCGTCGAGCCGGTCGGTGAGGTCGACGACCGCGGTGTCGAAGACGACCAGCCGGGTCCGCAGCGCGCGCATGGACGCGAGCACCGCGCCGAACACCGAGGCGTACACCACGGAGGCGGCCATCGAACCGGACTGGTCGATGCAGAGGACGACGTCCTTCTTCACCGACCGCGCGGCCCGTCCGTACCCGATGAGCCGTTCGGGCACGACCGTGCCGGCGCCCTCCCGGCCGGGCAGCTCCAGATAGTTCTTGAGGTTGGCACGGATCGTGCGGTTCCAGTCGATCGCGTGGTGGCGCGGCCGGGCGATCCGCGCGGAACGGTCGAGGGCGCCGCCCAGCACGGTCCTGGTCCGGGTGGACAGCTGCCGCTCCAGCTTCTCCACCACCGCGCGCACGACGGCCCGCGCGGTCTCCTTCGTCGTCTCGGGCATGGCCTTGTTGAGCGAGAGCAGGGTGCCGACGAGGTGGACGTCGGGCTCGACGGCCTCCAGCATCTCCGGTTCGAGCAGGAGCGCGGAGAGACCGAGGCGGTCGATGGCGTCGCGCTGCATGACCTGGACGACGGAGGCCGGGAAGTACGTCCGGATGTCGCCGAGCCAGCGCGCCATGGACGGGGCGGAGGCCCCGAGCCCGGCCGTCCGGCCGCCGCCCTGCCCGCCGCCGGGGCGCCCGCCGCCCTCGTAGAGCGCGGTGAGCGCGCCGTCCATCGCGGCGTCCCGGCCGCTGAGCGTGCGGCCGGTGCCGTGCTCGCCGTCCGCCCCGAGCACCAGCCGCCACCGCCGCAGCCGCTCGGCCTCGCCGTCCGTCCCCGCACCCGCCGTCACCGGCCCGCCCTCGGCGGCCCCTCCACCGGTCGTCGTCATCCCGTCGCCCCCATGTCTGCCGTGGTCGTCCCGGCCCCGGTCTCGTACGTCGATTGCTCGGGTCCGCGTCTCTCGGGGAGGGCGGGTGCGGTGAGTGTGGATGGTGTGGAGTCGCTCTTCGCCCGCGGGGCGGGGGCCGTCGCGACCTCCTCCGGGTGTGCCGCCGTGTCGGTGTCCAGGCCGAGGAGGAGGCACAGGACCGGCAGCACCGCGTCGGCGCGGGCCGTGTCGAGGGCGGGGCCGAAGCCGGGGGCCGGGGGTGCGTGGCCGGGAGCGGCCGGGGTGCCCGGGGCCGCGCCCGTGGACGGACCGCGCCGGACCAGCTCGCCCAGGGTGCGGCGCACGCCCGGTTCGTACGCCGAGAAGGTGCGGCGCAGCAGGGGCAGCACATCGGTGAACGTGTCGGCGGGGACCGAGACGAGCCAGGCGTCGACGAGGGCGAGGAGCCGCTCGTCGTGGACGAGGAGCATGCCGCCGCCGGCCGCGCCGCCGACGAAGCCCTCGATCCAGGCGGCGGCGTCGGCGGGGGCAGTGCCGGGTGACAGGGCGAGTCCCATCAGGCGGGCGGCGTCGTCGTGGGCGAGGTGCCCGTCGTCGAGGAGCAGCCGGGCCGCCCGCCCCCGGATCACTCCGGCGACGGTGTCGCGGGCGGTGAGGCCGCGCAGGACGGTCCGCCAGCGCTCGCGCAGCCCGTCCGCGCTCTCGGGCACGGCGCCGGCCAGCAGGCCGATCGCGGTGTGCACGCCGTCGACGCGCCGGCGCAGGGCGCTGGCCGCGTCGTCGTCGAGGCCGGTGCAGGCCGGGGGCAGGCCGACGCAGATCCGCTCCGCGAGTCCGGCCGCGACCTCGCCCAGCGCGGTGGTGTCCGTGGCGCGGACGTCGCCGTAGCGCAGGGTGCGGGCCAGGGCGGGCAGGGCGTCCGCGAGGTGGCCGACGTCGGTGTCGAGCGCGGCCCGGTCCGCGAGCGCCCGCATCACGACGGGGAGCGCGCCGGGCAGTCCGGCGAGCAGGCAGCGCTCCGCCAGGGCGGTGACGTCCGCGAGCGCGGTGGCCGCCAGGGCCTCGGACTCGGCGCGCGCGGTGGCGGCGGCGAGCACCGTGGTCCCCCAGACGCCCGCTTCCGCGACGCGGACGTACAGCTCGGGCTCCCAGCGCAGCCGCCAGCTCTCCCGGAAGGTGCCGGTGCTCCCCCGGCCCGCGGCGGGCTCGCCCCAGTCGATGCCGAGCAGCCGCAGCCGGTGCAGCAGGCGGCTGCGCGCCGCGTCGGTGTCCTTGCGGAGGTCGAGGTCCAGCTCCCGCTCGGCCGCCTCGGGTTTGAGGCGCAGGGTGCGCTGCCGCCGTTCGAGGTCGCGCTGGAGCGGAACGGCGGGAGCCGTGTCGGGGACCTCGCCGAGGGCGACGCCGACGACCAGCCGGTCCCGGACGAGGGCGAGCGGCACGTCGGAGCCGTCGCACATCACGGCCCGCACGGCGTCGGTCGCCTCGCCCAGTCCGGCGAGCGGCCGGCCCCGGACGGCGGCGAGGGTCTCGGCCAGCCGGACCGCTTCGATGACATGGGCGGAGGACACGAACCGGTCCTCCTCGCGCAGGAGTCCGGCGACCTTGGTCATCCAGCGTGCGACCGGGCGGTCGGGGGCGGCGAAGAGGTGCGCGTACCAGCCGGGCGAGTCGATGCCCGCGCCGTATCCGCTGTGCCGGGCGAGGCGCCGGTGGGTCCAGGGCACCCAGGTCAGCTCGGTCCGGACCTTGGGCAGGCCCTTGAGGAGGGCCCGGTCGGCGGCGAGCGTGGTCCGGGTGCGGAGCGCGGGCACGTGCCAGGCACCGCAGACGACGGCGACGCCATCACCGAACTCCTTGCGTGCGGCGCGCAGTTGGAGTCTCATATACGCCTCGCGGAGCGTGTCCCTCGGGTGCCCGCCGTCCCCGTACGCCTCGCGCAGCGCGGACATGGCCTCGGCCAGCGCGTCGAAGGCGGCCAGCGGGCCGGCGTTCGTGCCCGAGCCGGGGGTGTCCGGCAGACGGTGCTCGACGACGTCCTCCCACCAGCGCTCGGGGTCGTCGTATCCGGCGGTCTCGGCCAGCACCCGGATGGGATCGAGGGGCACGGACCGGAGTCCGCCGTCCTCCTCCCGCTCCTTCTCCCCCTTTTCCTCTCCTTCTCCTTCTCTTTGCACTCCCTCCGCTCGCTCCGGTTCCTGGGCCAGGGTGTGCGCGGCGGGGAGGTCGATGAAGCGGACGGGGACCTCGTGCGCCAGGGCCCAGCGGAGCGCGGTCCATTCGGGCGAGAACGCGGCGAACGGCCAGAACGCGGCACGTCCCGGGTCGTCCACCGCGTGGGCGAGCAGGGCGACGGGCGGCCGCATCTGCTCGTCGGCGGCGAGCGGCAGCAGGGCGTCCGCCTCGGGCGGGCCCTCGATGAGGACGGCGCTCGGGCGGGCGGCGTCCAGGGCGGCCCCGACGGCGCGGGCGGAGCCCGGTCCGTGGTGCCGCACGCCGAGCAGCAGCGGACCCCCGTGGGGCGGGTGCTCCGTGGTCATACGGAGACCTCACGGCAGGCGCGGTAGAAGTCCTTCCAGCCGTCCCGCTCGCGCACGACCGTCTCCAGATACTCCTGCCAGACGACCCGGTCGGCGGCCGGATCACGGACGACGGCGCCGAGGAGGCCGGCGGCGACGTCGCCGGGGCGCAGGACGCCGTCGCCGAAGTGGGCGGCGAGGGCGAGGCCGTTGGTGACGACGGAGATCGCCTCGGCCGTGGACAGCGTGCCGGAGGGGGACTTGAGTCTGGTCCGGCCGTCGGCCGTGACGCCGTCGCGCAGTTCGCGGAAGACCGTGACCACGCGGCGGATCTCGGCGAGGCCGTCGGGGGCGGGCGGCAGGTCGAGGGAGCGGCCGATCTGGCCGACCCGGCGGGAGACGATGTCGACCTCCGCCTCGGGGGTGGCGGGCAGCGGGAGCACCACGGTGTTGAACCGGCGGCGCAGGGCGCTGGACAGCTCGTTGACACCCCGGTCGCGGTCGTTGGCGGTGGCGATGACGTTGAACCCGCGGACGGCCTGGACCTCCTGGCCCAGTTCGGGCAGGGGCAGGGTCTTCTCCGACAGGATCGTGATCAGCGAGTCCTGGACGTCCGCCGGGATGCGGGTCAGTTCCTCGATCCGGGCGGTCATGCCCTCGGACATGGCGCGCATCAGCGGGCTCGGCACCAGGGCGTCGCGGCTGGGGCCGTGTGCCAGCAGCTGCGCGTAGTTCCACCCGTAGCGGACGGCCTCCTCGGGGGTGCCCGCGGTGCCCTGGACGAGAAGCGTCGAGTCCCCGCTGACGGCGGCCGCGAGATGCTCGGAGACCCAGGTCTTCGCCGTGCCGGGCACGCCGAGGAGGAGCAGCGCGCGGTCGGTGGCGAGCGTGGTGACGGCGACCTCGACGAGGCGGCGCGGGCCCACGTACTTCGGTGTGATCACGGTGCCGTCGGGCAGCGTGCCGCCGAGGAGATAGGTGGCGACGGCCCAGGGCGAGAGGCGCCAACGCGCCGGGCGGGGGCGGTCGTCGGCGGCGGCGAGCGCCTTCAGCTCGTCGGCGAAGGCGTCCTCGGCATGCGGGCGCAGGGCCTGGTTTCCGATATCTGCGGTGGTTGCGGACACGGTCGTGGTTCCCCCTCCAGGTCGGTCGGCCTGTTGTGCTTCCCACCGTGCACCATGGCACTGACAATCGGTCTTTCCGCAGGTCGGAGACTGTTGTCAGTGGGGTCGCCTACGGTCGGGACCATGCTGCTGACTGACGGGGGAGAACCCTTGGGCACCGCTGCTCCGGCGGTGCGCTGGACGGTGGAGCAGGTTCTGGCGCTGGCTCCTGACGACGCCTCACGCAGGGCGGGGAACAAGCTGGGTGCGCCCGGTCCGTGGTCGGACACCGGGGAAAACGCGTCGGGCGCGGTGTGGGGGCTGTGCCGGGGCAGCGGAAGCACGCCGTACCGGACGGTGGTGGACACCACGGGCCCGGCGTACCTGTGCGGGTGCCCCAGCCGGAAGTTCCCGTGCAAGCACGCGCTGGGGCTGCTGCTGCTCCGTGCGTCGGGCGACTGGCGGCCGGGCGGGGCGGTTCCGCCGGAGTGGGCGGACGCCTGGCTGACCGCCCGTCGCGCCCGTGCCGGGGAAGGGCCGGGCGCGGTGGACGGGGGCGGTGCGAGGGCGGGCGGCCCGGCCGATCCGGCGGCGGCGCGGCGGCGGGCCGAGCGCCGGGCGGAGCGGATCGACGGCGGCGCGCAGGAGTTGGAGCAGCGGCTGGGCGATCTGCTGCGCGGCGGGCTCGCGGCGTCCGAGCAGGCCGGGTACGGGCTGTGGGAGGAGGCGGCGGCCCGGATGGTGGACGCCCAGGCCCCCGGACTGGCGGGTCTGGCAAGGGAGTTGGGTGCGGTGGCGTCCTCCGGTCCGGGCTGGCCGGTGCGGATGCTGGAGGAGTGCGCGCTGCTGCATCTCCTGGACACGGCGTGGCTGGGCATCGACGCGCTGCCCGCGCCGCTGGCCTCGACGGTCCGCACCCGGGTCGGTCTGCCCTCGGCCGCCGAGGGACCGGCCGTCCGTGACCGCTGGCTGGTCCTCGCCCAGTACGACACCCCCGAGGGCAAGATCGTGGCCCGCCGGATCTGGCTGTACGGAAGGGAGTCGGGCCGCACGGCGCTGCTGCTCTCCTTCGGCGCCCCCGGGCGCGCCCCGGCGACGGCCCTGCCGGTCGGGGTCACGCTCGACGCCGAGCTGACGCCGTTCCCGGGGGCGGGGCAGCTCCGGGCCGAGCTGGGGACACGGTTCGGCGCGCCCGCGCCGGGCGGTCCGCCGCCGCCCGGGGTCGACGTGACCGGTGCGATCACGGCGTACGGGACGGCCCTGGCCGACGATCCCTGGCTGGATTCCTGGCCGGTGACGCTGCACGGGGTCGTGCCGGTCCCGACCGCGGACGGCTGGCAACTGGCCGACGCACACGGGGAGACGGCGCTTCCCGTCGCCCCGCCGGCGCTGTCCCGGCCCGCGCTCTGGAAGCTCGTCGCGCTCTCCGGCGGCGGCCCGCTGACCGTCTTCGGCACCTGCGGCCACCGGGGCTTCGACCCCCTCGCGGCCTGGTCGGACGACCGCCCGCTCGACTCCCTGACCCCGGTGACCCCGTGACCCCTGGAGGAGCGATGTCCCGAACCGCCGCGGCCCCGGCCGCCCCCGTGTCCGTGCCGTGGGAGGAGCTGGTCACCTCGGCGCTGCTGGGGACGGACCGGCGGCCGCTCGCGGTGGCGCCCCGGCCCGGCCCGGACGGTGCGGCGGCCGCCCTGCTGGACGCCGCCGCCGTGCACACCGTCCGGCGCCGGGCGGGACTGCTGCCCGCGCCGGCCGCGCCCCGGCCCGCCCCGGCACCGGAGGACCCGCGTCCCGTCCCTCCCGCGGCGGCCCGGAGCCGGCTGGCGCAGCTCCTCGCGGACCGGGCCGGGGCGAGTGGCGGGGGCGGCAGACGCGGGGCCGCCCCGGATCTGACGGAGCTGATCCCGCAGTGGCTGGCCACGGCCAACCGGCACGGCTACCGGGCGCCGGACGCCGTGCTGCCCGCGCTGCTGGAGGCGGCCCGCGCCCGGACGGATCTGCGGCCCGGGGCCCTGACGTTCGCCGGTCCGCGCGGGCTGTGGCTGGCCGGGCTGAATCCGGACTGGAGGTTCGCGCTGCGCGGCGCGTCCGGAAGCGCGCTGCTGCCCGAGGTGACGGACCGGGAGGGGGTGCGCCGGCTCTGGGACGAGGGGCTGTTCGCGGAGCGGATCGCGCTGCTCGCCGCCGTCCGGGCGCACGACGCGGAGGCGGCCCGCGCCCTGCTGGACACCACCTGGTCCGCCGAACGGGCCGAGGACCGGCTGATGTTCATCGACTCGCTGCGCACCGGACTGTCCGGTGCGGACGAGGAGTTCCTGGAGCGGGCGCTCGCCGACCGCAGCCGCAATGTGCGGGCCACGGCCGCCGAGCTGCTGTCGGCGCTGCCCTCCTCGGCGCTCGCCGGGCGGATGGCGGTGCGCGCCCTGTCCTGCGTCAGCCCCGGACTCACCGGCACCGAGCCGTTCGTGACCGTGGAGGCCCCGCACGAGTGCGACGCGGAGATGCAGCGGGACGGGGTGGTGGCGCTCCCCCCGTCGGGCCGGGGCGAACGCTCGTGGTGGCTCGGGCAGTTGGTGGAGTCGTCGCCGCTGTCCGTCTGGCCGGGGCGGTTCGCCGGGCGCGGGGCGCGGGAGATCGTGGCGTTGCCGGTGGCCGACGGCTGGGGCGAGGAACTGCACGCGGCCTGGTGCCGGGCGGCCGTCAGACAGCGGGATCCCGCGTGGGCGCGGGCGCTGCTGGGCGCCCCGTCGACACCTCCGTCGCACGGGCCCGGCACCGCGTCGCTGGCCGAGCGCTCGAAGCTCCTGGCCGTGCTGCCGGCGGCCGAGCGGGCGGAGTGGGTCGCCGGGTTCATCGCCGCGCACGGCCTGTCCGAGGCGTTCCAGCTGCTCGGGGTCTGCCCGACCCCGTGGGCGCAGCCGCTCGGGCGGTCCGTCGTGGACGCCCTCGACATCGCGCGGGACGCGGGCAGCTATCCGTGGAGCTTCAGCGGGGTGATGGGCCTGGCCGAGCGCTGTCTGGACCCGGCCGAGGCGGACCGGCTGGAAGTCCTCACCACCACGCCCGACGAGCCCGAGGACGCGTCACCGGGTGCGAACGGCTACTGGTCGGAGGCGTTCCAGCGCCTGGTCTCCACGTTGCGGCTGCGCGCGGCGATGGACGAGGAGCTGACGCCGGACGACGGAGAGTAGGGAGCCTCACGCAGCGTGCCCGCGCGGGCGGGGCGGTCGCGGGCCGCGCACACGGCCGCGCCCCACCCCGCTCCCCGAAGGGGCCGGACGGCCGGAGGAACCGGGCAGCCGATACGCCGGGTCCGGTTCCAGGTCCCTGTCCGAATCCGGGTCTGAATCCGAATCCGGGTCCCAATCCGCATCCGGTGCCAGGTCCCCATCCGCATCCGGGTCTGAATCCGGTCCGGGATCAGGCCTCCGCCGGGTGCCGGACGTTCGCGTTGACCCAGTCGACGATCGCGGTGGTCGTCGCGCCGGGGGTGAAGATCTCCGCGACGCCCTGCTCCTTCAGCGGCGGGATGTCGTCGTCCGGGATGATGCCGCCGCCGAAGACCTTGATGTCGGCCGCGTCGCGCTCCTTCAGCAGTTCGATCACCTTGGCGAAGAGCGTGTTGTGCGCGCCGGAGAGGATCGAGAGGCCGATCGCGTCGGCGTCCTCCTGGATCGCGGTGTCCACGATCTGCTCGGGCGTCTGGTGGAGGCCGGTGTAGATGACCTCCATCCCCGCGTCGCGCAGGGCCCGCGCGATCACCTTCGCCCCGCGGTCATGCCCGTCGAGGCCCGGCTTCGCCACCACCACACGGATCGGACCGGTCACACCCATCACTGCCTCCACATGCGTTTCCCGTACCGGAAGGGCCGGGGATGTGAACGAACGTTATCGACAGCATCCCGCACGGTGCCGTTTCGCGGTGGGCGGGGAGGGGGAAATCACACGTGGGACATGTTCACCGGGCACCGTTCCCCGTCAGGACGCGGCAGACCGCCGCGGGGGGACGGCCGCCGGGAGAGCCGCGACGAGGCCGTCGTGCCACCGCGCCGTCAGCCGCACGGCACGGTGGTACGGCTCGCCCGCCGGCCGCCCCGCCAGGGCGGACGGGACGCAGCAGGTCGCTCCTCTTCCGGTATCGGAGCAGGAGGTCGATCATGCGGACCCCGCCGTTTCTCCCCACGATGCCTTCCCTCCCCTCGGTGCCCCGGATGTCCGGGGCCGTGCTGAGGGCCGCCGCACTGGAACTGGTGGTGCTCGCCGGGCACGCCCTGCTGTACCCCACCGGGGTGACCGGTGAACGGCACCCCGCGAACGACCCCCCGGCCGGTCCCCCGCGCGATTCCCCGACCGGACCGACGGAGCGCGGCACCGGCGCGTCCGGGCGGGCGGCCGCGCTGCCCGCGTCGGGCCCCGGCCACCGGCCCGTGGTCCTGCTGCACGGCTTCATCGACAACCGTTCCGTCTTCGTCCTGCTGCGCCGCTCGCTGGCCCGGCACGGCTGGCACCATCTGGAATCGCTCAACTACTCCCCGCTGACCTGCGAGATCCGCACCGCCGCCGAACTGCTGGGGCGGCACGTGGAGGAGATCTGCGCCCGTACGGGGCAGCGGGAGGTCGACATCGTCGGGCACAGCCTCGGCGGGCTCATCGCGCGCTACTACGTCCAGCGGCTGGGCGGTGACCGGCGGGTCCGCACCGTCGTCACGCTCGGCACCCCGCACGGCGGCACCGCGCTCGCCCGGCTGGCCGGGGCCCACCCCATCGCCCGCCAGATGCTCGGCGACTCGGAGCCCATCCAGGAGCTGCGGCGGCCCGCGCCCGGCTGCCGCACCCGCTTCGTCAGCTTCTGGAGCGAACTGGACCAGGTGATCGTCCCCGCCGAGGCCGCCTGCGTCGACCATCCGGACCTGGACGCGGTCAACGTGCGCGTCACCGGGATCGGCCACCTCGCCCTGCCGGTGCACCCGGCGGTCGCCGCCGCCGTCCGCGAGGCGCTCGACGCCGACACGCCGGACCACGGCGCCACGGGCACGGCCTCGGTCGCCTGAACGCGCGCCCCCGGGCCGCCCCCTTCTGCCCCGGAGCGCCCTCCGAAACCCGCTTGGGACGCCTCGGAGGAGGCCCTCCGAGGCCTCAAGAATCGAACGAGTTTCGAACATAGAGCCAAGGCTGTGTGCGCAGCCCGCCGAAAGACGGCCGATTGCCCGTTTCCTGAGCGCGCGGGGGCGGCCGAAGATTGTCGGCGTCGCATACCGCCGGGTACAGTCGCGGCCACTGCTTACCCTCCGGAGTCCCCACCGGACGCCGGAGACTGGTCCTGCTGCCGAGGCGAGAGAGAAGTTGGTGAACGACCAGCCCCCCTACGCCGGGTACGCCGGGTACGACAGCCACTCCACGGGCAGCTTCGACAGCGACCCGCTCTTCGGCTCCCTGCCCGGTGGATACGACGCCTCGTACGACACCTCGGCGGGTTACGCGTCGCCGTACGCGGCCGAGGACCGGACCGGTTACACCGCCACGTACGACACGTACGGGACGGCCCAGTGGGACACGGGCGGGCACGGGACCGTCGGCTATGGGCACACCGCCGATTACACCGCGTACACGGCGCAGCCCCAGCAGCACCCCTCGTACGACACGTACGGCACCTCCGACTCGTACGACGCGACCGGCTCGTACGCCACCACCGACGCCTACGCCACCACCGACACGTACACCACCACCGGAACGTACGGCACGGCCGACCCGTACGACCCCGCCGCCTACGACACCGGTGCGACCTGGCTGCCGACGGACGGCGCCCTGCCGACGGACGGTGCTCTGCCGACGGTCCCGGCCCAGGGCGGGGCTCCCGACTCCTCCGGCCAGTGGGACACCACCGCCTGGTACGCGGACGGCCAGTGGGCGGCCACGGACACCACCGGGTACGACACCGGCGCGTACGACGCCACCGCCTGGAACACCGGGGCCGAGGCCGCCCCGCACGACACGTACGAGCACTCCGCGCTCACCGAGACCGCCGTCGCCGTCGAGCCGCCGGCCGGGCCGGCCGCCGAGCCCGAGCCCGAGCCGGACGCGGGCTCCGCCTTCGACCCGTACGAGCCCTACCGCGCCGCAGCCGAGGCCGAGCACACCGCGGCCGACGACGCCGGACACGGCCACGGCGGCCGGCCCGTCCGGGGCCGCAGCCGCCGGCGCTCCCCCGCCAAACGCTCCGCGCTCCTCACCGTCGCCGTCCCCTCCGCCTGCGTGATGAGCGTGGCGGGTATCGCCGCGGCCTCCGTCGGCGGCATCGGCGGACTGGGCGGGGGCGAGGAGAAGAAGGACGACACGATGTCCATGGCGGCCGCCGACCCCGGCACCGTCAAACCGGTCGCGGCCAACAACAAGCTGGACACCCAGCTCGCCAACCTCAGCGCCGACGCGGAGAACTTCGCGGACCGCGCCAGCCGCACCCAGGAGCGCATCGATCTCAAGGCGCGGCAGGCCGCCGAGAAGAAGAAGCGCGAGGAGGAGGCGGCCCGCAAGGAGGCGCTGCGCCCCAAGTTCGTCCTGCCGGTCAAGCAGCACGGCCTCAGCGCCTACTTCGGCCAGGCGGGCGTCAACTGGATGTCGGTGCACACCGGCATCGACTTCCCCGTCGGCCCCGGCACGCCGGTGATGGCGGCGACCGACGGCACCGTGCGCACGCAGTTCAACAGCGCCTACGGGAACATGGCGATCGTGACCATGGCCGACGGCACGGAGACCTGGTACTGCCACCTCTCCAGCACCCGGATCCGCTCGGGCCCGGTCAAGGCCGGTGACGTCATCGCGTACTCCGGCGACACGGGCAACTCGACCGGACCGCATCTGCACTTCGAGGTGCGGCCCGGCGGCGGCGCGGCGATCAACCCGCTGACCTGGCTCCGCAGCCACGGCGTCAACCCCACCTGAGCCCCGCACCCGCCCTGGGGGAGCCGGTCGCCCCCCCCAGGGGGCCGGGCTACAGCTTCTCGACCGGCGCGTACCTCAGCAGCAGCTTCTTCGGGCGTTCGTCGCCGAAGTCCACCGTGGCCTTGGCCTGGTCGCCGACGCCCTCGACCGCCGTCACCGTGCCCAGACCGAACTGGTCGTGGGTGACCCGGTCCCCGACCGCCAGCGAGACCGTCGGCTTCTCCGAGGCCCGCCGGGTCGCGAAGCCGGAGGGGCCGGAGCGCGCGCGGGAGGCGGAGAGCGACGAGGTGATGCCCGAGGTCGGACCCGCCGGGGCCGCCATCGGGCCCTTGCGCTTCCACTCCAGGTGCTGGTCGGGGATCTCCTCCAGGAACCGCGACGGCGGGTTGTACGAGGGCTGGCCCCAGGCGCTGCGCATGGCGGCGCGGGTGAGGTAGAGGCGTTCGCGGGCGCGGGTGATGCCGACGTACGCGAGACGGCGCTCCTCCTCCAGCTCCTTGGTCTGGCCGAGGGCCCGCATGTGCGGGAAGACGCCGTCCTCCATGCCGGTGAGGAAGACCACCGGGAATTCGAGGCCCTTGGCGGTGTGCAGGGTCATCAGGGTGATGACGCCGGAGCCGTCGGTGTCCTCGTCCGGGATCTGGTCGGAGTCGGCGACGAGCGCGACCTTCTCCAGGAACTCCGCCAGGGTGCCCGCGCCCTCCTCCTCGCCGCGCTCCTGCTCGAATTCGAGGGCGACGGCGGCGAGTTCCTGGAGGTTCTCGATGCGGGTCTCGTCCTGGGGGTCGGTGGAGGCCTGGAGTTCGGCGAGATAGCCCGTACGCTCCAGCACGGCCTCCAGCACGACGGCGGGTCCGGCGCCCGACTCGACGATCGTGCGCAGCTCCTCCATCAGCGTGTTGAACCGCTTGACGGCGTTGGCCGAGCGCGCGGCCATGCCGTACGCCTCGTCGACCCGGCGCAGCGCCTGCGGGAAGGAGATCTTCTCGCGCAGGGAGAGGGCGTCGATCATGGCCTCGGCGCGGTCGCCGATGCCGCGCTTGGGGACGTTGAGGATGCGCCGCAGCGGGACGGTGTCCTCGGGGTTGGCGAGGACCCGGAGGTAGGCCAGGACGTCCCGGACCTCCTTGCGCTCGTAGAAGCGCACACCGCCGACGACCTTGTAGGGCAGGCCGACGCGGATGAAGATCTCCTCGAAGACACGGGACTGCGCGTTGGTCCGGTAGAAGACGGCGACGTCGCCGGCCTTCGCCTCGTCCGTGTCGGTCAGCCGGTCGATCTCGTCGGCGACGAACTGGGCCTCGTCGTGCTCGGTGTCCGCGACGTAGCCGGTGATCCGGGCGCCGGAGCCGGCCTTGGTCCAGAGGTTCTTGGGGCGGCGGCTCTCGTTGCGCTCGATGACCGCGTTGGCCGCGGAGAGGATCGTCTGCGTGGAGCGGTAGTTCTGCTCCAGCAGGATGGTGGTCGCGTCCGGGTAGTCCTCCTCGAACTGGAGGATGTTGCGGATGGTGGCGCCGCGGAAGGCGTAGATCGACTGGTCCGCGTCACCCACGACGCACAGCTCGCCGGGGGCGTCGTCGGGGCCCGTGGGGCCGACCAGCTCCCGTACGAGGGTGTACTGCGCGTGGTTGGTGTCCTGGTACTCGTCGACGAGGATGTGGCGGAAGCGGCGGCGGTAGTGCTCGGCGACGTCGGGGAACGCCTGGAGCAGGTGGACCGTCGTCATGATGATGTCGTCGAAGTCCAGCGCGTTGGCCTCGCGCAGCCGGGCCTGGTACAGCGTGTAGGCCTGGGCGAGGGTCTTCTCGAAGCCGTCGGCGGCCTGGCCGGCGAAGGTCTCCTCGTCGATCAGCTCGTTCTTCAGGTTCGAGACCTTCGCCGTGAACGACTTCGGCGGGAAGCGCTTGGGGTCGAGGTCGAGATCGCGGCAGACCAGGGCCATCAGGCGCTTGGAGTCGGCGGCGTCGTAGATCGAGAACGAGGACGTGAAGCCGAGCTTCTTCGACTCGCGGCGCAGGATGCGGACGCAGGCGCTGTGGAAGGTCATGACCCACATGGCGTTGGCCCGGGGCCCGACGAGCTGTTCGACGCGCTCCTTCATCTCGCCCGCGGCCTTGTTGGTGAAGGTGATCGCGAGGATCTGGCCCGGGTGCACCCCGCGCTCGGCCAGCAGGTGGGCGATGCGGTGGGTCAGCACCCGGGTCTTGCCGGAGCCGGCCCCGGCGACGATGAGCAGCGGGGACCCGGAGTGCACCACGGCGGCGCGCTGCTCGGTGTTCAGCCCGTCGAGCAGTGCGGCGGCGTCGATGACGGGGCGGTGGGCGCCGTCCCGGTAGAACGCCTCGCGGGGCGGCGGGGGCCCGTCGTACACGCCCGCGAAAAGGTCCTCCGGCACCTCTTCGGGCGCGGAGTCCTCGGGGGGCGGCGGGGGCCCTTCCTCCGGTTGCTGGAGGCCGGCCAGGAAGCTGTCGTCAAAGAGGCTGCTCATCGCTGTACGAGTCTAGGCGGGCGCACTGACAGGCGGGACCGGAGTGATGAACGGCGCACGTCTCACCGGACACTCAGGGCGATCGCGGGACCGCGCCTCGTAAGGGAAACGCCGGTCGGAGCCGTCCCCGGCACCCCGATCCGGCAAGGTCACAAAAACGTATCGGGCATATCGAACACCAACCTTCACAGGGACACCATGAGTTGGCTAGCGTGCTCCGTCGGGCGGCCCGTACCCCCAGAGGCGATCCACGCCGAGCGGGCGGCCACGCCGAATCCGGGCTGCGCGCACGAGGCGCCCGGAACCGGGGACCCATACGAAGCACCGGGGTGAATCGGTCCGCAACCCCCACCTGGACCGTAGGGCAGCCTTCCGTTCCGCCCGAACCCGACAGCTAACCCGGTAGGCGGTCCACGGAAGGAGATGCAGACCTTGGCGTCGCATCGCAAACCGCGCACCCGGGTGCGCACCACCGGCCCCGCCGTCGGGATCACGACCGCCGCTCTCGCGTCCGTGACCCTGCTGTCGTCGCAGAGCGCGCTGGCCGCGCCGGCCCCCAAGCCGAGCATCGAGGACGTCCAGAAGAAGGTCGACGACCTCTACCGGCAGGCGGGGACCGCGACCCAGCAGTACAACCAGGCGAAGGAGTCGACCGCCGCCCAGAAGTCCAAGGTGGACACGCTCCTGGACGACGTCGCCAAGCGGACCGAGAAGCTCAACGAGGCCCGCAGGACGCTCGGCACCTATGCCGCCGCCCAGTACCGGGGCGGCGCCCTCGCGCCGACCGCCACGTTCTTCCTGGCCGACGACCCGCAGTCGTTCTTCGACCAGAACCACCTCATGGACCGGATGACCGAGCGCCAGACCAAGGCGGTCTCGGACTTCCGTACGCAGCAGGCGAAGGCGTCCAAGCAGCGGGCCGAGGCCGTGAAGAGCCTGGAGACGCTCACCGAGTCGCAGGCGACGCTGCGGACCAGCAAGCAGGCCGTCCAGACGAAGCTGACCGAGGCCCGGACGCTGCTGTCGAAGCTGACCGCCGAGGAGAAGGCGCGGCTGGCCGAGCTGGAGCGGAAGAAGGAGGCCGAGGCCAAGCGCAAGGCCGCGGAGCTGGCGAAGAAGCAGGCCGCCGCGAAGGCCGAGGCCGACCGCAAGGCCGAGGAGGCCGCCGAGGCCGCCGAGCAGAGCGGCGGCACGGACACGGGCAGCGGCACCGGAACCGGTACCGGCACGGGCTCGGACAGCAGTGCCACGACGAAGGCCGAGAAGGTCATGGCGTTCGCCGAGGCCCAGATGGGCAAGCCGTACGTGTGGGGGGCGACCGGCCCCGCCTCGTACGACTGCTCGGGGCTGACCCAGGCCGCCTGGAAGGCCGCCGGGGTCGACATCCCGCGGACCACCTGGGACCAGGTGAACATCGGCACCCGGGTCGCCACGGCGGATCTGCGCCCCGGTGACTTGGTCTTCTTCTACGACGACATCAGCCACGTCGGCATCTACAAGGGCGACGGCATGATGATCCACGCGCCGAAGCCCGGGGCGAACGTGCGCGAGGAGTCGATCTACTACATGCCGATCTACGGAAGCGTGCGCCCGGCCTGACCGGGAATCCCGGCGAGAACGGGAAAGGGGCCGGCCCGGGAACGGGCCGGCCCCTCTCGCGTCGCGCCTCAGGTCCAGAGCGTGGCGATGAAGATGTTGACGACGGTCAGTCCGCCGACGGCGGCGAAGAGGCCCTTGTCGACCTTCTCCTCGTCGCGCTTGACGTACACGATCCCGAGGATGACGACCAGGATCAGCAGCTTGATGCCGATCTTCACGTTGTTCACCGGATGGTCGTCGGCCTGGTCGAGCCCGACGAGGGCGATCCCGGTGACGAGCATGGTCAGCGCACCGTGCAGCATCGCCGGGACGAACCGCGCCGTGCCGGCCCCCATGGCCTTCATCTGGGTGAGGAATCCGCCCAGCAGGGAGGCGATGCCGATGATGTGCAGGGCGACGAAGACATCGATGAGTACGCGCATGGCTCCGCAGCCTAGCCGCGCCCATACCAGCACCCGGCAGCCAGGTGGGCCTTCCTGACCGTTTGACCGGAGGCTGCGCGAATTGCCTGACTCTGGTGCGGTTTTTCCGGTCACCAAAGGACAACGCAACGCCAAATTCAGACAATAGCGGTCATTACAACTCCTGCCCGTGCCTCGGGTTTAGCGTCCCGTCCAGGTGACCCCCCACCACCGGCCCCCGTGCGGGGCGGTGCGCCGGCGGTCGCCCCGCCGGGTCCCGCGGCGGGCCGCACCCCCTGTGCGCGGTCCCCCGCGGGAGCGGCGGGCCCGCCGGTAGGCCCCGGCGGGCAGTCGCAAGGAAGGACGCCCGCCCTCGTGGCAGCGCACCGCAAGACCAAGCAGCGCCCGTACACCGGCACTGCTGCCCGCACCGCCGCGACGCTGGCCCTCGCCGGGGCCGCGACGGCCGCCGCGTTGCCGGGACCGGCGCACGCCGATCCCGCCCCCACCGCCGCCCAGGTCAAGGCCCGGGTCGACCGGCTCTACCGGGAGGCGGAGGCCGCCACCGAGCAGTACAACGGCGCCAAGGAGAAGGCCGCCGCCACCGCCCGCTCCGTGGACGCCCTGCGCGACGAGGCCGCCCGCCGGACCGAGCGGCTCAACACCGCGCGGCAGGCCCTCGGCGCCTACGCCGCCGCGCAGTACCGTTCCTCCGGCATCGACCCCGCCCTGCAGCTGGCCCTCTCCTCCGACCCGGACCAGTACCTCCGCCGCGCCGCGTACGTCGAGCGGGCGGGCGAACGCCGCGCCACCGAGCTGCGCACCGTGCGGCGCCAGGTCGCCGACGTCGCCCAGGTCCGCGCCGAGGCCGCCGGGCAGCTGCGCGAGCTGGCCGCCCGCCGGGCCGCCCTGAAGGAGCACAAGGACACCGTCCGCGCCAAGCTCGCCGAGGCCCGGCGCCTCCTGGCCCGGCTGACCCCGGCCGAGCGCGCCGCCTTCGACGCCTCGGAGGGCGGCCGGGGCGACGTCCACGCCGGCCGGGGCGCCCCGCGCGGACTGACCGCCGCACCGGGCAGCCGCGCCGCGCAGGCCGTCGCCTTCGCCTACACCGCCCTGGGCAAGCCGTACGTCTGGGGCGCCACCGGCCCGTCCTCGTTCGACTGCTCCGGGCTCACCCAGGCCGCCTGGCGCGCCGCCGGTGTCTCGCTGCCCCGCACCACGTACACCCAGATCAACGCCGGCCGGCGGGTGTCGCGCTCCGAACTCGCCCCGGGGGACCTGGTGTTCTTCTACTCGGGCATCAGCCACGTCGGGCTGTACATCGGCAACGGCCGGATGATCCACGCCCCGCGGCCCGGCGCCCCGGTCCGCATCGCGCCCATCGACCAGATGCCCTTCGCGGGGGCCACCCGGGTGGCGTAGGCTCCCGGGCCCGGCCCGATCCGCCGGCCCACACCCAACGGCCCGAAGGACACCCGCACATGCCGATGGACGCCGACGTCCAGCACCACGCCCGCACCCTCGCACTGCGCTCCCCGGACCATGTCCGGGTCGGGCCGTTCGTGATCCGCTACAACCCGGACTGGTCGCTGAAGTACGCCAACTACGCGATCCCCGACCAGGATGCCGAGCCGGCGCCCGGCGAACTCGACGCGCTCGTCGCGGCCTTCCGCGAGCGGGACCGGATGCCCCGGCTGGAGTTCCTGCCCGGTTCGGCGCCCGCCGTCGAACCGGCGCTGCGCGCCGCCGGGTTCACCGTGGAGAACCGCGCCCCGATCCTCGCCTGCGCCCCCGGTGAGCTGGTGGACCCGAAGCCGGTCGCGGACCTGGCCGTGGCGGAACCGGCCACCGGAGCCGAGTTCGCCGCCGCCGCGCTCGTCCAGCACCTGGGCTACGGCGGCGAGGGCGAGCCCGAGGCCGGCACCGCCGCATGGCTGCGCGACGCGGTGGCCGGGGGCGGGGTCGCCGCGCTGGCCACCGTCGACGGCGTCCCGGCAGGTGCCGGCGGCTGCTCGGTCCCGGTCGACGGGCTCAGCGAGCTGGCGGGCCTGGCGGTCGGCGCGGGGTTCCGCCGCCGGGGCATCGGGGCCGCGCTCTCCGCGCATCTGACCCGGACCGCGTTCGAGCGGGGCTGCCGGGTGGTGTGGCTGGAGCCGGGCGACGCCGAGGTGGAACGGATCTACGCGTCCATCGGCTACCGCCGGATCGGCGAGAAGCTGAACATCTCGCTCGATCCGGCGGCCCCGGACGCGGTGTGAGGGCCGGGTTCAGACCAGCCGGCGGGCCGTCGCCCAGCGGGTCAGCTCGTGGCGGTTGGAGAGCTGGAGCTTGCGCAGCACGGCGGAGACATGGGACTCGACCGTCTTCACGGAGATGAACAGCTGCTTGGCGATCTCCTTGTACGCGTAGCCCCGGGCGATCAGCCTCAGGACCTCGCGCTCGCGCTGGGTCAGCCGGTCGAGGTCCTCGTCGACCGGGGGCGCGTCCGTGGAGGCGAAGGCGTCCAGGACGAAGCCGGCCAGCCGGGGCGAGAACACCGCGTCGCCGTCCTGGACCCGGAAGACCGAGTCGATCAGGTCGGTGCCGGTGATGGTCTTGGTGACGTAGCCGCGGGCGCCGCCCCGGATGACGCCGATGACGTCCTCGGCGGCGTCCGAGACGGACAGCGCCAGGAAGCGCACCGGGTTCTCCACCGCGCCCATGAACGGGGCGCAGCGGCGCAGCACCTCGACGCCGCCGCCGCCGGGGAGGTGGACGTCGAGGAGGACGACCTCGGGGCGGGTCGCCGTGATGACGGTGACGGCCTGGTCGACGTCGGCGGCCTCCCCGACGACCTCGACGCCGGTCTCCTCGGTGCGGCCGATCTCGGCCTGGACCCCGGTGCGGAACATCCGGTGGTCGTCGACGAGCACGACTCGTACCCGGCGCTCCGGGCCCTCGGTGCCCGCGGTCGCCTCAGTGGTCCCGTTCATCGCTCGTCCTCTCCATCTCCAGCTCGACTTCCGTGCCCCCGCCGGGCACCGAACGCAGCCGTGCGGTGCCGCCGTTGCGCTGCATCCGGCCGATGATCGACTCTCGTACACCCATTCTGTCCCCCGGTACGGAGTCCAGGTCGAATCCGGGGCCCCGGTCGCGGACCGAGACGAAGACCGTGCGGCCCTCGACCTCCGCGTAGACCTGGACGGCCCCGCCCTCGCCACCGTACTTGGCGGCGTTCACCAT
This sequence comes from Streptomyces sp. NPDC024555, assembly GCF_055559335.1. Taxonomy (NCBI): domain Bacteria; kingdom Bacillati; phylum Actinomycetota; class Actinomycetes; order Kitasatosporales; family Streptomycetaceae; genus Streptomyces; species Streptomyces sp. NPDC024555. Next base: position 262,386 of record NZ_JBVHKV010000009.1, read on the forward strand.
CGCCTCGCGCGCGGCCTGCATCTGTGCGGCCAGCTTCTCGTCGAGGGGGCAGTCGCCGACGACGACGACCTCCAGGGGGACGCCGTGCTTGTCCTCGACCTCGGCGGCGGCGCGTTTGACGGCCTCGGCCAGGGTCTCGGGTTCGTCGTCCTCGTCCTTGCCGGTGCCCTCGGGGTTGTAGAGCCAGTTGCGCAGTTCGCGTTCCTGGGAGCGGGCCAGCCGGCGGACCTCTCCGGCGTCGTCGGCGTTGCGCTGGATCAGGGTGAGGGTGTGCAGCACGGAGTCGTGGACGTGGGCGGCGACCTCGGCGCGCTCCTGGGCCCTGATGCGCATCAGGCGTTCCTCGGAGAGGTCCTGGGTCATGCGGACCAGATAGGGGCCGGCCAGCAGGGCGATTCCGGCGAGGACCGCGATGGCGGCCGTCATGACGTTGCCGAGCTGGGCGGCGGAGCCTCGGACGACGATGAAGCCGGTCAGGCCGAGGCCGACCAGGGCCACGCCGGCCAGTCCGCGCGCCAGGTGCAGGACGCTGCGGCGGCTGCCGACCTCCATCCAGCGGGCCCGGCGGGCGTTGTCGGCCTGCCGCCAGACCAGGACGGAGCCCGCGCCGATCAGCAGGGTCGGCCAGATGTAGCGGTCGGCCTTGCTGCCCATGTCGACGTTGCCGACGAAGATGAGGGCGCCGATGAAGAGCGCGATGAGGGCGAAGACCTGGCCCTTGTCGGGCTTGCGGAGCCGGCGGGTGCCGTCGGGGGCGGTCTCGAAGACGGACCGGGGTCCCTCCACCCCGCCGACGCCGAGGGGCACCACGATCCAGAACACCGCGTACAGCAGGGCGCCCAGCCCGTCCGCGAAGAACAGTCCCACGAAGACGAAGCGCACCCAGGCGACCGGCAGCCCGAGGTGTCCGGCGAGTCCGCGCGCGACCCCGCCGAGGAGCCGTCCGTCGGCGCTGCGGTAGAGCTTGCGCGGCGGTGGCTCCTCCTGATCGGGCGCGTGGGAGCTTGCGGCTCGGGACGTGGCGGCTGGCATGCCCCGATCGTCACACGTCCGTACGGGTGGTGGCATCAGGGTCTGCCCCCAGTTCGACCCTGAGGACAACCCCCCGGCACCGCGATCGGGGTCCCGGGCCGCCCCTGAGACCCGCCGGGGCAATATCAGGGACCGGCCAGGGTCGGGGCGGGTGCCGGACGGCGGCGGCGGCCGTCAGGATGGAGCCATGACCACTCCTCAGGCTGCGCCGTCCGGCGTCGTGCCGCCCTCCGCTCCTCCGCCGCGCCTGTATCGCAGCGCGCGGCAGAAGGTGGTGGCCGGGGTGTGCGGCGGGCTGGGCCGTTACTGCAACGTCGATCCGGTGATCTTCCGGATCGTGCTCGGTGTGCTCTCCGTGACCGGTGGGCTCGGCCTGGTCTTCTACGGTTTCGCCTGGCTGCTGATCCCGCTGGAGGGCGAGGAGGAGAACGAGGCGCGCCGGCTGCTGTCGGGCCGCGTGGAGGGGGCCTCGCTGATCGCGGTGCTGTGCGCGCTGATCGGCTGCGGGCTGTTCCTGTCGATGCTCGGCAACAGCGGGACGCTGGCGTTCTCCGCGATGCTCACGGTCGCGGTGGTCGGTTTCACGGTCTGGTCGCGGCAGCGCCGTACGGCCGAGGCGCAGGAGGGGTCGGGGCCGGCCGCCGAGCGGGCGGCGGCGGACGCGCCGCCGGAGGTGAAGGCCCCGCCGACGCCGTCCGCCCCGTCCTGGTGGCGGGACCCGATCGTCAAGGACGGGACGACGGGGCCGGTGGCGGCCGGCTATCTGTGGGGGCCGGCGGACGCGACCGGCGACGGCGGGGCCTCCGGCTCGACGACGTACGCGCCGTTCCGCCCGCCGCCGAGGTCGCGGGAGATCAGCCGGCCGTGGTCCGCCGGTTTCCCGGTGTTCCTGACGGCGGTCGTGGCGGGCGGCCTCGGCATCTGGCTCAGCTGGGCGTCCCAGCCGCTGGGGACGAGCCTGGAGATCGGTCTGGCCTCGGCGCTGGCGGTGTTCGGGCTGGCGATGGTGGTCACCGCCTTCGTGGGGCGGACCGGCTTCGGCACGCTGCTGCTGGCCATGGTCACGGCGGGGCTGCTGGCGGGCGCGTCCACCCTGCCCAAGGACATCACCACCCACTGGGTGACCGAGGAGTGGCGTCCGGCGACGGCGGCGCAGGTGCTTCCCCGGTACGCGGTCGGCACCGGCCAGGCCGAGCTGGACCTGGCCCGGCTGGTCGTGCCGAAGGGCGACACCGTACGGACCCGGGTGGAGGCCAGGGCCGGCCGGGTGCTGGTGCACGTCCCGCAGGACACCACCGTGACGGTACGGGCCCGTAGCGACGCCGGCGTCCTCGTCGTGATGGACGGGAAGACCAAGGCGGACGTCGACGTCACGGCCTCGCTGGACGAGCGCCGGACGCTGCCGCCCGCGGCGGGGAGCCGGCCGGGCGGCACCGTCGAACTGGATCTGGAAGTCGGCTACGGACAGGTGGAGGTCAGGCGTGCCGCGTCATGAGATCCGGCCCGGACGGGCCGTGGCGGGACTGGTCATGCTGACCCTGGCCGCGGGGTACGGGGCCGACGCGGCCGGGCTGTGGAACGCGCCGCCGCAGTTCTTCGTGGGGCTGTTCTGCGGCGGTCTGTGGGTGGCCGTGCTGGTGACGTGGACCGGTTACCGGATCCGTCGCCGCCGGCTGGCGAGGAAGGCGTCGGCGGAGAGCGTGGGCGCCCCGCCGAGCAGCAGCGGCAGCCAGGCCATGAGGTAGATCAGGTCGTTGCCCAGGTAGTAGGGCGAGACCTGCCAGCTGACCGTCAGCCACAGGCTGAGCGAGATCAGCGCCCCGCCGAGGGCCGCGATCCGGGTCCACAGCCCGAGCAGGGCCCCGATGCCGACGGCCAGCTCGCCGAAGGCGATGGCGTAGCCGAAGCCGGCCGGGGCCTTGAGCGCCAGGTCGACGAGGCCCGGGATCGCGGCGGAGTCCCGTACGGCCGACATCTGCGCGCCGATCGAGCCGTCGCCGGTGGCGTGGAAGAAGGCGCTGTCGGTGAGCTTGTCGATCGCCGCGTAGAGGAAGGTGACGCCGAGGAAGATCCGCAGGGGCAGCACGGCGTTCTCCCGCGCCAGCTCACCGAGCCCCTTGCCCTCGCCCGGAACGCGCCCGTTCGTGCCGTACCCGTGCATGGTTCTCCCGCCTCTCCTCGGCCCGCCCGCAAGACCGCGCGGCCCTGCCACGGGGCCATTCGACCCTCGCCGGACCGTTCGATCCGTCACTCGACCTTATGTACGCCTCGGGCGCGCGTCGCACCAGGTGTGCGGCGGGGCGGTCCGGGTTCAGTCGGTGACGTCGATCGCGACGCGGTTGGACTCGGCACCGGACGCGGTGACCACCTGCACCTCGACGGTGCCGGGCTCCACCTCCACCGGCACGGGCACGGTGAGCACGGTGTCCGTCGGGTTGGCGAAGCCGCCGGGGACCGGGACGAGCGGGACGTGGACGTGGACGGTGCCGATGCGGACGACCAGCCGGGCCAGCCGGTCGGGCGTCCCGGCGCCGGGCGGCACGAAGCCGGCGCCCCGGATCTCGATGTCGTCGCCGGTGCGGACCGGGGCGTCCAGATCGCCGGCCTCCCGGGACCGGACGACGGACAGCACGACCGGCCGGCCGCCCTCGGTGTACTTCCCGGCGAAGTAGGCCGCCGCCGACACGGCGACCAGCAGGGCGAGCCCCCACGGCAGATCGGGCAGCTGCTCGGGCCGCCGGGCCAGCCGGACCGCGGCGAAGACCACGGCGGCGGCGGACACCAGCACATAGGTCACATCGGTGAAGCTGCCGCGCCCCGCGTCGTCGGTGAGCAGATCGGCGGCGCGCGGCCGGTCGGCCCGGATCTTCTGCAGCCGGCCCGACAGCACCCGTACGGCGACGACGCGGCGGACGACGACGGCGACGGCGCAGACCAGGGCGAGCACGCTCACCACTCCGGCGCCGCGCGCCAGGTCCAGTCCCTCGATCAGCGCATCGCGCCGCGCGGGGCCGGAGGCGGCGGCCAGCTGGAGGGCGAGGACGAGGACGGCGAAGACCGCCAGGAGCACCCAGCAGGCGGCGACCGTGCGGGAGGTGGAGAGCCGGTTGTCCTCGCCGATCAGCGGGGCGAGGAGGCCGCCGCGGGCCCGGTGCACATGGGCGGCGGCGGTCAGGAGCGCGGCGGTGACGAGTGCGGCGATCAGCCCGGCGGTCCTGGCGTGGGTCCAGCCGGCGCCGATGGCGGTGGCCGCCTCCGCGACGGCCAGGACGGCCACGACGCCCCAGACGGTGACCAGGGTCCGCTGCCAGACCCGGTACAGCCAGGCGTCGCCGGCCTCGCGGCCCCGGTCCGCGACGGCCCGCGCGGACTGGGTCAGTTCGTCCGAGACCCACTGCCGGGTCGCCGAGGCGGACTGGGCGACCCCGGCCGGAAGCCCCTGGCCCGCGGCGAGCTGGTCGCGCCGGGCCAGGAACGCGGCGACCGCGCGCCGGTGCCCCTGACGTGCTCCGTGCGGACAGTCGCCGCACGTGCAACCCCCGCCGTGCGTGCTCTGCCCCGCCTCGTCCAACGCCACGGAGAACGCCGCCCTTTCCCACCCGGTACCAGCCGCAGGCCCACCCCAACTCGGCTGTGATTGCTGCGAATTGTGCCGTACGGCGGGGGCGGCTCCCGCATCGGGGCACACCGGAGGGGCGGGTTCGTCAGAATGTTCGGGAGATACGGCGCCACAGGGGCTGGTAGTTGATCCACGCCACCAGATCGCTGCCCAGCTGCTCCCGGGTGGTGACCGCGTGCCGGTGCTCGATCAGCACGGGTTTCCCGGCGGCCCGCGCGGCCAGCTGGACCTGGCAGGACCGCTCCATCGTGAGGAACCACCAGGCCGCCGCGTCCACCGAGTCGCCCACGGTCAGCAGCCCGTGGTTGCGCAGCACGATCGCCTTGCGGGGCCCCAGCGCCGCGGCGATCCGGCGGCCCTCCTCCTCGTCCACCACGACCCCGGTGTACGCGTCGTAGAGGGCGTGGTCCTCGTAGAAGGCGCACGACTCCTGGGTGATCGGCTCGATCAGCTCACCGAGCGCGGCCAGCGCCCGGCCGTGCACCGAGTGGGTGTGCGCGACGGCGACGACGTCGGGCCGGGCCCGGTGGACCTGGGCGTGGACGGCGAAGGCGGCCTGGTTGACGTGGTGGCGGCCCTCGACGACCTGGCCGTCGCCGTTCACCAGGATCAGCTCCTCGGGCCGCAGCCCGTCGAAGGGGACCCCGAAGGGGTTGACCCAGTAGCAGTCGGCGAACTCCGGGTCCCGCGCCGTGATGTGCCCGGACACCCCGTCCTCGTATCCGAACTCCCCGAACAGGCGCAGCGCCCCGGCCAGGCGCTCCTTGCGGTGCGCCCGTTCCTCGTCCGGGCCGGCGTGCACGGGCGGCATCGCGAAGCTGAGCTGGTCCAGGGGTACGGGTACGGGCTCGGGCATGACGGCTCCTCGGGGCTCCCCGGCGTACGGGATCAGACGTACGGGACCGGAAGTTACCGCCGGTCGCCGCAGGTCGCCAGAGGTATCCACGAGGGATTACGGAGCGGAGGGGGCCCGGACGCGGCGGTGCCGCCGCCCGTGGGTACGGACGGCGGCACCGGCGGGGCCCCGGGAGGGGCTACTCCCACTCGATGGTCCCCGGCGGCTTGCTCGTGACGTCGAGCACCACGCGGTTCACATCGGCGACCTCGTTGGTGATGCGGGTGGAGATCCGGGCCAGCGTCTCGTACGGCAGACGCGACCAGTCGGCCGTCATGGCGTCCTCGGACGAGACCGGGCGCAGCACGATCGGGTGGCCGTAGGTGCGGCCGTCGCCCTGGACGCCGACGCTGCGGACGTCCGCGAGCAGGACGACCGGGCACTGCCAGATGTCGCGGTCCAGACCGGCGGCGGTCAGCTCCTCGCGGGCGATCGCGTCGGCCTCGCGGAGCAGGTCGAGGCGGTCCCTGGTGACCTCGCCGACGATGCGGATGCCGAGGCCGGGGCCGGGGAACGGCTGGCGCTGGACGATCTCCTCGGGCAGGCCCAGCTCCTGGCCGACCATCCGGACCTCGTCCTTGAACAGCTGGCGCAGCGGCTCGACGAGCTCGAACTCGATGTCGTCGGGGAGGCCGCCCACGTTGTGGTGGGACTTGATGTTGGCCGTGCCCGTGCCGCCGCCGGACTCGACGATGTCCGGGTAGAGGGTGCCCTGGACGAGGAAGGCGACCTCGGGACCGTCCTCCTGGAGGATCTCCAGCTGCGCCTGCTCGAAGACGCGGATGAACTCCCGGCCGATGATCTTGCGCTTGGTCTCCGGGTCGGAGACCCCGGCCAGCGCGTCCAGGAAGCGCTCGCTGGCGTCGACGACCTTCAGGTTGGCGCCGGTGGCGGCGACGAAGTCCTTCTCGACCTGCTCGGTCTCGCCCTTGCGCATCAGACCGTGGTCGACGTAGACGCAGGTGAGCTGGGAGCCGATGGCCTTCTGGACGAGGGCCGCGGCAACGGCGGAGTCGACACCGCCGGAGAGACCGCAGATGGCGCGCTTGTCGCCGACCTGGGCGCGGATCGCGGCGACCTGCTCCTCGACGACGTTGGTCGTCGTCCAGTTCGGCTCGATGCCGGCGCCCCGGTAGAGGAAGTGCTCCAGGACCTGCTGGCCGTGCGTGGAGTGCAGCACCTCGGGGTGGTACTGGACGCCGTAGAGCTTCTTCTCGTCGTTCTCGAAGGCGGCGACCGGGACGACGTCCGTGGACGCGGTGACGGTGAAGCCCTCGGGGGCGGCGGAGCAGGCGTCGCCGTGCGACATCCACACCGACTGCTCGGCCGGGGTGCCCTCGAAGAGGGTGGAACCGCTCTTGGAGACGGTCAGCGGGGTGCGGCCGTACTCGCGGGCCCCGTTGTCGTCGACGGTGCCGCCGAGCGTGGTGGCCATCAGCTGGAATCCGTAGCACATGCCGAAGACCGGGACCCCGGCCTCGAACAGCGCGCGGTCGAGCGAGGGCGCGCCCTCCGCGTACACGGACGAGGGCCCGCCGGAGAGGATGATCGCCCGGGGGTTCTTGGCCAGCATCTCGGCCACCGGCATCGTGGACGGCACGATCTCGCTGTAGACCCGGGCCTCGCGGACCCGTCGGGCGATGAGCTGGGCGTACTGGGCGCCGAAGTCGACAACGAGGACCACGTCGGTGGCGGTGTCGGGGGAGGCGGGGGGTGCTGCTGGCACGGGGCGGCCTTCCGGCGGTGGAGAGGGGGTCGGTTCTTCCGATTCTACCGGCGGCCGCGGGCGTCCCTCGTCGCCCGGGGAGCCGCCGGGGCGGGCCCCGGGGAGCGGTGGCCCCGGGTGCCGCCCCCGTCTCACCATCCGGGCCCGGTTCCGGTCCGGGGCGGGCCCGGGTCCATACTGTCCCCATGCGTCAGCACACGACCTTCGTCTTTACCTATGGCATCCGGCCCGCCGGCTGCCATGGTCGTGCTGCTTGAGCAACTGACAAGCAACGTTCCAGGCGCCCCGGGCCGACAGGCCCGGGGCGTTCTGGCGTTCCGGGGCCGTCGGGCCGGGGGCCGCACCCACCGGGAGACCCGCCATGAGCAGCACCACCACCGCCCCCGTGACCGCCGCCGAGCGGACCGGCGCGCACACCGACGAGGCCGCGGTCCTGATCGGCGACGCGCGCGAGCGCATCGACTCACTGGACGACCGGATCATCGGTCTCATCCAGGAACGGATGGCCGTCTCCACGGTCATCCAGGAGGCCCGGATCACCTCCGGCGGCCGCCGGGTCAACCTCTCCCGCGAGATGGAGGTCCTCGGCCACTACCGCGAGGCGCTGGGCAAGCCCGGCACCCCGCTGGCGATGACCCTGCTGGAGCTGTGCCGGGGCCGCGTCTGAGCGCGTGCCGGCCCGCTGTTCGGGCGTCCGGGACCGATTCCGGGGCGCCCCCCGGACCCCTGTTCGGGCGGATTCTCACCCGTACGGCGCGTGACCGGGGCCCGCGCGGCTTCGTTGGTCCCGGTGTCCGTGCCAGCCAGGGGCGGCCATCGGTTCGAAACCACGCGTGGCTCCGCCGGAGCGTGTGGCGTGCTTCGGGTACGCCGTGGGACCGCGCACCGGCGTGTGTGACCGGTCGGCAGGGGACAGCAGCCCGGTCACTTCAGGAAGGCAGGCTCCGGGGACGCCCGGGGCCTGCCTTCCGCCGTGCCGCCCGCGCGGCCGCGTACAGCACCCCGCCCGCCAGCAGGGCCGCCCCGGCCAGGAGCACGGCCGGGCGCGCGTCCGTGCCGGTGGCGGCGAGCCGGCCGGCGGTGGCGGGCCGGGGGCCGGGGGACTCGGCGGATGACGGATCGTCCCCGGCGGATGACGGACCGGCCGCATCCGACGAGGGGGTCGGGGCGGGGCCGGTGGTGCCGGATTCCGCGGTGCCGCCCCCGGGGTCGTCGGGCGTACCGGAACCGTGGGCGTTCAGGACGACGGCCGCCGTGTCGTTCGCCGGGTCCGGATCGAAGGGCGGCGGCCCGTCCGTCCCCGTGCGGTGCACCGCGACCGTGCCGGTGGCCCCCTCGACGACCTCGGTGATCCGCAGGGTGAACGGCAGGGCGACGACCCCGTCCTCCCGTACGGCGGGCGGCGCCGCGCACACGTAACGGACACCGGCGCCTGCCGTCGCGCGCCGGCAGGCGGCCGGGGCGCTGACGGCCTCGGCGCCCTCGGGGACGGTGAAGTCGATCTCGGCCACGGGCCGCTCCGTCGTGACGTCCCCGATCCAGGCCGGGCCCCGGTTGCGCACCCCGATCTCCGTCTCGACGGTGCTTCCCGCCCCGCCCCGCGCCCCGGCGCCGTGCGCGACGAGGTCGGCGGTGTTCGTGGTGGTGAAGTCGGTCTCGCGCTGGTTGTCGCGGGGGTTGAGATCGGCGGAACGGGGGGTCGCCAGGGCGGCGAGGGCCAGTACGTTCCCCCGCTCCCCCGGGACGGCACGGGCACGTTTCGTCAGCGCGGCGGTGGTCGTGGGGCCGCCCTCCTCGACGCGGTAGCGGAGGGTGTCCCGGTAGGCGCGCGCGGTCGCGCGCAGCGTCAGGGGCTCGGCGAGGGTGTACGTGGCGCCCGCCTCGAAGTCGCCGTCGACCGCGCAGACGGCGGTGGTCCAGACGGCAAAGCCCCGCTCCGCTCCGTCGTCGCTGTAGACGCAGTTCTCGTACCGCTCGGTGAACTCGACGCCCCGGGTGGTGCCGAGCGTGAGCAGCACGCCGTGGGCGGCACGGGTCCCGGTGTTGGCGAAGGTGAGCGGAACGGGCTGGGTACGGCCGGGGGTGAGGTGCTGCTGGAGCGGGAGCTGCTTCATCACGAGGTCGGGTCCGCCGACCGTGATCCGGGTGGTGAACGGGGTGAACGCGGTGCCGTTCGCCCCGCCGGTGATCCGGACGGCGGCGGACGCGCCGTCGGCGCTCCCCCGGGCGGCGGTGACGAGGAGGGCGGGCAGCGGGTTGCTTCCGGGCCGCAGTCCGGTGCCGTGGCAGACGGCCCGGGTGCCGGTGACGGCGCACCGGGCGCGACCGTCGTTCCTTTCGAGAACGGCGTCACTTGCGAAAGTTGCGCTTTTTTCGAAAGCGGCACGCATTTCGAAAGCCGCGTCCGTTTCGAAAGCGGCATGCGTTTCGAAAGCCGTGTCCGTTTCGAAAGCGACGTTCGCGACGTCCGCGAGGCCGCCGAGATCGAAGGTCACGGTGTAGGCGCCGTCCGGGCCGCCGTCCGCCCGCTCCGGGACCTCGACGCGTGTCTCGACGCGCGCGGGGCGCGGGGCGCCCTGGGCGGGATACGGCTGGACGGCCGTCTCGACGGGTCCGGCGAGGGCCGGGGCGGGGGTCGCCGCGCGGGCCGGGGTGCCCAGGGCGAGCACACACGCCGCCAGCAGTCCGGCGGCGGCCAGACCGCCCACCGCGCGGCGCAGGGCGTCCAGGGCCGGCCCGGGGGCAGTCGTGCTTCTCATCGCGGGACCTTCTGGGGTCGATGGGAACGGTGTGGCTGCCGTGGCAGCGACACGAGTTCGACCCCGGGGCCGCGCGAACAGTTGCGCGGGGCCAGGTCACGGATTGGGCACGCCGGAGCGCCACCTTCGAGCAGGAAACGTGAGCGGCGTCACATAAGGATTCTGTGAACTCGGGGACAACCATTGAGGGGCCCGGCAGGTCATGCATGCGGAACCACCGGTCACTCCCGTTTCACGGGGCCGCCGGTTGAGCGTGAGGGGCTGCACTCGGAGGGGGGTGCAGCCCCTTCTGCTGTCCGGTCGTCCGCAAACCGCCGCGCGGGTGGGGCTCAGGCCTTCTTCGGAGGCACCGCCGGCATCCCGAGGAACGGCAGCCGCAGCGCGCCGAAGGCCTCCTCGGGGACGGCCGGGGCCTGCGGCGCGACCGCCTTCAGCCGGGCGTACGCCTCGCCCTGCTCCGGGCGCGCGTCGGGCTCGCCCTTGTTGGGCCAGAACGACATCGCCCGCTCGGCCTGGGCCGTGATCGTCAGCGAGGGGTTGACGCCCAGGTTGGCGGAGACCGCCGAACCGTCCACGACCGAGATGCCCGGGTGGCCGAACAGCCGGTGGTACGGGTCGATGACCCCCTCCTCGGCGCTCGCCCCGATCGGGCAGCCGCCGAGGAAGTGCGCGGTGAGCGGGGTCCCCATCAGCTCACCGATATTGGAACCGGGAAAGCCGTTGATCTCCTCGGCCAGCAGCGAGGCGCTCCGCGTCGCCTCGGCTATCTGCGTCGGGTTCGGGGCGCCGTGGCCCTGGCGGGCGGTGAGCAGTCCCTTGCCGATGCCGCGCGGCTTGCGGTACGCGGTCAGGGAGTTGTCGAGCGACTGCATGACGAGCCCGATGATGGTGCGTTCCGACCACTTCCGGTTGGAGAGCGAACGCACGGCGAGCGTCGGGTGCTTGGCCAGGTTGCCGAACCACGCCAGGACGCGGTGGGTGCTGTAGGGCACCTGGAGGATGGTCAGGCCGCCCATCGCGTTGGATCCCCTGCCGTAGCGGACCGGTTCGATATGGGTGTTCTCGTCGGGGTGGATGGACGAGGTGATCGCGACGCCCCGGGTGAAGTCGGCTTTCGTTCCGTGCTTCTTCCGATAGCGGCGGTCGGAGGTCTGCGCGCCGACCAAGCCCTCGGAGTTGGTTCGGGTCAGCTCGCCGAGACGGGCGGAGAGCCGGGGCAGCAGCCCCCGGTCCTTCATGGTGTGCAGCAGGGTCTGCGTGCCGTACGTGCCCGCCGCCACGACCACCTTCCGGGCGCGCAGCCGGGTGGGCCGCGCCTTCCTGCGGCGGTCGGTCGGCACGGTGGAGACGAGGTAGCCGCCCTCGGGGTCGTCGGTGACGGCGACGACGGAGGTCATCGGGTGGATGACCGCACCGGCCTTCTCGGCGAGGTGGAGGTAGTTCTCGTTGAGCGTGTTCTTCGCTCCGTGCCGGCAACCGGTCATGCACTCACCGCACTCGGTGCACGCCTTGCGGGCCGGGCCGACGCCGCCGAAGTACGGGTCGGCGACCGTGCCTCCCGGTTCGGCCTTCGCCGTGCCGTCGGCGTCCTTTCCGTCGCCGAAGAAGACGCCGACGGGGGCCAGGTGGAAGGTGTCCCCCACGCCCATCGCCTCGGCGGCGGCCTTCAGGTGAACGTCGGACGGGGTCGTCGTCGGGTTGAGCCGGACCCCGAGCATGCGCCGGGCCTGGTCGTAGTACGGCTTCAGCTCGTCCTGCCAGTCGGTGATGTGGGCCCACTGCCGGTCCTGGAAGAACGGCGCGGGCGGCACGTACAGCGTGTTGGCGTAGTTGAGCGAACCGCCGCCCACCCCGGCCCCGGCCAGCACCATCACCTTGCCGAGCAGATGCACGCGCTGGATGCCGAACAGTCCGAGCGCGGGCGCCCAGAGGTAGTTCTTCAGGTCCCAGGAGTTCTTCGGCAGGGTGCCCGGGGTGAAGCGGCGGCCCGCCTCCAGGACGCCGACCCGGTAGCCCTTCTCACTCAGCCGCAGCGCCGACACCGCGCCGCCGAAGCCCGAACCGACGACGAGCACGTCGTAGTCGTATCCCTCGTCGTCGGCCGCACCGGCCGCCGCTGCGGCCCGCTTCCGGGCAGGGCTGTCCTGGGACATGGCACTCCTCCGTACGAAAGGGACAGTTGTGGTGCGGGACTCCGGGCAAACGATCAGCCGATCGATCAACCGATCAATCGAAAGTCCGAAAGCGCCGAAACGCTCAAGTGATCACAAAGCGCACACGGTCAGCGCAAACGAAAGGCCTTCATGGCCTTCAGGCTGCGGCTCATGAACGCGGCGTACTTCGCGTCGTCCATCCCGAACGACGGGGCGAGCGGCATCAGCCGCTGCTGGGCGACCGTCTGGGCCTCGGTGTACTTGAGGATGCCCTCGGAGCCGTGACGTCGGCCGAGGCCGGAGTCCTTCATGCCGCCCATCGGGGACTGCACGCTGCCGTACGCGGGCGCGTACCCCTCGTTGATGTTGACCGTGCCGGTGCGCAGCCGGGCGGCGACCCGGTGGCCGCGCCGGCCGTCCTTGGTCCAGACGCTGGAGTTGAGGCCGTACGGGGTGGCGTTGGCCAGCTCGACGACCTCGTCCTCGTCGCGGAACCGGTAGACGGAGACGACGGGACCGAAGGTCTCCTCGCCGCAGACGGACATCGGGGCCTCGACGCCCTCCAGGATCGTCGGCTCGTAGAACAGCGGGCCGATGTCGGGGCGGGGGACGCCGCCGGCGACGAGCGTGGCGCCCTTCTCGACGGCCTCGGCGACATGGCGGCTGACGGTCTCCAGCTGGCGCTCACCGACGAGGGAGCCCATGTCCGCCCCGTAGGCGAGGGAGTTGCCGAGCCGCATCGCCTTGGTCCGGGCGGCGAACCGGGCCACGAAGTCGTCGGCGACCGACTCGTGGACGTACAGCCGCTCGATGGAGATGCAGAGCTGGCCGGCGGAGGAGAAGCAGGCGCGGACGGCTCCGGCGGCGGCCTTCTCCACGTCGGCGTCGGCGAGGACCAGCATGGCGTTCTTGCCGCCGAGTTCCAGGGAGACGCCGACGAGCCGGGCGGCGGCCCCCTGGGCGACCTCGCGGCCGGTGCGGGTGGAGCCGGTGAAGGAGACGTAGTCGGCGTGCTTGACGACCTCGGGGCCGACGACGGGCCCCTCGCCGAGCACCACCTGGAAGACCTCGGCGGGCAGACCGGCCTCGATCAGCAGGTCACGGGCCCACAGCGCGGTCAGCGCGGTCTCCGTGTCCGGCTTCATCACCACGGCGTTGCCCGAGACGAACGCGGGCAGCGCGTCGCCGACGGACAGCTCCAGGGGGTAGTTCCACGGCGCGATCTGGCCGACGACTCCGCGCGGCTGGCGCAGCTCGGTGACCTTGGTGAGGGTCGGGACGACACCGGTGTGCCGCTTCGGCTTCAGATACGCGGAGGCGCGGCGCCCGTAGTGGCGGGCGGCGACGGCGACGGCCTGCACCTCCTCGTGGGCGTGCAGCCGGGCCTTGCCGGTCTCCAGCTGGATGAGGTCGAGGACCTCGGACTGGCGGGCGAGGACGAGGTCGTGGAAGCGCAGCAGCACGGCGGCCCGGTTCCGGACCGGGGTGGCGGCCCAGGCGGGCTGGGCGGCGCGGGCCCGGCCGAAGGCCTCGCTCACGTCCTCGGGGGTGGACTCGGGCAGGTCGGCCAGCTTGTCGCCGGTGAACGGCGTGTGGTTGGCGGTGCGGCCGGAGCCGACGACGCCACGGGTCAGCCGGGCGACCACCTCGGGCGTCACGACGTCGGCGGCCGTACGCACCCCGGCGGGCGCGGCGGCCACCGGGTTGGTGCCGGCGGCGGGGGTGGGCGTGGAGGCCTGCGAGTCCGTCATGAGGGCGAGAGTACGTCGCGCCGGATGCTTTGGGTACCCGTGGGTAACAGCTTTTCACAGTTCCCCCGGGAGCCCTGCCCACCGCCCACCGATCCAGCCAGTAGCTACTGGCTGAATAACCGCTGATCAGGGGCGTTATCCGTCCTCAGCCGGTTTCCTCGGGCGCCTTCCAGCTGCGCAGCATCGTGTTGAACCGGTCCCTGGTGATGTCCCAGTCGTCGGCCGGTCCGGTCATGTACAGCGCGTATTCGGGGCCGCCCTCCTGCGCGTAGTACATCTGGTCGATCGCGTGCCGCTTCTCGCCGTTCTTCTCCGTCCACGTGAACTCCCAGATCGATCCGGGGCAGTCGCGGTAGACGTTGCTGTTCATCTCCAGGTTCACGTAGTCCGGCAGCCGCTTGCTGAGGCTCGTCTCCAGGTTCTGCATATGGGTGTACGAGTCCTCGAAGTCGGGCGCCGGGTCGACGCTGACCCGGAGGTAGTGCACGCCGCCGTCCGGGGTGTAGTCGATGTTGGTGCCCTCCACCCGGCGCTCCCAGCCGATCGGCATGAGGATGCTGAACCCGGAGGGGTCCTGCACGCGCCGCCAGCCGTCCGGGACGGTCGGATCGCCGGAGGCCGAGGGGCTGGGCGTCGGGGAGGGGGTGGCCGTGGGCTTCGGGGTGGCCGGGCCGGGCGAGCGGGTGCCGTGGGTGGCGGTGCCGTCGCCGCGCCCGGTCGGTTCGCCCTCCGCCCGGTTCGCGTAGAGCATCGCGGCGATGCCCGCGCCACCGCCGAGCAGCGCCGCCAGGGCGATGACGAGGAACGTCGTCCGGCCCCGGCCCTTCGGCCGGCGGCCCGCCGGGGCGGGAGCGCCGCCGGGCACGGGGCCGGTCGGCGGGACGGCGCCCGGGTAGGGGAGCTGGGCCGTGGAGCCGTGCTGCGCCGGGCCGGGCACCTGGCCGTGGGACACCGGTCCGTGCGGCGTCGGTCCGTGCGGGGCCGGTCCGTGCGGCGTCGGGACGACGGCCGTGCCGTCGGCGCCCAGCGAGCGCATCAGGTCGTCCGGGATGTGCTGGGTGGGGACGTACGCCTGCGCCGAGCGGGGTTCGCGCCCCTCCATGGCCTCCAGGAGCATCCGTTCGGTCTCGGCGGCCGAGGGCCGGTCCTCGGGCTCCTTGCGCAGCAGCGCGGTGATGACGGTGCCCAGGGCCCCGGCGCGGGTGGGCGGCGGCGGTTCCTCGGTGACGACGGCCTGCATGGTCGATATCGGGGACGTGCGGCGGAACGGCGAGCGCCCCTCGACGGCCGTGTACAGCGTGGCGCCCAGCGACCACAGGTCGGAGGCCGGTCCGGGATCGCCGCCCCGTACCCGCTCGGGGGCCAGATAGTCGATGGATCCGACCAGTTCACCGGTCCGGGTGATGGTCGAGTCGCCCTCGATGGCGGCGATCCCGAAGTCGGTGAGCAGCACCCGGCCGTCCCGGGCGAGCAGCACATTGCCCGGTTTCACGTCGCGGTGCAGGACCCCGGCGCTGTGCGCGGCGCGCAGGGCGCCCAGGACGTGGAGGCCGATCCGGGCCGCCTCGCGGGGCTCGACCTCGCCGGACTCCTTGGCCCGGTCGGCGAGGGACGGGCCGTCGACGTACTGCATGACGATCCACGGCCGGTGGTCGTACTGGATCACGTCGTGGACGGTGACCACGCCCGGGTGCGTGATGCGGGCGGCGGCCCGCGCCTCCTTCTGGGTGCGCTGGTGCAGCACGTCCCGGTCCGCCTCGGCGACGAACTGTCCCGCCGTCAGCTCCTTGACCGCGACGGTGCGGTGCAGCACCTCGTCGTGTGCGCGCCAGACCTTCCCCATGCCGCCGCGCCCGAGCACCTCGCCCAGCCGGTACCTGCCGGCCAGCAAGAGTCCCGCTTCCGTGCCCTGTGATCGATCCACGTGTCCCCGCCCCGTTCCTTCGGATGACAGGTTACGGAGCACAGGCGCGGCCACGGAACCTCGCACCGCGCACGAGACCGCACTGTGATGCTTGTCGCGCACCTCGCGGGGCGCGGCTCACGGGGCGGCGGACGTCACCCCGTCACACGGTAGGAGACGCTGGCCTGTTGGTAGATGGCGTCGACCTTGTCCTGCTCGCCCACCGGGCCGATGACCTGGAGCACGTGGTAGCGGCCCTCGACGATCATCACGAGGTTGCGGACGACGACCTCGCGGCCGGATTCCTTCCAGGTGAACCGGCCTTCCGCCATGGCCTGCTGCCCGACGTCGATTCTCCGCAGCCCGCTCGATGTGGCCGACCCGGAGTCACGGTACGGCGACAACTCCGGCTCGGTGTCCCGCTGGTAGTCCAAGGGGTCGGCGCCGGAGGCCGCCGTGTCGCGGCCGGGCACGATCACCGCCCGGAAGCCGCCGTCCCCGTAGGTGATCCGGCGGTCGGCGGTGGGCGGGACGCGCTTCCAGGACGTGGGAAGCCCGATCTCGAAGCCCTCCGCGTCCTTGCGGAGCGTGTAACCGGACGGCAGGGCGACGGCGGAGCGGCTGGTCTGCGGCTGCTGCGCGCCGGCGGTCCCCGAGGACTGCGGATCGCCGGAGCCGCCGGGGTCCGGTGCGGGCGCGCCCGTCGCGGTACGGGACGGATCGGCGCCGTTGCCGTCGTCCGTACCGGCCTTGGGCATGAAGAGCATCGCGTACGCGATCGCCCCGGCCAGGGCCAGCAGGATCAGGACGAGGAGCAGCCGTCCGAGCCGGCGCGGTGCCCGGCCGCCGCCCTGTCCGGGCGGCGGGGTGCGCAGCACCTTGGGTTCCTTGGGGCCGCGCGGTGCGCGGGGGGCCTTCGGGGGCGGCTCCGGACGTTCCCTGGTCTGCCGGTGCCGGGCGTGCGCGCCGCCGCCCCGGCGGGAGCGGCGCTTGCGGACGAGTTCGCCCCGGCGGCGGACGATGGGGAGCTTGGCGGCGTCGGCGGAGGGCAGCGGCACGACGTCGGCCCCGGCCTCCGGTTCGGGCGCGGAGCGGACCAGGGAGCGCAGCCAGCCGCGCAGCTCCTCGAAGTCGGGGCGCTCGGTGGGGTCCTGACGCAGCAGCGATTCCACGACCGGGCGCAGCGGGCCGCATTCCTCGGCGAAGGCGGGGGGTTCGCCGCAGACCATCTGGACGAGTTCGGCGGCGTTGTCCTCGGGGTACGGGGCGTGGCCCTGGACGGCCCGGTAGAGCAGGGCGCCGAGCGCCCAGAGGTCGGTGGCGGGGCCGATGGGCGGGGCGAGCTGCCAGTTCTCGTGGACGGGTCCGGCCTGTTCGGGAGCCCAGCGCTCGGTGACGGCGCCGACGACGGCGATCCGGGCCTGGCGGGCGCGCTCGGCGGCCAGGGTGGTGGCCGGGCCCCGGTAGGCCGGGGTGGTGCTCCGGCTGCCGGCGACGATCTCGTCCCAGCGGCCCGGCGAGTCCTTGCGCGCGGCGACGGGCTGCTGCGGGCGCACCGCCGGGGCGGTCTCGCGCCGGGAGTCGGCGCGCAGCGCGTCCTCGCCGGACCCTCCGGCGGGCACGGGGCGGCCCTGTCCGGGCCCGTCGTTCCAGGTGCCGGTCAGATGGAGCCGCCGGGGCGGTACGGGCCCGGGGCCCTCGTCGTAGTCGTCGTCCTCGTCGTCCTCGTCGTCGTACGGGTCCTCGTCGAACGTGCCCGGGGCGGCGGCCCCGCCGAGCGGCACGGGCGGTCCGGCGGGCGGGGCGGGCGGTCCGGCGGGCGCGGCCGGTCGGGCGGGCCGCTGGACCGGCAGCGTGCCGGTGTCGGACGTGCCGTCGGCGGCCGCCCGGCGCTCCTCCTCGGTGAGGCGCGCGGCGGCGCGGGCACCGGCCCGGTACGCCGCGATGGCCCCCGCGCGGGCCGCCCTGGTCTGCGCGGCGCCGTCGGCACCGGCGGGCGGTACGGGCAGGCCGGCGGGCGGGACCGGCGGTGCGGTGGGAGCGGGCGGGGGCACGGCCTCCAATGCCCCGGCCCCGTACGGCCGCACCGGCGCGGGCCCCGGCGTCCCCGACTCGATGGCGGCGGGCCCCCGCGCCCCGGGCACCCCGGACTCGGCCCCGCCCTCCGGCCCGCCCGGCGCGCGGGACCCGGCGTCGGAACCGCCCTCCAGGGCTCCGGGCTGCCGCCGGGACCCGGAATCCGCCTCGCCCACCGGCACACCGCCGGACGGCGCGTAGGAACCGGGATCGCCTTCCAGAGCCCCGGGCCGGGCGTAAGCGTCGCGACCGCTCTCCCCCGCCCCGGACGAGGCGTAGGAGTCGGAGCCCCCCTCCGGAGCCCAGGGCCGGGCGTAAGCGTCGAGACCGCTCTCATCCGCCCCGGACGGCCCGTGGGAATCGGCACCAACGTCCGAACTCCCGGGCCCGGCGTAGGAATCGAGACCGCTCTCCCCCGCCCCGGACGACGCATAGGCGTCGGAACCACCCTCCAGGGCCCCGGGCCGAGCCTGGGCGTCCGGTCCGGCCTCCAACGCCCCGGGCCTGCCGTAGGCGTCGTGGCCGCCCTCCAGGGCCTCCGCCCGGGCGTAGGCGTCCGGCCCGGCCTCCAGTGCTCCGGGCGCGGGTGGTCCGTAGGGGCCGGCCTGTCCGGTGGGGCCGGGTTCCAGGCCCGGCGGGACGTACGGGCCGGTGGGGCCCGACTCTATGCCCGGCGGGCCGTACAGGCCCTCGCCGTCGTCGTCGCGCGGCATCGGCACATAGCCGCACAGCGCCTCCTCCGCCGCCCCGGCCGCGAGGCCGGTCAGCACCACGCGGCCGTCGTCGCAGACGAGGACCGTGCGCACGGTGATGTTGCGGTGGGTCCAGCCGTGGGCGTGCAGCACATGCAGCGCGGCCAGCACGTCGGAGCCGATCTCGGCGGCCCGGAACGGGTTCAGCGGGCGTTCCGCGAGCAGCGCCGCCAGCGGCCGGGCCGCCACCAGTTCGCTCACGATCCACAGCGAGCCCGCCTCGGCGAACACGTCGAAGACCTGGTCCAGACGGGGGTGGTCGGGCACCTGGGCCGCCGCCTGGGCGGCCTCGATGGCGCGCCGGACGGCCGGATCGGAGGAGCGCCGCACGGTCCGCCCGCTGGTGCGCCGTGCCGCCGTCGGCTGTCCGTCCGCGTCGAGCACCTCGGCGTCCACGACCTCCGGCAACGGCACCTGCCGGACCAGGACTTCCTGGCCGCTGTAGGTGTCGAACGCCCGGGTCTCGACCAGTTCGTACTCGTCGGACGGGGGCAGCGGAAGGCGGTACCGGTCGGCAAGCACCCGACCCGCGTAGTCGTCCACGACGCCTCCCCAGAGCGCGCTGTTCCCCCGGTCACCCGAACCGCACGAAGCCGTCAATTACGGTCGTCCGCCGTGGCCTTGACGTGCGATCCGGCTGCGTACGGTCTTCGGCCTCTCACCATACGTGGCAGGAGGCCGCCGCGCGGCAGGGTCGGCGCAACCCGGCCGGACGGCGGCGCCCCGGGTCGGGGCCCGGGGCGCGACTTTCGGACAGTCCCTAGTCGAGGGGCTTGAACGTGTCGAACGCGGTCTTGCGCAGGGAGCGGCATTCGGCGCCGTCCCAGGCGTCGGCCGGGCAGCTGATCATGATCGCGTAGCCGTGCGTGGCGTCGACCTTGAAGCCGCGGTTGATGACCCGGACCCGCTGGCCCTGCTGGGTGCGCTCGAACTGCCAGTCGGCGACCGTCGGGTAGCCGTTGTACTGGACCGTGTTGATGCCCAGGTGGTGGTAGTCGTTGCTGCTGCCCGCGACGGCGCCCCTGGCCGCCCGCCAGGACCCGGCGGCGTCGCCGCCGGGCGAGGACGTGAAGTCGACCTGGATACGGGGGAAGCCGCCGTCGACGTTGTAGATGGCGCCGGAGTTGGCGCCCGCCGTCTTGTTGAAGCGGAAGTCCTCGGGCATCGCGAGGCTGAAGTGGAACTTCTTGTTCTCGACGGTGCGGAATCCGGCCGGGACCGCCTCGTCGTCCTTCTTCTTGCCGTCGCCCCGGGAGTCGTCCGCGCCGGAGCCCTTGCCGCCGGTGCCGTCCTGCCCGTCCTCGCCCTTGGCGTCCTCGCCCTTGCCCTGCTCCTTGCCGCTGCCCTGTTCGCTGCCCGCGGTGCCGGCGGAGCCGCCGTCGGAGGGGCCTGCCGTGGCGGTCGCCCCGACCGCGCCCTTGCCCGCGCCGTCGGAGTCCTTGTCGTCCCCGCCGAGGCTGAGGGCGAGGATCGTGCCGAGCACGGCGAGCACGACGACGGCCGCGATGATCGCGAGCGTGCGGCGCGGCACCACATCGGTCAGGGAGGCCCGGGGCGGCGGCACCGGGGAACTCGCCGGACGCGGCGGCGGCACGGCGGCCGAGGCCCCCGCGGCGCCGCCCCGGCCGGCCGGGGCGGCGGGCCCCGTCCTGGCGTTGCGGACCGAGCGCAGCGCCCCGCGCAGCCGTTCGCGGCCCTCGCCCGCCCCGGTGGACACGGCCGTGGGCTTCGCGGCCTTCGCGGGTGCCGGGGTGCCGCTCGCCGGAAGGGCCATCACCTGGGTGGCCTCGGCCGGCGGCGGGACCGGCGCGTCCGTCGTCCCGGGGGCGTTGATGACGTCGTTGAGCAGGGCGCGGGCGCCCGCGTCGTCGAGCCGCTGCTCCGGGTCCCGGGCGAGCAGCCCGTAGATGACCTCCTCCAGCGGGCCCGCGTTCTTCGGCGGGTCCAGCGGTTCGGTCATCACCGCGGTGAGGGTCGCGATGGCGGAGCCCTTGTCGTAGGGCGGGCAGCCCTCGACGCTCGCGTACAGCAGTCCGCCGAGCGACCACAGGTCGGCGGGCGGTCCCGGCTTGTGCCCGCGGGCGCGCTCCGGGGAGATGTACGAGGGGGCGCCGACGAGCATGCCGGTGGAGGTGACCGAGGGGTCGCCCTCGACCTGGGCGATCCCGAAGTCGGTGAGGACGACCCGGCCGTCCTCGGCGATCAGCACGTTGGACGGCTTCACGTCGCGGTGCAGGATGCCCTCGCGGTGGGCGGAGCGCAGCACGTCGAGGATGGCGAGGCCGACCTCGGCGGCGCGCCTCGGCGTCAGGACGCCGTCCTCGCGGACCGCTTCGGCCAGCGACTTGCCCTCGATGAGCTCCATGACGATCCACGGGCGGTCGTCCTCGTCGACCACGTCGTAGACCGTGACCGCGCCGTTGTTGCGGATCCGGGCGATCGCCTTGGCCTCGCGCAGGGTGCGCGTGATGAGCCGGCGCTTCTCGTCCTCGTCGATGGCCGAGGGAAAGCGCAGTTCCTTGACCGCGACCGTGCGGCCCAGCGTCTCGTCCACGGCACGCCAGACCGTGCCCATACCGCCCCGGCCGAGCACCTCCCCGAGCCGGTAACGCCCCGCAAGGAGTCGTGCGTCCTTGTCCCGCTGGGGCTCCCGTGCCTGCTCAGCCTCCGACATGCGTCCCCTCTGCGATCAACCCGCCCTGGCAGAGCGTTCATTGTCCCTCACCCCCGGGCCGCCTCCGGTGCCGGGGCCGGGGAGCGTGCCGACGGGCCCGGCGGGGGCCTGTCCCCGCCGGATCGGCACCGCGCGGGGCGCTGCCCGCGCCCGCCCGTGAACCCCTGCCCAGCGAACCACATCTCACGCGGTGTCCGGTGCCGCACCCCCGGAATCGGACGCGGTACGGCCCGCCGCCCGGATCCGGGGCCCGGCTCAGAGCGGCACGATGTCGGGCGCCCCGAGCCGGGCCGCGTCCGCCGTCAGATCGTCCGGCTGGCGCTGCGACTCCCGTTCCGCCTCCACCCGCTTCTCGTAGTGCGTGACCTCCCGTTCGATCTGGTCGGTGTCCCAGCCGAGCACCCGGGCCATCAGTTCCGCGCAGAGCCGGGCGGAGCGGGTGCCCCGGTCGAAGGTCTCGATGGAGATCCGGGTCCGCCGGGTCAGGACGTCGTCGAGGTGGCGGGCGCCCTCGTGGGAGGCGGCGTAGACGATCTCCGCCTTCAGGTAGTCGTCGGCGGCCGGGAGCGGTTCGCCCATCACCGGGTCGGCGACGATCAGTTCCAGGATCTGCTCGGTCATCGAGCCGTAGCGGTTCAGCAGGTGCTCGACCCGGGCGACGTGCAGTCCGGTGCGGGCGGCGATCCTGGCGCGCGCGTTCCACAGGGCGCGGTAGCCCTCCGCGCCGAGCAGCGGGACGTCCTCGGTGACGCAGGCGGCGACGCGCTGGTCGAGGCCGTGCACCGCCTCGTCGACGGCGTCCTTGGCCATGACCCGGTACGTGGTGTACTTCCCGCCCGCGACGACGACGAGGCCGGGCAGCGGATGGGCCACGGTGTGCTCGCGCGAGAGCTTGCTGGTGGCGTCGGACTCGCCGGCCAGCAGCGGGCGCAGCCCGGCGTAGACGCCCTGGACGTCGTCGCGGGTGAGCGGGGTGGCGAGGACGGCGTTGACGTGTTCGAGCAGGTAGTCGATGTCGGCGCTGGACGCGGCGGGGTGGGCCTTGTCGAGGTCCCAGTCGGTGTCCGTGGTGCCGACGATCCAGTGGCGCCCCCAGGGGATGACGAAGAGCACGGACTTCTCGGTGCGCAGGATCAGTCCGGTGGAGGAGTGGATGCGGTCCTTGGGGACGACCAGGTGGATGCCCTTGGAGGCCCGGACGTGGAACTGGCCGCGCTCCCCGATCAGGGCCTGGGTGTCGTCCGTCCAGACACCGGTGGCGTTGACCACCTGTTTGGCCCTGACCTCGTACGTCCCGCCCGCCTCGACGTCCTCCACCCGGGCGCCGACGACGCGCTCGCCCTCGCGCAGGAAGCCGACGACCCGTGCCCGGTTGGCGACGTGCGCGCCGTAGCCCGCGGCGGTGCGCACCAGGGTGGCGACGTAGCGGGCGTCGTCCATCTGGGCGTCGTAGTACTGCAGGGCGCCCACCAGCGCGTCGCGCCGGAGCGCCGGGGCGACGCGCAGGGCCTGCCGGCGGGAGAGGTGCCGGTGCACGGGCAGTCCGCGGCCGTGGCCGGAGGAGACGGACATCGCGTCGTAGAGCGCCACGCCCGAGCCCGCGTACAGCCGCTCCCACCCCTTGTGCTGCAAGGGGTAGAGGAACGGCACGGGCCGCACCAGATGGGGGGCCAGGCGCTCCAGCAGCAGTCCGCGCTCCTTCAGGGCCTCGCGGACGAGGGCGAAGTCGAGCATCTCCAGATAGCGCAGCCCGCCGTGGATCAGCTTGCTCGATCTGCTCGACGTGCCGGAGGCCCAGTCCCGCGCCTCGACGAGTCCGGTGGAGAGGCCGCGCGTGACGGCGTCCAGCGCCGTCCCGGCGCCGACCACTCCCGCCCCCACGACCAGCACGTCCAGTTCGCGCTCGGCCATCGCGGCGAGCGCCTCGGCGCGCTCCGCGGGTCCCAGTGTCGCTGTCCTCACCGCTGCCTCCCGGTCGGTCGGGCTGGTCCGGCACGGGGATGCGGCCCCGGCCGTCCGGCGGGGCCCCGTGCCCACCCCTCGATTCTGTCCGCGCTCCGCGACTTCAGCCACCGCCTGTGGACAACACCCGGACGACGAGACCCACACAATGCGACATATAGGTCATATTTACGCCTAGTCTGACATTGCGTTGTCCCCAGCAGTTGCGCAATCCGTCTCCCGGCCCTAGGGGAGGAGCCCTCCACCATGCCCGCAGACCTCGCCGTCATCGGTCTCGGCCACCTCGGCCTGCCCCTCGCCCAGGCCGCCGTGGCCGCCGGCATCCAGACGGTCGGCTACGACACCGACCCCCGGGCCTACACCGAGCTGTCCGCGGGCCGCACCCCCGTCGAGGGCTCGCTCACCGCCTCCGAGGTCCGCCGGATGCTCTCCGGCGGCTTCCGCCCCACCACCGACCCGGCCGAACTGGGCCGGGTCCGCACGGCCGTGATCTGCGCCCCCACCCCCCTCGGCCCCGACCGCACCCCCGACCTCACCGCCGTCGGCGACGCGGCCCGCGCCCTGGCCGCCCGGCTGCGCCCGCACACCACCGTGCTGCTGGAATCGGCCGTCCCCCCGGGCACCACCGAGAACGTCCTGCTGCCCCTCCTGGAGGAGGGCTCGGGGCTGCGCGCCGGCCGCGACTTCCACCTCGCCCACTCCCCCAGCCGGCTGGACCCGGGCAACCGCACCCACGGCTACACCGGCACCCCCAAGGTCATCGGCGGCCTCACCCCCGCCTGCACCGAGTCGGCCGCCGCCTTCTACGGCCGGCTCACCGACAAGGTGGTCCGCGCCCGGGGACCGCGCGAGGCCGAGATGACGAAGGTCCTGGAGACCAACTTCCGGCATGTGAACATCGCCCTGGTCAACGAGATGGCGGTGCTCTGCCACGACCTCGGCGTCGACCTCTGGGACGTCATCCGGTGCGCCGAGACCAAACCCTTCGGCTTCGAGCCCTTCCGCCCCGGTCCGGGCGTCGGCGGCCACGGCGTCCCGGTCGACCCGGGCTTCCTCCCGTACGCCGGCCGCACCGCCGGCCCCCCGCTGCGGATGGTCTCGCTCGCCCGGGAGATCAACGACCGGATGCCCGGCTATGTGATCCAGCGCTGCGCCACACTCCTCAACGAGCACGGGAAATCCGTGCGCGGCGCCCGGGTCCTGCTGCTCGGGGTCACCTACAAGCCCGATCTGGCCGACCAGGAGGGCTCGCCGGCCCGCGAGATCGCCACCCGGCTGAGGGAGATGGGCGCCCAGATCGGCTACCACGATCCGCACGTCCTGGACTGGCGGCTGCGTGAACTCCCGGTCCCGCGTGCGGAATCGCTCTACGAGGCCGCGGCCGGCGCCGACCTCACGGTGCTGCTCCAGCACCACCGCACGTACGACCTCCAGGGTCTCGCCGTGAAGGCCCAGCTCCTCCTGGACACCCGCGGAGCGACCCCCGCCGGGGCCGCGCACCGGCTCTGATCCCAGTTCTCCCAAGGATTCCGCTGGGTCGATGTCGGATCCGGCTGCTAGCCTGCGGCGTCACTCCTCGCACATTCGTGCGCGCCACCGCCCCAGGGGGAATCCACCATGAGCACGCCCGTTCCACCGCCGAACCCGTACGACGGCCAGCAGCAGCAGCCCTACGGCGCCCCGCAGCCCCAGGGGGGCAACCCGTATCCCCCGCACCCGGGCCAGCCCCAGCCCGGCAATCCCTTCGGCGGCCAGCAGCAGCCCGGCGCCCCCTTCGGCGGTGGCGCCCCGTTCGCGCCCGCGGCCCCGACGCGGGAGAACCCCGGGCTCGGTGTGCTGATCGCGTTCGTCGCGGCCGTCGTCGCGGCCGGGATCTACGGCGCCATCATCGGCGCCACCAAGCACGAGATCGGCTACGCGGCCGTGGGTGTCGGCGCCGTCGTCGGCTTCGCCGCGGGCAAGCTCGGCGGACGCAACCCCGTCCTGCCCGTCGCCAGCGCCGCCTTCGCGCTGATCGGTGTCTACCTGGGCCAGCTGCTCGGTGAGGCCATCATCATCAGCAAGCAGCTGCCACTCTCGGTCACCGAGATCTTCTTCGACCACTTCAGCGACCTGAACAAGGTCTGGAAGGAAGACTCCGACTTCCTCAGCGTGGTCTTCTTCGTGATCGCCGCCGTGGTCGCGTTCTCCACCACCAAGAAGGTGGCCGAGTAGCACGGCCGGGCGACCGCCCGAACACGCCGAAGGGCCCGGACCGCGCGTGCGGTCCGGGCCCTTCGGCGTACGGGAAGGTCAGCGGCGGTGCTGCGAGTCCGCCACCGTCACCTCGACGCGCTGGAACTCCTTGAGCTCGCTGTAGCCCGTCGTGGCCATCGCCCGGCGCAGCGCGCCGAAGATGTTCATCGAACCGTCCGGGGTGTGCGAAGGACCGGTCAGGACCTCCTCGGTCGTCCCGACCGTGCCGAGGTCGACCAGCTTGCCGCGCGGCACGTCCTCGTGGACGGCCTCCATGCCCCAGTGCCGGCCGCGGCCGGGGGCGTCCGTGGCACGGGCCAGCGGGGAGCCCATCATCACGGCGTCGGCGCCGCAGGCGATGGCCTTCGGCAGGTCGCCGGACCAGCCGACACCGCCGTCCGCGATCACGTGCACGTACCGGCCGCCGGACTCGTCCATGTAGTCGCGGCGGGCACCGGCGACATCGGCGACGGCGGTCGCCATCGGGACCTGGATGCCGAAGACGTTGCGCGTGGTGTGCGCGGCGCCGCCGCCGAAGCCGACGAGGACACCGGCCGCGCCCGTACGCATCAGGTGCAGGGCCGCGGTGTACGTGGCGCAGCCGCCGACGATCACCGGGACGTCCAGCTCGTAGATGAACTGCTTCAGGTTGAGCGGCTCGGCGGCGCCCGAGACGTGCTCGGCGGAGACGGTGGTCCCGCGGATGACGAAGATGTCCACGCCCGCGTCGACGACGGCCTTCGAGAACTGGGCGGTGCGCTGCGGGGAGAGCGCGGCGGCGGTGACGACGCCGGAGTCGCGCACCTCCTTGATGCGCTGCCCGATCAGCTCCTCCTGGATGGGGGCGGCGTAGATCTCCTGGAGCCGGCGGGTCGCGGTCGCGGCCGGCATCTCGGCGATCTCGTCGAGCAGCGGCTGCGGGTCCTCGTAGCGCGTCCACAGCCCTTCCAGGTTGAGGACGCCCAGACCGCCCAGCTCGCCGATGCGGATGGCGTGCTGCGGGGAGACCACGGAGTCCATGGGAGCGGCCAGGAACGGCAGCTCGAAGCGGTAGGCATCGATCTGCCAGGCGATCGAGACCTCCTTCGGGTCGCGCGTACGGCGGCTCGGGACGACGGCGATGTCGTCGAACGCGTACGCCCGGCGGCCGCGCTTGCCCCGCCCGATCTCGATCTCAGTCACGATGATGTGGCCTTTCCCTCTACGTCTGCGCTGTCCAGTATCCCCGACACACAGGTGAGGGGCGGTCCCGGGAACCCCGGTCCGCCCCTCACCTGCGCCGTCGCGTTACTTCCTGCTGTAGTTCGGTGCCTCGACCGTCATCTGGATGTCGTGCGGGTGGCTCTCCTTGAGGCCCGCCGAGGTGATCCGGACGAAGCGGCCCTTGCTCTCCATCTCGTCGATGGAGGCGGCGCCCACGTAGCCCATGGTCTGGCGCAGGCCGCCGACGAGCTGGTGCAGCACGTTGGCCAGCGGGCCGCGGTAGGGGACCTGGCCCTCGATGCCCTCGGGGACGAGCTTGTCGTCGGAGGAGACCTCGGCCTGGAAGTAGCGGTCCTTCGAGTACGACCGGCCCTGGCCGCGGGACTGCATGGCGCCCAGCGAGCCCATGCCGCGGTACGACTTGAACTGCTTGCCGTTGATGAAGAGCAGCTCGCCCGGGGACTCCTCGCAGCCCGCGAGGAGCGAGCCCAGCATCACGCTGTCGGCGCCGGCGGCGAGCGCCTTGCCGATGTCGCCCGAGTACTGCAGGCCGCCGTCGCCGATGACCGGGACGCCCGCCGCGCGGGCGGCCAGGGCGGCCTCGTAGATCGCGGTGACCTGCGGGACGCCGATGCCGGCGACCACGCGGGTGGTGCAGATGGAGCCGGGGCCGACGCCGACCTTGACGCCGTCGACACCGGCGTCGATCAGGGCCTGGGCGCCGTCGCGGGTCGCGACGTTGCCGCCGATGACGTCCACGTTCACGGCCGACTTGATCTTGGCCATCCAGTTGAGCGCGTTGCTGTTGTGGCCGTGCGAGGTGTCGACGATCAGGAAGTCGACGCCCGCCTCGGCCAGCGCCTGGGCGCGGTCGAGCGCCTCGGGGCTCGCGCCCACGGCGGCGCCGACGAGCAGCCGGCCGTCGGCGTCCTTCGCCGCGTTCGGGTACTGCTCGGCCTTCTTGAAGTCCTTGACCGTGATGAGGCCCTTGAGCAGACCCGCCTCGTCGACCAGCGGAAGCTTCTCGATCTTGTGGCGGCGCAGCAGCTCCATGGCGTCCACGCCGGAGATGCCGACCCGGCCCGTGACCAGCGGCATCGGCGTCATGACCTCGCGCACCTGGCGCGAACGGTCCGACTCGAAGGCCATGTCGCGGTTGGTGACGATGCCGAGCAGCTTGCCGGCCTGGTCGGTGACCGGGACGCCGCTGATGCGGAACTTGGCGCAGAGCGCGTCCGCGTCGCCGAGCGTGGCGTCCGGGCCGACCGTGATCGGGTCGGTGACCATGCCGGACTCGGAGCGCTTCACCAGGTCGACCTGGTTGACCTGGTCCTCGACGGACAGGTTGCGGTGCAGCACGCCGACGCCGCCCTGCCGGGCCATGGCGATGGCCATGCGGGCCTCGGTCACCTTGTCCATCGCGGCGGAGAGCAGCGGGATGTTGACCCGGACGTTGCGCGAGATGAGCGTCGAGGTGTCGACCGCGTTGGGGAGCACCTCGGATGCGCCCGGCAGCAGCAGCACGTCGTCGTATGTCAGCCCGAGCGTCGCGAATTTCTCGGGCACTCCGTCGACGTTTGCAGTCATGACACCTTCCCCAAATGGCCTTGATCGGTGCGGATGTCCATGCTAACGGCCTCAGGAGGTGTCTCATTCCACGAGCAAGATCACCTGGAGGTTCTGTAGCTTCCTACGGCGGTGCCGTACGCCCCCGGGGCCCTGCCCGAGGCCCGATTCACTGTTCCGCGAGGGCCCTCAGCCGGCTCAGCGCGCGGTGCTGGGCGACCCGGACCGCGCCCGGGGACATGCCGAGCATCTGCCCGGTCTCCTCGGCGGTGAGTCCGACGGCGACCCGGAGGACCAGCAGCTCGCGCTGGTTCTCCGGAAGGTTGGCGAGGAGCTTCTTGGCCCAGGCGGCGTCGCTGCTGAGCAGGGCGCGCTCCTCCGGGCCGAGGGAGTCGTCCGGCCGCTCCGGCATCTCGTCGGAGGGCACGGCGGTCGATCCCGGGTGCCGCATCGCGGCCCGCTGGAGATCGGCCACCTTGTGGCCGGCGATGGCGAAGACGAAGGCCTCGAAGGGCCTGCCGGTGTCCTTGTAGCGCGGCAGCGCCATCAGCACCGCCACGCAGACCTCCTGGGCCAGGTCCTCCACGAAGTGGCGGGCGTCACCGGGCAGCCGGTTGAGCCGGGACCTGCAGTAGCGCAGCGCGAGGGGGTGGACATGGGCCAGCAGATCGTGCGTGGCCTGCGCGTCCCCCTCGACGGCACGGTGCACCAGAGCACCGATCACCGTCGTTCCGTCGTCGCGCATCGAACCATGGTGCCCCGGCGCGGCGCCGTCCGCGGCACCGCGTCCGTAGTTGTGCACCGAAGCGTTATGAGCGGGTGCGCCGGAAGTCATGTCCTGCGCCCTCCCCTTCCGCTCGACCGAATCGTTCCCGAGGAACTCCACGTATCAAGGATGCGTCATCGGCCGGGAAGCGTCACATGCCGCCGTGGCGGCGGGGTGCGGCCGGGGCCGGACCCCTCCGGACGGGGGCCTGCCCGGGTCTCCCCGTCCGCCGGCTTGCGGACGGGGCGTGGATGCGCCGGCCGGTCACGGCCGGTCCGTCATCGGACCAGGCCCCAGCGGAAGCCGAGCGCCACGGCGTGCGCGCGGTCCGAGGCGCCGAGCTTCTTGAAGAGCCGCCGGGCGTGCGTCTTCACCGTGTCCTCGGAGAGGAACAGCTCGCGCCCGATCTCCGCGTTGGAACGGCCGTGGCTCATCCCTTCGAGGACCTGGATCTCCCGGGCGGTGAGCGTGGGCGCCGCCCCCATCTCGGCCGACCGCAGCCGGCGCGGGGCGAGCCGCCACGTCGGATCGGCCAGCGCCTGGGTGACGGTCGCCCGCAGCTCGGCCCGTGAGGCGTCCTTGTGGAGATAGCCGCGGGCCCCCGCGGCGACCGCGAGCGCGACGCCGTCCAGGTCCTCCGCGACGGTCAGCATGATGATCCGCGCCCCCGGATCGGCGGAGAGGAGCCGCCGGACGGTCTCCACACCCCCCAGTCCGGGCATGCGCACATCCATGAGAATCAGATCCGAACGGTCGGCGCCCCAGCGGCGGAGGACTTCCTCGCCGTTGGCCGCCGTCGTCACACGCTCGACGCCGGGCACGGTCGCGACCGCGCGACGGAGCGCTTCTCGGGCAAGCGGGGAGTCGTCGCAGACGAGGACGGAAGTCATGACCGCCCTCCGCAGCTGATGCGCGTCACCTTGAGCCTCCAGGCTGTTACAAGTCGTCACCTGTGCGGTTGACGCTCTCGGACACCTGCCCGATCGCTTTCTCTGTCAACCGCTTCCGCCCTCTCAACGATGGTCACTCGAAAGAGTTACGGGTCGGACAACCGAATTCGGCACTCTACGTGAGGTCGCGTGTACGGAGGAGAGCGCCACGGGTTTGTCCAGTCCTCAACCGAAACTTTTCGCGAACACATGCCCCATTTAGCGGGATTTCTTCCCTTTTGCTGGTGTCTGTGGCTAGATTCGCAATCAGTCATATTTACATCTACTAGCACCGTAGATGTACGGTCATGGGCACAGTCTCAGACGATGACCACGACGCTTCCGACTCAGCACGGTTTCGAGGAGACAAGCAATGGCAGATTTCTCCCGCCTTCCCGGACCCAACGCCGATCTGTGGGACTGGCAGCTGCTGGCGGCCTGCCGAGGAGTCGACAGCTCGCTCTTCTTCCACCCCGAGGGGGAACGCGGAGCCGCCCGGAGTGCCCGCGAGACCTCCGCCAAGGAGGTCTGCATGCGGTGCCCGGTGCGCGCCGAGTGCGCGGCCCACGCCCTGGCCGTCCGCGAGCCCTACGGAGTGTGGGGCGGCCTGACCGAGGACGAACGCGAGGAGCTGATGGGCCGCGCCCGCAACCGGCTGATCACGGCCGCCGCGCCCGCGTCCCCGCCGGGACACGGCTGACTCTTCCGTACGACAGCAGGGAAGAAACGTTCCTTCAAACGTTCTTTCACCGCATCGCCGCACCATGGGCACACGCTCAGCGGGCGGCCGCCAGGGAGAGCTGGTCCAGGGTGGCCGCCACGGCCGGGACCTGCGCCAGATCGGGCAGGGTCAGCGCGACGATCTCGCGCTCGATGGCCGGCTCCACCGTGACGGTCCTGGCACCCATCGGGCGTACCGACTCGATCGCGAGGGCCGGCAGCACCGCGACCCCGAGCCCGGCGCCCACCAGCCCGACCACCGCCGGGTAGTCGTCGGTGGCGAAGTCGATGCGCGGGGTGAAGCCGGACTCCTCGCAGACCTCCACGAGCTGGCGGCGGCAGCGCGGGCAGCCCGCGATCCACGATTCCGCGGCCAGTTCGCCGATGCCCACCTCGGTCCGGTCCGCGAGCGCGTGCCCGTCCGGGACCAGGCCGGTCAGCCGGTCGGTGAGCAGCGGCCGGACCACCAGGTCGTCCCATTCGGCGCCCGGAGTGCCGTAGCGGAAGGCCAGCGCGATGTCGCAGTCGCCCTCGCGCAGCATCTCCACCGAGCGGGGCGGTTCGGCCTCGACCAGGGAGACCCGGGTGCCCGGATGGGCGGCCCGCAGGGCCGCGAGGGCGCCCGGGACCAGGCCGGAGCTGCCGCTGGGGAAGGAGACCAGCCGGACCCGGCCGGCCCGCAGTCCGGCGATGGCGGCGACCTCCTCCTCGGCCGCGGTGAGCCCGGCCAGGATGCCCGAGGCATGGCGCACCAGCGCCTCTCCGGCCTGGGTCAGCCGCATCTCGCGTCCGGTGCGGATCAGCAGCGGGGTGCCGGCGGAGGCCTCCAGGGCCTTCATCTGCTGGCTCACGGCGGGCTGGGTGCAGCCCAGCTCGCGGGCCGCGGCGGAGAAGGATCCGGTGGTGGCCACGGCGCGCAGGACGCGGAGATGACGGGCTTCAATCACCCTTCGACTATAAGTGATGCTTGGGTAAGGTGCGAATTATTGACCAGCATCTTTGGGTCAGGAGTCGCTAGCGTGCGGGTATGAACGCGATGACTGTGCTGACCGTGAACGCGGGGCGCCCCACCAGGTCCGTCCACACCGACTCCCCGGGCGGCGTGACCGGGATCGACAAGCACCCCGTGGAGGGTTCCGTCCACGTCGCGGACCCCGGGGCCAAGGGGGAGGGCGGCAGCGGCGTGGCCGGCGACGCGGTCTGCGACCTGCGCCACCACGGCGGCTCCGACCAGGCCGTGTACGCCTTCGCCCGCGAGGAACTCGACGCCTGGGAACGGGTGCTGGGCCACCCCCTGGCCAACGGCGCCTTCGGCGAGAACCTGACCACGCGCGGAGTGACCGTCAGCGGCGCGCTGATCGGGGAGCGCTGGCGGATCGGCGACGAGCTGGTCCTGGAGGTGACCTCCGGCCGGATCCCCTGCCGCACCTTCGCCGGCCACCTCGGCGCCGAGCGGTGGGTCAAGCGCTTCACCCGGGCCGGCGCCCCCGGGGCGTACCTCCGGGTGATCACTCCGGGCAGCATCCGGGCCGGCGACCCGGTGGAGATCGTGCACCGCCCCGGCCACGAGGTGACGGTCGAGATGCAGTTCCGGGCCGTGACCACCCGGCGCGACCTGCTGCCGCGCATCCTCGCGGCCGGTGAGGCCCTGCACCCCGAATCACTGCGCAGGGCGCGGGAGTACGAGGAGAAGCGCGCGACGGTCTCCTGAGCCGTCCGCCCGCCGCCTAGGGGCCCGGTCAGGGGCGCGTCAGGGATCGGCCCCATGTGCCGGGGTGCCCGGGGGCGGAAGCCTGGACGCCATGGAGAAGAGCAGGGGACGGCGGCGGCTGCGACGGGTGCTGATCACGGTGGCCGTGGTGCTGGGGGTACTGGGGGCGGCGGCCGGCGGCGGGTTCGCCTGGCTGTGGACGCGGGCCGATGTGAGCACGGTGGGAAAGGTCGACTTCAACCGGCGGCTGGCCGTGCCGCCCCTGGCGGAGTCCACCGTGACGGCGGACGGCACCCGCGTCTTCGACCTCCGCATGCAGTCGGGCGAGACGGAGTTCCGGCCCGGCCGGGCGACGCCGACCTGGGGGTTCAACGGCAGCTATCTGGGCCCGACGCTGCGCGCGAAGCGCGGTGAGCGCGTGAAGGTGCGGGTGCGCAACGCCCTGGACGAGGCGTCCGGCGTGCACTGGCACGGCATGCACCTGCCCGCCGCGATGGACGGCGGCCCGCATCAGACGGTGGCGGCGGGCGGGAGCTGGTCGCCGTCGTGGACGGTGGACCAGCCGGCCGCGACCCTCTGGTACCACCCGCATCCGCACGGGGCGACCGAACGGCACGTCCAGCGCGGGCTGGCCGGGATGTTCCTGCTCGACGACGACCGTTCCCGGGACCTCGCGCTGCCGAAGACGTACGGCGTGGACGACCTGCCGGTCATCGTGCAGGACGTCCGCTTCGACGGGGACCGCCTCGACCACGGGCACTCCTTCCTCGCCAACACCGGCTTCCTCGGGGACCGCACACTGGTCAACGGCACCCTCGGCCCGTACGCCGAGGTCCGCGACGAACGCGTACGCCTGCGGCTGCTCAACGCGTCCACCGCCCGTATCTACACCTTCGGCTTCGACGACGACCGCTCCTTCGACCTGGTCGCCACCGACGGCGGACTGCTGGAGAAGCCCGCACCCCTGGACCGGATCCAGCTCTCGCCGGGCGAGCGCGCGGAGGTCGTCGTGACGATGCGGCCGGGCGAGCGGACCGTGCTGCGCAGCCATCCGTGGCGCCGGGGCGACTTCTGGGAGAAGCGGTTCAACGGGGGCGACGACTCCTTCGACATCCTGCAACTGCGCGCGGCGAAGACCCTGCGCCCCTCCCCCGCCGTCCCCGCCGCGCTCGGCGAGCCGGGGCTGGAGCTGCCCGACGGCGCGAACGCCGCGCACGGACGGTACTTCGAGCTGCGCCGGTCCGGCATCAACGGGAGGCCGATGGCCATGGACCGGGTCGACGAGACGGTGGTGCGCGGCACCACGGAGACCTGGACGGTCCGCAACGGCGGCGACATGACGCACAACTTCCACGTCCACGACGTGCAGTTCAGGGTCCTGGAGGTGAACGGGCGGCCCCCCGCGCCCGAGTTGCGCGGTCGGAAGGACACGGTGGCGGTCCCGATGGGCACCACGGTGAAGCTCGCGCTGCGCTTCGACGGACCCGCCGATCCGGACACCCCGTACATGTACCACTGCCATCTGCTCTCCCACGAGGACACCGGGATGATGGGCCAGTTCGTCGTGGTCGACCGGGGACAGCGGGCCGGAACCCCGGGTGCGCACGGGGACCACCGGGGCACGCGTTAACGTGCCGCGTATGACGACTGCACTGATTACGGGCGCGACCGCGGGCATCGGGGCCGCCTTCGCACGGCGGCTCGCGGCCCAGGGTCACGATCTCGTGCTGGTGGCCCGTGACACCGAACGGCTGCGGGAGCAGGCCACCGAACTCCACGACCGGCACGGCGTCGAGGCCGAGGTGCTGACCGCCGACCTGTCCCGGGACGACGGGATCGCCTCGGTCGAGAAGCGGCTCGCCGACCCCGGCCGCCCGGTCGATCTGCTGGTCAACAACGCCGGGTTCGGCAACAAGGGCCAGTTCCTGGACGTGCCGATGGCCGACGAGCTGACGATGCTCAAGGTGCACTGCGAGGCGGTGCTGCGGCTGACCTCGGCGGCCTCCGCGGCGATGAGGGAGCGGGGCAGGGGCGGGGTCGTCAATGTGGCCTCCGTCGCCGCGTTCGTGCCGCGCGGCACCTACGGGGCCTCGAAGGCGTGGGTCGTGCAGTTCACCCAGGGCGCGGCGCGGGACCTGGCCGGTTCCGGGGTGCGGCTGATGGCCCTCTGCCCCGGCTTCGTCCGTACGGAGTTCCACCAGCGGGCCGGGATGGGCACGGAGAACATCCCGGGCTGGATGTGGCTGGACGCCGACAAGCTGGTGGCGACGGCGCTGGCGGACCTGGCGCGCGGGAAGTCGCTGTCGATTCCCGATCCCCGGTACAAGGCGCTCATGGGACTGGTGAAGGTGACGCCGCGCGGACTGCTCGGCGGGGTCACCTCCCGTACCGGCCGCAAGTACGGCCCGCGGTAGGTCACCGCGACGGCCGGACCGGGACCGGACGCGCGAAGGCCCGGCACCCCGAGGGGGTGCCGGGCCTCACCGCTGGTGCGGAGGGTGCCGTGCGTCAGTGCGCGTGGCCGTGACCGTGACCGGCCTCCGGCTCCTCCTCGGCCGGCTTCTCGACGACCAGGGTCTCGGTCGTGAGCAGCAGGGAGGCGATGGAGGCGGCGTTCTCCAGGGCGGAGCGGGTGACCTTGACCGGGTCGATGACGCCGGCCTTCACCAGGTCGCCGTACTCGCCGGTGGCGGCGTTGAAGCCCTGGCCCTTGTCCAGCTCGGAGACCTTGGAGGTGATGACGTAACCCTCCAGGCCGGCGTTCTCGGCGATCCAGCGCAGCGGCTCGACGGCGGCGCGGCGGACGACCGCGACACCGGTGGCCTCGTCGCCGGTCTTGTCGAGGTTGCCCTCGAGGACCTTGACGGCGTGGACGATGGCGGAGCCACCACCGGAGACGATGCCCTCCTCGACCGCGGCGCGGGTCGCGGAGATGGCGTCCTCCAGACGGTGCTTCTTCTCCTTGAGCTCCACCTCGGTGGCCGCACCGACGCGGATCACGCAGACACCGCCGGCCAGCTTCGCCAGGCGCTCCTGGAGCTTCTCGCGGTCCCAGTCGGAGTCCGTGGCCTCGATCTCGGCCTTGATCTGGTTGACGCGGCCGGCGACCTCGTCGGACTTGCCGCCACCGTCGACGATGGTGGTGTCGTCCTTGGAGACGGTCACGCGGCGGGCGGTGCCCAGCACGTCCAGACCGGCCTGGTCGAGCTTGAGGCCGACCTCCTCGGCGATGACGGTCGCACCGGTGAGGGTGGCGATGTCGCCGAGCATGGCCTTGCGGCGGTCGCCGAAGCCCGGGGCCTTCACCGCGACGGCGTTGAAGGTGCCGCGGATCTTGTTGACGACCAGGGTCGACAGGGCCTCGCCCTCGACGTCCTCGGCGATGATCAGCAGCGGCTTGGAGCCACCGGCCTGGATGACCTTCTCCAGGAGCGGCAGCAGCTCCTGGATCGAGCCGATCTTGCCCTGGTGGATCAGGATGTACGGGTCGTCGAGGACGGCCTCCATACGCTCCTGGTCGGTCACCATGTACGGCGACAGGTAGCCCTTGTCGAAGGCCATGCCCTCGGTGAAGTCGAGGTCCAGACCGAAGGTGTTGGACTCCTCGACGGTGATGACGCCGTCCTTGCCGACCTTGTCCATCGCGTCCGCGATGAGCTCGCCGACCTGGGCGTCCTGCGCGGAGAGCGCGGCCACGGCGGCGATGTCGGACTTGTCCTCGATCGGGCGGGCGGTCGCGAGGAGCTCCTCGGACACGGCCTTGACCGCGGCGTCGATGCCCTTCTTCAGGGCGGCCGGGGAGGCACCGGCGGCGACGTTGCGCAGACCCTCGCGGACGAGCGCCTGGGCGAGGACGGTGGCGGTGGTCGTACCGTCACCGGCGACGTCGTTGGTCTTGGTCGCGACCTCCTTCACCAGCTGGGCACCGAGGTTCTCGTACGGGTCGTCCAGCTCGACCTCGCGCGCGATGGTGACACCGTCGTTGGTGATGGTGGGGGCACCGAACTTCTTGTCGATGACGACGTTGCGGCCCTTGGGGCCGATCGTCACCTTGACCGTGTCGGCAAGCTTGTTGACGCCGCGCTCGAGGGCGCGACGGGCGTCCTCGTCGAACTTCAGGATCTTCGCCATGGAGCTGAACTGTCCTCTCGAAACAAGAACTGCGCCCCTGCCGCCCGGCTAGTCATTTCGCTGGGGGCCAGGGGCGCAGAAGAAAGCGATGGTGGGTGAATTACTTCTCGATGATCGCGAGAACGTCGCGAGCCGAGAGGACGAGGTACTCCTCGCCGTTGTACTTCACCTCGGTGCCGCCGTACTTGCTGTACAGGACGACATCGCCGGTCTTGACGTCGAGCGGCAGACGCTCGCCGTTCTCGAAGCGGCCCGGACCCACGGCCAGGACGACGCCCTCCTGGGGCTTCTCCTTGGCGGTGTCCGGAATAACCAGGCCGGAGGCCGTGGTCTGCTCGGCGTCGAGCGGCTGGACCACAATGCGGTCCTCGAGCGGCTTGATCGCAACCTTGGAGCTGGCGGTCGACACGATCCGGTCTCCCCCTTCGGAGATCTCACGGGGTCAAAAGTGTGGGGTGGCGACCGCATGGGCCCGTCGTCGCGGGTGCCGGACCGGTCGGTCGCACGGAACTGCTGGCACTCTCCCTCGGGGAGTGCCAGAACCGAGACTATGACCGCGATTAGCACTCGGTCAAGCGGAGTGCCAACGCGCGCCGCTCGTGGCGGCCCGGGATCCCCCTCCGGGGCGACGGTACGCACGGCTGCGCGCCCGCAACGTTCGGGTCACCGTAAGGACAACGCGGGGGCCGGGCGGAGCGTTCCGGTGGACGGTGGCCCCATGCGCCCCCGTGTCCCCGGCACCGCCCGCCCGGCCCCCGCCCGCCTCGGCCCCCTGGTCAGAAACGGTCTCGACCTGACGGCCGGACTGCTCGCCGCCGTCCTGGAGGCCCTGGTCTGCGCGATGGTGGTCTTCATCGTGGACCGTCCGGACCGGGACTTCCTCCAGCCGCCGCCACCGGATCCCGGTCCGCCCCCGATGGACTGGACGACCACGCTCGTCCTCGGTTCGTTCGCCGCGGCCGTCTGCCTCATCGGCGTGGTGCTGCTGCGTCACGGACTGCCGCTGGCGGGCGGCGTGCAGCTGCTCGCGGCGGGGGTCTTCTGCGTGCTGGCGCTGGTGTCCTGGCACAGCCACTACCGGGTGGCGCACCCCGAGGGCGCCGCACCGGCCGTCTCCGCCCCGGACCGCGCCGGCCACCGGTGGACCGGCCGCGCCCCGGACCCCCGGCCCGCGCCGGGGCGGCCGCAGGCGACGACGACCACGGCCCCCGGCGCCCCGTGGTCCCCGCGCACGGACGCGGGCCGCGCGCGCTTCGCGGCCGGCGAGGGGTTCATCCGCTGAGCGGCCTTGCGCCCCAGCCGTTCGATCGGGTCGACCGACTGCGCGCAGCCCGCGGTGGCGGTGAGGAGCGCACCGGCGGTCAGCAGTCCGGCCAGCAGCCGGTGCGCGCTTCTCATACGTAGTCCTCCAGCCGGGCCACCGCGTACCCCTTGTCGGTGATGACCTTCATGACGGAGCGGATCAGGTCGGGCATGCTGCCCTTCCAGTCCTTCTCGCCCCGGAAGTGGGTGAGGATGATGTCGCCGGGGTGCAGGTCCTGGTCCTCCTCGCGCCACTCCATGTGGTCGGGGAAGGCCTCGGCCGCCCAGAGCGGTACGGCGGTGACGCCGCAGGACTTGGCGATGCGCAGGGTGTCGCCGTTGTAGTTGCCGTACGGCGGCCGGAAGAGCCGGGGGCGTTCGCCGTACTGCTGCTGGAGGATGTCCTGCTGGTCGCAGATCTCGCGCTTCTGCTCCGCGTACGAGAGTCCCGGCAGATAGCGGTGGTTCAGGGTGTGGTTGCCGATGACGGCGCCGCGGGCCTCGGCCTCCTTGAAGTAGGCGTAGTCGTCGCGCACCAGGTAGTCGGTGAGGAAGGCGCTGTACGGGATGTTCAGCTCCGACATCATCCTGATCAGCTCGGGGTCCTTGTCGTCCCCGTCGTCCATCGTCAGGAAGACGACCTTCTCCTTGGTGGGGACGGTGGTGAAGACCGGCGGCAGCGAGGCGTCGCCGCCCTCGACCTCGAAGCCCTTGCGGGTGGTGAGGCGCGGTTTGACGGCCGGGGGCAGCGGCGGGGTCAGCGGGGTCTTGGCCAGCCCCCACTTCCTGGCGGCGACCGCGCGGGCGGCCTGGGCCCTGCGGGCCTTCTCCGCCTGTCCGGCGACCGTGCCGGCCGCTCCGGCCGGGGGTCCGGCCGCGGGTCCGCCCGGCTGTCCGGCGCGGGCGGCGGCGGCCTTCGCGGGGTCGGTCACCTGCTTCTCGCCGGTCTCGGCCGCGCAGCCGGAGCCGACGGCGGCGACCAGCAGCGCGGCGAGGACCGCGAAGCCGGGCCGGCGCCGCAGATGCCCGGTGCCGGTCCGTCCGTGCCCCCGCCCGCCCACTGCCTGAACCGGTCTGCGCCATTTCATGAGGAATTCTTCCTTTTGTCGTACTGGCTGCATGGCGCCGCATCCTGCCAGCCCGGAACCGGGCGGCCGGGCCGACACAGCGCCCGCCGCACACGGTCCCCCGGCTGGCGCGCAGCCGACTGGCCCACAATGGGGCGGGTGAACGCTCTCGCCCCGACCGGCCCGTCCGGTGACTCCGACGCCCTCGCCGCCTTCCGGGCCCTGCGCACCCCCGAGGGGGCCGAACTGCTGGCCGGGCTGCGCGACTACGACCCCGCCGCCGAACTGGCCACCGCCACCCGGCTGCGCCGCGACCACCCGGCCGCGCTCGTCTCGGCGGCCCTGGGGCAGGCCCGGCTGCGGCAGCGGGCGGTGGCGAAGTTCGGCGCCGAGGACGCGCACCGGATGTTCTTCACGCCCCACGGGGTGGAACAGGCGACCCGGACCTCGGTGGCCTCGTACCGGGCGCGGCGGTTCGCGGAGGCGGGGGTGCGCCGCGTGGCCGATCTGTGCTGCGGGGTCGGCGGCGACGCCGTCGCGCTCGCGCGGGCGGGCATCGCGGTGCTCGCCGTGGACCGCGATCCGCTGACGGCCGAGGTGGCGAGGGCCAACGCGGCCGCGCTCGGGCTGGACGGGCTGATCGAGGTGCGGTGCGCGGATGTCGCGGACATCGACACCGGGCCGTACGACGCGGTGTTCGTCGATCCGGCCCGGCGCGGCGGGCGGGGCCGGATCTTCGATCCCGAGGCGTACTCACCGCCGCTGTCCTGGGCGACCGGGGCCGCGCTGAAGGCTCCCAGGGCCGCGCTGAAGATCGCCCCGGGGGTGCCGCACGAGGCGATCGACCCGCGCGCGGAGGCCGAGTGGATCTCGGACGGCGGCGAGGTGAAGGAGGCGGTGCTGTGGTTCGGCGAGGGCTTCACGGCCGGGGCGTTCCGCGCGACGGTGCTTCCGTCGGGGGCCACCCTGTCCGCGCCGGCCGCGCTCCCCGCCCCGCCGGTGGGCCCGGTGGGCCGCTATCTGTACGAGCCGGACGGCGCGGTGATCCGGGCGCATCTGGTCGCGGAGATCGTGGAGCGCTGCCGGGGCCGGCTGATCGACCCGATGATCGCGTACGTCACGGGCGACGAGCTGTACGAGTCGCCGTTCACGGCCGGGTACGAGATCACCGATCAGCTGCCGTTCCACGTGAAGCGGCTCAAGGCGCTGCTGCGGGAGCGCGAGGTCGGCGTCCTCACGGTCAAGAAGCGCGGTTCGGCGGTCGAACCGGAGGAGCTGCGCAGGAAGATGAAGCTGCACGGGCCGAACGCGGCGACGGTCTTCCTGACCCGGGTCGCGGACGTGCCGACGATGCTGGTGGGCCGCCCGGTGACCGGCCCGGAGGCCGGCCACCGGTAGCGGCGGGCGGGTTCAGCCGAGGTCGGTCAGCTCGTCGGCGTACACCTGCGAGAGCGGCTGCGGGCCCACGTACTGCTGGCAGTTGCACTGGCCGGACTCGAAGCGCACCGGCTTCTTCTGCTCGTCCCAGGCGGTCGGCACCTCGACGCGTTCGTGGCAGCGGCCCTGCTTGTCGTGCTTGGCGAGGTGGTGCGTGCAGCCGCAGACCGGCTCGGGCGGCCGGTTCGCCGCCTCGACGGCCAGCCGCTCCTGCTTACCGGCCTCCAGCAGTTCGAGCCTGCGGGCGTGCCGGTTGCGCAGCGCCGTACGGACGTTGTCGACCACCCAGCCGAATCCGCCCGTCCAGAAAATGATGAGCACCCACCAGTACCACTCCATGACGCCTCCCCCTGTGGTGTTCGTGTACGGACCAAGGGTAGGGCCGAAGTCAGCGGTGGGCGCCGCCGGTTGACGCTTCGGTCCGGCCGGCCGCGGGGACGCCCGGAATGGTCAGACAGGCCCTAGGAGGGAGAGGACCCAACGGCGGTGCCAGAAGGCCTTGGTGACGCCGATGAGGCCGATGAGCCAGCAGATGAGGCCGAGGCCCATGATCAGGGCCATCAGCCCGTAGGTGTCCTGGCCGCGCACCGCGCCCGCCGGAACCGCGACGCAGGCGTACAGCCCGAGGGCGCAGAGCGCGAAGGACGGGAGCAGCCAGCCGAGGCTCGGCCCCGGCAGCCGCAGCGCGGCGTCGCGTGCCGGATCGCGGTCCAGCCGCCCCCACTGCGCGAGGAGCCGGCGCACCGCACGGTCGCGGCGCAGCCCCAGGACCACGAGGATCGCGGCGGGCACCAGACAGCCGGCGCCCAGCGCGATCAGCACCACGCCGAGGATCGCGGAGACGACGTCGTACGACTCCTCGAAGGTGATGAGCGCGGTCCCGGTCAGCGACCAGCCGAGCGCCGCGAGCAGCCCCCACGTCCACAGGAGCGCGAACCGCCCGGGGCCCAGGTGCGTCCGCACCAGCGCCCCGAGGACATGGGCCCGGTCGGCGAGCAGGGCTCCCCGGTCGGGCCAGGCGCGTATCTCCACGGGCGGCGGGGGCGGCGGCAGCGCCGGGCGTGCGGACATGGCCCCGACCCTATCCAGCGCCGGACCGGGCCCGGCCGCCGCGGCGGTCAGGCGTTGCGCAGGGCCTCGATGTCCAGGCGCTTCATGCCCATCATCGCCTTCATGGCCCGTGCCGCCTTCTCCGGGTCGGGGTCGGTCAGGGCCTCGCCGAGGCCCGGCGGGACGATCTGCCAGGACACCCCGAAGCGGTCCTTCAGCCAGCCGCACTGGCTCTCCTGGCCGCCGTCCGAGGTGAGCTTCGCCCACAGCTCGTCGGCCTCCTCCTGCGACGCGCAGTCGACGGAGAGCGACACGGCCTCGGTGAAGGGGAACTCGGGGCCGCCGTCGAACGCGATGTACTCGGTGCCGTCCAGCTGGAACCGCACCGTCATCACCGCGCCCTCCTCGCCGACCGAGGCCGCGGTCCAGCGGGTCACCTCCAGGACGCGCGAGTCGCCGCCGACGACGGAGACGTAGAGGTCCGCCGCCTCCTCGGCCTGGCCCTTCTCGAACCACAGGAACGTGGTCACCTTCGGCATGGTCTTCTCCTCACTCGGTGGTGCGGAACGCGCTACGGGGTAGACCGGCGGCGGGCCCGGAACTCATCGGCCGGCCCGGTCCAGCAGCAGGGCCCGTTCCCGTGCGTTGCGGGTCAGCTCCGCCGCGCGTACGAACTCGGCGCGCGCCTCGTCCGTACGCCCCATCCGTTCCAGCAGATCCCCGCGCACGCTGGGCAGCAAGTGGTAGGCGCGGAGCGCGGGGTCGGCGGCCAGGGCGTCGACCAGGGCGAGTCCGGCGGCCGGGCCCTCGGCCATGGCGACGGCGACGGCGCGGTTCAGCTCGACCACCGGGGACGGGGTGAGGGCGGCGAGCCGGCCGTAGAGCGCGGCGATGGCCGGCCAGTCGGTGTCCTCGTAGCGCACCGCCCGCGCGTGGCAGGCGGCGATGGCGGCCTGGAGGCCGTAGGGGCCGAGTCCGGTGCCCGCGTCGGCGGCGCTCTCCGCCGAGCGGAGCAGGGCGGCGAGGCCC
The DNA here is from genome assembly GCF_055559335.1 of Streptomyces sp. NPDC024555. Classification (NCBI taxonomy): domain Bacteria; kingdom Bacillati; phylum Actinomycetota; class Actinomycetes; order Kitasatosporales; family Streptomycetaceae; genus Streptomyces; species Streptomyces sp. NPDC024555. The sequence goes on from NZ_JBVHKV010000009.1 coordinate 304,834, forward strand.
CGGCGGATCAGCAGCCGGTCCCAGCGGGTGCGGTCCTGGGCGGCGAGGAGGACCGGGGCGCCGTCCGGTCCGGTGCGGGCGGCGGTGCGCGAGGCCTGGAGCTCCAGCAGGGCGGCCAGCCCGTGCACCTCGGGTTCGCGCGCCATCAGTCCGGCCAGGACCCGGGCCAGCCGCAGCGCGTCCTCGCAGAGCGCCGGGCGCAGCAGGTCGTCGCCGGCGGTGGCGGCGTAGCCCTCGTTGAAGACGAGGTAGATCACCTCCAGCACCGAGCCGAGCCGGGCGGTGCGCTCGGGGCCGTACGGCACCTCGAAGGGGACCCCGGCCCTGCCGAGGCTCCGTTTGGCGCGGACGATCCGCTGGGCCACCGTCGCCTCGGAGGTGAGGAAGGCGCGGGCGATCTCCTCGGTGGTGAGGCCGCCCAGCAGGCGCAGGGTGAGGGCGATCCGGGCGTCGGTGGAGAGCACCGGATGGCAGGCGGTGAAGATCAGCCGCAGCAGGTCGTCGTCGATGGAGTCGGGGTCGGTGTCGCCGGGGTCGTCCGCCCGGGGCAGGGCGTCCGGGTCGCGGCCCATCTCGGCGAGTTTGCGGGCGTACGTCTCGCGGCGGCGCACGAGGTCGATGGCGCGGTGCCGGGCGGTGGCCATGAGCCAGGCCCCCGGATTGTCCGGGACGCCGGACTCCGGCCACTGCTCCAGGGCGGCGACGAGGGCGTCCTGGGCCAGTTCCTCGGCGATGCCCACGTCACGGACGATCCGGGCGACCCCCGCGATGATCCGCGCGGACTCGATCCGGAACACCGTCTCCACCGCGCCCGCTGCCGTCACGGCCACCCATCAGAGCAGCCCGCCCCCGGCCGGGCAAACGCGGCCGGGGGCGGCGGGGGCGTCCGGTCAGCCGGCGGGCTCGTCGATGGCCCGGACCTCGCAGGTGACGTTCCAGCTCTCCGGGTGGACGCTCAGGAAGCGGCGGGCCCACTCCAGGGCCTCCTCCTTGTCCTTGCACTGGAGGATGGCGTAGCCGCCGACGACCTCCTTGGTCTCGGTGAAGGGGCCGTCGGTGTGGCTGAGCGTGCCGCCGGACCAGTGGACGCGGGTGCCCTGGGCCGTCGGGGTGAGACCGGCGGTGTCCAGCATCACGCCCGCCTTGTTGATCTCCTCGAAGAGCGCGGTGACGCGCTCGTCGAAGCCGGGGTCGGGCTCGTAGGACTCGGCGGCCCGCTCGTCCAGGCGGATGAGCGACATGAAGCGCGGCATGGTGACTCCTCGGGTCGGGAGGGCGGGGTCCGTTCCCCCGCCTCTCACCCCTGCGTCGAACGGGCGGCCGCCGGATCGACAGCGCCCCGGAAATTCTTTTCGGAAGTGTCCGGGGCGGCCACCCGGCCGCGCCGCCCGGCCGCCGCGCTCAGCCCTCCGCCGGTCCCAGGGACTCGAACCGCCAGCGGTGCACCGGCCGGGTGACGGCGTCCGCGTCCGGCTCGGGCAGTTCGGGGAACGTGTCGCCGAGGCCGCCCTCCCACCAGGTGATGACGAGCACCCGGTCCTGCGGGGCGCGGAGCAGTTCGCTGCGCAGCGGCGTCCGGGCGAGGACGGCGGTCCGGGCGCGCGCCCACTCCAGCAGCTCCGCGCCCCGCCCCTCGGCCGCGCGCGCCTCCCACATCAGGGCGACGGTGGTCCCGCTCATGAGTAGAGGTTGTCCTTGCTGATCTCGTGCACGTGGTCGTGGTCGTGCGCGTGCGCGCCCGGGACGTGCGGGTCGGTGACCGGCAGCGAGGAGTCCGCGGACAGCTCCAGGTCGGAGGCGGGGCGGTTGCGGGCCACCATCTCCGCGCCGAGCGCGGCGACCATGGCCCCGTTGTCGGTGCACAGACCGGGCCGGGGCACGCGCAGCCGGATGCCGGCCCGCTCGCAGCGCTCCTGGGCGAGGGCCCGCAGCCGGGAGTTGGCCGCGACGCCGCCGCCGATCATCAGGTGGTCGACGCCCTCGTCCTTGCAGGCGCGGACGGCCTTGCGGGTGAGCACGTCCACCACGGCCTCCTGGAAGGACGCGGCCACGTCCCGGACCGGCACCTCCTCGCCCGCGGCGCGCTTGGCCTCGATCCAGCGGGCGACGGAGGTCTTCAGCCCGGAGAAGGAGAAGTCGTACGCGGGGTCGCGCGAGCCGGTCAGTCCGCGCGGGAAGGCGATGGCGGCCGGGTCCCCCTCCTTCGCGAGGCGGTCGATGACGGGGCCGCCGGGGAAGCCGAGGTTCAGCACCCGGGCGATCTTGTCGAAGGCCTCGCCCGCCGCGTCGTCGATGGTCGCGCCGAGCGGCCGCACGTCGGCGGTGATGTCCGGGGCGAGCAGCAGCGAGGAGTGCCCGCCGCTGACCAGGAGCGCCATGGTGGGCTCGGGCAGCGGGCCGTGCTCCAGCTGGTCGACGCAGATGTGCGAGGCGAGGTGGTTCACCCCGTAGAGCGGCTTGTTCAGGGCGTACGCGTACGCCTTGGCGGCCGAGACGCCGACGAGCAGGGCGCCGGCGAGGCCGGGTCCGGCGGTGACGGCGATGCCGTCGAGGTCGCGTCCGCTGACCCCGGCCTCCTTCAGGGCGCGCTCGATCGTGGGGACCATGGCCTCCAGATGGGCGCGGGAGGCGATCTCGGGGACGACGCCGCCGAAACGGGCGTGGGTGTCGACGCTGGACGCGACGGCGTCGGCGAGCAGCGTCGTCCCCCGGACGATGCCGACGCCGGTCTCGTCGCAGGAGGTCTCGATGCCGAGTACGAGCGGTTCGTCAGCCATCAGTCAGTCTCTGTTCCTGTTCCCGGTGCGTCGTGGTGTGCGTCGTCGCCCGTGTCGCCGCCCAGCTCCTCGTGCAGGTGCAGGCGCATGACGAGCGCGTCGATGTTGCCGGGCTGGTAGTAGCCGCGGCGGAAGCCGATCGGTTCGAAGCCGAAGCGTTCGTAGAGCTTCTGCGCCCGGAGGTTGTCGACGCGGACCTCCAGCAGCACCTCGGCGCATTCGAAGGCCGTGGCGTGCTTGAGGAGGTCGGTCAGCAGCGCGGCGCCGAGCCCGCCGCCCCAGTGGTCGCGGGTGACGCCGATGGTCTGGACGTCGGCGAGGTCGCCCGCGGCGGCGAGGCCCGCGTAGCCGACGATCCGGCCGGTGGCGGGGTCCTCGGCGACGACGTAGCGGCGGGTGGCCCCGGCGCCCCGGGCGTGGGCCAGCTCGGACCAGAACATGCCGGACGACCAGGAGTCCTCCGGGAACAGCTCGTGCTCCAGGGCGAGCACCGGTTCGATGTCCCACCAGCGCATCTCGCGCAGCACCGCGGTCGTGACGGTCACTGGGGCGTGACCACCTTGTAGTTCTTCGGCACCTGCGCGTCGGGCCTGCGGAGGTAGAGCGGCTGCGGGGGCAGCAGCGCGTCCCCCGCGGCCAGCCGTTCGGCGGCGAGGGCGGCCAGCTCGCCGGCCGCCACGTGCTCGGGGCCGCGCGCGTCGGGGAAGGCCTCCGGGTAGAGCACCGCGCCGGCGCCGACGACGGGCAGTCCGGCGAGCCGTTCGGCGAGGTCGGCGGGCCGGTCGACGGCGGGCCCCTCGGTCCGGGTGCGGGCGTCCTCGTAGCGCGCCCAGTAGACCTCCTTGCGGCGGGCGTCCGTCGCGACGGCGAAGGGGCCGGTGAGCCCGGCCCGTCCGGCGGCGTACGCGAGGCCGTCCAGGGTGCAGACGCCGTGTACGGGGACGGAGAGCGCGGAGCCGAAGGTGGCGGCCGTGACCAGGCCGACCCGCAGTCCGGTGTAGGGGCCGGGGCCGACGCCCACGACCACGCCCGTCACGGCGTCGAGCGTCGTCCCGGCCTCGGCGAGGACCCGGTCGACGGCGGGCAGCAGCAGTTCCCCGTGCCGGCGGGCGTCGACCTGACCGGACTCGGCGACGACGCGGGTCCCGTCGTGGAGGGCGACGGTGACGGCGGGGGTGGCGGTATCCATGGCGAGCAAGAGCACGCAAACAGCCTACGGCGCCGCCGCGGGCGGGGCGGCGCCCCGTACGGCGTCCCGGGAGCGGCCGCCCCGGCTGCTACCGTCACCGGGTGCACGCGAAATACGTGTAAACGCTTGTACGACATACCGCACACGCGTGGACGCGGAGAACGGCGAAAGGGGCCGCACGGTGTCAAGGCGCAGCTCGGGAATCGTGGCCGGGCTCACCGCGGCGGCCGTCGCCGTGGTCGGCTTCCTGGCCTACCAGGCGTCGGCGAACGTCCCCGACGACCTCTCCGCCGCCCCGAAGGCCTCCGCCAGCGCCCCGGCCAAGGACGGTCACGCCGTCAAGCCGAAGCCGAAGCGGGACCCGCTCGCGGTGCCGGCCGCCTCCGGGACCGGGACGCGCGTGGTCTACGCGCTGCACGACCGCCGGGTGTGGCTGGTGGACGCGCACGGCAAGGCGACCCGGACCTTCAAGGTGATGCCGGGCACGGTCTCGCCGGCCCCGGGCACCTACCGGGTCGGCTCGCGCTCCGGCAAGGTCACCGGTTCGGACGGGGTGCCGATCGAGCACGTGGTCCGCTTCACCTCCGTCGACGATGTGACGATCGGTTTCAGCGCGGCCCAGGACGGCTCGATGGACGCCCCCGATCCGTCGGTGAAGGCGGGCGGGGTGCGCATGGCGCGGGCGGACGGCGACGCGGTGTGGACCTTCGCCACGGTGAACGCGAAGGTGGTCGTGGTCCCGTAGGGACCGGTGGGAGGTGCCGCGGAACCGTCCCCCTCCCGGGGTCGCCCGCCCCGTCTCAGGACCGTCGCGCGCCCGCGCCCGTGCTCTCGCGCGGCGCGGGCGTTCTGTTTCCGGGCGGCGGGCAGGCGGGCGGGGTGGAGACCGCGGTGGCCGCGGCCCCCGCGGCGAGCAGGTCTCTCATCGATACCGCCCGCGGCGGTCGGGCTTCGCGCTCCGGTGTCGGCATGGACGCCTCCTGGGGCTCTGCGGGAAGGCACGTTAGGCAGACCTAACCTGCTCTCGTCCTCCATGTGACCACGCGCGCACCGCCCGGCGCAACATCTTCCCGACACCTTGTCGGAAACAGCCTCCGGCGCCCCGGCTACCGGACCGTCTCCCAGGGCGCCCAGGACGAGGAGCGCAGCCCCGACCAGCGGGCGCCGACGCCGACGAGCGTCACCACGCGCCGCTCGTCGTCGGTGTCGCCGACCGCCCGGTCGATCAGCACCCGGAGCCGGTCGTCGGACAGCTCCTCGACCTTGCCGTCGCCCCATTCGACGACCACCACCGACTCCGGCAGCGACACGTCCAGGTCCAGGTCCTCCATCTCGTCGAGCCCGCCGCCGAGCCGGTAGGCGTCGACGTGCACCAGGGCGGGGCCGTCGCCCAGCGGGGGGTGGACGCGGGCGATGACGAAGGTCGGCGAGGTGACGGCGCCCCGCACCCCCAGCCCCTCGCCCAGGCCCCGGGTCAGGGTGGTCTTCCCGGCGCCCAGTTCGCCGGTGAGCATCACCAGGTCGCCGGGGCGCAGCACGGACGCGACGCGGCGGCCGAGGGCCCGCATCTGTTCGGGGGAATCGACGGTGAGCTTCAGGGTGACGGTGCCGGGGGCGGGCTCGGCGGCCGGGCCGTTGTGCGGTGCTTCCATGCCCGCCAACGTTAGGGCCTTTCGGCCTCGGGCACGGCGCCCGCCCGTACCAGCAGATCGGCGAGGCGGTCGGTCACCGTTTCGGGGTGCTCCAGCATCACCAGGTGCCCGGCGTCCGGGACGATGACCAGTTCCGCGTCGGGCAGCCGGTCGGCGATGGCCTCGCTGTGCGAGCTGGGGGTCACCAGGTCCTTGTCCCCGGCCAGGATCAGCACGGGCACGTCCCGGAAGAGGTGCAGGGCGTCGGTCTTGTCGTGCTCGGCGAAGGCGGGGTAGAACTCCGCGACGACGTCGATGGGCGTGGACTCGATGAGCCGTTCCGCGAACCGGGCGACGGCCGGGTCCACGTCCCGGGAGCCGAAGGAGTAGCGCTTGATCAGCCCGGCGAACAGGTCCGCCGTGGCCCGCCGGCCCCGTTCCACCAGCTCCGCCTGGGAGCCGAGCGCCTTCAGCACGCCGGGCAGCACCCGCCGCACGGCGTTCATCCCGGCCACCGGCAGCCCGAAGCTGACCTCGTTCAGCCGGCCGCTGGAGGTGCCGACGAAGGCGACGGCGACGACGCGCTCGCGCATCAGCTCCGGGTACTGGTCGGCGAACGACATCACCGTCATCCCGCCCATGGAGTGGCCGACCAGGACCAGCGGCCCCTCGGGGGCGGCGGCGTCGACGACCGCCTTGAGGTCGCGGCCCAGCTGGTCGATGCCGACGTGCACGCCCTGCGCCTGGGCCCGGCCGCGCTCGGAGCGGCCGTGGCTGCGCTGGTCCCAGTGGACGGTGCGCACGAGACCGCGCAGGGCCGCCCGCTGGAAGTGCCAGGAGTCCTGGCCGAGGCAGTAGCCGTGGCTGAAGACGACGGTGACGGGGGCGGGGGCCTTGCGCCCGAAGAGCCGCCGCCTGCGGTGCCCGGCGGCGGCGGGCGCGCCACCCGCCCCGGCGCCGGCCGCCGGCCCGGCCTCGTCGATCTCGTAGTACAGCTCGGTGCCGTCGTCGGCGACGGCCCTCCCCGGCAGCCCGCGCAGCGAGCCGTACGGTCCGGTGGCGTCCAGGGCCAGCCGGGCCCGCTTGCGCATGCTCCGGCCGACCGTCAGCCGCTCGACCGCGACACCGGCCGCGGCCCCGGCGGCGAGCACGCCTATGGCCGCCCCGGCGATCCCGGCCCGGCGCCATCCGGCCGCCGAAGCGGCCGCCGCCGCGTCCTGCGCGCTGATCCCACTCACCGTGCCGCACTCCTCGTCCGTCGGTCGTCCCGTCCCGGCCGGAACCGGCCGGGCTTCGATCGTGCCTGGTCAGAGAGATTTCCCGGTGCGGCTCCGGGCTGTGTCGGGGGTCCTGCGGGCACCGTCCTCCAGGACACGCCCTAAGGAGCGCCGTCCCGGTAGACGCGCGGCACCCGTCCGCCGATGCGGGTGACGATCTCGTACGCGATGGTGTCGGCGGCCCGCGCCCAGTCCTCGGCGCTCGGCTCGCCCCGGTCCCCCGGGCCGAACAGCACCGCGTCGCTGCCCACCGCCGGCTCGTCGCCGTGCAGGTCGACGACGAACTGGTCCATGGCCACCCGGCCCGCGACGGTCCGCCGGACCCCGCCGACCAGGACCGGGCCGCGCCCCGAGGCGTGGCGCGGGATGCCGTCCGCGTACCCGACGGGCACCAGGCCGAGCGTGGTCTCGCCGGACGTCGTGTAGTGGTGCCCGTAGCTGATGCCGTGCCCGGCGGGCACCCGCTTGACCAGGGCGACCGAGGCGGCGAGCGTCATCACCGGGCGGAGCCCGAAGTCGGCGGGGGTGCCCAGCTCGGGGCTGGGCGAGATGCCGTACATGGCGATCCCGGTCCGCACCAGGTCGAAGTGCGACTCGGGGACCGTGAGCGTGGCCGGGGAGTTGGCGATGTGCCGCACCTCGGGGTCGAGGCCGGCCTTCTCCGCGTACGCCACCATGTCGCGGAAGGTCTCCAGCTGGGCGGTGATCGAGGGGTGGCCTGGCTCGTCGGCGCAGGCGAAATGGGACCAGAGGCCGGTGACGCGGACGGTGCCGGAGCGCTCCGCCGCACGGGCGGCGGCGACCAGCTCGGCCCAGTCGGCGGGCTGGCAGCCGTTGCGGCCGAGGCCGGTGTCGGCCTTGAGCTGGATCCTGGCGGGGCGTCCGGCCTCCCCGGCCGCCGCGGTGACCTCGCGCAGCGCCCACATCCCGCTCACCGAGACGTCGACATCGGCCTCGATCGCCTCGCGCCAGGGTCCGCCCGGTGTCCACAGCCAGCACATCACCCGGCCGCCGAGGCCGGCGGCGCGCAGCGCCAGCGCCTCCTGCGGGGTCGCGGTGCCGAGCCAGGTCGCCCCGGCCTCCAGCGCGGCGCGCGCGCAGCGCTCCGCGCCGTGCCCGTACGCGTCGGACTTGACCACGGCCATGAGCTGCGCGCCGGAGGCCCTGGCGCGCAGAACGCGCACGTTCGCGCGCAGTGCGGCGAGGTCGATCTCGGCTCGGGCTCTCAGGGACGCAGTCTCGTTCATCGCGCCCAGTCTCTCAGAGCCGTGCCCCGCGCCCTCCGGCCGCGTCCGGAAAGTCCCGTACGGGATGATTGCGGGAGGGCGCGGGAGGGTTCAGTGGTGGTGCAGTTCGTGCTCCAGCTGGTCGACGAGGACCGGGACGTGGCTGTGCGGAACGTCCTTGACGGCGGTGACGAGGGTCACGGGGCCGTCGTGGACCAGGCCGACCAGTTCGTCCAGGGCGGCGGCGTGCGCGGAGTCGGCCAGCTCGGCGCGGTAGCGGTCCACGAAGTCGTCGTAGCGGCTGCCGGGGTCCTGGTGGTACCAGGAGCGCAGCTCGGACGAGGGGGTGACGTCCTTGAGCCAGTGGTCGATCGCGGCATGCTCCTTGGAGACGCCGCGCGGCCAGAGCCGGTCGACGAGGACCCGGGTGCCGTCGTCGTCCTCCCGGGGGTCGTACGCCCGGCGTACGCGCACGTCGGTGCCGCTGTCGCTGCCCATGGCCGGTCTCCTCTCGCCGTCCGTCTCCCAGGATCGCTCAGGCCCGGACGTCCCGCCAGGCCGCCGGGAGGGCGTCCGCGACGTCCTGGGCGGCGACCGGGGAGCCGTCGGCGGCGTGCCGGGCGGCGAGTCCGTGCAGATGGGCGCCGACGGACGCGGCGTCGCGCGCGGCGAGTCCGGCGGCCAGCAGCGAACCGGTCAGCCCGGAGAGCACGTCGCCGCTGCCGGCGGTGGCCAGCCACGGGGTGCCGGTCGGGTTGACCCGGACCGGGGTGTGCGGGTCGTCGGTGGCGACCAGGGTGGTGGAGCCCTTGAGCAGCACGGTGGCGCGGTAGCGGGCGGCGAGGGCGCGTACGGCGGTGAGCCGCCCGGCCTCGACCTCCTCGCGGGCGACGCCGAGCAGCGCGGCGGCCTCCCCGGCGTGCGGGGTGAGGACGGTCGGGGCGGTGCGGGCGCGGACGACGTCGGCGTCCAGCAGCCGCAGCCCGTCCGCGTCGACGAGCACCGGCACCTCGGCGGCGAGCACGTCGGCCACGGCCAGGGCGGCTTCGGTGCCGTCGCCCAGTCCGGGCCCGACCACCCACGCCTGGACGCGCCCGGCCCGTGACGGCGGCCCGTCGTGGACCAGGGTCTCCGGATGCCGGGCGATGACGGCCCCGGCGCCGGGGCCCACGTACCGGACCGCGCCCGCGCCCCCGCGCAGCGCCCCGGACACGGCGAGCACCGCCGCGCCGGGGTAGCGGGCCGATCCGGCGGCCACGCCGACGACGCCCCGCCGGTACTTGTCGCTCTCGGCGGCGGGCCGCGGCAGCAGCGCGGCGACGTCCGCGTACTGGAGGGCTTCCAGGTCGGGGACGTCCGGCAGTTCGGGCCCGAGCCCGATGTCGACGAGGCGGAGGGCGCCGGCGCGTTCGGCGGCCGGGTCGATCAGGAGCGCCGGTTTGTACGCCCCGAAGGTGACGGTGGCGTCCGCGCGCACCGCCTCGCCCAGGACCTCCCCGGTGTCCGCCTCGACGCCGGAGGGCAGGTCGACGGCGAGCATCGGCGCGGGGTGCGCGGCGTACCGCTCGACGAGCGCGGCCGCCGCCGGGCGCAGTCCGCCGCGTCCGCCGATGCCGGTGATCGCGTCGACGACGAGGTCGACGCGGCCCGCCCAGTCCCGGTGCGGGCCGAGGTCGTCGGGGTCCACGACCCGCCCGCCCGCGGCGAGGAGCGCCGCGCTGCCGCCCTCGTGGGCCCGGCCGGGGGCGGTCCGCACGGCCACGACGCCCGCGCCGCGCCGGGCCAGCCGGGCCCCGGCGTACAGCGCGTCGCCGCCGTTGTCGCCGGTGCCGACGAGGAGGACGACCCGGGAGCCGTAGACGCGGCCGCCGCGCCGCAGCAGATCGGCGCAGGCGGCGGCGAGCCCGGCGGCGGCGCGCTGCATCAGCGCGCCCTCCGGCAGCCGTGCCATCAGGGCCTGTTCGGCGGCCCGTACGGTGGAGACGCTGTAGGCGGTACGCATGGCTCCAACGTAGGCCGGAACGCCGCTCCCCGCGCCGCTTCACCACCCGACGCGGAACGGAGACGGCCCCGCCTCACCCCTCGGCGATCACCACCGCGGAGGCCACCCCGGCGTCGTGGCTGAGCGAGACGTGCCAGTGGCGGACGCCGAGTTCGGCGGCGCGGGCGGCGACGGTGCCGCGCACCCGCAGCCGGGGCCGGCCGCCCTCCTCGACGTACACCTCGGCGTCCGTCCACAGCAGCCCGGCGGGGGCGCCGAGCGCCTTGGCCAGGGCCTCCTTGGCGGCGAAGCGGGCGGCCAGGGAGGCGACGCCGCGCCGTTCGCCGTCGGGGAGCAGCAGCTCGCTGTCGACGAACAGCCGCGCGGCCAGCCGCGGCGAGCGCCGCAGCGCGGCGTCGAACCGCTCGATCTCCGCCACATCGATCCCCACCCCGATGATCACGTACGCACCTTCGTTCTCTCCCGGCTCACTCCACGGTGACGGACTTCGCCAGATTGCGCGGCTGGTCCACCTCGTTGCCGCGGGCGGTGGCCAGTTCGCAGGCGAAGACCTGCAAGGGGACGGTCGCGACCAGCGGCTGAAGCAGCGTAGGCGTTGCGGGGACGCGGATGAGGTGGTCGGCGTACGGGACGACCTCGTCGTCGCCCTCCTCGGCGATGACGACGGTGCGGGCGCCGCGGGCGCGGATCTCCTGGATGTTGGAGACGATCTTGTCGTGCAGCACGGAGCGCCCGGCCGGTGAGGGGACGACCACGACGACCGGCAGCCCGTCCTCGATGAGCGCGATGGGCCCGTGCTTGAGCTCGCCCGCGGCGAAGCCCTCGGCGTGCATGTACGCGAGTTCCTTGAGTTTCAGCGCGCCCTCCAGGGCGACCGGGTAGCCGACGTGCCGGCCGAGGAAGAGGACGGTGTCGTGGCCGGCGAGCGAGCGGGCCAGTTCGCGGACCGGCCCCATGGTCTCCAGGACCCGGTCGACGGAGCGGGAGATCTCGGAGAGCTGGCGGATGACGGCGCGGATCTCGTCGCCCCATTTCGTGCCGCGGATCTGACCGAGGTAGAGCGCGACGAGGTAGCAGGCGACGAGCTGGGTCAGGAACGCCTTGGTGGAGGCGACGGCGACCTCGGGCCCGGCGTGGGTGTAGAGCACGGCGTCGGACTCGCGGGGGATGGTGGAGCCGTTGGTGTTGCAGATGGCGAGGACCTTGGCGCCCTGTTCGCGGGCGTGCCGCAGGGCCATCAGGGTGTCCATGGTCTCGCCGGACTGGGAGATGGCGATGACGAGGGTGTGCGGGTCGAGGATCGGGTCGCGGTAGCGGAACTCGCTGGCCAGCTCGGTCTCGCAGGGGATGCGGGTCCAGTGCTCGATGGCGTACTTGGCGATCATCCCGGCGTGGAAGGCGGTGCCGCAGGCGACGACGACGACCTTGTCGACCTCGCGCAGTTCGCCGGGGGTGATGCGGACCTCGTCGAGGTGGAGGGTGCCCTCGGGGTCGATGCGGCCGAGGAGGGTGTCGGTGACGGCCTTGGGCTGTTCGGCGATCTCCTTGAGCATGAAGGAGGCGTAACCGCCCTTCTCGGCGGCGGAGGCGTCCCAGTCCACGTGGTACGCACGCGTCTCGGCGGGCTCCCCGTCGAAGCCGGTGACGGTGACGCCCTCCCGGCGCAGCTCCACGACCTGGTCCTGGCCGAGTTCGACCGCCGAGCGGGTGTGGGCGATGAAGGCGGCGACGTCGGACGCGAGGAAGGCCTCGTCCTCGCCGATGCCGACGACGAGCGGGGAGTTGCGCCGGGCCCCGACGACCGTGTCGGGGGCGTCCGCGAACACGGCCACCAGGGTGAAGGCCCCCTCCAGACGGCGGCAGACCTGGCGCATGGACTCGGCCGGGTCCCCGCTCTGCGCGTACGCCTCGGCGAGCAGGTGGGCGACGACCTCGGTGTCGGTCTCGGAGCGCAGATCGTGGCCCCGGCCGCCCAGTTCGGTGCGGAGCGCGGCGAAGTTCTCGATGATGCCGTTGTGGACGACGGCGACGCGTCCGGCGTTGTCGAGGTGCGGGTGGGCGTTGGCGTCGGTGGGGCCGCCGTGGGTGGCCCACCGGGTGTGGCCGATGCCGGCGGCACCGACCGGCAGCGGCCGTTCGGCCAGCGCCTTCTCCAGGTTGACGAGCTTCCCGGCCTTCTTGGCGGCGGCCAGCCCGCCGTCGGCGAGGACCGCGATCCCGGCGGAGTCGTAGCCCCGGTACTCCAGCCGTTTGAGACCCGCGACGACGACGTCCTGCGCCGACTGCCCACCGACGTAACCCACGATTCCGCACATGGCTGCCCTTTTCTGCCGATTACCCCCTATTCATCGCATATTCGCAGAAGCGAGCCCCTTTTCAAGCCCTGCGCGCGCACCGCCTCCGCCGTGGTCCGCCGCCCGTCCGCCCTTCACGAGGAGGAGGACCAGCAGCCCGGCGACGATCCCGGTGGCCCCGGCGACGGCCGCGGCCGTGTTCAGGCCGGAGGCGAACGCCGAGCGCAGCACCTGCTCCGGCGCCCCGGCCGCGCGCAGCCCCTGCGCCCCGCCGCCCGCGAGGGCGTGCGCCCGCTCCGCGCCGAGCGTCGTGCCGATCCGGGAGGTGAGGACCGTGCCGAGCACGGCCACGCCGAGGGCGTATCCCAGCTGGCGGAAGGTGTTCACGGCACCGCCCGCCATGCCGGAGCGCTCCGGCGGTACGGCGGCGAGGGCGGCGCCCGCGAGGGCCGGGGAGACCAGTCCGGTGCCGAGGCCGGCGACGACGAGGCCGGGCAGCAGGGCGGGCCAGGAGGAACCCGCGCCGAGGACCGCCGTGCCGAGCGTGCCGGCCCCGGTCAGGACGAGGCCGGTGCCGAGCGTCCAGCGCGGCGCGACCCCGTGCAGCAGCCGCCCTCCGGCCGCCGACACCACGAACGCCGTGGCGGCCAGCGGCAGGAGCGCCAGCCCGGCCCGGACCGGGCTGAGCCCGAGCACCGTCTGGAGCCAGATGGAGGTGTACGGGAGGACGGCGAAGGCCGCCGTGTTGTACGCGAGCGCCCCGGCCATCACCCCGGTGAACGCGGACGTCCGGAACAGCGACAGCTCCAGGAGCGGGTGGGCGGCGCGCCGTTCGACGAGCACGAAGCAGAGCAGGGCGAGCGCGGCGACGGAGAACGCGGCGAGGGCGCGGCCCGAGGTCCAGCCCCCGCCGCCGGCCCCGACGACGCCGTACGTGGCGGCCGCCGCGAAGACGGCGAAGGCCGCGGTCCCGGCCCAGTCGGTCCGGCGCCCGCGCTCGCCGTACGACTCGGGCAGCGTCCGGGCGGTCAGCCAGACGGCGGCGACGCTGACCGGGAGGTTCACGTAGAAGATCCAGCGCCAGCCGGGCCCCTCGGTCAGCAGTCCGCCGACGACGGGGCCGACGGCGGCCGCGCCGCCGCTCACCGCGCCCCACAGCCCGAGCGCGACGGAGCGGTCGCGCCCCTGGTAGGCGGCGGCGATCAGCGGCAGCGTGGTCGCGAACATCGCGGCGGCGCCCACTCCCTGCACCCCGCGCGCGGCGACCAGCACGGCGGGCGAGCCGGCCAGCCCGCAGGCGAGCGAGGCGGCGGCGAAGAGCACGGTGCCCGCGAGGTGGACCCGCCGCCGTCCGAGCCGGTCGGCCGCGGCTCCGATGCCGAGCAGCAGGGCGGCGAGCGCCAGCGCGTACCCGTCGATGACCCACTGCAGATCGGCGAGCGACGCGCCGAGCGCCCGAGCCATGTCGGGCAGCGCGACGATGACGATGGTGACGTCGAGCAGCAGCATGAACGTCCCCAGACAGACCGCGGTGAGCGGCCCCCACTTGCGCATGTCTTCTCCCGGCGGTGTCGGTGCGGCACCGTCCCGGATGGCCGGCGACCGCCCCCGTACGATCGCTCCAGGCCGGAGTACTCCCCCAGCCACGGCCGGACATCCGACGGAATCCGACATCACCGAGGCCGCCTCGCATGAAATCCGCCCGCTCGCACGATCTCCTCGACCTCCAGCTGCTGCACGCGCTGGAGCTGGACGGCCGCGCCCCCTACAGCCGGATCGCCGCCGTGCTCGGCGTCTCCGACCAGACGGTGGCGCGGCGCCTGCGCCGGCTGCGCACGGACGCGGCCCTGCGCGTGGTCGGGGTGCGCTGCGCGGCCACCGACGACGCGCTCGACCACTGGCTGCTGCGCGTGCGCTGCGCGCCCGAGGGGGCGACGGCGATCGCGGAGGCCCTGGCCAAACGTCCGGACACCTCGTGGGTCACCCTCACTTCGGGCGGTACGGAGGTCACGTGCACCGCCGGGACGCGCTCCCGGGGCGGCACCGACGACCTGCTCCTCGGCCGGCTCCCGCGCACCCCGCACATCGTGGACATCCGCGCCCAGCAGTTGCTGCACCGGTTCTACGGCGGCCCGTACGGCTGGCTCCACAAGAGCGGCGCGCTGACGCCCGGCCAGATCGCCGCCCTCACCCCGCCCCCGTACCCGGGCCCGCCCGGCGCCCCCCTCATCACCGCCGAGGACGAACCCCTCGTCGCCGCGCTGGAATGCGACGGGCGGACTCCGTACCCCGAGCTCCAGAGGGCCACCGGCCGTTCCGAGTCCGCCGTCCGCCGCCGCCTCGCCCAGCTCGTGGCCTCGGGCGCCCTCTACATCGACACCGAATACAGCACCGACTACTTCGGCTACCGCATGCAGACCCTCTTCTCCATCACCACCGCCCCGCACGCCCTCCACCGCGTGGGCCGGACCCTCGCCGCCCACCCCGAGGTCGCCTACGCCGCCGCCATGACGGGCCCGTCCAACCTGATGGCCGTCACCGTCACCCGCGACACCGCCCACCTCTACCGCTACCTCAGCGAGAGCCTGGGCGGCCTGGACGGCGTCGAACACGTCGAGACGATGCCGTGCCTGCGCCGGCTGAAACAGCTGACGTACCGGCCGTTCCGGGGGTAGCGGGTGCGCGAACGGCGGCCGGACTCCCCCCAAGGAGTCCGGCCGCCGCGTTCGGTGGTGCCGTTGTTCCGTTGTCGCGCCGGCTAGGCCGGTGTCAGCACCTGCCCGCCGGGCGGTCGCGCTTGACGAGGTTGGTGGAGCCGGTGGTGCCGTCGAGCCAGAGGACGCGCTGCCCCTCGTCGGAGTCGCCGTAGGCCTGCTCACCGCGGTTGCAGGAGACGCGCTGCGGGCCGCCCTTGCCGTCGGGCGCGACCTGGTAGAGCTTCATCATCGTGTCGTTGGCCCACCAGGTGGCCGGGAGGACGGTCGAGACGTTGACGGCGTCGTCCGAGGCGGAGAGGGAGTAGGCGTAGAGGGAGCCCGCGCCCGCCTCCGGGGTGAGGGTGAGGAGGTCGGAGCCGTCGAGGCCGGCGCGGCGCACGGCGGCCTGGCCGTCGTCGGTGGCGTCGCCGTCCTCGATCCAGAAGACGCCGTCGTCGGTGATCGCGGTCTGGCCGACGCCCATGGCGTCGGGGGCGACGGGCATCGATGTCGTGGTGTGGGTGGCGCCGTCGAAGACGTCGACGCCGAGGACCGGGTTCCCGTTCGCGTCGGGCGCCAGCTTCACGTACGCGATCTTGCCGTCCTTGACGGAGGGCAGACCCGAGACACGGGCGGGGCGGCCGCCGTCGACCAGGCCGACCTCACCGGTCTTCATGTTGACGTACCGGACGTTGGTGACCCCGTACTGCGGGTTGACGACGGTGTACGCGACGTAGTCGCCGTCCACGACGAGACCGGAGACGTTGCTGCCGACGGCGTCGACCACCTTGGCGAGGCCGCCCTTGACGGGGCGCGCCATGATCTTGACGCCGCCGCTGCTGTAGTCGGCCCAGACCACCGTCTTGCCGTCGGTGTTGGCGTAGACGTTGTAGTCGCCGTTGTTGGCGCTCACCAGCTGCGGCTGGCCCTTGCCGGAGGTGTTGCCCAGCCACACCGAGTACGGCTCGCTGCCGTCCTCGTTGGAGCGGGAGACGGCGTACTTGCCGCCGCCGGCGCCGACGCCGGTGTTGTAGATGTTGACCTTGGACATGAGCGTGTCGGTGTCGACGCCGAGCGCCTTCTCCCAGCCGGGCACGATGCCGTGGGCGTCGAAGGAGCGCGTGACGATCTTCAGCTGGGCCTTGGTGGCGCCCAGCTCCTTCGCCGCGGCGACGACCGCGGCGCGGCCCTCGGTGAAGCCGTCGAGCGGCGTCATGTAGGCGGAGAGCGCGCGGTAGACGATCTGGTCGGCGAACTCGGCGCCGAGGTCCTGGCGCATGTCCCAGAGGGAGCCGGAGAAGATCGTGGAGTTGAGGTGGACGCCGCCGTTGTCACCGCCGTAGGTGACGCCGATGAAGTTCTTCGACGTGGTGGCGCCGTCGTTCAGGTCGCGCAGGGCGCACTCGCGGGGGCCCGCGGTGGTGCACAGGTCCTCGCCGAGCAGGCCCGCGTCCGGGTCGTCCATCGACTGGCCGTTGGCCTCCAGGTCGATGGCGTTGCCGAAGTAGTCGGCGATGGCCTCGTTCATCGCGCCGGACTGGCCCGCGTAGACCAGGTTCGCGGTGTGGGTGACGACGCCGTGGGTCATCTCGTGGCCGACGACGTCGGTGTCGGCGGAGAAGGTGCGGTAGTCGCCGCCGCCCTGGCCGTACACCATCTTGGTGCCGTCCCAGAAGGCGTTGTTGTACGGCATGCCGTTGCTGACGACTCCGACCAGGGAGTAGATGTACCCGTCCTTGTCGTCCAGGCTGTTCCGGTCGAAGTGCTTCTTGTAGTAGTCGTACACCTTCCCGGCCGCCCAGTGGGCGTCCACGGCACCGGACTCGGTGTAGTCCTCGCCGAGCTCCGGGGTGGTGGGCTGGAAGTACTTGACGCCGACGGGCCAGACTCCGGAGGCTGCGCCGGCCTCCCGGCCACGGGCGTCGTAGGTGGCGATCATGGGACCCTCGTACGGGGAGTCCGCGGCGCGCTTGCTGTAGTCGATCATCTGCAGGCCACCCTTGGTGTCCTGGTACAGATTGATGTCGACCTTCTGACCGTTGTAGCGGACACCGCTTCCCTTGACGACCAGCTGGTCGGCCGCCGCGGCCGAGGCGTCGGCGGGGGCCGCCGGGGTCTCGGCGGAGCCGGTGGCCGCGGTCGTCGCGCCGAAGGTCTGGATGCCGCTGTACTGCATGACCGGGAAGCCGGAGTGCGCGTCGATGTACACCTCCTGCTGGACCGGCGAGCCGTCGGCCGGGTTCACGCCCGTGACGGTGATGTGCCGGGTCAGCACGCCGGTGCCCTGCGGAAGGACCGTGACATCGCCGGCCGTGCCGGTGAACGCCCGCGTCCCGGCCTTCTCCCCCTTGGCCGGGGCGCGCAGGAGGCCGCCGCCGAACTGCGCGGAGACGGCGGCGACGGCGCGGTCGACCGCGGTCTTCTCCGAGACCTTCGGGGTGACCGTGTCCAGCTTCAGCTCGGTGAAGTAGTTGCCGGAGGTGCCGGTGACGGCGCGCTTGCCGTCCTTCTTCGTCATCCGGACGACGTACTGGCCGCCGAGGACCTCGACGCCCTTGTACTTCTGCTGGAGACGGACCGTCTCCTTGCCGCCCTTCTCGGTGGTGGTCCCGAGGGAGGCGAGCTCCTTCGCGGAGGTGTCCGCGATGTGGTAGCGGCCGGTCTTCGCCCTGAGGTGGCCGCGGGCCGCGTCGGCGGCCGGGGCGGTGGCGGACACCTGCTCGTTCAGACCGGTCACCAGCGACGGGGTGTCCGTCTCGGTGCCGGGGGTGACGTCGGACGCGGCGGCCGCCGGGGCGGTGTCCGCGTGGGCGGCGGGCAGGGCCGTCATGACGAGGCCGGCGGCGGCGAGCAGCGCCGCCACGCCCTGGCCGACGGCTGTGCCGCCACGGGCTCCTGACGATCTGACCGCTCTGCGTGCTGAGCTCCGCACGATGGTTCCCTCCAGTGGCACGACATTGCTTCACGGGGTTCGCGAGGTCTTCGCTGCCGCCATGGAAGTGGCGCTACGGGCCGCAGACAATGCGTGACCGGTGGCCACTAGTGGGGGTGCCCACTTCTCTGCACCCCCGCCACGGGGGCTGCGCCGCGCCCGGGTGCCGAGGTAAGGGAGACCCCTGTTTTGCATGATCATGCGAGATGATGCATAATCTTCCTATGTCTAAGGTCCTCACCTCCCTGCCGGCCGGCGAGCGCGTCGGCATCGCCTTCTCGGGCGGCCTCGACACCTCGGTCGCGGTCGCGTGGATGCGCGACAAGGGTGCCGTCCCGTGCACCTACACCGCCGACATCGGCCAGTACGACGAGCCCGACATCGCCTCCGTCCCGGGCCGCGCCAAGGCGTACGGCGCCGAGCTGGCGCGCCTCGTCGACTGCCGCGCCGCGCTCGTCGAGGAGGGCCTGGCCGCGCTGACGTGCGGGGCGTTCCACATCCGCTCGGGCGGCCGGGCGTACTTCAACACCACGCCGCTGGGCCGCGCCGTCACCGGCACGCTCCTGGTGCGCGCGATGCTCGAGGACAACGTGCAGATCTGGGGCGACGGCTCCACCTTCAAGGGCAACGACATCGAGCGGTTCTACCGCTACGGCCTGCTCGCCAACCCGCACCTGCGGATCTACAAGCCCTGGCTGGACGCGGACTTCGTCACGGAGCTGGGCGGCCGCAAGGAGATGTCGGAGTGGCTGGTCGCCCACGGCCTGCCGTACCGCGACAGCACCGAGAAGGCGTACTCCACCGACGCCAACATCTGGGGCGCCACGCACGAGGCGAAGACCCTGGAGCACCTGAACACCGGGGTGGAGACCGTCGAGCCGATCATGGGCGTGCGGTTCTGGGACCCCTCGGTCGAGATCGAGACCGAGGACGTCACGATCGGCTTCGACCAGGGCCGCCCGGTCACCATCAACGGCGAGAAGTTCGAGTCCGCCGTCGCCCTGGTCATGGCGGCCAACGCCATCGGCGGCCGCCACGGCATGGGCATGTCGGACCAGATCGAGAACCGGATCATCGAGGCCAAGAGCCGCGGCATCTACGAGGCCCCGGGCATGGCCCTGCTGCACGCCGCGTACGAGCGTCTGGTCAACGCGATCCACAACGAGGACACCCTCGCCCAGTACCACAACGAGGGCCGCCGCCTCGGCCGTCTCATGTACGAGGGCCGCTGGCTGGACCCGCAGGCGCTGATGGTGCGCGAGTCCCTCCAGCGCTGGGTCGGCGCCGCCGTCACCGGCGAGGTGACGCTGCGGCTGCGGCGCGGCGAGGACTACTCGATCCTCGACACCACGGGCCCGGCGTTCAGCTACCACCCGGACAAGCTCTCCATGGAGCGCACCGAGGACTCCGCGTTCGGCCCCGTCGACCGCATCGGCCAGCTCACCATGCGCAACCTCGACATCGCCGACTCCCGCGCCAAGCTGGAGCAGTACGCGGGCATCGGCCTCATCGGCACCGCCAACCCGGCGATCGGCGCGGCCCAGGCCGCCGCGACCGGCCTGATCGGCACCCTGCCCGAGGGCGGCGCCGAGGCCATCGCCTCCCGCGGCGAGGTCTCCGACGACGACGAGATGCTGGACCGCGCCGCGATGGAGTTCGGCACGGACTAGTCACCGCGACGCATCACCGACACCTCACCGCGACGCGTCCGCACGAAGGCCGGCCGGGCCCCTGCTCCAGGGGCCCGGCCGGCCTTCGTCTCATGTACGGCGGGGCGGCCGGCCGTCGCGACCGGCCGCCCTCACCTCAGTGCGCGCGCCCCTTCCCCGGCCGCCGCCGCGTCAGGAACAGCGTGCCGCCCGCGGCCATGGCCACCGCGGCGATCCCGAGGGGCATCAGGTCCGACGCTCCGGTGTCGGGCATCTGGCCGCCGTGGTGTCCGCCGCCGCTGGACGTCGGTCCGGGCCACGGAGGACGGTTCGTGGGCCGGTCGGTGTGGGTGGGGCCGTGGGTGGGGCGGTGCGTGCGGGTGGGGCTGTGGGTGGGCTTGGGCCCGTGGGTGTGGGTGTGCGTCGGGTGCGGGGTGGGGGTCGGGGTCGGGGTCGGAGTGGGCGTCGGGGTCGGCGTCGGCGCGGTGACCTCGATCGCCGCCTCGGCCGGCGGGGACGTCACCGAGCCGCCGTTGCCGGTCGCCACCGCCGTGTTGTGCACGCGCCCGCGCTCCACGTCCTCCTCGCTCACCGTGTACGTACCGGTGCACGTGGTGCTGTCGCCCGGCGTCCCCTTCGGGGCCAGCGTCGTGGACGCGCAGGTGACGTCGCTCAGCCGGTCGTCGTGGACCGCCACGTCCTCGATCGGGGTGTCGGTGACGTTGCTGACGACGTACGTGTACTCCACCTCGTCCCCGGCCTCGTACGGCTCCGAGTCGTCCACCAGCTTGTCGAGGGCGAGGCCGGTGCGTCCGCCCAGCGGGAGTTCGTTGCTCGACGGCGGGGACTCGACGTCCTCGTCACCGCTCTTCCCGTGTCCCCGCGCCGTGTTCGCCACGTAGCCCCGGGCCGCGTCGGCGGGGGTGACGGTGTACGCCGCGGTGCAGGTCATCGTCGCGCCCACGGCCAGCGTCGTGGACGGGCAGTCCACCGGCCCGACCGTGGGGTCGTCGACCGTGACGTCGGTGAGGTCGGTCTCCCCGGCGTTCGTCACGACGAACTCGTACGGCACCCGCGTCCCCGGCACGATCACCTCGGGCAGGGGTTCGGCGATGCTGACCTGCTTCACCAGGTTCAGCCGGGGCAGCGGCTTCAGCGACCGCGCGGACAGGGTGCGCAGCAGGTGGACGTCGGTGAAGGCACCGGTGGAGGCGCCGAAGCCGAACTTGTACGTCGCCGGGACCGGCTGCGGCGCGGCCGTCTCCAGGACCTGCTGGGCGCCGTTGCCGTCGTGGAAGTCGACGAGGACCGTCAGCACCGGGTCGGGGGCCGGGCTGAGCCGGACCGTCACCGTGCGGCGGGACGCCTCCAGGATCTGCTCGGCCTGCTCGGGCGTCGTGCCCGCGGGGAGGTCGGCCGCCGTCGTCGGCCCCTGCAGCGTGCCCGGCAGGGTGGACGGCCAGGGCGCGTCCGTCGTCAGGTTGTCCGTGGTCGCGGCCAGGAAGCAGTAGCCCTCGGTGCCGTTGCCGGGGCCGCGCACCGTGACCATGTTGGCGCCCGGCCCGGGGATGCGGAACCCCGTACCGGCGGGGGAACGCCGCGCGCAGCCGTTGCCGCGGTGCTCCCAGTCGCCGAAGTAGTTGCCCAGGACGTCCAGGCCGACACCGAGGTAGCCGTGGGCGACGCCCGGCAGGAACTCCCGGCCCGGATCGTCGTCCGGCAGCTTCTGCGCGTATCCCAGGCTCCCGCCGAAGGCGCCCGGCGCGGAGAGGTCGGCGGCGCCGTCGACCAGGAAGAACGAGATGCCGTCGGCCGGGTTCGCGACGGGCGAGCCGCCGTACTGCCACTGGTCGAAGGAGACCTCCAGGCCCTCGTTGGCGGGCAGGGCCTTGTTGTGGATCACCGCGGCCGAGCGGTCGTTGCCCGCGTCGGTCAGCTGGAGGTAGCCGTGCGGCGCCGCGTTGCGGGGCGGTACGGGGCCCACCCCCGGGTCCGGGCAGCCGCCCAGCGGGTGGGCCGCGTCGTCCGACGGCGGGGTGGCGGGCGCGGCCCCGGTCAGACAGGCCGGGCCCACGGCCGTGAAGTCGCTGTCGGCCGTCGCTCCGGTGAACGTCTCGTCCACCAGGGCGGGGCCCGTGGCGGCGGCGTGGCCGACCGGCACGGTCCCGGGGACGAGGAGGGCGGCCATGACGGCCGCGGTCAGGGCCACGGCTCCGGTCGCCGGCACCACACGGCTGCGGCGGGACGCCTTGGGATGGTTTCGTAGCATAAAGTGACAGTAAGAACGCGTTCGAGGCGGTTCGCGCACCACGCCGCCCGCCCCCGGCCGGGCGCCGCAATGGCGCAACCGGTACGGACCCGAACGGCCGGGCCCGGCGTACGACGGCGTGACCGAGCCCACCCCCCGTCCCGTTCGTACTCCTGTCGAACTCCCGCAACAATGTTCCCGTGATCACCTCGCCGTCCCGGAGCACGCAGCGTCGCACCGAGCCCGCCGCGACGCCGTACGTCGACCTGTCCCGGGCCGAGTGGAGCGCACTGCGCGACCGGACGCCGCTGCCGCTCAGCGCCGAGGAGGTCGAGCGGCTGCGCGGACTCGGGGACGTCATCGACCTGGACGAGGTCCGCGACGTCTATCTGCCGCTCTCGCGGCTCCTGAACCTGTACGTCCAGGCCACCTCCGGGCTGCGCGGCGCGCTGAACACCTTCCTCGGGGACGCCGGGAACGGGCACGGGGCGCAGCGCGGCACCCCCTTCGTCATAGGGGTCGCGGGCAGCGTCGCCGTCGGCAAGTCCACCACGGCCCGCATCCTCCAGGCGCTGCTGGCCCGCTGGCCGGAGCACCCCCGGGTGGAGCTGGTCACCACGGACGGCTTCCTGCTGCCGATGAAGGAGCTCCGCGCGCGCGGCCTGATGTCGCGCAAGGGCTTCCCCGAGTCGTACGACCGGCGGGCCCTGACCCGTTTCGTCGCCGACATCAAGGCCGGCAAGGACGAGGTCACCGCGCCCGTCTACTCGCACCTGATCTACGACATCGTGCCCGGCGAACGGCTCACCGTGCGCCGCCCCGACATCCTCATCGTCGAGGGGCTGAACGTGCTCCAGCCCGCCCTGCCCGGCAAGGACGGCCGCACCAGGGTGGGGCTCGCCGACTACTTCGACTTCAGCGTGTACGTGGACGCCCGCCCCGAGGACATCGAGACCTGGTACCTCAACCGTTTCCGCAAGCTGCGCGCGACGGCGTTCCAGGACCCCTCCTCGTACTTCCGGAAGTACACCCAGGTCTCCGAGGAGGAGGCGATGGAGTACGCGGCGACGATGTGGCGGACCATCAACCGGCCCAATCTCGTGGAGAACGTGGCCCCGACACGCGGCCGTGCCACCCTGGTGCTGCGCAAGGGCCCGGACCACAAGGTGCAACGGCTGTCGCTGCGCAAGCTCTAGGGGGACGGGCCCCGGGGCCGAGCCTTCCGAGGAGCGTCGTGCTGCATCTGCGCCTGATCGTCCCCGCCGGCCGCACCGGCGAGGTGACCGCTCTGCTGGAGTCGACGGTCGGCACCGCGCATCTGGTGGTCCTGCCCGGGGCCGCGCGCGACCCGGCGGGCGACGTGGTGCTCTGCGATGTGGCCCGTGAGGCCGGGGACGCGCTGATCGGGGAGCTGAGGGCGCTCGGGCTGGCCCGCTCCGGGGCGATCAGCGTGGAGAACACGGCCCTGACGCTGTCGGCCCGCGCCGACCGCGCCGAGGAGGAGGCGCCGGGCGAGGGCGCGGACGCCGTCCTGTGGGAGGAGCTGACCGACGTCACCCACGAGGAGTCGACGTTCAGCCTCACCTATGTGGCGTTCCTGTCCGTGGCGACCATGCTGGCCGCCTGCGGTGTGATGCTCGACAACGCGATCCTGATCGTGGGCGCGATGGCGGTGGGCCCCGAGTTCGGGCCGCTCGCCGGAATCTGCACGGCCCTGGTCCAGCGCGCGCCCCGGCTGGTGTGGCGCTCGCTGTGGGCGCTGGTCGCCGGCTTCGCGGTGGCGATGGCGTTGACGGTCGGCTTCGCCTATCTGATGGACGCCTTCGGGCTGTTCAACGCGTCGATGATCGAGGCGCCCCGGCCCAACACGTCGTTCATCTGGCAGCCCGACTGGATGTCGTTCGTCGTGGCGTTCCTCGCCGGAATCGCCGGAACGCTCTCGCTGACCTCCACCAAGTCGGGCGCGCTGATCGGGGTCGCGATCTCCGTGACGACGGTGCCGGCCGCCTCGAACGCCGCGATGGCCTTCAGCTACCGCGACTACAGCCAGATGACGGGCTCGGTCCAGCAGCTGCTGGCCAACCTCGGGGGCATCGTGCTGGCCGGAACGCTGACCCTGCTCGCGCAGAAGGGCCTGTGGGAGCTGGCCCTGCGCCACCACCGCAGGCACCCCGAGCGGTACGCCGAGAGCGGGGCGCGCCTGCCCCGGTGACGGCCCGGCAGGATCGGGCCCGCCGAGACTGCCGTGTTCGCCACAAGCGCCGGACACCCCACCGCTGCGACCCTCGGGGTCATGAACGAACCGGGGGAAGTGACCTTCCGCGTTCCCGCGCGGAACGTGTCGTGGTGGGGCTCCGCGGTCTGCGCGGTCGCGGCGGTCGTGGCCGTGCTGCTGGCCTGCCTCCGGCGGGACGTCCTCGGCGCCGCGTTCTGGGTGTGCGCGGTGATCGCGATGCTGGGGCCGGTCTTCCTGTACCTGGCCACCGCGCGGCTCACCGCCGACGCGTACGGTCTGCGCTCCCGGACCCTGCTGCGCCGCCGCACGGTGCCGTGGACCCGTGTCGTGGACCTGCGCCGCTACATCCAGTACGGGCGGCACACCGACATCCACCGCGTCAGCGTGCTGCTCGACAACGGGCGGACCTGGCGGCTGCCGATGCCGATGAGCGGCGAGGACCTCGGGCGGTTCGACGCGGAGCTGGCGGCGCTGCGCGCGCTGCACCGCCGTCACGGCACGGCCCCCGCGTCCGAGGAGGCGCCCGTCATCGCACGCGGCGCGGCGGGGCGCCGGGCCGTCCTCCCGTGGATCGTGGGCGCGGTGCTGCTCACCGCGTCGGGCGTGGCCGCGACCTACGTGGCGGACGCCGCCTCGGAACAGCGGGCGTGGCGGGCGGCCGTGCCGTGCACCCCCGCCACCCCGGCGGCCGGAATCCGTGACTGCCTGAGCACCCTGACGGGCGTGATCGAGCGGACCGACGTCAACCGGGGCAAGGGCAGCAGCTGGCTGTACTTCACCGGCGACCGCCCGCTCCACCGGCTCGGGGTCTCCCAGGACGACGCCGCCGCGTTCCGCTCCGGCGAGCAGGTCGAGCTGGTCTTCTGGCACGGCCGGCCGAGATCGGTCACCGGCGAGCACCACGTCTGGCACGACCACCTCACCGGCCCCGGGGAGATCGCCGTCTTCTCCGCCGTCTGCGCGCTCGGCGCGGGGTACGCGGGGGCGCTGCTGCTGATCCGCAGGCGCGGGCGGGGACTGCGGGACGACGAACTGCTGCCCTCGGCGCTGCCGTTCGCGGGCGCGCTGGCCGTCACGGCGGTGTGGCTGCTGCCCCTGTGCGCCCTGCACCCCACGGACCCGCTGGGCTCACCGCCCACCGTGATCTGGGCGGCGGCGGGCACGGCGGTGACCCTG
Organism: Streptomyces sp. NPDC024555; assembly: GCF_055559335.1. Lineage (NCBI taxonomy): Bacteria > Bacillati > Actinomycetota > Actinomycetes > Kitasatosporales > Streptomycetaceae > Streptomyces > Streptomyces sp. NPDC024555. Next base: position 330,167 of record NZ_JBVHKV010000009.1, read on the forward strand.
GCCGCCCTCGTCCTGGCCTGGCGCGCCACCCGCGTCCGCGCACCGTCCGGGACCAGCCCGTCCCCCGCCCCGGACGGGCGGGACCACTTCCTGTCCGCCCGCTTCCTGGAGCCCACCGCGTACAACCCGCACCTCTTCGGGACCCATGTCGTCATCGGCGCCGGCCCGCCCGCCGTGACCCCGCACGCCGGCCCCGGCCGCTTCGCCGCCCGGCCGATCCCCGCGGAACGGCTCACGGTCGGGGAGATACGGCGGGCCCGGGGCGGCGAGGGCGACACCGTCCCCGCGAGCTGGCACATCGCCGAGATCGACGACGGCGGCGAGCCGGTGCGCCTGGCGGCCGCCCCCGCGGACCTGGCCGCGATCGTGGCCGCCCTGGAGAGCGCGCGCGGCACCGCGGAGGACTCCCCGGAAACGGGAACGACCCGGCCGTGAGACCGGGTCGTTCCGTGCCGTTCGGGTCCGCTCAGCCCAGCGCGGACTTCACCACATCGGCCAGCCGTCCGGCCACCGCGCGCGCCTGCTCGATGTCGGCGGCCTCGACCATGACCCGCACCAGCGGCTCCGTACCGGACTGGCGCAGCAGCACCCGGCCGGTGGAGCCCAGCTCGCGCTCGGCCTCGGTGACGGCGGCGGCCAGCTCCGGGGAGGTGTTCACCCGGGACTTGTCGACGTCCGGCACATTGACCAGGACCTGCGGCAGCCGCTCCATGACGCCGGCCAGCTCGGCCAGCGAACGGCCGGTGGCGGCGACCCGGGCCGCCAGCATCAGACCGGTCAGCGTGCCGTCGCCGGTGGTGGCGTGGTCGAGCACGATGACGTGCCCGGACTGCTCGCCGCCCAGGGCGTAGCCCTCGGCCTTCATCGACTCCAGGACGTAGCGGTCGCCGACGGCCGTCTGGACGAGCTGGATGCCCTCGCGCTCCATGGCCAGCTTGAAGCCGAGGTTCGACATCACGGTGCCGACCACGGTGTCCTTGCGCAGCTGCCCGGCCTCGCGCATGGCGAGGGCCAGCACGGCGAGGATCTGGTCGCCGTCGACCTCCTCGCCCGCCGCGTCCACGGCGAGGCAGCGGTCGGCGTCGCCGTCGTGGGCGATGCCCAGGTCGGCGCCGTGCTCGACGACGGCGGCGCGCAGCAGCTCCAGGTGCGTGGAGCCGCAGCCGTCGTTGATGTTCAGCCCGTCGGGCGTGGCACCGATGGTGACGACCTCGGCCCCCGCACGGGCGAAGGCCTCGGGCGAGACGTGGGCGGCGGCGCCGTGCGCCTCGTCCAGGACGACCTTGAGGCCGTCGAGGCGGTTGGGCAGCACACCGATGAGGTGGGCGACGTAGCGGTCGAAGCCCTCGACGTAGTCGGTGACGCGGCCGACGCCCGCACCGGTCGGCCGGCTCCACGGCTCGCCCGTGCGGTGCTGCTCGTAGACCGTCTCGATCCGGTCCTCCAGCTCGTCGGCGAGCTTGTGGCCCCCCCGGGCGAAGAACTTGACACCGTTGTCCGGCATGGCGTTGTGGCTGGCGGAGAGCATGACCCCGATGTCGGCGCCCAGGGCGCCGGTCAGATAGGCCACGGCCGGCGTCGGGAGCACGCCCACGCGCAGGACGTCGACGCCCGCACTGGCGAGGCCGGCCACCACGGCCGCCTCCAGGAACTCTCCGGAGGCGCGGGGGTCGCGGCCCACCACGGCCGTCGGCCGATGGCCTTCAAAGGTGCCCGCCTCGGCCAGTACGTGCGCCGCCGCGACCGAGAGTCCGAGCGCGAGCTCGGCCGTCAGGTCCGCGTTGGCGACGCCGCGCACGCCGTCCGTGCCGAAGAGTCGTCCCACTGGTGTCCTCCGAAGGTGCTCCGAAACGCAAAAACCAAAAATCAGACTAAGCAGCCAACAGGCCTATGAACGCCTTATGCCGTTATATGCCCGAGGCTGTCAATAAACGAACGCCCCGGCAGCACGAGGAGTGCCGCCGGGGCGAACGTGTAACGCGGTTGAGCAGGCGGTTTAGCGCTTGCTGTACTGCGGGGCCTTACGGGCCTTCTTGAGACCGGCCTTCTTGCGCTCGACCGCACGGTCGTCGCGGGAGAGGAAGCCGGCCTTCTTCAGCGTGGCGCGGTTGTTGTCCACGTCCGCCTCGTTCAGCGCGCGGGCCACACCGAGACGCAGGGCGCCGGCCTGACCCGAGACGCCGCCGCCCGAGATGCGGGCGATGACGTCGTAGCGGCCGTCGAGCTCGAGCACCTTGAAGGGCTCGTTGACTTCCTGCTGGTGCACCTTGTTGGGGAAGTAGTCCTCAAGGGTGCGACCGTTGATCTTCCACTTACCGGAGCCCGGAACGATCCGGACGCGGGCGATGGCGTTCTTGCGACGGCCCAGGCCGGCGGCGGGCTGCGGGTCACCGAAGCGGCCCGCGAGCGACTCGGAGGTGTACTCACCCTCGACGGGGACCTCCGACTCGAAGGTCGTCACCTCGGCGTAGGTCTCCTCGCCGTCGGTGCCCTCGATGGGCGTCTCAACAGTGGTCTCGGCCACGATTCTCCTCAGATCTTTCTTTACGTCTTTGGGGGGAGGCCGGAACTACTGCGCGACCTGGGTGATCTCGTACGGGACCGGCTGCTGCGCAGCGTGCGGGTGCTGGTCACCCGCGTAGACCTTCAGCTTCGAGATCATCTGGCGGCCCAGGCTGTTCTTGGGGATCATGCCCTTGATGGCCTTCTCGACGGCCTTCTCGGGGTTGTTCGCGAGCAGGTCGTCGTACCGCACGGAGCGGAGACCGCCCGGGAACCCGGAGTGGCGGTACGCCATCTTCTGGGTCCGCTTGTTGCCGGACAGGTGAACCTTGTCGGCGTTGATGATGATGACGAAGTCGCCCATGTCCATGTGGGGGGCGTAGATCGCCTTGTGCTTACCCCGGAGGAGGTTGGCGGCCGTGGTGGCCAGACGGCCCAGGACCACGTCCTGCGCGTCGATGATGTGCCACTGGCGAGTGACATCGCCGGGCTTGGGGCTGTACGTACGCACTTCGTAGCCTTCGCTTCTTCAGTGGATGAGGGCACATGGCACCCCTGAAGCGATCATGCAGCTGGAGCTCACAATGCCGGGACGAGCCCGTATGCGAGCCACTGGGAACTGCTCCAGAGAACCTGCGTCAGGGCCTAGCCCATACGCATAACAGTGCAAGAGCCTACCCGGCCGTACCCGGACGGGTCAAAACGGGGTCCCCGGGCGGGGCGCACCCCGCGCGGGCACCCCGCCCGCCCCGCCCCGGAGGGGCTACCGCACCCGTTCCACCCGTCGTTCGTCCCACACCGGCTCGCGGGTCTCGCGGACGACCCCGTCGGAGCCGAAGACCAGGAAGCGGTCGAAGGACTTCGCGAACCAGCGGTCGTGGGTGACGGCCATCACCGTGCCGTCGTAGGCCTCCAGCCCGTCCTGGAGGGCTTCGGCCGATTCCAGGTCGAGGTTGTCGGTGGGCTCGTCCAGGAGCAGGGCCGTGGTGCCGGCCAGCTCCAGGAGGAGGATCTGGAAACGGGCCTGCTGTCCGCCGGACAGCTTCTCGAACGGCTGGTCCCCCTGCCGCTCCAGCTCGTACCGCCGCAGCACCGACATCGCCGCGCCCCGGTCCTTCGCGTGCCCGGTCCACAGGATGTCGACGAGCGTGCGGCCGAGCAGCTCCGGATGGGCGTGGGTCTGGGCGAAGTGGCCGGCGACCACGCGGGCGCCGAGCTTCCACTCCCCGGTGTGGGCCACGGGCTCACCGGCCAGCAGCCGCAGGAAGTGGGACTTGCCGGAACCGTTGGAGCCGAGGACGGCGACGCGCTCGCCGTAGTAGATCTCCAGGTCGAACGGTTTCATCAGACCGGTCAGCTCCAGACCGGTGCAGGTCACCGCCCGCACCCCGGTCCGCCCGCCGCGCAGCCGCATCCGGATCTCCTGCTCGCGCGGCGGCTCCGGCGGCGGTCCCGCCTCCTCGAACTTCTTGAACCGGGTCTGCATCGCGTGGTAGCGGTTGGCCATGTCGGGGCTGTTGGCCGCCTGCTGCCGCATCCGCAGGACGAGGGCCTTCAGCCGGGCACGTTCCTCCTCCCAGCGGCGCAGCAGCTCCTCGAAGCGGGCGAAGCGCTCCTTGCGGGCCTGGTGATAGGTGTCGAAGCCGCCGCCGTGGACCCAGACGTCGCTGCCGGCCGGACTGGGCTCGACGCTGACGATCTTCTGGGCGGCGCGGGAGAGCAGCTCCCGGTCGTGGGAGACGAAGAGGACCGTCTTGCGGGTCTCCCTCAGCTTCTCCTCCAGCCAGCGCTTGCCGGGGACGTCGAGATAGTTGTCCGGCTCGTCGAGGAGCAGCACCTCGTCCGGGCCGCGCAGCAGCGCCTCCAGCACGAGCCGCTTCTGCTCACCGCCGGAGAGCGTGCGCACCTCGCGGAACTGCGCCTTCTCGTACGGGACGCCGAGCGCCGCCATCGTGCACATGTCCCAGACGGTCTCGGCCTCGTAGCCGCGCACCTCCGCCCAGTCGCTGAGCGCCTGCGCGTACGCCATCTGCGCGGCCTCGTCGTCGACCGTGAGGATCAGCTCCTCGGCCCGGTCGACGGCCTCGGCGGCCTTCCGGATGCTGGGCTGGGCGACCGAGACGAGCAGGTCGCGCACCGTGCGCTCGTCGCGCACCGAGCCGACGAACTGCCGCATCACCCCGAGCCCGCCGCTCACCGAGACCGAGCCGCCGTGCGGCTGGAGCTCTCCGGAGAGCAGGCGCAGCAGGGTGGTCTTGCCGGCGCCGTTCGCCCCGACGAGGGCGACCACCGCCCCGTCGGCCACCCGGAACGAGGCATCGCCGAGCAGCACCCGCCCGTCCGGTAGGTAGTACTCCAGATGACCCGCTTCGAGATGTCCCATGCACAGCATTGTCACGGGCGGGGAAGCGCAGGCCCAACCGGTTTAGGATTCGCCGCATGAGCTTTGGGCAAGGGGGGCCCTCGTGGGGGCCCGGGAGCAATGGGACTCCGGACTGGGCGGCGCTCGCGGACGCGTCCGCCGCACGCGCCAGGCGCAAGAGGTGGCTGATGATCGGCGGGGGCGCGCTGGCCACCGCCGCGGTGGCCGCCATCGTGGCCACGGCGGTCATCTCGACCAACAAGAACGGCTCGGGCGGCACCTCGGGCAAGCACGCGAGCGAGCTGCCGTCCGCCTCCGACCTGCCCAGCGAGACGGCGCAGCCGGAGCCCTCCTTCTCCTCGGTGGCACCGCCGCCCCCGCCGGATCCGAAGGACTACATATCCGATGTGAAGAAGGACCGGGCGCCCGTGACGGTCGACGCCTTCTTCCCGGGCAAGAAGCTCACGATGGGCGACCGCGTGTACGCCAAGGGCGCCACGCACCACACCCCGAAGTGCGCCACCGCCACCCAGGGGGCGCTCGGCTCGATCCTCGTGAACAACGGCTGCGACCAGGTCATCCGGGCCACGTACAGCCGTGACGGCGTCGCCGTGACGCTGGGTCTCGCGGTCTTCGAGACGGAGGCGCAGGCGAAGAAGGCCGCGCAGCAGGCCAGCGGCTCGGTCGCCTCGCTCAGCGGCTCGGGCGTCCCGGTGTTCTGCCGGGGCGGCGCGGTCTGCCGCCGCACCGCCAACTCCTACGGCCGGTACGCGTACTTCGCGATCAGCGGCTTCACCAACGGCAAGAGCGTCACCAAGGCCGACAAGAAGGTCTTCGCGGTCGGCGACGACCTGACCAACTTCACCTTCCGCCAGATCCGCCACCGCGGCGAGGTCCAGGCCTCGGCGGCCGCCACGGCGCCGGCGAGCTGACCCCCTCCGGCCCGGTCGGGTCCCGTCTCCCGGATGCGAAGGACCGCTGTCGTGCGTCTCTTCTTCCTCGTCGCCTTCCTGCGCATCCTGCGCCACCGCGACGCGGTCGGTGCCGATCTGGCTCCGGACGAGGCCGTCGTCGTGGACCCGCCGGATCCCGCGCTGCGGGCCGCGCTCGGCGCGGCGGCGGCGGGGCGGCACGGGCCGGCGCGCGAGCTGCTGGCGGCGACCCGGGCGCATGCGCAGTGGGAGCGCCGGGACGCGTACGTGGGGCGGCTGGCCCGGACGGCGCTGCACCACGACGGCTGGCTGGACGCCTGGCTGGAGGAGGCGCCGCAGGACCCGGACGCCCTGCTGGTGGTCGCCGACCTCCAGCTCCACCAGGCGTGGAAGGTCCGCACGGGGGCCCGCGCCCGGGACGTCGAGCGCGACCGCTTCCAGGCCTTCTTCGCCCTGCTGGAGGACGCCGTCCCGGTCATCGGGGCCGCCGCCGAGGCCAATCCGGCCGATCCGGTGCCCTGGCGGGTGGCGCTCGCCCACGCCCGTTCCATCCAGGCCCCGCGCGAGGTCTTCGACTCCTATCTCGCGGAGGCGGTGGCGCGCGATCCGCACCACTTCGGCTGCCACGCGCAGGCGCTCCAGTACCTGACCGCCCGGTGGTACGGCTCGCACGAGGAGATGTTCGGGTACGCCGAGCGCGTCGCGGACTCGGCCCCGCCCGGCTCCCGGCTGCACGCCCTGCCGCTGCGGGCGGCGCTGGAGTACCGGCTGGCCGGGGACGAGGGGCCGCCGGACCCCGATCCGTACGCCGCCCGGGTGGACGCCGCCCTGGACCGCGCCCGGGACCTCTCGGACACCTACGCCGGGGCGGGCGACCACGAGGCCGCCGGATTCCGCAACGAGACGGCCCTGCTGCTGATCCTCCTGGACCGTCCCGAGGAGGCCCTGGACGTGTTCCGGGCCATCGGGGTGCACGCCACGGAGTACCCGTGGAACCGGCTCGGCGAACCGCGTACCGAGTTCCTGGAGGCCCGCTCCGAGGCCCGGCTCGATCTGGCGGCGGAGATCCCGTTCTTCGCCCGCCCGCCCGAGGCCCCGGCGCCCGTGCCCGACTGGGCGGCGCTCGTCCCGCGCGCGGTCGCGCTCGTGCCCGTGCCCCCGGCCGAGGTCGCCCAGGCGGCCCTGCTGTGCGGGGTCTCGCTGCGTACGGCTCCGGCGGGCGAGGGCGGCAGCTATGTGGAGGTGGCCGCGGAGACCGCCCCGGGGCGGCGGGCGGCGCCGCTCCCGCACGAACCGCTGACCGCGGCGGCGGAGACGTTCACGACCGGGGAGAGCTGGCCCGCGCTGGTCCTGCACCGCGCCCCGGGGCGCACCGGCGTCACGGCGCTCCACCAGGGCCGCCGGGTCGTCGCGCACACCTGGGACGCCGAGGCGCCCACCGCCGACCACACCGATGTGCAGGAGGCCGCCGGGGAGCTGGCCCGGCTCTACGGGCTGACGGATCCGCGCCCGCTGGCCCACATCCTGCGCGCCACCGCCGACCCGGCACGCCACCAGGCCGATCTGGTGACCGCCCTGGGGCTGCCGCCCGTCCCGCCCGGCTTCGGCGGGGACACCGAGATCCTGGGCGCCCTGCCGGGGGCGCGGGTGCAGGCCCGCCGCTCCATCCTGGCCGGGATGCGGGACACCGTGCGGACCCGGGCGGGCGACCATCCGCCGGCCGGGGGCCGTGCGGCGCGTACGCCGCGCTGGTGGGTGACGCGCACGGCCGCGCTGGCCGTGGCCTCGGCCGGGGCGGCGCTCGCCTGGTGGAGTCCGGACGTGGGCTGGTTCCGGTCCTCGCTGCTGAGCGCCGCCGCGCTCGCACTGGCCGGGGTCCTCGGGGCGGCGCTCGCCGGCCGCCGCCGCGATTCCTGAGCGGCGCTCAGCAGCAGCCGGCCCCCGGCAGGGTCCGCACGTTGCGTGCCTCGACGGCGCGGGCCGCGAGCAACGCGTCGGCCGGATAGGCGACTTCCTCCAGGGTCAGCCCGTGCGGCCGCACCACATGGACCCCGGGATCCCGCACCCCGGCGGCCAGCACCTCGGCCGGCCACGGCGCCGGGCGCCGCCCGTCGCCGACGAAGAGCATCGCCCCGACCAGCGCCCGCACCATGTTGTGGCAGAAGGCGTCGGCCTGCACGGTCCCGGTGAGCGTCCCGGAGGCCTCGTCCCGTACCCAACTCAGCTTCTGGAGCGTCCGGATGGTCGTGGCACCCTCGCGCTTCCTGCAGTACGCGGCGAAGTCGTGCTCCCCCGTCATGAGCGCCGCCGCCTCGTTCATCGCGTCGGCGTCCAACGGCCGGTCGTGCCACAGGACATGACCCCGCACCAGGGGATCGGCGCCGCCCGGCCGGTCGGAGACCCGGTAGGCGTACCGCCGCCACAGCGCCGAGAAGCGGGCGTTGAACCCCGCGGGGGCCTCGGCGATCCGCCGGACCCGTACGTCCGGGGCCATCCGCCCGGCCAGCCGCCGCAGCAGCTTGTCCCCGTGCTCGGCCCAGACCTCCGCCGGCAGGTCGACGTGCGCGACCTGGCCGCGCGCGTGCACCCCGGCGTCGGTGCGCCCGGCGACCGTGAGGTCGAAGGTGCGCGGAGAGCGCGTCACGGTCCGCAGCGCGTCCTCGATCTCCCCCTGCACCGTCCGCCGGCCGGTCTGTTTCGCCCAGCCGGAGAAGTCCTTGCCGTCGTAGGCCAGGTCCAGCCGCACCCGTACGAATCCGGGCTCCACCACATCACTCACACCAGCGATCCTCTCACCCCGGCCGGACAGCGGAACGGGCCCGCACCGCCCCGAGGGGTGGTGCGGACCCGTTCCGGAGAACTCAGAACGCTCAGGCGTCCTTGGACTCCTCGGCCTCGACCGGAGCGGCGTCCTCGACGGACTCGACCGGGGTCTCGTCCTTCTTGGCCGCCTCTTCCTTGACCGCACGCTTCGTGGCGGCCTCGGCCTCACCGGTGGCCTGCTGGGCCACGGTCAGCGCCTCGACCAGCTCGATGACGGCCATCGGGGCGTTGTCGCCACGACGGTTGCCGATCTTGGTGATGCGGGTGTAACCACCGGGGCGGTTCTCGTACCGCGGGGCGATCTCGGTGAAGAGCGTGTGGACGACGCCCTTGTCCGTGATCGACTGCAGCACCAGGCGACGGTTGTGGATGTCGCCCTTCTTCGCCTTGGTGATGAAACGCTCGGCGACCGGACGCAGGCGACGGGCCTTGGCCTCGGTCGTGGTGATGCGGCCGTGCTCGAACAGCGACTTCGCGAGGTTGTTGAGAAGAAGCTTCTCGTGCGCGGCGCTGCCGCCCAGACGGGCACCCTTGGCGGGCTTCGGCATGGTGTTTCTCCTTGAGTGCTGCACCGGCCGTATCAGGTACCGGTGTCAGTTCCCGCACGGCGGTCGCCGTACGGAAGTGTGTGCTGTCGCCCGGTCCGGGGCGCCCGTCGCAGGACGGGCGCCCCGGCCGGAGGCGACTCAGTACTGCTCGGTCTCCACGAAACCGGCGTCCGCGTCGTCGTCGGCGCCGAAGGCGTCGGCGGCGGCGGTCGGGTCGAAGCCGGGAGGCGAGTCCTTCAGCGCCAGGCCCATACCGGCCAGCTTCGCCTTGACCTCGTCGATCGACTTCGCACCGAAGTTGCGGATGTCGAGCAGGTCCGCCTCGGAGCGGGCCACCAGCTCGCCCACCGAGTGGATGCCCTCGCGCTTGAGGCAGTTGTACGAGCGGACCGTGAGCTCCAGCTCCTCGATCGGCAGCGCCAGGTCGGCCGCGAGCGCGGCGTCCGTCGGCGACGGGCCCATGTCGATGCCCTCGGCGTCGATGTTGAGCTCGCGCGCCAGGCCGAACAGCTCGACCAGGGTCTTGCCGGCCGACGCCATGGCGTCACGGGGACGCATGGCCTGCTTGGTCTCGACGTCGACGATCAGCTTGTCGAAGTCGGTGCGCTGCTCGACACGGGTCGCCTCGACCTTGTACGTGACCTTGAGCACCGGCGAGTAGATGGAGTCGACCGGGATCCGGCCGATCTCCTGGCCCACCTGCTTGTTCTGGACGGCGGAGACGTAGCCGCGACCGCGCTCGACGGTCAGCTCCATCTCCAGCTTGCCCTTGCCGTTCAGCGTGGCCAGGACGAGGTCCGGGTTGTGGACCTCGACACCGGCCGGCGGGGCGATGTCGGCAGCGGTGACCAGGCCGGGGCCCTGCTTGCGCAGGTACATCACGACCGGCTCGTCGTGCTCCGAGGAGACGACCAGCTGCTTGATGTTGAGGATGAGGTCGGTCACGTCCTCCTTGACGCCCGGCACGGTGGTGAACTCGTGCAGGACACCGTCGATGCGGATGCTGGTGACAGCGGCACCCGGGATCGAGGAGAGGAGCGTGCGGCGCAGGGAGTTGCCGAGCGTGTAGCCGAAGCCCGGCTCCAGCGGCTCGATGACGAACCGCGAACGGAACTCGTCAACGACCTCTTCGGTCAGCGACGGACGCTGAGCGATAAGCATGTGTGAATCCTTCAGTCGTGGGCGCCCACTATTTGACGCCCGACAGATGAAACAAGGATACGGGCGGCACACCCCCGCAGGGGGCATACCGCCCGTACCCACGCTTCTGCCGTACGGCCGTCACCGGCCGTCACGGATCAGACGCGGCGACGCTTCGGCGGACGGCAGCCGTTGTGCGGCGTCGGGGTGACGTCCTGGATCGAACCGACCTCCAGGCCCGTGGCCTGCAGGGAGCGGATCGCGGTCTCACGGCCGGAGCCGGGACCCTTGACGAAGACGTCGACCTTGCGCATGCCGTGCTCCTGCGCGCGGCGGGCGGCCGACTCGGCGGCCATCTGCGCGGCGAAGGGGGTGGACTTGCGCGAGCCCTTGAAGCCGACGTGGCCGGCGGAGGCCCAGGAGATCACGTTGCCCGAGGGGTCCGTGATCGAGACGATCGTGTTGTTGAACGTGCTCTTGATGTGCGCGTGGCCGTGAGCGACGTTCTTCTTTTCCTTGCGACGCACCTTCTTGGCTGCGCCCTGACGACCCTTGGGGGGCATGTCTTGACTCCAGATGGAGAGGGGAGGTGATCGGTCCTACAGCGAAGACCGCTGGTTGCTGCGTCTGTCCGGAGGTCCGGACGTGCGCAGTGCGTCCGCTGAGGACTACTTCTTGCCGGGCTTCTTCTTGCCGGCGATCGCGCGACGCGGACCCTTGCGGGTACGGGCGTTCGTGCTGGTGCGCTGACCGTGGACGGGCAGACCGCGACGGTGGCGGAGACCCTGGTAGCAGCCGATCTCGACCTTGCGGCGGATGTCGGCCTGGATCTCGCGGCGGAGGTCACCCTCGGTGCGGAGGTTGGCGTCCACGTACTCGCGGATCTTGACCAGGTCCTCTTCGGCCAGGTCGCGAACGCGGGTGTTCGGGTTCACGCCGGTGGTGGCGAGGATCTCCTTGGACCGGGTGCGCCCGATGCCGAAGACGTAGGTGAGGGCAACCTCCACGCGCTTGTCGCGCGGGATGTCAACACCTGAAACGCGTGCCATTCAATGGCTCCAGTTGTCATTTCGGGGGTCTTCCGCAGAACCACTCCCGACCGCCGACCTCTCGCTGGGAGAGGTGGTACGCCCGGGTCCCCGGCCCCCGCCGGAGGTGTCGTCAGCCGTGGCTTGGACGGGCTCTGCGTATGTACGTATTGCGTGCGTCGCGCGAAGTACTGCGAGATGCAGGGGGTCGTGCGTCAGCCCTGGCGCTGCTTGTGGCGCAGGTTGTCGCAGATGACCATGACCCGACCGTGGCGGCGGATCACCTTGCACTTGTCGCAGATCTTCTTGACGCTCGGCTTGACCTTCATGGGATGTCAGGTTCTCCGGGTCAGTGCCGCCACCCCGCGCGAGCGGGATGAAGACAAGATCTACTTGTAGCGGTAGACGATCCGGCCACGCGTCAGGTCGTACGGAGAGAGCTCCACCACGACCCGGTCGTCCGGGAGGATTCGGATGTAGTGCATCCGCATCTTGCCGGAGATGTGCGCGAGGACCTTGTGACCGTTCTGGAGCTCCACCTTGAACATGGCGTTCGGGAGGGACTCGATCACGGTGCCCTCAATTTCGATGGCACCTTGCTTCTTGGCCACGCTTCGCCTTTCGAATCGGCTACCTTGATCGACTCTCCACCGCCGTATGCGGACACACGGATGCACGAGAGCCGACGAGTCAGTCTACGTCAGCGGACTCCAAAAGACGAATCCGTCAAGTTTGCCCAGCGCCGGAGATCCTTAGACCTCCGGCGGGCCACCGAATCAGCCCAGCGGGTCCGGCGCCGCCTCCACGCCGTAGCGGGCCAGGCGCTCACGGCCGCAGTCGGGGGCGGTCAGCACCAGCGGACCCTGTTCGGTGAGGGCGATCGAGTGCTCCCAGTGCGAGGACCAGGTGCCGTCGGTGGTGATGACGGTCCACTCGTCCTCCAGCACCTCGGTGTGCGGGGTGCCCAGCGAGACCATCGGCTCGATGGCCAGGCAGACGCCCGGGACCAGCTTGATGCCCTTGCCGCGCTTGCGCGCGACGTAGTTCAGCAGATGCGGGTCCATGTGCATCTCGGTGCCGATGCCGTGCCCGCCGTAGTCCTCGATGATCCCGTACTTGCCGGTGGCCGGACGGGGCTGGCGGCGGATGTAGGTCTCGATCGCCCGGGAGATGTCGACCAGCCGGCTGTTCACCTTCATCGCGGCGATGCCGGCCCACATCGACTCCTCGGTCACCCGGGACAACTCGACGAGCTCCGGAGCGTGACCGGTGCCGACGAAGGCCGTGTACGCGGCGTCGCCGTGCCAGCCGTCCACGACGGCGCCGGCGTCGACGGAGATGATGTCGCCGTCCTTGAGGACGGTCTTCTCGTCCGGGATGCCGTGGACGACGACCTCGTTGACCGAGGTGCAGATCGTCGCGGGGAATCCGCCGTACCCCAGGAAGTTCGACTTCGCCCCGTGCTCGGCGATCACCTTGCGCGCGACCTCGTCCAGGTCCCTGGTGGTGGCGCCGGGCACCGCCGCCTCACGGGTGGCCGCGTGAATGGCAGCGACCACCAGCCCCGCCTCACGCATCTTCGCGATCTGCTCGGGGGTCTTGATCTGCACCATTGCGCGGCGCCTTTCTGCATACGGTGACGGGGGCGGCCTACTCAACGATACGGCCGCACGCAGTCGGGGGGGGGGGGGGGGGGGGGGGGGGCGCGGGGGGGGGCGGCGGGGGGGGGGGGGGGGGGGGGGCGGGGGGGGGGGGGCGGGGGGGGCC